>NZ_JBFHJO010000003.1:0-144209 GCF_041595835.1 Marinobacter sp. | reverse complement strand
CGTAAACGGCTGATGCTTTTTTTGGTTACAGGATTGACGGCATTCACGATGTCCGGATGCGGAGGCGGTTCTTCGGGGGACTCTGGCTCTGCCGGCGCGGCCGGACCAACGCTATCAGCGTCAGTGGCAGGTGTCGTTACATTGGATTGGAAATGAATAACTCTATCCTACGGTCTTCCCATATGTATCGTTGTGCGGGAGGAGAAAAACTGCCTGCATTGCTGCTTTCGGCCAGCCTGGCCTTGCCTCAGGGGACGATGGCTCAAGATTCGGTGAGCGGTTCTTCATCGGCCACGACATTACCTGAACTCCTCATAACCGCGCCTGTTGGCAATCCTGGTGGTGTAGGCGAATTCGGCAGTGGTGAATACACGTTTGAGCGGGACTACATCGAGCAGTTTGGTTCCTCCGATGGGGGGCTTGAAGGTGTGCTGAAACTGGTTCCGGGTATCCAGTTCAGTGAGGATAGTGACGGCGTTGAGGGGCTGACTGATCTGAAGCCTGAGTCTGTCTCGATTTCTGGTGGCCGGTTTTATGAAAACCGGTTTGTGGTGGATGGGCTGGGCAATACTAATCGTCTGGATCCGGCTTCGGCTAGTGATGGCTCGGGCATTGATGGCGTTGGTGGCCATGAGCAATCTTTGTTCCTGGATGCCGATCTGATTGGTGAACTCAAGGTCTACGACAGTAATATACCTGCAGCTTATGGCGGCTTTACGGGAGGTGTTGTGGATGCCCGCACCCGTAGAGCCGGCAGTGAGGCGGAGGGTAAACTGAGTATTAGTGGTACCCGAAGCGAGTGGACTGAATTCAGAACATTCACTCGTGAATGGGACCCGGAATCTGAGACACTTCCGCCAACACCCCCTTCAGTACCGGAGTTTGAGCGTTATCGCGCAAATTTTCATTACTCAACACCATTGACAGATTCCCTGGGAATCCTGACGAGTATCAGTCAGGCCTACTCTGAAACACCGGACGTAACTCTGGGCCAGGCCCGCAACCGCGTTCAAAGTAATCAGAATGTATTGATGAAAATGACGTCGGCTCTTGGCGTTAATGGCGTTCTGGATATTTCTGCCACCTATGCGCCTTTTGAAAGTGAAAGTTTTCTGACGGATGTGGAAGGTAGTGACTACACAGTGGAAGGCGGCGGTTACAGCCTGAAAGCCGGTTATGATTATCTTGGAGATGTCGTAGAGCACGAGGTCGACCTGGGCTGGACTCGAAGCGTTAATAGTCGGGAGGCTCCCAATGGTTATTATAGTTGGGAGAATACCCGAAGCCGGCAGTGGGGACGTGAGGCTGATGTGGGGCTTAGCCGCGAGGGTGGCTACGGTGACCTGGACACGATTCAGGAATCAAGCACATTAGTTTACCGCCTCAAAACCTTACCCGTCATCGTGGGCAACGTTGAAATGCGCCATGAAGCCGGAACTGAGATCAGCCGGAGCAGCTATCGTTATAAGCGTGATGAAACTCTGTTTGTTTACGACAGTGCTGTGGTTAATAGTGATGTACAGTGTCGTGGCATCACCGAAGACTGTGTACAGGAAGAGCAGTACTTTTCCGGTCGCAGAGTCTATGACGCAGACGACACTGAGGTGCATCTGAATGAAGCAGCACTTTTTGCCGAAAGTACGTTGGAATGGGGCCGTTTGAGTGGAACCCTGGGCGTGCGTTATGACTACAATGATTTTCTGGAAAATCATGACCTGGCGTTCCGCACCCGGGCAACACTGGATGTGTTTGATGATGCCAGTACACGGCTGATTGCCGGCTACAACCGGTATTACGGTGCGGCTCTGCTCACCTACAAACTGAGAGAGGCGCGATCGCCCTACTACCGGGAATACCGAAGCACCGAGCAGAATATTGTGACGGACTGGGAGCGGGAGTCGGGCCAGGGTGATTACCGTTATGTGTTTGACGATGTGAAAACACCGTACAGCGACGAACAGGTGATTGGCCTGGAGCAAGCCCTGCTGGGCGGTGTGATGATCGTGAAGGTGGTCAATCGGGATAATCAGGATGAGTTTGCCCGAACCGAGACTGAGACACAGGAAGATGGCTATCGCTACTACATAATGAACAACGACGGTAGCAGTGAGTATCTGGGGGTGTCTGTTGGCTGGAATGCCGTTTACGGCAATACACTCGTGAGTTTGCATGGTACATGGTCGGAAACAGAGACCAATAATGCTGACTATGATGACCCTATCGATGACACTTCGCCCTCTGAGTATGTCTCCTACGAGGGACAGCGTATTCCCTATGGTGAGCTGGATATTCTGCGCAGTGATTTCAACAGGCCGATCGTTGTTAACCTGGGGCTTTCCCATCGGTTTTCGGAACAGCTAAGTGCAACAGCTAACGCTCGATATCGCGGTGCCTATGACCAGATTAAACGAACTGGCAGCCAGGTTGATGGTGGTCTGATCGACAACGGAGGAGGGGAAGTCATCCGCGAGCGCCTGACCGTTTATGAAGACGAGGAACGAAAAGCTACATTATTGTTCGATCTTGGCATCAACTATCGTATACCGGTAGCGGGCGATGCCTTTCTGGTGACCGGCGCGGAACTGAAAAATGTGCTGGATGATCGGGTTTACACCGTGTCTGAAGGGGATTCGGGCATTGAGCCTGGCCGGCAACTGTGGCTGACGCTCGGTCTCGATTTCTGACACCACTTGCGTGGCCAGGATGACTGCGGCTTAATGGGCCCCTGATTCCGGGAGCCTGTTATGCTGAGTTACCTTCACGCCTTTCACGCCGGCAACTTTGCCGATGTTCAGAAGCACGCTGCACTGGTGTTGGCTATGGCCATGATGCAAGCCAAGAAAACCCCGATAGCCTGTTTTGATACCCATGCGGGCAGCGCGCTCTATGACCTGACTGGAGAACGAGCCAGAAAAACGGCAGAAGCCGATGCCGGAATTCATCGCTTGTGGGACTTCAAAGACAGTTTGAAGTCACCAGACTGGCAGCCCATGCTGGAAACTTTGTCATACCTTAATAAAACAGGACAAGCGTTGACGTCTTATCCTGGCTCGCCCGCATGGTTTGCTCAGTTTGGCCGGGCAGGGGACTCAATTACTGCCTTCGAATTACATCCAGCCGAAGGCCAGCATCTGGATACCTGGGCTAAAACGGCTGGCATCCGGGTATTGCATGAGGACGGGCTTAAAGGGTTATTGCAGAACCTGCCGCCACATCAACCCAGGCTTCTCACGTTGATTGATCCCTCGTATGAGGTGAAAAGTGAATACGAAGCCGTAGCTAAAACATTGACCCGGGCATGGAAAAAGTGCCGCCATGGGGTCTATCTTGTTTGGTACCCGATACTTACCAGCGGCCTGCAACAGCAATTGCTTGCGGCATTGGAAAACGGCGACGTTCGCAAAATTCTGCGTAGCGAAGTGATGCTGGAACATCCTCCCGAGCGGGGTATGGTTGGTTCTGGGGTGTTAGTGGTTAACCCGCCCTGGGGGTTTGGCGAGCGCTTTTCTGCCATGATGGAAGAGCTTCAGGGTGACGACAGGCTGGCTTTGTCGTCAACCGTGACGTGGTTGATTCCCGAATAAACCGGTAGGAGTGAGTCTTTGACAACGGAAACGGATCAAGGTCAGCCCTGCCTGCCTGGTGGGCTGATTCCGCTGGAGCAGTGGACCTCGCCAGAAGTCTCGGTACACAAAACATTGAGCGTTTGGTTCACGGATATTCTGGACCAACTACGAGAAGGTATTACTCCTGAAGGCCTGGCGTTCGAAAGCCTTGATGGTTTGCCCGCTTTATCTGCGAAAAAGCTGCAAAAGTATGCGCCTGAGCCTGGCGCAGAACCGTTAGCCGAAGCTCTGAATGAACAACTGGAAGCGCTTCGTCAGTCAGGTGTCCACAATCGACAGGTAAGTTTTTTGGTGGCTCCCCCGTTTTCCGGTGTTGCGGAAGCACTGTTGACGATGCAACGGAGGGTTATAACGCCTCCCGAAAACCTGTTGATGTCTGAACAGGACGTGGTTGGATGGTGGGATGAGCAGTTGGGGGGTGATGATTGGGTCTTGCCTGAGCTGGCGGATTTCTGGTTGCGACATCGGTCTGGTTTGAATTTACTGAAAGAATTTTTTGCTCGTGTGGCTTTGGATAATGCCGGAAACGGTGTTGTTGGCTGCTCCAGTTGGTGCTGGCAGTTCTGGCTCAGATACTTACCTGAGCTTCATGTGGGGCCGATAACTCTGGCGCCTTTGACTGGCGAACGGCTAACCCAGTGGCTGCATTATTTGGCGGCTGAAAAAAGTGGCAGGCCGCTCACCGCGCGGATGACCCATGACGGGTTGTATGTTTTGCCTGCGCAGGCGGAAGATCCCAAAACCAAATACAGCGGTTTCTGCCAGGACCTCGCTAACTTAGCGAGGGGGAATCGTGGCGTAACTCATGCAATTTGGCAGCGAACACTTCGAGCTAAGCCGGAAGAAGAGACCGGGCAAGATGACGATGAAGAGAATCCTGTGGATGGTCCCAAATGCTGGGTGGTGCCCTTACATCAGCTGAGTTTACCCAGCGTCCCCCATGGTTCGGGGCTACAGGCAGGGTTTGTTTTGCACGCACTGTTAATGCACAACGGTTTGACCGCAGAGCAGCTTGAATGGGTAACCGGTTCAGCTGCCCGGGAGCTAACGCTGACTCTTGCAAGGTTCATAAGAGCAGATGTGATCCTTCAGGATGAAACGACGGGAGTGTACCGGCTCACGCCCCTGGGTTATCCGTCGGTTCGTAAGTACCTGCAGTCAAAAGGTTTTCCAGTTGACGGGTTTTAGGAGGGCGTAATGGGAGATTTCGGGCTCAAAGATGCATTGTCATCCATAACCTCCGGTGCGGTTATCGAGGCTATTGCCGTAGTTATTGCTGCCTCTGCGTTGATTTTGGCTATTCAGAAACTGGTGCCAGTGTTGGCCGGCAGGTTGTCGGGAAAGCCCCGGTTATATCTGTTGGCATTAGTGCCGTTGTTGCGTTTACTGATCATTATTCTGACCGCCATTATTGTGGTACCGATTTTGGTCGAGCCATCGTTTGAGAACATGGTGGCAATCTTTGGTGCATTGGGGCTGGCGCTGGGTTTTGCCTTTAAGGATTACGCCAATAGTCTGATTGCAGGCATTGTGACCCTTTATGAAATGCCCTATCGGCCCGGAGACTGGATCGAAATTAACGGCCAGTACGGTGAAGTTCGGTCTATAGGTACCCGGGCAGCAGAAATCGTCACGCTGGATGACACCGTTATTGTTATTCCTCATGGCCTGCTCTGGAATACGTTGTTGGCCAACAGCAATGACGGCACGGATAACCTGATGTGTGTGGCTGAGCTGTATCTCGATCCAAATCATGATGTTGCGCGAATGCGATCGCTTTTCCGTGATGTGATTTATACCTGCCCATTAACCAGAACCTATCAGCCGGTTTTCGTCACGGTGTCTGCAAAAGACAACGGCATGGAATACCGCCTGAAAGCCTATCCGCTGGAGCCAAAGGAACAAGCCCGGTTTATATCGGAATTGACCGCACGTGCGGCAGAGGTATGTCGAGAAGAGGGGGTCAGGATGGTTTCATGGCCTGCTTTTTCGAGCTGAGGTTAACTCCTGTCAGGCAGATCTTGTTCATGCATGGGGCAATATCATGAAAAACCAAAAGCAGGCTATGGTGTACGGCCTCGCGACGGTTTTGCTATGGTCCACCGTGGCCACCGCATTCAAATTGGCGCTGCTCGAATTGGCGCCGGTTCAACTGCTGCTGGTAGCCTGTGCGTCCTCGGTTGTTGTTATGGCCACCTCGCTGGTGATCATGGGGCGCTGGCAGCAGGTGTTTCAGCTCTCTAAACGACAGTATCTGCAATCTGTTGGCATGGGGCTTATTAACCCGTGTTTATATTATTTTCTTTTGTTTGGCGCTTTTGATCGGCTTCCTGCACAGGAGGCGCAGCCCCTGAATTACACCTGGGCATTGGTTCTGGCCTATCTTTCCGTTCCTTTTCTTGGGCAGAAATTAAGGCGTATTGATATTCTGGCAGGCCTGGTGTGTTATGCCGGTGTTGTGGTGATTGCTACTCGCGGTGCCGTAACCTCGCTGAACTTTTCTGACCCCCTCGGGGTATCTCTGGCCTTGGGCAGCACTGTGGTGTGGGCGTCATACTGGATTATTGCCACCCGGGATACTCGAGACCCAGTGGTAGGCCTGTTTCTTAATTTCCTGTTTGGTTTGCCGTTGATTGCACTGGCGTGTTGGTATTCAGTCGGGTTGGATTTTTCCGTCAGCGGATCATTGGCAGCTGCTTGTTATATTGGTGTTTTCGAGATGGGGATTGCTTTTGTGTTGTGGTCTCAGGCTATGAAAAAGGCTGAAAATACCTCGAAAATCAGCAATCTGATCTTTATCTCGCCCTTTTTGTCATTAGTTTTTATTTACGTCATTCTCGGAGAAGTTATTCTGCCGTCAACCTATGTGGGGTTGGTGTTAATTCTTGCAGGGCTGTGGTTGCAGCAGAAGAAAGTTCAGACCCGGAGTATAGAGCATGGCTGACCGCTGGCATCTTTATCTGGTTCGCACCTCTTCAGGAAGTCTGTATACCGGGATAACTACAGACGTGGCCCGTCGCTTTTCGGAGCATCAGGCGGGGGCGCCGAAGGGGGCCCGTAGTTTGCGGGGGAAAGGACCGTTAACCCTGGAGTACCAGAAACTGGCGGGTGACCGAAGCCGGGCATCAAAACTGGAGTGGCAGGTGAAACGCTGGTCCCGGGCTCGCAAAGAGGCTTTGCTCCGGGGTGAAATCAGCCTGCCAGATGACGTTTGATATGGCCTGCCGCGACGCTGAGCGCTTCGGTAGCACGCTTTAATTGGCCGCTATGAATCTGAAATACGTGCCAGAGATTGTTGTAGATTTCGAGGGTCGTTTCCACGCGATCCCGCTTCGCCATTTCTGCTATCCGGGTGGCGTCGTTCAGCAGAATTTCCTGACTGCCCACCTGAATCAGCAAGGGCGGTAATCCTTTCAGATCACCAAAGACCGGTGAAATCACCGGATTGGTCAGTGGTGTGTCACCTGCATACATCTTTGCTGCATTGATGATCCAGTCTGCATGAAGCACGGGTTCGATTTCTGGAGCATAGAGCTGCTGGTTCGTCAGGTCAGTCCAGGGCGAAAAACAAGTGATGGAAGACGGGAGTGGGTGGCCGTGGTCCCGTAGCTGCATGGCCAGTACCAAAGCCAGGCCGCCGCCGGCGGAGTCGCCTGCTACAGCAATGCCGGAGGCCGGCTTGCCCTGACTGATTAAGGCCATATAAACCGATTCAGCATCGTTGGGTGCCGCTGGGTACGGGTGCTCTGGCGCCAGCCGGTAATTCGGGATGATAACTTCGCAATCCGTCAGTTTGGCCAGATGCCCGGCAATGCCTTTGTGGGTAGCTGCGGAGCCGATAATGTAGCCGCCCCCGTGAAGGTACAGAAGGGTACCTGTTGTGGGCCTGGTGCTTTGGGCTCTTAATACCGGCACATTACCAAGGTCATCTTTTCTGAATAAAACATTTTTGGGCGGAACTGATGTGCGATAGGCCTGGCGAACGAGCTTGCGTTGCAGAGCCAAAGGGACCGCATTCGAGAGCAGGGGGCGGACCAACTGGCGCATAGTCTGGCGCAAACCTTCTTCAAGAAGCGGCTGGAACATCTGTGTTCTCCCTTGTGAATGCGTTAGGATGACTGTCAAATATTGACTCATGACAGGCGTTTAACTCTACGTGTACTGGAAAACAGATACCATAGAAATACCGAACTGGGACAGGCATTCTCTGCTTGAACGTTTGGAACCCTTCGATCCGGCTGTGCGCCGGGAGCTTAGTGTTGAGATGGAGGCCTACTGTCGGTTTTATGGCCTGGATTTGTGGGTGGAGCATCCAGATGTAGCCTATCACCAAGGCTATATCAAGGCTCAGCAACACGAAGTGATGGTGCATTATTTCAGGCTCCCGGAATCGGTCAAGGTCAAAGGCACGGTGTTTATTTTGCATGGATATTTTGACCATGTCGGATTGTACACCCAGCTTATTGATCGCTGCCTGGGAGCCGGTTTTGATGTTCTGACCTATGATCAGCCTGGTCATGGGCTGTCCAGTGGAACGCCAGCGGCTATCGGAAGCTTTCTGGAGTATCAGGCGGTTTTGTCAGCCGTGATGGCTCAGGTTGATGATAAAATACGTGGGCCATGGTTTGCGGTAGGGCAGAGTACTGGCGGGGCGATATTGATCGACTATCTGTTGTCCAATCACCACAACCAGGAAACCTCTGCGTTCCGGAAAGTTGTGTTGTTGGCTCCTCTGGTTCGCCCCATGGGCTGGCTTGGCGCCAAAGTATTGCACAGTCTGGCAAGGCCCTTTTTGAGCCGCTGGCGCAGAGCGTTTGGCCAGAACAGCAGTAATGCGCGGTTTCTGAATTTCCTGCGGGAGCATGATCCGTTGCAAGCCCGGGCGGTGCATGTTGACTGGGTGACAGCCTTACGTAAATGGGTGCCGCATATCGAATCCGCAAGGCCGGTTGACTTCCCCGTGACCGTTGTGCAGGGTGAAAAAGATTTAACCGTAGATTGGCAGCACAATTTACGTATCATCAGAAACAAGTTTTCGTCTGTAAAGGAACGAACCATCCCTGACGGGCGTCATCACCTGGTGAATGAGGCTCAGGATCTGCAGGCGACAGTGTTTAATACCATTATTGATACTTTTTCAGAATAAACCGGCCAGATCTGGCCGGTTCAAGAAAATGGATGCAGGAGCATACTAACAGTGAAGAAAACGATTCTTGCCTTTGCAGTTGCCACCGTTGGACTGAGTGGCTGCATGACATACGACCCGTACACTGGCGAAGAAAAAACCTCCAGTGCGACTAAGGGCAGTATCATTGGAGCCCTGGGCGGTGCAGCTATTGGTGCAGCAACCTCCAGTAAGAGTGACCGTGGTAAGGGGGCTTTGATTGGTGCTGCTAGTGGCGCTGCAGTTGGTGGTGGCATTGGCTACTATATGGATCGCCAGGAAGCTCAGTTGCGTCATAAGCTGGAAGGCACTGGAGTTCGTGTTGTCCGTAACGGCGACCAGATTGAACTGGTTATGCCTGGCAACATCACTTTTGACACCAACCAGTCCACTATCCGTTCCGGCTTTACCGGTACGTTGGAGTCTGTAGGCCTGGTGCTGAAGGAATTCGATAAAACCATCATCCAGATTGAAGGCCATACTGATAGTACTGGTTCCGACAGCTATAACCAGTTGTTGAGTGAGCGTCGTGCCGCTTCAGTACGTGATTTTCTTCTGAATCAGGGTATTGCGCCGGCTCGTACCCGTGCTACCGGATACGGTGAGCGCTCTCCGGTGGCATCCAACGAGACTGCGGCCGGTCGTGAGCAGAATCGTCGGGTTGAGCTGACATTGGTGCCGATGCAGTAATAGCGTATCAGGCAAAGAAAAACCCCGGAGGCATAAGAAGCCTGCGGGGTTTTTTTAGTCTGAAGCTCCGTGCTTAGAACAACACGCGGGTCCGGATAGTGCCCTTCACCTGGCGTAGCTTCTCAAGAGCCAGCTCTCCGTAGGCTTTGTCTACATCAACAACGACATAACCAATGTCGTCTTTGGTTTGCAGGTACTGACTGCAAATGTTGATGTTGTTTTCCGAGAACACCTGGTTAATCTCAGACATAACGCCTGGCACATTCTCGTGAATATGAAGCAGACGGTGCTGGTCAGGGTGGGATGGCAGCGCCACTTCAGGGAAGTTTACAGAAGAAACAGATGTGCCGTTGTCGCTGTACATGGTGAGCTTTTCAGCGACTTCGCGACCGATGTTTTCCTGCGCTTCGATGGTGGAGCCGCCCACGTGGGGTGTCAGGATCACGTTATCGAATTCCCGCAGCGGAGAGATGAACTCTTCGTTGTTGGACTTGGGCTCGACCGGGAATACATCCACAGCTGCACCCAGCAACTTGCCAGAGCGGAGAGCATCGGCTAACGCATCAATATCTACTACGGTGCCGCGAGAAGCATTCATCAGGATGGAACCTTGCTTCATCTGAGCCAGCTGCTCTGCTTTGAACATATACTTAGTCGCAGGTGTTTCCGGTACGTGCAGGGAAACAACATCTGCAATGTTCAGCAGTTCCTGGAGGGTGCCTACCTGAGTGGCATTGCCAATCGGAAGCTTGGACACTACGTCGTAGAAGTACACGTCCATTCCCAGGCTTTCAGCCAGAACACTGAACTGTGTGCCGATATTGCCGTAGCCGATGATGCCGAGCTTCTTGCCACGAATTTCGTAGCTGTTTTTGGCCGATTTCAGCCATTCACCACGGTGAGCTTTGGCGCTCTTCTCGGGGACGCCGCGCAACAAAAGAATCGCCTGGGCCAGTACCAGCTCAGCAACCGAGCGGGTGTTGGAAAAAGGAGCGTTAAAAACAGCAATGCCTCGGCGCGTAGCGGCTTGCAAGTCAACCTGGTTGGTTCCGATACAAAAACAGCCCACGGCAACCAGCTTCTTGGCTGCTTCAAATACAGTCGCAGTCAATTGGGTGCGAGAGCGGATACCAACGAAGTGCGCATCGGCAATCTTCTCGATCAACTCTTCTTCGCCAAGAGAGTGGGTCAGGTACTCAATATTGGTGTAGCCCGCAGCATTCAGGGTATCAACGGCAGATTGATGGACGCCTTCCAGCAGCAGGATCCGGATTTTGCTCTTTTCGAGAGACGTATTTGACATGGGCTTGCTTCCGAACCTTTCGTCACGTGAAATGACCTGCGGCCAGGGATCGTCGGCCTAGCTCACAGAACAGGGGCGGTATGATACCATAAAGATAGATTTTCACAGCGCGCCGGTTTGTCTAGATCAACTCTTTTTGAGCTGATTTTGATCAAGCCATGGCCCAAACTTGATGAGACTGACGCACCCATGAGCTCCGAACAGATCATTGCTTCCCTCAAAGAACTGGTAGCTACGGCTGAAAAACCAGGCAAGGTATTGACTGATCCTTCCGACCTGGATACCTACGGCAAAGACTGGACCAAGATCTATCCACCAAAGCCTTTGGCCATTGTGCTACCGAAAACCACTGAGCAGGTTCAGGCTATCGTGCGGTTCGCCAATGAACACAAAATCGGATTGGTGCCTTCAGGTGGCCGTACGGGTTTGAGTGCAGGTGCGGTTGCTTCGAACGGTGAAGTCGTCGTGGCGTTCGATTACATGAATCAGGTTCTCGATTTTAATGCCAGCGACCGAACAGTGCGTTGTCAGGCAGGTATCGTTACTGAGCAGTTACAGAATTTTGCTGAAGAAAATGGTCTGTATTATCCGGTAGATTTCGCATCTGCAGGTTCTAGTCAGTTGGGCGGCAATCTGTCGACCAATGCTGGCGGTATCAAGGTGATCCGTTATGGCATGAGCCGGGATTGGGTTGCAGGTCTGAAGGTCGTCACTGGCAAGGGCGACATTCTTGAGTTGAACAAAGATCTGGCCAAGAACAACACCGGTTACGATCTGCGGCATCTGTTTATTGGCGCGGAAGGAACCCTGGGTTTCATCACTGAAGCCACCATGAAGCTGACCCGCAAGCCGGATGACCTGACCGTTCTGGTGCTGGGTTTGAATGACCTGTCCAATACCATGGATGTGCTCAAATCGTTCCAGAGCAAACTGGATCTGACCGCCTATGAGTTCTTCTCCCATCAGGCCATGGGCCATGTGCTGGCTCACGGGCAGGTACAGGCGCCATTTGAAACCGAAGCGCCATACTACGCGTTGCTGGAGTTCGAGGCTGTATCCGATCAGGTGATGGACGATGCCATGGCTCTGTTCGAAGCATGTGTGGAGAAAGGCTGGGTATTAGATGGCGTGATCAGTCAGAGCGAAACACAGGCTCAGAATCTGTGGCAGCTTCGGGAACGGATTTCCGAATCTATTGCTCCGCGAATTCCGTACAAGAACGATATCTCTGTTGTGGTCTCGAAAGTACCGGGTTTCCTGCAGGAAATTGATGATGTCGTGACTGAGCATTACCCGGATTTTGAAATTATCTGGTTCGGTCATATTGGTGATGGCAACCTGCACCTGAACATTCTGAAGCCTGAGCATATGGAGAAAGAGGATTTCTTTGAGAAGTGCCAGCAGGTGAACAAGTGGGTGTTTGAGATTGTTGAGCGCTATCAGGGCAGCGTTTCTGCCGAACACGGCGTGGGCATGACTAAAAAACCGTACCTGCAATACACCCGCAGCGAAGTGGAAATTGCTTATCTGAAGGGAATCAAGCAGGTATTTGATCCGAATGGCATTATGAACCCAGGTAAGATTTTCGACTGATGCAAGAGCATATTGTTGTACTCACTGGCGCTGGAATCAGCGCCGAAAGCGGTCTCTCTACCTTCCGTGATAGTGACGGCTTGTGGGAGCAGCATAATGTTTACGACGTGGCTACGCCGGAAGCGTTCGAGCGAAACCAGGAGTTGGTACTTCGGTTCTATAATGAGCGCCGCCGGCAGCTCCAAACGGTTCAGCCCAATCCGGCTCACCGCATCCTGGCGGAACTGGAAAACCGGTTCCGGGTTACGGTGGTGACACAGAATGTGGATGATTTGCATGAGCGGGGCGGATCAAGCTGCGTGCTGCATTTGCACGGTGAACTTACTAAAGCCCGGAGTACAGCAGACCCTGGCCTGATTTATGACATCGGCTATAACGACATTCATCCTGGCGATACCTGTGACCATGGCAGTCAGCTGCGCCCGCATATTGTCTGGTTTGGCGAGGAAGTGCCAATGCTGGACGCCGCCGCTGAGCTGGTTCGCACCGCCGATCGGCTGCTGATTGTGGGAACGTCGTTACAGGTTTATCCGGCTGCCGGTCTGGTTTATGAAGTGGATGTTCAAGTTCCGGTTACGGTGATTGATCCTGGTGAGCCGGCTGCGGTGTCCCGGGCGCGGGTTATTCGGAAAGGGGCCAGTGAGGGCCTTGCAGAATGGGTTCGGATGTTGGGTTAGTTCTCTTGCCTCAGCTTCGGAGGTATTTCTCCAGTTCGCCTTTGAACGCAGCCTGAACCCCCAGCCGCTTCAGCATCCAGTAGTGCCCTGCAATCATCCGGTCTATAAAAATGCTCTCTACTGGTGGTTTGAAAGCATCGAGATACTTGAATATGGTGCTGGTTTTTGCAGCCACGTGTTTGTGGATGTCTGCTTCGGCAAAATTATATGGCTCGTCATCTGCGAACGGAACGATCAGAATGTCTCGCCACATGGCGTAATAAGCTTCATCTATAGCTGGCTGGTTGCTTACCCGTGCGCCCAGATCGATCAGGTGCTGGTCGAGACCGGCGTAATCTTCCTCCAGTGCGGAAATCAGCGCCTTGCGGTAAGCCTCCACAATCTCTGGTTTCAGTTTCTTTACGCAGCCAAAATCGTACATCACGATGGTGCCGTCAGGCCGGTAGGCAAAGTTGCCGGCGTGCGGGTCGCCGTGGATACATTGAAAGCGGAATAACTGGTCAGCCATGATGGTGAAGATTCGGTGGCCGATCAGGTTCAGAGTTTCCTGGCTGTATTGCTCCGGCGTGACTTTGCTGATGTGGTCGCCTTCCTCCAGTTCGAGCGTGAGTACCCGGCGAGTAGAATGGCTATCGACAACCCTGGGAATGACCACCCACGGTTGTTTTTTGTGGAACTCATGAAAAATTTTGAGGTTCTGGGCCTCGTTCTCGTAGTCCAGCTCTTCCTGCAGGCGCTCCCGGATTTCCCCGAACAGCAGGTCCACCGTTTCTTTCGGCATTTTCAGCAGTCCACCGAGCTTTAGGGCCAGGCGTAGTTGCTTGAGGTCTGAGTCGCAGGACTTGTCTACTCCGGGATACTGAACCTTTACGATAACGTCTGTGCCGTTGTGCAACCGGGCGCGATGAACTTGCCCGATCGAAGCAGAAGCGTAAGGGGTTTCCTGGAGGTATTCGTAGAGCTCGCTGACAGGCTTGCCGAGCTCTGTTTCGATCTGCTCCAGAATGACATCGAAGGGCATAGGAGGCGCTTCTTTCTGGAGCTTTTCCAGAGCCTCCGAGAATTCTTTAGGTAAGAAGTCCTGAGTCTGGGAGGCTATTTGCCCGACCTTCATCACCGCACCTTTCAGCTCTCCAAGGGTGTCGGCAATCTGGCCAGCCATGCGAGTGTAGTTTTCACTTCTGGCGCTTTCATCGTCAACTGACCGGAACATGTTCCGGGCTTTTTGGCCGGCGTACTGGCTTGCTACAGATGCTGTCATGCCAGCCAGTTTGAAGAATCGGCCTGAGCGGGAGGTGACAGGTTTTTTCGCCATGGTGGAACAGGTTCCCTGAAGCAGAAGTTTGCCTGAAAATTCTTTAGGTGGGCCAATCAGAGCACTTTAGTCTCCACGAACAAGACATCTTCAAGCTCGAGAGACAAGGTTTGTCCTGAAATCAGCGGCCCGACCCCCTTGGGTGTACCGGTCAGAACCACATCGCCCGGTAGCAGGGAGAACTGGCTGCTCATGTGGGCAATCAGCGGCACAATAGTGTTCAGCATATCACGGGTATCGCCAGTCTGTTGCCGCTGGCCGTCGATATCAAGGGTAAAATGAATGTTGCCTTTAGGGAGCTTGTCGACTGGTACAAAAGGGGATAGTGGGCAGGCGCCGTCAAAGGCTTTGGCGCGCTCCCAGGGCTGTCCTTTTTCTTTAAGCTTACTTTGTACATCCCGAAGGGTCAGATCCAATGCCAATCCGTAACCAAGGATGGCACGTTCTGCTTCGCTGGCAGAGGCATTGGTGAGCGGGCGGCCAATGAGTACGGCCAGTTCGGTTTCGAAGTGCACTTCGCCCTTATCCCGGGGGAAGTCGACTGGGCGGGTTATATAAACCGCTGAAGTCGAAGGCTTGATGAACAATAGCGGTTCATCTGGTACCGGGTTGTTGAGTTCCCGGGCGTGTTCGGCGTAGTTGCGACCAATGCACACGATTTTACCGAGAGGTAAATGGACGGGGGTGCCGTCTTTCCAATGGTGTTGATAATCGGGCATGGTCGCCTCCTGTTAATGGTGATTATTCCCCTTCGAACGAACACACAGTATAAACCTGCAAGCCTTCTTCCTGCAGCTTGCGGGAACCACCCAGATCCGGGAGGTCAATCATCGCAGCCACTTCTACGATCTCTGCGCCAATACGGCGGATCAGGCGGCTTGCGGCCAGCATGGTGCCGCCAGTGGCAATCAAGTCGTCTACCAGGACAACCTTATCACCCGGTTTGAAGGCATCTTTGTGCAGTTCAACGGACGCAGTGCCGTACTCCAGTTCATAGTCTTCGACCAGTGTGTCGAACGGAAGTTTGCCTTTCTTGCGCACCAGAACCAGTGATGCATTGAGCTCGTAGGCCAAAGCAGAGCCAATAATAAAGCCCCGGGCATCTACTGCGGCGACGGCATCAATGTGTTGGCCGTGATAGCGGTGTACAAAGGCATCAATCAGCTTGCGGAAGGCTGTTTTATCCTGAAGTACGGTTGTGATATCTCTGAATGATACGCCCGCCTTTGGCCAGTCCGGAACGGTTCTGATGGCCTGCTTAATACTCTGCGAAAAATAATCCATAACTCACCTGTAAGGATGTGGCTCAGGCCACATCGAGGAATAGAAATTTCAGCACGAAAACAATGGCAATGATGGCGACACTCCAGTTCAGATCTGACCACTTCCCAGCCAAGGCCTTCACTGCAACGTAAGTGATAAACCCAAGTGCGATACCGTGAGCAATAGAGAATGTCAGTGGCATCATCAGGGCCGTCACAATGGCAGGTGCTGTATCGGTGATGTCATCCCAGTCAATCAGTTTCAGGCCGCTGGCCATCAGGCAGGCAACGTAAAGCAGGGCAGGCGCTGTGGCGTAAGCCGGGATGATGCTGGCAATAGGTGCAAACAGCAGGCAGGCCAGAAATAATGCGGCAACAACGACAGCGGTCAGGCCGGTACGACCACCGGCGGCGATACCCGCAGTGGATTCAACGTAACTGGTGGTTGTCGAGGTGCCCAGCGCTGCCCCTGACATGGTGGCGATGGAGTCGGACATCAGGGCACGACCAAGGCGAGGGAGTTTGCCGTTTTTATCGAGCAGTCCGCCACGTTGAGCAGCACCAACCAGTGTGCCTGAAGTATCAAACAGATCGACAAACAGGAAGGCGAAAATAACGCTGATCATTCCGACGTTCAGGGCGCCAGCCAGGTCCAGTTGCATAAATGTGGGAGCGATACTTGGCGGGGCAGAAACAAGGCCATTGTATTCAACCATACCCAGCATCATCGCTACGATGGTCACGGCTATAATGCCGATCATCACCGCTCCGGTAACCTGACGGAAGGCCAGTGCGCAGATCAGAATGAAGCCGCCAAAGAACAGCAGGCTTTCCGCAGCAGCCACGTCGCCCATGCTCACCAGCGTGGCCGGGTGGTCTACTACAATCCCGGCGTTTTTCAGAGCGATCAGTGCCAGGAAAAAACCGATACCAGCCGATATGCCAAAGCGTAAGGAGAGTGGAATGCTGTTAATGATCCACTCCCGGACCTTAAATATGCTGAGCATAAAGAACAGGAAGCCAGAGATGAATACGGCACCCAGCGCTATCTGCCAGCTGTATCCCATGCTGCCGACAACGGTAAAGGAGAAAAAGGCGTTGAGCCCCATGCCTGGCGCCAGAGCGATAGGGTAATTTGCCCAGAGGCCCATGATCAGCGTACCAACCACAGCCGCAAGGCATGTGGCCACAAAGACTGCGCCGAAGTCCATGCCGGTGGAGGACAACATACTGGGGTTGACCACAATGATATACGCCATGGTCAGGAAGGTTGTGATGCCAGCGATTATTTCTTTACGAACATTTGTGCCGTGGGCTTGGAGTTGGAACAGTCGTTCAAGCATGACGTGGGTCTGCCTCTCGGGATGCCTTGGGTTTGGTATGTGAAAAACTGATTGAGTGCGGGAAATCTAATCTGTGTGAAAAAAAAGCAATGTTACCGGCTAGGCTGCTTCAGGCCAAGGGATGATTTACGGTTCAGCCTTGAACCTGGTCCCTTTGTAGGCGGATGTCAAAGCGGACTGCCAGCATTCGGACCGAAACGATAAAGAGCAGGCCGATGGTGAGAGCGGCTGTTTCGCTCTCCAGAAACCATTGGCAGACAAAATACAACCAGCAACCCGCGAAAGAAATAGATGCGTAAATCTGGTCTTTGCGGAAGATAAATGGCACTTCATTACAGAGCGTGTCGCGTAGTGCGCCGCCAAACGTTCCTGTCATTACGCCAAGCATCGAAGCGATAAACCAGGAATGGCCAAGATCCAGAGCCAATTGAGCGCCAAGAATGGAAAAAATACCAAGGCCAATGGCATCCGGAAACACAATGCGGGACTCTTTCAGGCTGTGGGCGCGGCTCCAATAGCTGAAAACAATGGCCATGCCCAGAATCAGGATAGGCTGCTCCTGATGCTTGATCCAGTAGAGCGGGTGGTTGTCCATGATCAGATCCCGAAGCGTGCCACCGCCGAGTGCAGTGATGAATCCGATAGCGAATACCCCGACAGGATCCATGTTTTTAGAGCGCGCAACGATCATTCCGGAAATGGCAAAAGCCACGATGCCTATCATTTCAAGCGCGTAGATGATGTCAAACATGGTGGGCTCTGGGGCTAAGAAGGTCAGGGTCAGAAACGTTCAGAATGAAAGTGTGGATAATAGCTGAAATCGCCCGGCGATTCATCTGTGGTGTATTTTCGGGGGAGTAATATTGCGCTCTGCGATATAAGCACGGTTTATTCGCCAGAATAAGAGAACTTTATTTGCTTCATGGGGGAACTCTGTTTAGCTTGATCCCGGTCAATAATAAGCTGAATTTGCCAGCTCGGCCGCCCTGAGGGGAACCCGGGTGCCTGAGCTACCAGGAGAGACTATGAAAGCTATTTTGTGTAAAGAATACGGCCCGGCTGAGAAGCTGGTCATCGAGGATGTCCCAAGCCCCGAAGCCAAGGGCAGGGGTGTGAAAATCCGCGTAAAGGCCGCAGGCCTTAATTTTCCAGATACGTTGATTATTGAAGGTAAGTATCAGCTTCAGCCGCCCATGCCATTTTCGCCGGGTGGCGAGTTGGCTGGTGAGGTTATTGAGGTTGGCGACAAAGTAACCCGTTTCAAGCCGGGCGATCGGGTTGCTGCACTGACAGGCTGGGGTGCTTTCGCGGAGGAAGTGGTTGCCCCGGAATCCAACTTGCTACCGCTGCCAGATAGCATGCCTTATGAAAAGGCGGCCGGCTTCATGATGGTGTATGGCACGTCTTATTACGCATTGAAGCAGCGCGCCAATATTCAGCCCGGGGAAACTTTGTTGGTGCTGGGTGCCAGTGGTGGCGTTGGTTTGGCTACAGTTGAATTGGGTAAGGCCATGGGGGCGAAAGTGATCGCAGCGGCGAGTAGCGCAGAGAAATTGGCCATTGCGAAAAATGCCGGTGCGGATGAATTGCTCAACTATTCCGAAGAGTCCCTGAAAGACGCGGTGAAGACGTTGACCAAAGGCAAGGGTGTGGATGTGATCTACGATCCGGTCGGCGGAGACTTCACAGAACAGGCTTTGCGGTCCATGGCCTGGAATGGCCGTCATTTGATCATTGGCTTCGCGGCCGGCGATATCCCGAAAGTACCTGCGAATCTCACGTTGCTGAAGGGGTGCTCTGTAGTCGGTGTGTTCTGGGGAAGCTTCACTCAGCGAGAGCCGGAGGCCAGTGCTCAAAATATGATTGAGTTATTACAGATGTACGGCGAGGGCAAAATAGATCCGAAGGTCAGTCAGGTCTTTGAATTTGACCAGTACGCGGAGGCGCTTGGAGCGTTGACAGGGCGTCGTGCTACAGGGAAGGTCGTTCTTAACGTTGGCATGTAGGCTTACAAAATAAACAGGCCAGGGTCAAAGTCTGACCCTGGCACCGTACCTCAGAGCTGAAAATCAGAACCGAACTGCACCAGAATCAATGTCAGCTACAAGCTCAGGTGTCAGCCTGGTATAACCTGAAGTTTTTGGAAGCCAGGCGTAAACCTCCTCATGGGGACGATCCAGAGAATAGCCAAGTTTTTGGATGTCCACCTTGCGGTACTTGAACGTGCCAGTTTTCTCGATAGCCTCGGTTATTCTCACGAACACCGGCACTGCATATGCAGGCAAATTATCCTTAAGGTAGGTGAACAGTTTGTCGGTATCGAAGGCAGTTTCAGACTCGTCGGGCACTAGAGTTACCATGCCGGCCTTGCCGTTAGTGTTCGGGATCTCTACACCGTAAACAATGGCTTCCTCCACCATGCCGGAGCCGTCAAGGATGTTTTCAACCTCAGTGGTCGAAACGTTTTCGCCTTTCCAGCGGAAGGTGTCGCCCATTCGGTCAACAAACTGCAGGTGACGACAACCGATTTCTCTAAGGACATCACCGGTGTTGAACCAGGCGTCGCCTTTTTTAAAGCCGTCTCGGAGAATGGATTTTTCAGTCGCCTCCTTCTGGGTATAGCCTTCAAATGCCCACTTTTTGGTAATTTCACCAATCAGCAACCCGGGCTCACCCTTGTCGACTTCCTCCAGAAGGCCTTGTTCGTTGCGGATGGGATCGCGAGTGCCTTCGTAGTATTTTACCAATCGGTAAGGTGCTGTAGAGAAGCCCACCGTGTTGTCCATATTGAAGAAGTTAGAGAAACCGATGTTGCCTTCAGATGAAGCGTAAAGCTCAGCTACAGTTTCAATTCCGAAGCGTTCCTTGAACTCTTTCCAGATGGAAGGCCGTAAGCCATTACCGATCATTTTGGTCAGGGTATGGTTCCGGTCCTGATCACTGACCGGATGGTTTAGCAGGTAGCGGCAGAGTTCTCCCACATAACCAAAGGTTGTGGCCTTGTATCTGCGGACATCGTTCCAGAAAGCCGTGGCTGAGAACTTTCTACGCAAGGCTATGGCAGACCCCCCCGCGATAACCGAGCCCCAGCACACCAGCAGGGCGGTGCCGTGATAAAGCGGCAGAGTACAGTAAAGAACGTCTTCCGGTTTCATGGCAAGAGACAACATGCCAAAACCGCCGTAAGCCCTTACGAACTTTCGGTGGGAGCCTGGGGCCGCCTTGGGTAATCCCGTGGTGCCTGAGGTGTACAGATAAACTGCAGTGTCACCCATGACCACTGGATTGGTCAGAACTGGCTTAGAGGAAGGGCAGCGGCTGACTTCCATAGCCATGTTGGAATAGCCCGCCGGTGCCTCACCGAAAATGTTCAGTGTGTTGCTGTCGGCCAGGTACAACATGGGGTTGGAATGAGACAGCCGGATGTCTGAGCGAACACCTTCGGCATGGTCGAGCAGTTCTTCACCAACCACTAACATTTTGGGTTCGATCAGGTTGATGCTATGAGCCAGCACTTTGCCTTTCTGGGAGGTGTTCAGCATAGCGCAGGCGACACCGACTTTTGACGCGCCTGCAACGACTGCCAGCAGCTCAGGCCGGTTTTCCAGCAACACCGCAATGGAATCGCCTTTTACTAATCCCTGGTCTTTCAGGTAGTGGGCGATTCGGTTGCTCCATGCTTCAAACTCTTGCCACGATACGGTGATGTCGTCACAAAGAATAGCCGGATGGTATGGGTATTTTTTTGCATTCCGGGCGATCAGTTTGCCCAGGGTCAGCTCTTTCTCATTGTTTTTTGCGAGGTAGTAATACAATCCTCGTGCAATGAAGGGAAAGCGCCCCAGTACTGGCGGAAGGCTGCGTATGATGTCGCGGGCGGTTACTATATCTTGGCTCATGGTGATTTCATTCCGTGCGTCACGCGATTGTATTTTTTGTTCGCGGATTATGTTGTTTGTTCTGTTTCCTGAGGTGCGAGCTCAACCAGGAGTTGGCTGCGCTTTACCTGATCACCCGTTCTTGTGTGTAGTCCTGCCACTACGCCATCCCGGTCGGCTTTCACTGGATGCTCCATTTTCATCGCTTCCAGAACGACCAGAGTCTGGCCCTGGCTGACGGACTCGCCTTCAGCAATGAGTACATCGATAATGGCGCCGTCCATCGCGGCCTGTATTCTGCCGCTGCCCGAACTCTGGGCCCCAGAGGCGGGTTGGTGGGTTTTGTCTGTGACTGACCAGGATCGACCGAATGCCTGCAAATATAGGGAATCCCCAACGCGATGGTATTGGCACCCCTGACGAATACCGTTGTCGATTATGCATAGCTGGCCTGGTTTCTGGCTGTGCAGGTACAGTTCGTAATGGTCTTCACCGTGCGAAACCATGAGCTTCTGGCCGGCTTTGCGCACCAGTAGCTGGATGGTTTCATCGTTGGCTTCCAGACTCATTGGAATGACTGTGCCCGGTGCATTGCTCCAGCTTTCTCTGCCCGAGTCATCAAGGCTCAGAACGCAGGCACTCAGTGCCAGCTCCCGAATACTCAGATCTTGCGGGCTAAGAGAAGGGTCATCTTTGAATGCCTGTTGCAGGAAGGCCGTAGTGGCTTCGCCTGCCCCAAAGGTTTCGTCAGCGATAATACGGCTGAGGAAGTGGCGGTTAGTGGTGACACCGAAAACTGTGGTGTCTTCCAGAGCGCGAACCAGGCGACGGCGCGCTTCATTCCGGTTTTGGCCCCAGGCGATGACTTTCGCCAGCATCGGGTCGTAATGCGGGCTGACCACATCGCCGGATAGAACGCCAGTATCAAAGCGCAGGCCTTCACCTTCAGCCGGTTTGAACTCATGCAGCGTACCAGTTTGGGGTGTGAAGTCGGTGGCGGGGTCTTCCGCATACAGGCGGACTTCGATGGCGTGACCATTCAGCTCGATCTCGTCCTGAGCGAGTGGTAATGGTTGGCCTTCAGCGACCATCAGCTGCCAGGCTACCAGGTCCTGACCAGTGATAAGCTCGGTGACAGGGTGTTCTACCTGCAGGCGCGTGTTCATTTCCAGAAAATAGAAGTTGCGATCTTTATCAACCAGAAATTCGACAGTGCCAGCGCCTTCGTAGCCACAGGACAGAGTAGCTTTAACGGCCGCTTCGCCCATGGCTTTGCGCAATTCTGGTGTAACGAAAGGTGAGGGTGCTTCTTCGACAACTTTCTGGTGCCGGCGCTGTACGGAACAATCCCGTTCGCCCAGATACACTGCATTGCCGTAACGATCAGCAAACACCTGAATCTCTACATGGCGTGGCTCGATAACGGCTTTTTCGAGGATCAGTTCGTCGTCACCGAAGGCTTGTTTGGCTTCTGAGCGTGCACGTTTGATGTTGTCGGCCAGTTCACTCTCATTTTCTACCAGGCGCATACCTCGGCCGCCACCACCAGCGGAGGCTTTGAGCATGAGTGGGTAACCAATGTCTTTGGCAGCGTGAATCAGTTGATTGTCGCTGGCGTTGTCACCTTCATAACCCGGTACCACCGGTACGCCGGCTTTTTGCATGGCGATCTTGGATCGGCGCTTGCTGCCCATGAGCTCGATAGCATTTTCAGGCGGACCAACAAAGGTCAGGCCGGCTTGTTTAATCGCTTTGGCAAAACCGGAGTTTTCGGAAAGGAAGCCGTAACCCGGGTGGATGCAGTCGGCGCCGGTTTTTGCTGCGGCATCGAGTATGGCATCTGCGTTCAGGTAGGAGGCTGCTACTTGGGCTGGACCGATGCAGACGGCTTCGTCAGCCATTGTAACGTGCAACGCGTTGGCGTCAGCTTCAGAGTAAACCGCCACGGTTCGGTATCCCAGAGCCTTGGCTGTACGAATGACCCTGCAGGCGATTTCGCCTCGGTTTGCGATGAGTAGTTTTTTTAGCATGGGCATGACTTACCTTGTTATGGGGGCAGGATGGTGCCTGTCCGCACGACTGCATTTTCGGAATTTAGTATCGCTGTACCTATTGCTTGCCAGCCCACTTGGGCTCGCGTTTCTGCATAAACGCCATGGTGCCTTCCATACCTTCGGGCCCACGAATAGCCGCTGCGAATTTAGCCGCGGCGTCATCGAGTAATTCGGCCATGTCCTGATTGCCGACTCTGTGCAGAAGCGCTTTGGTTTCCGCTGTGGCATTCGGTGCGCACAAACGCACCCGGTCCAATGCATCGGCCAGCAGTTTTTCCATGTGTTCTTCGCTGTCGGCAACTTGGTGAACGATGCCGAGTGAGCACGCCTCGGTGGCATCAATTCTGAGTCCGAGCAAGGCCAGTCGACGGGCTTGGGTGAGGCCGGTCCGGGCAACCACGAACGGAGCAATCTGAGCGGGAATAACGCCCAGAGTGGTTTCTGGCATGCCGAATCTGGCGGTTGGGCTGGCAATAGCCAGGTCAGATACGCAGGCAAGACCAAAGCCGCCGCCCATGACGGCACCTTCCGTGATGGCGATAACGACTTTGGATGATTCGTTGACTTGCTGAATCATTTCGCCGAAAGCTCTGTTTAGTTTGAAGAAGGGATCTTCGCGGCCTTCGCCTTTCTGGCCTCGGGCCCCGGCCATGTCTTTGATGTCGCCACCGGCACAGAAGTGCCCGCCGGCGCCCCGGATGACAATGGCTCTGATGGCTTCATCGCTTTCAACTTGAGTGAAAATGGTGGATAGCTCCGCAACCATTTTCAGGCTCATGGCATTTCGGACTTCTGGGCGGTTAATAGTAACCATCAGTGCCGGGCCGCTGGTCTCGATGGCGAGCGTTTCACAGTTTGGTAGTTGTTGTTTCATTGATGACTCCACGTACAATGTTTGTGGCATGCGAAACCTTCAGCCCCTTTGTTTGCCAGGCAAAGTTCCCATCGTCTTGCAAATGATGCCCAGCATGATTTCGTCTGCGCCGCCGCCGATGGAGGCCAGGCGAACGTCACGGTAAGCACGGGCCAGTGGGTTTTCCCACATGTAGCCGTTGCCGCCCCAATATTGCAGGCAAGCATCTGTGACTTCGCGGCCCAGACGGCCACCTTTGAGCTTGGCCATGGAGGCCAGTTGGGTCACGTCTTTGCCGGTAATGTGGAGCTCGCAAGCCTTGTAAGTCAGCGCTCGTAGAGCTTCCACTTCCGTTTGCAGTTCTGCCAAACGGAAGTGGATGTATTGGTTGTTGATCAGTGGTTGCCCAAAGGTTTTGCGTTCGCGGCAATATTCGATGGTTTGATCAATGCAGCTTTCCAGGGCTTTCAGCATGTTGGCAGCACCCCACATGCGCTCTTCCTGGAATTGAATCATCTGACACATGAACCCCGTACCTTCAGCACCAATGCGGTTACGTTGGGGTACCCGAACGTCGTCGAAGAACACTTGGGCGGTTTCGGATGAACGCATGCCCAGTTTGTTCAGGTGTGGGCTCAGTGAAATGCCGGGGGTGTTCATGGGAACAACAATCAGAGTTTTGTTTTTGTGCGGCTTGTCGTCGCTGGTGTTAGCCAACAGGCAAATAAAGTCGGCTTTAGGGGCGTTGGTGATCCACATTTTGGAACCGTTGATAACGTAATCATCACCATCTTTCTTGGCCGTGGTTTTCAGACCGGCCACGTCTGAGCCTGCGCCTACTTCACTGACGCCAATGCAGCCAACCATGTCACCAGCGATGGCAGGAGCCAGGAAGTTGCGCTTGATTTCATCGGAACCGAAGCGTGCAATGGCGGGTGTACACATGTCGGTTTGCACGCCAATGGAGAGTGTTACGCCGCCACACTTTGCCATGCCGAGTTCTTCGGCGGCGACCAGGTTGTAGCTGTAATCCAGGCCCATGCCGCCGTATTCTTCCGGTTTCTGGATGCCCAGAAGGCCCAGATCTCCGAGTTTCTTGAATACTTCACGGATCGGGTATTCGCCGGCTTCTTCCCATTCGTCGCAGTATGGGTTGATCTCTTTCTCAACGAAATCTCTTACGGTTTTTCTCAGGGCTTCGTGTTCTTGGGTAAAGTTCATTGTTGTTCTCCTGCTTTACGAAAGATGGTTAGCGTGTGGGTTCTGTTAGGTTTCAGAAACGTGCCACCCCATACGAGTTGGGGCGTAGTTGTCGTTGTTCAGCTTCGCGACAAACGGAGAGCGCCATAGCCAGCACGCGCCTTGTGTCGCGAGGGTCTATCAACCCGTCGTCCCACAACCTTGCAGTGCCAAAGAGCGCTGTGGAGCCGTCTTCCAGTTTCTTTGCGGTGGCTTGTTCGAGGAATGCCAGAGTTTTCTCATCTGGCTCTATACCGCTCTTGCGTTGCTTTTCTTCCGCTACAATACGCATGACCTTGCCAGCCTGGGCTGGGCCCATAACCGCGGTGCGACTGTTGGGCCAGGCAAAGATGAACCTGGGGTCCAGGCCTCGTCCGCACATGGCGTAGTTGCCGGCGCCGTAGGAACCACCGACAACAACGGCTAGCTTAGGAACCCGGCAGTTGGCGACAGCCTGCAGCATCTTGGAGCCGTGCTTGATAATGCCGTTTTGTTCTGAATGGGTGCCAACCATGAACCCGGTGGTATTGTGGAGAAACAGGATCGGGGTGCCCGCCTGGTCGCACAGTTGAATGAATTGCGCAGCTTTGGTGGCGCCAGCCGGCGTGATAGGGCCATTGTTGCCAATGATGCCGACACTTTGACCGTGGATACGGATGGTGCCGCAGACGGTTTGGCTGTCGTAATCATTCTTGAAATCCAGGAAGCGGGAACCGTCGGCAATACGGGCGAGGATTTCTCTCACGTCGTATGGTTTCTTTGCATCTGCCGGAATGACTCCCAGCAGTTCTTCTGCGGGATAGAGCGGTTCTTCCCAGGTCACTTCACGCTGCATTGGCAGGTTGTCGTTCCAGGACAGGGCTCCGAGAATTTCCCGGGCCTGACGAATGCCATCGGCGTCGTCTTCGGCCAGGTATTCCGCTGTACCTGCCACAGACGCGTGCATTTCTGCACCACCCAATTCTTCGTCGGTCGCAATTTCGCCGGTGGCGGCTTTCAGTAGCGGTGGGCCTGCCAGGAACATCTTGGCCTGATCGCGCACGGTGATCACATAATCTGACAGCCCCGGCTGGTATGCACCGCCTGCAGTGGCGTTGCCGTGAACGACAGTGATTTGTGGAATGCCGGCCGCTGACATACGGGCCTGGTTGGCAAAGCCCCGGGCGCCGAGTACGAAAATATCCGTAGCGTAGTTAAGGTTGGCACCCCCGGATTCTGACAGAGACAGAATCGGTAGTTTGTTCTCCATCGCTATTTGCTGCAAACGCAGGGTTTTATCCAGACCTGCAGGCGTAATCGTGCCGCCTTTGATCGCACTGTTGCTGGCCAGAATCAGGCAGCGCACGCCCGCAACAGTGCCAATGCCAGCAATAATGCCCCCGCCAGCCATGGAGCCATCTTTGTCGTCATGCATTTTGTAACCAGCGAGGGAGCACAGCTCCAGAAACTCGCTGCCACGGTCCAGCAAACGGTTGATTCGATCGCGGGGCAGGAGTTTTCCACGCTTGGTGAACTTTTCCCGTGCCGCTTCAGCTAAATCCAACACTTTTTGCTCGACGCCCCGGAAGGTTGCGATATGAGCTTCCATGGCTTCTGTGTTGGCGCGGAATTCATCCGACTGCGGAATGATAGTTGTTTCCAAAACCTGCATGGGATGATCCTCAGTCTTCGCTCAGAACTTTCGGGGTTATGGCCCGGTGGAAACCGTTGTACGGCTCATTGTTCTTAGCCTTTGATAGCGGCCAGACACGTCCACCTTGAGATGCAGCACCATCAATGCGCAGGCAGTCACCACTGATAAACGCAGCGCCCGGGCTCAACAGAAAACAAATAGCCGAACTGACTTCGGACTCCGTACCTATCCGCTTGAAAGGAACCGCATCTGCTAGGCCCTTGATCCACGATTTCATGTGAGCCGGGTAGTTATCCATGCCGCTGGAGGCAATCCACCCCGGAGCTACTGCGTTTACCCGAACACCGGATGGTGCCCATTCGACAGCGGCTGTCTGAGTAAAGTTGACCATGCCCGCCCGGGCTGCACCGGAGTGGCCCATGCCCGGCATGCCGCCCCACATATCTGCCACAATGTTTACAATAGCGCCGCCGTTCTTGTTCAAAGCCTGGGTATAAGCCTCCCGGGCCATCAAAAAGCCACCGGTCAGGTTTGTCCTGACCACAGTTTCCCAGCCTTTCTGGTTGATTCCGGTCAGCGGCGAAGCGAATTGTCCGCCAGCATTATTTACCAGCCCATCCAGTCGGCCGTGTTCAGCGATAATGGCTTTGACGGTCGCTTTCACCGATTCTTCTTCCCGGATATCACAGGCGTGAGCGCTGGCGATGCCGCCGTCTTCTTCGATCTCGGCTTTAACGGCGTCGACCTTTTCCTGTTTTCGACCAACCAACGCAACCCGTGCACCTAGCGCGGCCAGTTCGTGAGCAGTACAGCGACCAATACCGGAACCACCGCCGGTAACGATAAATACCTGGTCTCCGAACAATCCTGGCCGTAAAACAGACTGATAACTCATAAAAAATCCCTATCTGAATCTAATGAATTCACGCAAAATGTTTCGGTATCCCGCAGGGGCTTGCATGCCCCTGTGTTCAAACAAATGTTTAGCTCTGCACCAGCCTGGCAGGTACTGGTACCGGAAATTCCAGAAGCTGTTGTGCAAAAGCCTTGCCCTGAGGGTCAATGCGTAAGCTGGCGACGCCGCCACCACCTAAACTGTGCTCCAGCAGGAAGTTAAAGGCGTTCAGTCCGGGTAGCGCCCAACGAGTTACCTTGCCTGATTCCGGGTTCAGCGTATGGCTCATCCAGTCTGCTACCGCTGCTTCGGTCAGGGCTGCCTGAATATAGGGGACATACTCAGCCTCACGTGCGATCACCCCGATGTTGCTGTGGTCTCCTTTATCACCAGAGCGTGCCCAGGCTAAACGAATCAGAGGCACCGTCGTATCTGTTGCAACCTCGGCGTTATCTGCGGACTGTGGTGTTAGTTGCGAGGAGTCAAAACCACCCTCGCAGGACACATCCACCGGAGCTGTCTCACCTGCGAAATTTACCGACACAGCAACTTCTGACTTCGGAACAAGGCATGAGTACAAGCGAATTTTCGGCCACACTGTTGGTCGGCCACCAACAATGCCAGTTATGCCTGGAGCCATACCGGTAGCAGCCTGAGCAATCTCCCGTGAGAACAGCACAAGAGCTTCTTTTTTCGGGTGGGCGGTAGCGATCTTCACCACCACTTCACGGGCATCATCGTTGCGGCTGTGGCGACCATAGGTTGTTTCTGTGCCCAGCAATTCGATGCTGGTTTCGGAATATCCGGGCAGGCCCCGCTCGGTGAACATGGCGGAGGTTTTCGCCAGAATCGCTTCCGCCACTTTTTGCGCTTTGGCGGCTGCATCGATGCCCCCAAGCAGAAAGGTTACAGTGCATTTGAAACCATCCGGCCAGGTACCGGACACCTTGTAACTGTCAGTAGGTGGGAGCCCCAGAGCGCCAGACACGCGAACGCGATCCTTGCCGATTTCTTCAAGAACAACTTGAGTAAAATCGCACGTTACATCTGGCAATAGATAAGCACGTGGGTCGCCAATCTCGTAAACCAGCTGTTCACTCACCGTACCCCGGCTGACCATGCCACCGGTGTTATCAGGTTTGGTCATGACAAAGTCACCAGAGGCACTGACTTCGGCAATTGGGAAACCCATGTTGGCATAGCCGTCGGCCACTGCTTCCCAATCGGTGAAGTTGCCGCCGGTTGACTGAGCGCCGCATTCCAGCAGGTGGCCCGCCAGACTGCCCTGAGCCAGCTTATCGAAGTCGTTCCACTGCCAGCCAAATTCATGCACCAGCGGAGCCAGTACCAAAGCACTGTCAGCTACCCGGCCAGTAATGACGATGTCAGCACCTTCATCGAGTGCAGCGACCAGGCCTGGGGCACCCAAGTACGCATTCAGGCTTACCATCATGGCCGGGAAGGGTTGGCCGGTAGTCATTTCGGTAATGCCGGCATCTGCCAGTTTCTTTTTCTTCGTCATCAGGTCGTCGCCCAGCACCAGGGCGATTCTCAGATCAACGCCGGCCTTTTCGCACAAAGCCTGAAGTGCATCGCGGCAAGCCACCGGGTTAACACCGCCGGCGTTGGCCAGAACCCGGATGCCTTTCTCTTTGATTTCGCCAAGTAGTGGTCCCATGACCGTCTGTACGAAATCCCGGGCATAACCCTGGGTCGGATCCTTCATTTTCTGCCCGGCCATGATCGACATGGTGATTTCGGCCAGGTAATCGGCCACGAGATAGTCGATGTTGCCTTGGCGTACCAGTTGAGCTGCGGCTGTTTCCGTGTCGCCCCAGAAAGCAGCAGAGCAGCCGATACGGATGGTTTTGTTGGCTTTTGACATGTTGTTCGCCTTGTTCTTTGTGCCCGATGATCCGGGATTGGTCCAACGATAACCAAGACATTACCAAGCAAGCGCTTGGTTTGTAAATAGCGAAATATCAGGTAATATAAAAATATTCTTCTAAACAGCTGGAAAACCTTGTGAAACACCACGACATTCTTCAGTCACTTATTCAGGAGCAATTGGTTTCCGACCCTGCCAGTGCCCGCGGACGCCTGTTAAATGAAGCGGCCACCTTATTCAGGGATAAGGGCTATGAGCGCACCACCGTCCGGGATCTTGCGGCTGCTGTGGGCATTCAGTCTGGCAGTCTGTTTCATCACTTTCGGACAAAAGAGGAAATACTGAAGGCGGTCATGGTTGAAACCATCCGGTTGAATACGGCGGTCATGCAGGCGGCAGTTGATCAGGTGTCGTCACTTCAGGATAAGTTGCGAGCGTTAATTCGCGCTGAGCTGGAATCGATTAATGGCCGAACGGGCGAAGCTATGGCCGTGCTGGTTTATGAATGGCGAAGTTTGTCGGAAAGCTCGCAAGCTGAAGTGCTGGCGTTAAGGGAAGTGTATGAAAACTTGTGGCTATCGGTTTTAAAAGAGCTGAGAGAAGCGGGTGATCTGAAAGCCGATGTTTTTATTGTGCGTCGGATGTTGACCGGAGCCTTGAGCTGGACCGTTACCTGGTATCGCCCGGAACGTGGAGGCTTGACTCTGGACGGCCTGACGGAACAAGTGATGGCGATGCTGGGTTTTTCGAATGGTAATGATTCTTTGCAATAAAGTTGCTCATCTGTTCAGCCTTAACCGCATATAGAACACCTTGTTTTATATCAATAATTTCAGGTTTTCAGTTTCTGGCCCGAGGTAATTGGCCTGATGGGCCGACTGGTTTCGGCAAACAAGCCATTTCTGTCTGCCGCTATTCCCCGCATTCTTGATTCTGCCGGATATGGTCTCCCTTACTGTTGGGGGGATCTGATTCACGGATTGGCGAGCTCTTTTCATGATAAAAACATCTCGCAATCCCTTACACACAAAAATAAATAAAGACAGGCTTCAATATGACCTTCTCAGGACCCTCACCGGCGAACCGTTCGTCGGGTCGTCTTTGTGTAATCTTTGCTGCCAGTTTGGTGTTTCTTTTGACCGGTTGTTCGGTGAATCCGATTTATCAGACCACCGGTATCGTACTTTCAAATTACTCAGAATCTGAGGCCACTCCCTACGTGTTACAGATGTCTGATCCTCAGATGGCCTGCGCACTGGGTGAAGGTGTTGACCCACTTTTATATTCGTTTTCGAGAGTGGTGGATGCACCTGATAGCAGTGGTTCATTGCTGATGCTTTTGGCGGGCAACTGCATGGAGTACCGGGCCTGGAATGCTGAGTTGGATTACCTGCGCGCTGAATACAACGGTAATGTTCCGGCAGCCAAGGATGCTCGTGAAGTTTCGAAAAGACTTCATGCCAGAACTGCCGAACGACGTTATGAGGCATACCAGCGCGCCATGGCCGCTTATGACTTTGATCCCGCTGCCGAACCCATGGAGTGTCCGGGCTTTTTTACCGATCAGGATGAACTGACCTTCCTCCTCGGGTTGCTTACCGGTATGCAAGCTATCGTGAACGATGCCAACTCCGGTGCTCAGGCGGGCGTGCCTCGTAATATTGCCGCCCGTGCCGAACGCGCAGTTCATTGTGTGGACAATGAAAAGTGGGGAGGTTTGCCTAACGCTATCCGGGCCTTGGTTTGGCTTCTGATACCGGATACCCGCCCGGAATTGTCGCAGGATCCCTGGGGGGTGCTTGAGGATAGTGCCGAGCTGGGCTTGAAGTCTGGCTTCAGGGCCTCTCACGCCGTTCAGGTGGTTGCGGCAGAAACTTTTGGTCGCCCGGATGTGTTGGCTAGTACTGTTGCCAGCTTTGCTGAAGCAGACGAGCAGATTGAGGTGCGGGATGATTATCGTCTGGTTGATCAGGTCGCCCGGAATGTTGTCACTTTTTCATCCGATAAGCATTGGACTGCACATTATGGCCATCGGACGCCTTCAGGCTTTTTCGGGAAGATGAGTGCCGAGCGTGATACCAGTAATGTTGAAACTATGAGCCTGGATGGTCTGCTCTGACCGCATCATAAGGACGAGTTTTGTCTAACCCTATAAACACAATAAAGAATCGGAGTTCGCTATGATCCGAAAATCCCTTGCAGTCTTGTCTCTAGCCGTAGTCGCGCCACTGGCCTCTGCGCAATCGGTTTCCATGTGTGTATTCGATGTCATCGGTGCCAATGGTGATGTCTATAACCTGGTGAAAGATTACGCCCTCGAAATGAAAGCCCATGGTGTGGATTTTGAATTGAAGCCTTATACAGATGAAGGCGTAGCGGTAGGCGATTTTAATGCCGGCCAGTGTGATGCTGTTGCGGCTACAGATATCCGGATTCGCCCGTTCAACCGTTTTACGGGAAGTATCAGTGCAGTAGGTGCTCTGCCGACGTATGACGATCTTCAAACGCTGTTGGCTACTCTGGCCCAACCCAAGGCAGCGTCGCTGATGAAAGAGAATGGTTATGAGGTGCTGGGTATTGTGCCGGCTGGAGCCGGCTACCTCTTTGTTAACGACCGGACCATTGATACTGCCGGAGAGTTGGCGGGTAAACGTGTGGCGACTTTGGACTATCAGAAAGATGCCATTCACATGGTGAATTATGTGAAAGCAACAGTGGTGCCTTCGGATATCACGAACTTTGCGGGCAAGTTCAATAACGGTTCTGTCGATACCGCCTATTCACCGGCTTTTGCCTATGAGGCGCTGGAACTCTACAAAGGCATAGGCGACAAGGGAGGGATTGTTGATTACCCGTTGGCCCAGCTGACTGTTCAGATCGTGGCCCGAGATGAAGTGCTTGAGGATGAGTTGGCTCAGAAATCCCGGGAAGTTGCCTGGGGGTTTTACCCACAGGCAATGAGACTGATTGCTTCTCAGGAAAAGGCTATTCCAGATGCCCAGTGGATCCGTATCCCTGATAAAGACATTATCGGCTATCAGGAAATGTTCCGTGAAAATCGCCTGGAAATGCGTGACGGCCTGAATGGTGCTCCCGATGTATACAGCCCCAAAATGTTGAACTTGTTGAGCAAAATTCGTTGTGCCAGTAATCCGGGTGCATCTGAGTGCACCGCCGATAATCGGGAATAACCGGAGACGCTGATCATGAACTGGCGTGCAATGACTGCGACGGGTGTAAGGACCCTGTACCCCGTGCATAGGTTGCACGGGGTTATCCTCCTGCTGTTACTGCTGACAACTCTGGCGCTCGGGATGGGTAATTCGCTTCACTCCCGGCTGCTCTGGGTCGGAGAACAGGTATGGCCGAATTACTATCTGCTTAACCCGGATGCGGTTGAGCCCAGCTGTAATCTGACTCTGGATGTGGGTAAAGAAGTGGAGCGCCGGGTGCAGTCCTATAAACCTGACCCGGATGATCTGTTCAGTTCCCCTCCGAACCCAGAGGCTATCCGGCGTTCTCTGGAAAGCAATCTTGCGCTGTGCGAACAGCGACACCGGCAGTTTGCGGAAAATCAGAAGCATGCAACCTGGGGGCTTGGTGTTTTCAAAAACATTGAGCAAGGGCTTGCCAACTTCCTGCTGGGCAATATCGATCTCACCAAGTTCCTGTTTATTGGAATGTTCGCTATGGCTGCGGCTATTTCGGCTCTGGATTCAGATCATATTGCCTTGAAGTTGCCCCGTAACCGGGCTGAGTGGCGATTGAGCCAGGGGGCGCAGTTTGTTGTTAACGGGCTAATGCTGCTTTCCCTGAATGCGTATCTGGGTAATCTGGAGAAAACACCGGGATCTGGTGGCGCGATGTCCCTGCAATATGCATGGGGGTTTGTTTTCGGATTGTTCATGGTCATCAACGCGGTTCGCTTTATTGCGATTCCTGAACGAATGAAATCGGGACGTCTGGAACTTGTTTCCGGGCTGGTGGTGCCTCTGTATTGCACCATGGGCCTGATTGCTATGAGCTATTTCTTCTTTGTGGATGGCTACGCTTCAGGCTTGGCGATCTACTTCGGCATGATGTCCAATCTGTCATCGATGTTTATCAACATCGGCTTGTATGTGTTGGTCGGGATGATGCTGAAACAGACCCGCGTGCCTGAGCTGTTGCTGGGGTTGATCAAGCCTTATAACCTGCCAGCTCCGCTGTTAGCCTCTGTAATCATTTTTGCGACAGCATTCCCTACGGCTTTTACTGGCGCTTCGGGTATTTTCATTCTTGCCGTTGGCGGGGTGGTTTATGACGAATTGCGCAGGGCTGGGGCCGGTCGACAATTATCTCTGGCCACAACGGCTATGTCGGGTAGCCTCGGTGTTGTTCTGAACCCGTGTTTGCTGATTGTGGTTGTTGCTGCACTGAACAAAGAAGTGACCACCTCTGAACTGTATGAGTGGGGCTTCTGGGTATTCGTCATGTCGGCCAGCCTGTTTTCCTTCATCGTTTGCAAAACGGAAGGCAACTGGAAGCCACGACCGGCCCCGGGCGCATTTCTGAAGTCTTTGCGGGCATCCAGGCTGTTGCTGCCCCATGTGGTTGTTGGTGCCGCGGTTATTCTGGCGATCTGGGGGGTCCTGGGGCTCAGGTTCAACGAATACAGTGCGCCTCTGATTCTGCCGCTGGTGATGCTGGCTTTAGTTATGCTGGATGCCGGAAAGGACAGGGAGAATTTGCAGGAAACCCGATTTCAGGTGTTTTTTGACCGGAGCAGTACAGCCGCCAGTGACTCTGCTGTCCATATTGGGGCGCTGCTTGCTCTGATCGGCTTCTCCATCTGCCTGGGGGGAATTCTTGAACGCTCAGATATCGTGCACATGCTGTTTCCTGAAAGCTTAACCAGTCCTTGGGCGGCGATGTTGGTTATTGTCGTTATGCTGACATTTATCGGCATGGTGATGGATCCATTTGGCGCTGTAATTCTGGTGTCTGCCACTATTGCTCAGCCTGCTATTCAGATCGGGATTGACCCGCTTCATTTCTGGATTGTGTGCCTGGTTGCCTTTGAACTTGGCTATTTGAGCCCCCCAGTGGCGCTTAACCATTTATTGACCCGGCAGGTGGTTGGGGAGTCAGAAGTGTTGGCTGCAGAGCGCACAGGTTCGTTCTGGCACCGGTATAAGCGGTTGTTGTTGCCGCTTGCGGTCATGGCTCCTACGCTTTTGTTGGTGGCTTTTTTGCCTATGTTATTTTACGCCCTGTAACAGAACTGAATAAAAACCCGCGAGCGTTATGCCCGCGGGTTTTTTTATGATATGCCAGTGGAAATGCATCAGATTACGTCTGATTATGGAAGTTAGATCGTATACTCTGAATAATGCTCCATAAACTCCTGATAAAAAGAGTGGCCAGTGAGAGTTTTAATACCGTTTTGTTTCTTGATCCCATGGATGGTGATGCTTGTCGGTTGTGGTGGTTCTGGCCACTCGGATGCTGTGGAGCCCATTCTTCCTTCGAGTCCCCTTTCAGGGGTGATTGCCATTGAAGCCAATAGCCGGATTGATCAGGACACAATGGATCAGCTGGCGCTTGATGGTGCCTCTCCGTCTGCAGCTGCTCAGAAGCTGCCTGCGAGCTTTGTTCTGGCGGGTTACGTCAGCCGGGAGAGTGGGGTTTACCCTGGCAATTCAAATGCCTGCCAGTCGCTGAGCTACCAGGCGGACCCTGAAGACCGTTTTCTGATACCTATGGCAGTCGATGAAACGATTGTGCTGCAAAGTTTTGGAACCTGCGCTGCCGATGCGGTTCTTGAGCTCCAAGTTGAAGGGTATGACTCAGAGAGAGTGTCTGATGACACTGGGTCTGTTCGGTTTACTTTAGGCGCCTCAGGCTATGAGGGCGATTATCTGGTTACTGTACGAAATGTCGGGCCGGTTCCGGCTCGCTACGTGCTCCTGAAAACCGCTGGAATAACGCAACAATCGTCTGCGTTTAAGTGGCCCGACCATCGTTTTGTCCAGGGTGAAGCAATTGTCACCCTGACTGAAAATGATCCCGGGCAGGTGTCCCGGATGACGTCGCGCACTGAGGTGATGGGGCGAAAACTTGGCGAGAGAACCTGGCTGGCATCGATGGCCGGAGCCTCCAGAACCATGAGTTCCGGGCAGAATTCTGAAAACACACTGGCCTGGATTCAATCGTTACGGCGCATGCCTGAGGTAGAGTCCGCTACCCCCAACTATCAAATGGTGAGCCATTCACCGGTGGGTGAGCCTCTGTATGGCAAGCAATGGCATTATGGAATGATCAACGGTCCCATCGCGTGGCAGCTTGCGCCAACGGGAGGTGCCGGGGTTAACGTGGCGGTATTGGATTCTGGCCTGTTCAAGGATGCAGAGGGTGGCTGGCATCCGGACCTCAGGGCGAATGTTTCTGATGGGCGCGATTATATTGATGGTGATTTTGACCCACAAGACCCGGGTAGCAGCATTGGGGGCAATGTTTTTCATGGTACTCACGTTGCGGGCACCATCGCGGCTGTCATAAACAATAACGAGGGCATTGGGGGTGTGGCGTTCGGCTCAAGTCTTGTTCCGGTCCGTGTTCTCGGTGAAGGTGGTACGGGCTCTTCAGCAGACCTGATAGACGCCATCTCATGGCTGGTCAATGGGGCAGCTGACACAGAGCCAAGAGCGCAGGTTGTCAATATGAGTTTGGGTGGGTTGCCGGAAATTCCTCAGCTGGAATCGGCGATTGCCGCGGGCGTAAAGAAAGGTATGATCTTCGTCGCAGCGGCCGGTAATTCGGCAACATCGGAAAAATCCTACCCGGCAGCATCAGAAAATGTGCTGGCTGTGAGCGCAGTAGATGGTGCGGGGAACCTGGCCTCTTATTCAAACTTCGGTAGTTGGATTGATCTTGCTGCACCCGGAGGTGATGCCGGTCGTGATGCAAACAGTGACGGTGAGGCCGATCTGGTGTGGAGTAGCAGTGCGACTCTGAAGTCTGGTCGTTACGAATCGGATTACCGAGGGCTTCAGGGAACCTCCATGGCTGCGCCTCATGTGGCCGGCGTCCTGGCGCTGATGAAGTCGCAGAATCCTGAGCTGGATCAGGGTGAGGTTCGTGCACGGCTTGCCAGTGGTGAAATGACAGATTTTTCGGGCCGCCGATCCTACCAGCTGGGGTATGGTGTCCTTGATGCTGCTAAGGCGGTGTCTGCCGCTAATGGGTTCACCGGTGTTGTTCTATCGGCGTCGCCTTCAGTGTTGTCCCTGAGTAATGAAGGAGCAGAAACGCAGACAGTTGAGCTCAATGCCTATGGTACGGACGAAGTTGAAAATCTATCTCTGGAATCATTCCCAGGGTGGTTGAGTGTGACCCCTGATTTTTCGCAGTTGCCATACACTCTTGAGGTTACACTTGACCGTGACAAACTTGAGTCAGATGTGGCTGCCCGTGGCGATATCGTTGTGATTTACAATGCTGTAAAAGAACTTCGTATCCCTGTTATTGGCCAACTTATAACGGATGAGCAGGCGCGCAACGCAGGGGCTCACTTTGTGTTGCTGGTTAGCACCGAGCCAAATGCCGAGGGTTTTTATCTGGCTGAAGCACAGGTGATGTCCACTGTTGAGAACGGCCAATATTCATTCCGCTTTGAAGAAGATGATGGCGAGGAACCTCGTAAGCTCAATGAGGTTGTGCCGGGCGATTACTATCTGGTTGCGGGTACCGATATCGACGGTGACGGGTTTATCTGTCAGCCTGGTGAATCCTGTGCGGAATACCCTGTGTCTGGTTTGCGAGAAGTGATTACTTTAAAAGAGGGGCAGGAGATTTCCGATATTCGGATGACGACCGGGTTTACTCGCCCGACGGTTTCGCTGGCCACACCTGATATCCTGCCAAGGCCGGATTTCATGGGATACCGGCTGAAGAGTGAAGATAACCGGTCGGAATCTGAGCGATCAGGAATAAAGGGGGTACAATGAAGCACTATCACAACAGGCTTTTGCTGATTCCGTGGTTTCTGATGGCTTTAACAAGTTGTGCTTCAACCGATAGTGCAAAATCCGAACCCGCGCCTCAGGTTCGACAGATTACTCAGTCTGCACATTGTGGGTTGACTGGTCCGGGAGTGGCATATATCCGTTCGCCAGAGACCCTGGAAAGTCTGCTGGGTGTGGTCGGCCAGAATATGGCGACAGGTGTCATCCGTGAGGTAGACCTGGCCCGCGAACAGCTCATTATTGTGACTCTTGGTCAAAAACCTACAGCAGGATACAGTCTGGGCCTTGATAGCGTGAGTCGCGAAAACTCCACGCTGAAGCTGGATGTGCAGCTAACCCGGCCAGCGCCGGGAACGATGGTTGCGCAGGTTATTACCTCTCCGTGTGTGGTTCTCGCTGTAGCTGGCGGCGACTGGCGGCGCATAGAAGTTGCAGGAGTGACCGAAAGGCCCATTGTGAAACTGACGGGCCAATGAGTCTGTTTATCCCAGCTAAAAATCAACCGTTGATCTTTCAGCGCGAATCCATAAGCTATGGCGCAATCATCATTTTCGGAGTTCTGCCCTTTTTATGAGCCAGCAACAATACAACGCCGATGCTATTGAAGTACTTAGCGGTCTTGATCCGGTGCGTAAGCGCCCGGGTATGTATACGGATACATCAAGGCCCAACCATCTGGCGCAAGAGGTTATCGACAACAGTGTTGATGAAGCTCTGGCTGGCCACGCCCGAAAAATAGATGTCATTCTGCACACTGATAATTCCTTGAGTGTTGAGGATGATGGTCGCGGTATGCCGGTGGATATCCACAAAGAGGAAGGCGTTCCCGGAGTTGAGCTCATCCTCTCTCGCCTGCATGCGGGTGGTAAGTTTTCTGAGGGTAATTACAACTTCTCGGGGGGCTTGCACGGTGTTGGTGTGTCGGTAGTTAACGCCTTGTCGACGCGGCTGGAAGTTACCATCCGGCGTGGTGGTCAAGTCCATCAGATGACGTTTGAGAATGGGGACAAAGCCTCTGAGCTTGAGGTCATCGACACCGTTGGCAAGCGCAACACGGGGACTCGCTTGCGGTTTTCGCCTGACCCGAAATATTTCGATAGCCCGAACTTTTCTGTTAGCCGTTTACGTCACAATTTGCGAGCCAAGGCGGTTCTTTGCCCGGGCCTGTCTGTCACATTCCTACAGGAAAAAACCGGTGAAAAAGACGAATGGTTTTATGAAGACGGCCTGAGGGATTATCTGCGTACGGCGCTGGCTGATATCGAGGCCGTGCCGCTGGAACCCTTCATTGGCAGCTTCTCGGGTAATGCCGAAGCCGTAGACTGGGCTGTTCAGTGGTTGCCTGAGGGTGGTGATGCGGTACTGGAAAGCTATGTAAACCTGATTCCAACAGCTCAGGGTGGTACCCATGTAAACGGTCTTCGCACCGGCCTGCTGGAAGCCATGAGAGAGTTCTGTGAGTTCCGCAGTCTTCTGCCGCGAGGAGTAAAGCTTTCTCCTGAAGATGTCTGGGAGCGGGTGGCTTATGTGCTTTCATTCAAGATGCAGGAGCCGCAGTTTTCAGGTCAGACCAAAGAGCGCCTGTCATCCCGTCAGGCAGCCGCCTTTGTATCCGGGGTTGTAAAGGATGCGTTTAGTCTTTGGCTTAATCAGCATACCGATATAGCTGAGGCTTTAGCTGAGTTGTTTATCAGCAATGCTCAGCGTCGTTTGCGGGCCAGCAAAAAAGTAGCGCGTAAGAAGGTAACTTCTGGCCCCGCTCTTCCGGGTAAGTTGGCGGATTGTTCGGGCTCAGATACCAATCGTTCAGAATTGTTTCTGGTGGAGGGGGATTCGGCAGGAGGCTCCGCCAAGCAAGCCCGTGACCGCGAATTTCAGGCAGTGATGCCTCTGCGCGGTAAAATTCTGAACACTTGGGAAGTGGATTCCGGTGAAATCCTGGCCTCTCAGGAGGTTCATGATATCGCGGTGGCGATAGGGGTAGATCCGGGCTCTGATGATCTGACCGGGCTGCGCTATAACAAAGTTTGCATTCTTGCGGATGCGGATTCTGATGGGCTGCACATTGCTACCCTGTTATGTGCTTTGTTTGTTAAGCACTTCCGGCCGCTGGTGAGCGCTGGCCACGTATTTGTGGCCATGCCTCCTCTGTACCGGGTCGACTTGGGTAAAGAGACGTTCTATGCCCTGGATGAGGAGGAAAAGCAGGGCATTGTAGACCGGTTGACGGCTGAAAACCGTAAAGGAAAACTTCAGGTCACACGATTCAAGGGGCTGGGTGAAATGAACCCGCTGCAGCTTCGTGAAACTACGATGGCTCCGGATACTCGTCGGTTGGTGATGCTTACCCTGGAAGAGGGTGATGATACTGATGAGTGTATGGATATGTTGCTTGGCAAAAAGCGGGCTTCAGACCGAAAAGCCTGGCTTGAGGCCTACGGAAATATGGCGGATGTTGCGGGTTAGTATTCGATTTAGTGCTATAAAAATTGTTTCTTATTCTTTCTAAGTTTTTGACTGATTCGTTATTCTGTCCGCTCTTTCGTTGGAACGGACCGGATTATGGACTGGGAAGGGTGGTTTTCTCTCGGCTTGGCGGGCGCCGCCCTGGCTCTGATGGTGTCGGGGCGCTTTGCTCCCTATCTGGTTATGTTGGCAGTGCTGGTTCTGCTAAGTGCCACGGGCGTTCTCAGCCATGAAGAGGCTCTGATAGGGTTCAGTAATCCTGGGTTAATCACGGTTGTTGCTTTATTTGTTGTTGCGTCCGGTGTGCACCATTCTGGAGGTGTAGACCTCCTCGTCCGCTATGTTCTTGGAAGCCCTGACACCGTCCGAGGCGCTCAGGCCCGTATTGCTTTACCCGTTACCTTGCTCAGTGGCTTTTTGAACAATACTCCTGTTGTAGCCACCATGATCCCGGCTGTTAACGCCTGGTCGAGAAAAATTGGTGTATCCCCGTCCAAGCTCATGATTCCTCTCAGTTATTCGGCTATTTTTGGCGGCACTCTTACCATGATTGGTACTAGCACAAACCTTGTCATAAATGGTCAGTACCAGCAGTTGACCGGCAGTGATGGTTTTTCCATTTTTGCCATCACACAGGTGGGATTGCCGGTGGCGGTTATTGGCGTATTGGCGATGTTGTTGTTTCTTCCCAGGTTTCTGCCCGATAAAAAAGATCGGCAAAAGTTTGGTTCAGTAAAGGAATTTACTCTTGAAGTGGCCGTAGCCTCGGGCGGCCCTTTGGTGGGGAAAACCGTTGGTGAAGCCGGGTTGCGGGAATTGGAGCGGCTTTATTTGGTGGAAATCGAGCGGGACGGCAGTGTGGTAACCGCAGTGCCATCTGAAGAGCAGCTTCGGGATGGCGACAGGTTGGTGTTTGCCGGTGATACCCAGGCGATTTCAGACCTGCTGAGAATTAACGGCATTGTCCCTTCAGTGCACGATGATGAGCCCGCATTGAGTAAAGACCGGGCAGAAAGGCGGCTGGTGGAGGCTGTTCTTTCACCTCAGTGTGATGTGCTTGGACAGACTATTCGTGATGCCCGGTTCCGTGATCGTTATGGTGCTGTTGTTCTGGCTGTTGCCCGTGGTGGTGAGCGGGTACCCGGTAATCTGGGGAATATTCGCCTGAAGCCGGGAGATGTGTTGTTGCTCGAGGCTCGCCCGGCCTTTGTCAGTCGTCAGCGTTATAACAAGGACTTTTTACTGATTAATGATCTGGAAACCGAAGCGCCTCGCCATGATAAGGCTTGGTTGTCTTGGGCGATTTTAGTGGTGCTGGTGGGCTTGGCCGCCTGCGGTGTCATGACCATGCTGAATGCGGCTTTGGTCGGTGCGTTTTTGATGATTCTCACCGGATGCTGTTCTGTTGGGCAGGCTCAGAAATCTGTCGATGTGCCAGTGGTTCTGACCATTGCGGCTTCTTTTGCTCTTGGTGGCGCACTGGAACAGACCGGTGCCGCTGGCTACATGGCGGATGCCGTGTTCAGCCTGAGTAATGGTAATGCGTTGCTGGCATTGATTTTGGTGTATCTGGTGGTGTCGGTGCTCACAGAGGTAATCACCAACAATGCTGCAGCTGTGTTGATTTTGCCGGTGGTGTTGTCGCTTACGCAGGCAATGGGGCTGGCTGATGAACCTTTTATCATTGCTGTAATGATGGCCGCGTCAGCGAGCTTTGCAACGCCGTTGGGGTACCAGACAAACATGATGGTGTTTGGCCCGGGAGGCTATCGCTTTATTGATTTTCTGCGAGTGGGTTTGCCTATGAATATATTTGTAGGTGGGGTTACAGTGGCGGTAATTGCACTTGTTTACGGTGTTTGAGTAGCGTTGGCCAAAACGTCGCAGCAGAGCACTTGCAGGCTTCCCTGATACATGTAGGCGAGCGATAGGGTTACGCACATATAGGCACCGGTAACGCACAGGTAAGGGGCTGTTACATGTAGCTCTCCGGGCTGCTCCAGGGCGCGGCGCAGATACTGTTGTCGGCACCAGTCGGCGCTGGCGGTACGCTCAAGAGGTTTGAATCGGGGGTCCTGGTTACGGATGGTAAGCTCCGAGACCAGAGTTTCTGCAATCTGAACGCCTTTGTCATCCACCTGGTAGCAACGGGATACCGCCGGGTGCCCGAGTAATTCCGTGCAAGCGTGTTCCATCGGGACTCCTTGTTGGAGGAGCTCGGTAACCTGCTTGAAGGGTGTGGTAAAAAAGCTGACCAATTGACGGGCGGGATCTTGGGTAATCTGCTTTCTCTTTTTGTATTCAGCCAGAAGGTCTTCGAGATCTGCTGGCCTGTGCGGTAAACCTTCCAGATCGGTGCTTGGCTCTTGGAAGTAGAAACCCTGTACGAAGTCTACGCCTGCGTCGATAGCAATCATAACCTGGTCCCGGGTCTCGACACCTTCCAGTAAAACCAGACAACCGGACTGACGTAGCAGGGATACGATGCCGTTCAGGATCTGGCGGGCCCGCTGGTCTTCAGCTGCGCGGGTCAGCAGTGATCGATCCAGCTTTACAATGTCCGGTGAAAGGTTCCATATCCGTTCAAAATTAGAATGACCAGCCCCAAAATCATCGATGGCTGTCAGGCAGCCAAGCTCCCGATAATAGGCCACGGTTTCTCTAAGTGTTTCCGCATCGTCAGTTGGCTGCTCGACAATTTCTAACACAACGCGGTGAGGGGGTAGCCCTGTTTTCTTTAGCAATTGGCCAAAAAAAGAATCTGAGCTCTTGCCGCCGGTAACCACTCGCGGTGATACGTTCAGAAACAGCCAGTTCACCTGATCTTTGATGCTGCTGTAATTGCGGACGTGAAGATACCGGCAAAGACGGTCGAGGAGCAGATTTTCAGCGTCGGTTGCCGGCAGGTCAAACAAGTGGGATGGCAATACGGCTGAGTTGTCGTTGTCAAAAGCACGAATCAACGCTTCGTAGCCTACGGTGCGTTTGTGAGCAATGCTGTAGATCGGCTGGAGAGCCGTACGAAGAGTGAGGCCTCTGAAACTGGCCGACCACATCGCCTCTTCTTGATTAAGCATAGGCGATAACAGGTCAACTTCTGGTGCCGGTAGGATGTCTGTAAGGCTGTAGGACATAGATTGGTCTGGACCATTAAGCAACATTAGCAGCTATTTACTTAAGTTGAGTCTGATAGCTGAACTATTAGCCAAGGTGCCCATATCCTTGGCACAGTTACCTGTATTTCAAGGTGTTATATGTCGGAACAGGTTGCCAAAAAAAAGGAGTGATTACCACTGTTTAATGTTTAAAACGGGAAACAGTTTGTATCTGTGCCTGGGGGGCGGGATGAAGAGAGGGTGAACCCGGCGAAGCCGGGTTTCATAGGACTTAATTATTGCTGGGGATTACTACGGATTCGTCGAATTCGAGTTCCATGTCGTTTCTCGCTGTCACAGAGGCCCTGAAACAGGGCGGTTGATAAGTTAAGTAGAAGTCTATCTCAGCTATGAAGTTGCACAATCCGTAGAACCCCTATACGACAAAATCGCTATATCAGCTATGTGGTGGATGATCTCATTTCTCTGTCAGAAAATTTGATGCAAGGGTGCAAATTATTTTGATTTGATTGCCATCGTTGAGCTTCTACACTCAAAGGGTATCTAACTCGAGGAGTTGCAAGCCCTTACGGAGGCGAATTTACATGGCAATGCGTAATACTGATGATGGCTATGGCTGGGCTGCAGTGCTGATGCACTGGCTGGTTGCTGTCATCGTCATGGGTTTGTTCGGTCTGGGGTTCTGGATGGTTGACCTGTCTTATTACGATGAGTGGTATCGAAAAGGACCGGATATCCATCGAGCGGTGGGTATCCTGCTGTTTTTCCTGATGTTAGTGAGGGTTAGCTGGCGCTTCACCAATATCAGGCCGAAAGCTCTGCCGGGGCATAAGCCGTGGGAAGTTGTTTCGGCTCATATCGCTCATGTTTTGCTGTACATATTGTTGTTTTCCGCCATGGTCAGTGGGTATTTGATATCCACTGCAGATGGCTCGTCAATTAGCGTGTTCGGGGTTTTTGAGGTGCCGTCAATCACCGGGCGGATTAAAGGTATGGAAGATACGGCTGGTGTTGTGCATTACTGGAGCACTTGGGCGCTGATCGTCTTGGCCGGCATTCATGCCCTTGGTGCACTCAAACACCACTTCATCGATAAAGATTCGACCTTGCGCCGGATGCTAGGCTCATCCTGAATCGTCGAACGCGCATCAGATTTTCATACCAGAATTTATTAAGGAGTGGATTATGAAAAAGCTCATACTTGCTACAGCTGTTTCCCTGGCGGTTGCAACGTCAGTTCAGGCTGACGAACACGATGGCACCTATGCCTTTGATACCGAGGGCGCTCATCAGTTTATTACCTTCAGGATCTCCCATCTTGGTTATAGCTGGGTTTATGGCCGCTTCAATAATTTTGATGGTCAGTTTGTCTACGATGCTGAACACCCTGAAAACAGTTCAGTGTCTGTGACTATCGATACAGCGAGCCTGGACACAAATCATGCCGAACGGGACAAGCACTTGCGCAGTGAGGACTTTCTTGATGTGAGTGAATTTGGTGAAGCGACGTTCACGAGTAAGCGGGTAGTACCCGATGGTGAGGGCGAAGCTGACATTATTGGTGATCTGACCCTGCGAGGGGTGACTCGCGAGATCACCCTGGATGCTGAAATGATTGGGTATGGATCAGACCCCTGGGGCGGATACCGCATGGGGTTCGAGGCGGAAACCGTGCTTAAGTTAAAGGATTTTGGTATCCCGACGAATCTAGGGAAGGCTTCAGAAACTGTTGAAATTGAGATTTCTGTAGAAGGTATTCGTCAGTAAATTATGCTTGTCTCCAAGAATCGGCTCCGGGTATGCCCGGAACCGATTCTGTCTGTTTTTTACTTTATCGGGTCAGAGCCCGGCTATTCTCTCCCGCTACTGGCAGTGCATAACAAGCCGTTAGATGTTGTCTGGCTGGTTGCCGGCTTTACATAGGTGGCGCTGGCGAAGGAACTGGCCAACAAAGACAACAACCCAGATCAGAAGTCCAGCCCAGAGATAGGCTGCGGGAATCTGAAAAGTGCCACTGATAGCAAATTCCACCATCAGCATCAGAATGACCGCCAAGGTGGCATTGATCAGAGCCGTTATCATGGCGTGCCCGCAGGCTTTAAGATTTGGAATCATAGGTTTCTGCTTGCTCAAAGATAAAACGGCGTTCTAATTACCACTCCGAGAATACGGGGCAGCTTACAGAGTCTCCATTCGGGAATTCCGCTATTGGAAATTGGTGTATCGTAGCTGGCGTCCATATAATGTTGGCCACATTGCCCGGTGTCTCTTTCGGGTGACGAATCGATATTTCAACACAGGCAGTTAAGGCAAAGGGGCATCCATGCCAGAGTTTCAGACGACGGATGAAGGTTTCGAGCGGGTAGCATTACGAGATTATACTGAGAAGGCCTATCTCGATTACTCCATGTACGTAATCCTGGACCGGGCGTTACCCAATGTGGGTGACGGTCTTAAACCGGTGCAGCGGCGGATTGTTTACGCCATGTCGGAGTTGGGGCTGAAGTCCACCGCCAAATACAAAAAGTCGGCTCGAACGGTGGGTGATGTTCTGGGTAAGTTTCATCCCCATGGTGACAGTGCTTGTTATGAAGCCATGGTGCTGATGGCCCAGCCATTTTCTTATCGATATCCATTGGTCGATGGCCAGGGTAACTGGGGTTCCCCCGATGATCCGAAATCCTTTGCTGCCATGCGTTACACCGAGTCCCGGCTGGCACGTTTTGCCGATGTGCTACTGAGTGAGCTGGGGCAGGGCACAGTAGACTGGACCCCGAACTTTGACGGCACCATGGATGAACCGTCTGTGTTGCCCGCTCGTCTGCCTCACGTGTTGCTCAATGGTACTACAGGTATTGCGGTGGGGATGGCGACAGATATTCCGCCCCACAACGTACGGGAGGTTACAGCGGCCTGTATTCATTTGCTCGATGAACCAGACGCTACAGTTGACCAACTGTGTGAGCATGTAAAAGGGCCTGATTTTCCGACTCGTGCCGAGATCATCACGCCGCGCAAAGATCTGCTGCAGATGTATCGTACTGGCCGGGGCTCTCTGCGCATGAGGGCGCGTTGGCTTAAGGAAAATGCTGAGATTGTGATCACTGACTTGCCGCATCAGGTGTCAGGAAACCGTGTTCTTGAGCAGATTGCAGCCCAGATGCAGGCCAAGAAGCTGCCAATGGTGGCAGATTTGCGAGATGAGTCTGACCACGAAAACCCGACACGCCTGGTGGTTGTGCCTCGCTCTAATCGTGTGGATCTGGATGCCCTGATGGCGCATTTGTTTGCCAGTACCGACCTTGAGAAAACGTACCGGGTAAATATCAACGTCATTGGCAACGATGGCCGCCCCGGCGTTAAAGGCCTGCATCAGATGCTGACTGAGTGGCTGGCATTCAGGAAAACTACCGTTACCCGACGTTTGCAGCATCGCCTTGATAAGGTTCTGGCGCGCTTACATCTGTTGGAAGGCTTGTTGATTGCCTACCTCAACATTGATGAAGTGATCGAGATTATTCGTACTGAAGACAAACCCAAAGTAGAGCTAATGGCTCGTTTTGGGCTGTCGCCTGATCAGGCAGAAGCGATTCTTGAACTCAAGTTACGTCACCTGGCCAAACTGGAAGAAATGAAAATTCGTGGCGAGCAGGACGAACTTGCCTTGGAGCGCGATGAACTCCAGTCGATTCTGGGCTCTGAAGAACGCCTGCGCGAGCTGATCAAGACCGAGCTTCAGCAGGATGCTGAAACATACGGCGATGATCGTTGGTCTCCGATTGTGGAGCGTGGAGAAGCCAAAGCCTTCAGCGAAGTTGACCTTGTCACCAATGACCCGGTTACCGTGGTACTTTCCGATAAAGGCTGGGTTCGGGCGGCTAAGGGGCATGATATTGATCCCGTTGGCCTGAGTTATAAGTCAGGTGACCGGTTTGCGCTTGCGGCAAAGGGGCGCAATAACCAGCAGGCGATATTCCTGGATTCAACAGGCAGAGCCTATGCGCTGATGGCTCACACTTTGCCTTCTGCCCGAGGGCAGGGTGATCCGTTAACTGGCCGGATTAACCCTCCGCCTGGCGCCACCTTCGCTGGCCTGTTAATGGGTAAGCCAGAGCGCAAAACTCTGCTGGTAACCGATGCCGGGTATGGCTTTGTCACATCATTGAGCGACATGATCAGTAAAAACAGGGCGGGCAAGGCAGTGGTGTCTGTGCCCAAGGGCGCCCGGATCATGGCTCCCGTGATGGTGCCGGAAACCGCCTCAACTTTATATCTGGCTGCAATTTCTAATGAGGGTCGGATGTTGGTATTCCCGCTCAGTGAGTTGCCAGAGCTGGCTAAAGGCAAGGGTAATAAAATTATCAGTATTCCTTCTGCCCGGGTTCAGAATCGCGAAGAGTATGTGGTTGCTGTGGCTGTGTTTGGTGAAGAGGATCAACTGGAAATTCAAGCCGGCAAGCGCAAGCTGGGACTGAAATTCGGTGATCTTGAACACTATCTTGGAGAGCGTGGCCGCCGAGGCCATAAACTACCCCGCGGACTGCAGCGAGTGGATGGGATTGAGGTTATTCCTTCGGCCGCCAGAGCTGAGGAAGAGGAGAAAGTAGACAGTGAGTGAGCTGGTACTGGTGAATGTGTCCGGGCGTGACAAACCCGGACTGACCTCGGAGATAACCGGGATTATGGGGCGGTACGATGTTCGTATTCTGGATATCGGCCAGGCGGTGATCCACGACTATCTGACGTGGGGTATTTTGATTGAAATTCCGGATGAGTCGGAATCTTCTCCGGTTATTCGCGATATTTTATTTCGTCTGCACTCACTGGATCTCCAGGTGCGCTTTGCGCCCATTACAGTGGAGGAATATCAAAGCTGGGCCGAAGGCCGAAATCGCGCCTGCTATATCGTTACGCTGCTGTCCAGAGACATTAAGGCCGAGCAAATTGCCAAGGTTTCGGCAATCACCGCACGTCACGGCTTAAATATCGATAATATCACCCGGTTATCGGCCAGGCCCTCTCTGAATCCCGGCGAGAATCGAATCGCCTGTGTGGAGTTTTCGGTACGCGGTACGCCTTCGGACCTTGAACAGCTGCGCGCGGATTTCTTGCACATTGCTGGTGAAATGAATGTGGATATCGCTTTCCAGGAAGATTCTATTTTCCGTCGTAATCGTCGGTTGGTTGTGTTCGATATGGATTCAACATTGATCGAAGCGGAAGTGATTGACGAGTTAGCCCAGGAGGCTGGCGTTGGCGAGCGGGTTGCAGAAATTACTGAACGGGCCATGCAGGGAGAGCTGGATTTCAGTCAGAGCTTCGCGGAGCGCTTGTCTCTGCTCAAAGGTCTGGAGGAGTCGGTTCTTGAGGATATTGCTAATCGTCTTCGGATGACGGAAGGCGCAGAACATCTGATCAGGAGCTTGAAAGCTCTGGGCTATCGTACGGCGATTCTTTCTGGAGGCTTCACCTATTTTGCTCGTCATTTGCAGCAAAAGCTGGGCATTGACTATGTATACGCCAATGAGCTCGAAATCATTGATGGCAAAGTGACTGGGCAGGTGAAGGGGCAGATTGTCGATGGCAAGCGTAAGGCAGAGCTACTTTTGGAAATCGCTGAAAAAGAGCACATTTCCAGAGAGCAGGTTATTGCTGTGGGTGATGGCGCGAATGATTTGCCGATGCTGAGTCAGGCTGGCTTAGGTGTTGCGTTCCGGGCTAAGCCCCTGGTGAAAGAGTCTGCCAGGCATTCAATCTCGACCTTGGGGTTGGATGCAATTCTGTATCTGATTGGTTTCCGGGAGAGTGAAACCAATCAGACTCTGCAAGATACCCAGCTGTAATACAAAAAAGGGGCGGAGTGTTATCTCCGCCCCTGGATTTTGGATAGGCTTCTTCCGTTACTGCTCACCGAAATCGTAATTCATCTCAGGCACCGGTGCCTGCAAATAGTAACCCTGAATGTAGTTCACACCAGCCTGCCAGAGCGTAGCCAGCACACTGGCGTTTTCTACCAGTGGGACAATAGACAGCTTGCCTGCATTTTGAAGGGTCTTCACGACTTCATTCAACTGTTCCCTGACCTTTTCGTTTTTCTGAATCTCTTCGGTGAACGAGCCGTCAATCTTCACATAATCGGTATTGATGTGTTTCAGAATGTTGAACGGGTTAATGGCGCAACCGAATTGACTGATGGAAACCTTGCAGTGCAGTTCATGGGCCGCCTTGGTGAAATCCTTCGCCTGCTTCATGAAGCTGTTAGCGTCACTTTCGCGAATCTGGAATACCAGAGCGTCACCGGGAAGTCGGGCAGCTTTGAGAGCAACGCTCAGCCAGGGGGTGAACGTTTTGTCTTGTAATGTTTCGGCGGTGATATTGATAAACATGCGCGTGTCGTGGCCTTTGGAGCGGTGACTGGCAAGTTGTTTGATCGTTTGCAGGATGACCCAGCGGTCAATCTTAATAGCGGTGTCGTGCGGCCCTATAGGCGGCAGGAAGTCGTAGGGGGACACTTCCTCATTGTCTTTATTGAGCATGCGGACAAAGGTTTCGTAGTGCTCCTCGCCTTCACCTCTCAGATTAATGATTGGTTGGAACAGCAGCCGGAAACGGTTTTCATCCAAGGCGGTCAGAATTGCTTCGACCGTGTTGGACTCGTCCGGGCCATCCAGAGTGGAGGGGTTATATACTACGATGCCGTTGCCAGCTTCGTTGCCAGCTTGTTTTCTCACATCGGCTGAAGCCGAATGTGCCCGACCAAGCAGCTCTTCAGCTTTTGGAGAGTTTTCGGTAATCGCTGCAATGCCAATAGAGACGGTCAGTGGGACTGTCCGGCCATTGATGTCGAAGAGGTGATCATCCACGGCTTTGCGAATCTGCTCACAGAGCTGTTCCATGGCCTTGTCGTCACAGGGAAGACTCATCAGGCAGAAGGCGTCATCGCTCAGCCGGGCCAGGGTCATGTCTTCCGGTGTGATTTCTTTCAGGAGTGTCGCGATATCACCAAGCAGCAAGTCTGTCCCGGAGATGCCGACTTCACCTTTAATGCCCAGGAAATTATCGAGTGCAATGTAGGCGAGAGCTCCCGACTCGTTGTTCTTGGCCGCAGAGATTAGTGTCTGTGTCAGCTCGTTCATCAGGTACTGACGGTTGAAAAGACCAGTGAGGAGGTCCTGGCTGCTGATTTGTTTGAGTTTTTCCTCGAGTTCTGCGTCGTTGTGCTCAGGTTGAAGCACTATCTGAGTACATGCTTCACTATCGTAGGTGGCGGCGGAGACTGACATAGTGACGCTGAGTTCGTGGTCGTCACTGCGCCGTGCGGTGCAGTTAAGTGTCATTCCGTCTTTGCCTTCTTCAGCGAAGGCTTTCATGAATTCTTTGTACTTTTCCTGGCTTTCCGGAGTCAGCGTATCGAGTACCGGTATGCAGATCAGATCGTCAATATCCTCGTAGCCCAGGAACTCCATGTACGACTGATTGGCATAGATGTGCATGCCGTCGTTAATATAGGCGATGGCGTCTTTAGAACTTTCCAGAAGTAACTGGCAACGCTGCTCTGCTTCCCGGAGGTAGGATTCTAAAACCCGTCGCTTGCGGCGTTCATACAATGCTGCCAGTTCCCTTTTTACGGTTAAAACCAGAAGGTCTGTATATTCAAACGGTACGGAATCCTGAGCGCCCAGCCGCATAATGGCAACGTCACGCTCCCGGTTGGGCTCTTGGGTTAAAAGGATGAACGGTATGTCTTTGTCCAGCCGTTTTACCATAGCCAGCGCGTCGTCAGGCCCGAACTCCAGTTCCTCCAGGTCCCTGGCGAGTAACAAATCCCAGTGGGAGGACTTCAGTGCTTCTTCGAGGTCTTCTGCCGAAGTGATACGGTGTGCTCTGGTGGCCTTACCGGAGTTGCGGAGCAGGCTGACCATCGCTTCTGCGTCGTTCTGGGATGGATCAAGAATCAGCAATTGTACGGTGGAGTTAGTTTTCTGCATTCGTAGGGCGTCTCATGGTGCCGTTGATGGTGCTGGCTCATCTTTGTTCTGTAGCAGAACGATGGATGCTGTGTTTCCTGTTAAAGGCAGCCTGTCAGCTTATCACTCTGGCTGAATGATGCAGGGGTTGGCAATTAATAACAACCCTGCCAACCCCTGCGCGCATGGTCTGGTTTATAGTGAAGGCCACAATGAATCAAATTCATCTTCTGTCGTACCAGAGCCTGAAGATTCAGGCCCTTTCGGCTTACTGGGAGCCGCATGGGAGTGCAGCTTGAGCTCGAACTGGCTGATGCTTCCGGTTGCGGAAACTTTCTTCAACAGTTGGCCCTGGTCTTCGTGGCCGTCATGGAGCAGGGATATGCGGCTTCCGCTCTGAAAGGGCATGCGCGGTGTGATCAATGTTGCTGCCTGGTTGACCACGCTGATTTCTGGTAATAGCAGCCCCCTCAGGTATTCGCTGTTATTGCCCACCTTCTGGATTAATCTTACTCCGCAGGGCGAAGCGCTGGGGGCGAGCAATTCTATGCCAATCTGAGTGCCTTGATTTTTGATCTGCCTTAACCATCTGACAACTGCCAGGCTCCATGGGTGTGAACTGTGCTCGCGAACCCCCAGGATTTCACCGGCCTGAAGCGATGTTGGAACGTTAGTTTCCCACGCTACGCAGTATCCGCCTGGGCTGGTGTTTATCAATAAAGCGTGGTGGGATTTTGGCTTGCGCTTGTCATGCTCCGGAGAAACTGTAGCGCCTGAGGCATTACGAAAATTGATGGGCGCATCTGACGATAAGAGGTTGCTTTCCTGTGGGCCTGCATCGTGAGCTTTAGACCATGCGTCTGTTTTCTGGTTTGCTTTGCGTATAAACAGGTTTTCTTCTTCAATGTGTTCGCCTTCGTTGCCTTCAAGGAATTCCGGAAAGGTTTTCTGTCCGGCAACAAAGTAGTGAGCTGCGGTTAATCCAACGCACACCTCCAAGGTTCCCTGGCTGGCAATTCTGTTGAAATTTCTCGTTGCCAGAATCCCCAGAGCCTGGCTCAGGTGTGTTAACAAGGTGTCGCTGATTGTCGGCGGAATATCCAGCGGTGAGGTTGTCTGAGTGTTGTTGCGACGCGCTTGCAGGGCATCGCTCAGGTAGGCCGAAAGCTCTCGGGTATCGAAGCCCATGCTTTCGTCGCCGGGTTTGCTATCAAGCAGGCTGCGGTAGACTGGTGAAGAGTCTTTCTCCAGGTTGACGACAAACAGGCTGTCGGTGCCTAATTCCGGGCCGCATTTACAATAACTGGCCCAGGTCTCAAACATTTCGTAGATAAGAATGAGCTCAGCTTGTCGTAGCTGATTCGGGCGAGAGCAGCCCAGAAGTAAGACGCGCTTGTAGCTGTCGCTCACGGTACTGGATCGCCGGTGCTTTAACAGCAGGTCTTCGACATCATACTCTCCGAGTTTGTGGCGGTTGGCGAACCGGAATAGGCGGTGACACTCCAGCCAGCTTTGCGCCGGGCTGGGGCAGTAAAGTTGATGCGACCGAAGAATCGTTGAACCCAGTTCAGAGATTGCCCTGTGGATGGCTGTGGCAATCTGGCGCTTATTCTTGTCCATTCCGCCGTTATCGATGAATTCCAGAACGCACAGCTTGTATCCGCTGGCCAGGTGAAGCTGAAGAGCTTGGGTCAGGTTCGCAATTTTGCGTTGTTTTTCAGGCAGAGCAACAGCTAATCCAAGAAAGTGCCGGGACAGTTCGTTACACACAAAGTGGATTTTTTCCCGGGCAAGCTCAAGAAACTGCATTCGTTGTTGCGGAGGCAGAAACAAATGGTTCAGTTCTATGATTGCGTGGTAAAGCTGTCGTGAGGTTTCTCCGACATTGGCCATGGGCAATTGTTGAGTCCATGCACGGAATGCCTTGGGCGAAGTGTCACAAAAAGACAGGCTTGCGGTCTTTTGCTCAGGGACCTTGAGTTCGGGTTTCAGGATCATGCCTTCCATGTTCTTACGCCAATGTCTGGATTGCGTTAAGTGTTTTTCAGCGAAAACGCCGAAAATACAGTTCGTTATTGTTTCTTGATCTTAAACTGTAAAATAGCAAAGCGGAGACAAAAAGCGAGAAAATCACGAGTTGACAATCTTTAACAAGTTAACAACAGCCCGATTTCGCGACACATCTCACTAAATTACAGGTATTGGGGTTTTGCTGGGCTGCCCGGGAACCTCTCTAACCAGCTTGGGTACCAGGAATCCCGGCAGGTATTCTAGCATTTCCCTCACTATTTCTGCGGCTTTCGCGTCGCTCACATTAAAATGGTGAGCTCCGGCAACAGGGTCGAAAGCGTGGAGATAATAGGGCAGCACGCCGGCATCGAACAAAACCTCGCTTAATTCCGATAGCGTTACGCTGCTATCGTTAACCCCTTTGAGAATAACGCTTTGATTCAACAATGTGACTCCGGCGTCTTTGAGCTTTTTAAAGGCCAGTCGCGTGGCTTGGTCAATTTCCGCTGGATGGTTGACATGAACCACGATGACTTTCTGGAGCCTGCTTCGGTTGAGCCAGGAAAGCATTTCGTCACAGACCCGTTGGGGAATTACAACTGGCAGTCGGGAATGAATGCGGAGTCTGCGCAGGTGTGGTACAGATTCGAGCATGTTTGCCCATTGCGCCAGTAACCGATCGTTGACGGCCAGTGGGTCGCCGCCCGACAAAATGACTTCGTTGATTTCCGGACTGGCGGTGAGAGACGTAATAATCTGACTCCGGTCTTCAGGGCTTAATTTATGATCGTTGTATGGAAAGTGCCGGCGAAAGCAGTAACGGCAGTTAATGGCACACTGCCCGGTAACCATCAATAGTGCGCGGGTCTGATATTTTCTGATCAGTCCGGGAATCTGGGAGGCCGTCTTTTCTTCCAGCGGGTCTTTGATGAAGCCGGGCTGATCAATGGATTCATCTGCCAGCGGCAAAACCTGGCGCAATAAAGGGTCGTCAGGGTTGCCAGGTTCCATACGTTGAATAAAGGGTTCCGGTACCCGTATAGGGAAGTGTTCATGGCCGCTTTTAGCGCCTTTGAGCCACTGTTGGGCCGGTAATCCCATACGCGCCAGTAAGTGTTCAGGCTGACAGACAGAATGACTGAGAATCTGCTGCCAATTCTGATTTTCAGTTGTTGCGCTGATGTTGCTGGGTGAATGGCCAACATTGCGGGCTTCTATACGGACAGGAGTTCGCTGTATCATAGCGACCTTTGAAATTTTAACGACAGTATGTCAGGTGGACATTTCATGGCTTCATATTCTACCAACGAATTCCGCAGCGGTCTCAAGGTTTTGCTGGATGGTGATCCTTGTATCATCCTTGAGAACGAGTTCGTTAAGCCCGGCAAGGGGCAGGCGTTCAACCGCGTTAAGCTTCGTAACCTTATGAGCAACCGGGTATGGGAGCGCACTTTTAAGTCCGGCGAAACTCTTGAGGCGGCAGATGTTCTGGATCAGGACATGGAATACCTGTACACCGATGGTGAGTTCTGGCACTTCATGCTGACCGATGGTTCCTTTGAGCAGTATGCAGCTGATGCCAAGGCTGTCGGTGATGCTGTGAAGTGGCTGAAAGAACAGGACGTTTATACCGTTACTCTGTATAACGGTGCGCCGCTGTCCGTGACGCCGCCAAACTTTGTCGAGCTTGAAGTCGTTGATACTGATCCGGGCATGAAGGGCGACACTGCTCAAGGTGGCTCCAAGCCGGCAACGCTATCTACTGGTGCCGTAGTCAGTGTTCCTTTATTTATCGTCATCGGTGAAGTGCTGAAAGTGGATACCCGCACCGGTGAGTATGTGAACCGTGTGAAAAGCAGCTGATTACTGATGGCTGATACTCCGGTATGGCGGCCTGCCGCCTCACGGGAGGTTCTCAAAAGCCGTGCACGGCAGCTGGCCTATGTGCGCGGCTTTTTTCGTGAACGGGAAGTGCTGGAAGTGGAAACCCCGGTGCTTGGCCGCCACGGCGTCACCGATGTGAATCTTGACGGCATCCCTGTCGAAGTGATGGCCGGGGGCGTTACGGGTGGGTGGCTGCAGACCTCTCCCGAATATCATATGAAGCGTCTCCTGGCTGCTGGCTCTGGTTCTATTTATCAGGTTGCCCGGGTGTTCCGTAACGGCGAGCGGGGCCGCCGCCATAATCCTGAATTTTCGATGCTTGAGTGGTATCGCCTGGGGCTGGATGATCAGGCGTTGATGGCGGAAGTGTCAGACCTGGTGTGTGGATGGCTGGATTGTGAGCAGCCAGAACAAGTGACATACCGTCAAGCGGTTATGGCCAATGCGGGCTTTGACCCCATGGAAATCTCTGACGACGCCCTGCAGCAGTACTGCTCACAATGGCTGGAACCTGATCAGCTTGCAGGGTTAGGCCGTGATGGTTGCCTGGATCTGGTGATGAGTTTCGTTGTTGAACCCGCTTTGGGTAACGATCGGCCGGTTTTTTTAACTCGGTATCCGGCCTCTCAGGCAGCCCTGGCCAGGGTTTCTATAGACAATGGGCATGCCATTGCGCATCGTTTTGAGTTGTATATTAATGGTCTTGAACTTTGCAATGGTTATTGGGAATTGACGGATCCTGCTGAGCAGCGACGCCGCTTCGAGGCGGATAACCTGCAGCGCAAAGCGTTCGATAAGCCGGGAATGGCGGTGGATGAATCGTTTGTCAGTGCGCTTGAGGCTGGCCTGCCCGATTGCTCGGGCGTAGCGTTGGGGCTTGACCGGCTCCTGATGCTTAAGGTCGGAGCAAAGGTGATTGACGAGGTTCTGGCCTTTCCGATAGAAAGGGCCTGAACCTGATCAGGTGTTGGGTTGATTCAGTTCGCCGAAAGCTTCACCCATCCGGACTGTTTTGCCTGCTATCTGGTCAGCCTTCCAGGCTACGACGCCTTTGGGCATAACGAGGACCACGGTAGAACCGAGTCGGAAGCGCCCCATTTCGTCGCCTTTCTCGAAGCGGACGGCATCCTCTCCTGAATATTGCCATTGAGTGACCTCGCTCGGCTTTGGTGCAACCACGCCAGCCCATGTGGTCTCCACGCTGCCAACGATCATCGCACCGACTAAAACCAAAGCCATAGGGCCGGCTTCTGTATCAAAAATGCAGGCAACTCGTTCGTTGCGTGCGAAAAGGTTGGGCACACTCTCTACCGTTACGGGGTTTACAGAAAAAAGGTTTCCAGGCACATAAACCATTTCCCTCAGTGTGCCTGCCATAGGCATATGAATACGGTGGTAGTCTTTCGGGGACAGGTAGATGGTTGCGAATTCACCTTCATGGAAAGCTTCTGCTCGTTGTTTGTCGCCGCCCAGTAATTCGACCAGGCTGAATGACTGGCCTTTTGCCTGAAAAACCCGGTCGTCAGCGTTCACTTGTCCGATCTGGCTGATAGCTCCATCTACCGGACTAACGAAGATATCTGGTCTTTGATCAACGGTACGAACTCCCGGCTTGAGAGCTCGGGTAAAAAATGCGTTGAAGCTGTCATAAGCGGTGGGGTCCGGCTCGGCTGCTTCACTCATGTTTACGCCGTAACGGCCGATAAACCAATTGATCACTCGGTTTTTCAGGGCTGGTGTCCTGTTGCTGTCGGCAAGGCGCCCTGCCAGGCGGGACAGGGCCAATTGCGGTGTAACGTATTGGCTCAGGACAAACAGTTTATCAAGCATTTAAAAGGTCTCTGGATTCTAAAGCCGTGCAGTTTAACAAACTGCGTGTAGTGTATAGAAATTGTTTCTCAGCTTCGCTGTCTGGGCAGAGGCTTGCTATGATCAGAGCGCACCTTATTATCATGAGGGGTGAAAATGTGACTGGTAAAAGTTATCAAACAGAAGATAAACAGGTGAACTTTTTTCTATGCTGCTGATTATTGGTGCGGTAGTTGTCATTGCGAGTGTGCTTGGTGGTTATATGCTGCACGGCGGAAACCTGGCCGTGCTCTGGCAACCTACGGAAATTATGATCATCGGCGGTGCGGCCGTGGGTTCTTTCGTAATTGCAAACCCTTTACACACGGTTAAACAGGTATTCAGTGGCGTGTTGCGGTTGCTGACCGGTTCGCCATTCAATAAATCTTACTATATGGATTTACTGAGTCTGCTGTATGAGGTTTTCGATAAATCCCGGAAGCAGGGTGTGATGGCCATTGAGGAAGACATTGACAATCCGGAGAACAGTCAGATCTTTACTCGCTATCCCGCCATCATGAAATCTGGTCACCTGCTCGACTTTATTACTGATTATTTGCGGATAATCAGCTCCGGCAACATGGCTCCTTATGAGCTTGAAGGAATGATGGAGAATGAAATTGATAGTCGCCAGCAGGAACTGGAAGAACCGGCCCACGCAGTTAACAAGATTGCAGATGCCCTTCCGGGGTTAGGTATTGTTGCTGCGGTTCTGGGGATTGTTATCACCATGAACTTCCTGTCGGAAGGGCCGGAAAGAATTGGCTTGAGTGTAGCCGCTGCGCTTGTAGGTACCTTCATGGGGATCTGGATGGGGTACGGGTTTGTTGGGCCAACGGCTATTGCCCTTGAGCACTCTGCGAAATATGAGTTAAAGGCGTATGAATGCGTGAAATCAGCCATTGTTGCTACAGTATCCGGGCAGGCGCCGCAGATGGCCATAGAATTTGGACGCAAAGCTTTGCCTACCGATAAACGGCCGGGATTCCAGGAATTAAATGATCACGTTCGCTCTAAGTGATTTTACTTGCCAGTAGCTGGAGTTAAGCGTGGAACAGCAGCCGATTATCATCAAGCGCAAAAAGAAAATCGTTGGAGGCCACCACGGCGGCTCGTGGAAAGTTGCGTTTGCAGACTTCGCCACGGCCATGATGGCTTTCTTTCTAGTGCTTTGGCTGACAGCGACAGCCTCTCCGGAGCAAATCCAGGCTGTAGAGGGCTATTTCAAAGACCCGATTGGTTTTACGGAGGGCGGTTCTGCGAATCCGGTCGATCTCGGGGGAAGCGCGTCGGTAATCAATGAAGCGACTCAGGATGTTGAGTCCAGCACGATTCAGATTGAAGATCAGGTGGTTGACGAACTGGCAGATACGCTTGAGGAGCGGCGCATGGAAGAGTTGTTCCAAGAGCTGAAAGAGCGTATTGAACAGAATGAGACGCTGAAAGAATTCAAAGACCAGCTGCTGATAGACATAACGGATGAAGGTTTGCGTATCCAGATTGTGGATCGGTCAGGTCGTCCAATGTTTGATAGTGGTCGGGCAGAGCTGAAATACTACTCTCAGGACATCCTTTTTGAGCTTGCCAAAACTCTGGGTTCGGTTAACAACAAATTGAGCCTTACCGGTCATACTGATGCGACTCCATTTAGTGGTCGGCCGGGCTATACGAACTGGGAACTGTCGGCTGATCGGGCAAACACTGCTCGCCGTGCGCTGGTAGCTGGTGGTGTAAGGCTTGAACAGATCGCGCGGGTTGTGGGTCTGAGTGATTCGGTGCTGTTTGACAAAGACAACCCGACAGCACCCGTTAATCGCCGTATTTCTATTATTGTTCTCAACAAGAAAACCGTTGAAGGTATTGAGAGTGGAGAACGTCGGCCAAGCCAGCCCCTAATCGACTTAACCCGCCCATCAGAGGAACAAGAGCAAAAGGCATTCAAGAACCTGGAAGATGGAAGCTGGTTCGAGGAGCGTCCGGAGCCAGCGCCAGGTGAGTTGAACTGGTAACTTTTCCGGACAATTGGTTCAGCTTAAGTCAGGTAAGTTTAAGTCCTCGTGCTTGTTGTTCCGCCATATCTTGAAGAATCCGATGGAAGCTTTTAAGGCGTTCCCGTGAAATAGTTCCGTTTTCTGCTGCCGCATCCAGTGCGCATCCGGGGTCACCCATGTGACGGCAGTTCCGGAACTTGCACATGCCCATCAAAGGACGGATTTCCCGGAATCCATACTCTACTTCTTGAGGTGTCATATGCCACAAACCAAACTCCCGGATCCCTGGTGAATCAATCAGGTCGCCTCCACTCGGAAGATGGAAAAGCTTGGCGGTGGTAGTTGTGTGCACGCCTTTGCCCGTGCTCGCAGATACTGCGCCAACCCGAAGCAGTTCATCCGGGAGTAAGGTCTGAATAATCGATGACTTTCCAACTCCGGACTGTCCGACAAACACGCTGGTCTTGTTGCGTACCAGTGCCTCGACTTCGGGCGCTGGCTCTCCCTTGCAGGCTGCGGCAGATGTCCGTTCTACCTGATAGCCTAAGGCTTCATAGCGGGCGAGAAGAGCTTCAATGTGAGGACGGTTCTGATCGTTAATCAGATCGGTTTTGTTGAGAAGAATGACGGCGGGGATATCTGAGCTTTCGGAAGCCACGAGATAACGGTCAATCAGGCTGTCATGGGGCTCCGGCTCTGGTGCAATCACCAGAATAATATGATCAATATTTGCCGCTACAGGCTTTAGTGCTCCAAAGTTATCCGGCCGCTGGAGCAGGTTTTCTCGTTCACATCGGGCCACAATGACGCCGGTTTCACTTTTCCCGGGCCGCCAGACCACTTTATCCCCGGTTACCAGGCTGCTGATGTTGGCCCGGACAAAACAGCGGAATACCTGCCCGGCGTTATCACCTTGCAGGGCTTCAACGTCCAGTTGTTGTCCGTAATGAGCAATAATCAGGCCTTCTTGTTCTGGCCCCAGCTCACCGGCTTCTGCTTGCGCTTCTACGGCCTTTTCCTTTCGAGCCATTCGGGTAGTGCGCTCTTTCTGAATCTTCTCAATCCGCCACTGCTGGCGTTTGTTCAATTTGCGTTTTGCCATTGGCTTTCTAGTGTTCCGGGAAAGTGATGTACCACATGATACGTGAATCATGGACAATAGGCAGAGTTTCTCATGTGTGCCACACACACGCCCCCTCCGAAAAAATTTAACGGCATAGGTGTAGATGAAAATGAGCAGCGGAAACCACTTGGTCTGGATAGACCTTGAAATGACTGGTCTGGATCCTGAGCAAGAGCGGATTATTGAAATGGCCACGATTATTACCGATTCGGAACTGAATCTGGTCGCTGAAGGCCCCGTGATTGCCATTAAACAGCCTGACAGCCTGTTGGACTCCATGGATGAATGGTGCACCCGGACTCACGGAGCCAGTGGTCTGACCCAGCGAGTTAAAGACAGCAAAATCTCCGAGGCAGAGGCCGAGCAGGAAACACTGGCATTCCTGAAACAGTACATGTCTGCGGGTGAGTCGCCATTGTGCGGCAACAGCATTGGTCAGGACCGGCGTTTTCTCGTTAAATACATGCCTGAACTTGAGGCATTCTTCCATTACCGCAATCTGGATGTTTCAACGGTCAAAGAGCTTGCCCGTCGCTGGCGCCCGGATGTCCTGGATGGCGTGAAAAAGAAAGGTAGCCACTTGGCGCTGGACGATATTCGCGACTCCATCGAGGAGCTGCGCCATTACCGTGAGCATTTCTTCAAGCTATAAGCCGTGTTGGCGAAGTGCCCAGGCTACGTGCTCACGCACCACCTCTGATGGATGCTCCGCCCGCTGCTTCAGCGCCTCGATGACGGGAATGGTCGACGGGGCGTTGCCCAGTCCCACTGCGATATTACGCAGCCAGTTTTCATAGCCGGTGCGGCGAATAGCCGAGCCTTCTGTGCGTTTCAGAAACTCCTGCTCAGTCCACAGGAATAACTCTGCAAGGTCGGTGTTATCCAGGCCGTGCCGGGGTTGAAAATCATTTTCTTTAGTGGGCTTATTGAACTTGTTCCACGGGCACGCCAGCTGGCAGTCATCGCAGCCAAACACCCGGTTGCCCATTTTCGGACGTAGTTCCTCTGGAATGGCCCCTTTCAGTTCGATCGTCAGATAGCTGATGCACCGCCGGGCGTCCAGTAAGTGAGCGCCAACAAAAGCATCCGTTGGGCAGATTTTCAGGCACGCAGAGCAGGAGCCGCAATGTTGCTTGTCAAACGGTTCGTCTACGGGCAATGGGGCACTGGTAAAAATTTCACCCAGGAAAAAGAAAGAACCCGCCTTGGGGTGTATCACCATGTTGTTCTTGCCGATCCAGCCAAGCCCGGCACGCTGGGCTAAGCCTCGCTCAAGCACGGGGGCGCTGTCGACAAAGGCGCGATAGTCGTAACCGGTGATTGCTTCGTCAATCTGTCTGGCCAGAGTTGCTAGCCGTTTGCGCATCAGCTTGTGGTAGTCCCGTCCAAGGGCATAGCGCGTTATGTAGGCAGTTTCCCGGTTTGTCAGCGCTTGTTTCGGGTTGTCCGGTGAGGGGAGGTAGTCCATGCGAACGGAAATGACTCGTTGTGTCTCCGGGACGAGAGAGTCGGGCGTATAGCGTTTGTCGCCATGGTCGGCCATGTAAGTCATATCACCATGGTAGCCGGCTGCAAGCCATTGCTTCAGGCGTTCAGCATGGGGGCCGGTATTGGCATAGGTGATGCCGGTATCAGCAAAGCCCAGTTGTTTCGCCCATTGGCGAATTTTGGCTGGCAGGGCTTCCAGAGAGGGGGTTGAGGCTGTGATATTTGTATTGTTGGGCATGATGGAGCCTTCGGCGGCGAAAGCCTGCGGAGATTTAATTTGATTAAGTTATGACCTTTTTTTCTATTTTGCTATGCTTTACAGATATCTGGCCAATTTTCTTAAACCGGTTTCTTTAGCGGGATGCTCCTATGCACTACGCGGACAGTCTATCAGAAGCCTTGTATTCCGCCGACTCAGTACGAGCGATGGACCGGTATCTTATTGATCAGCAGGGCATAGATGGTTTTGAGCTGATGCAGGCAGCGGCCAGAGCTGCGTTTCGGCAGTTACGGAAACATTGGCCCGCGCCTGGCCCAATGTTGGTTTTGTGCGGTGCGGGTAATAACGGTGGCGATGGTTATTTGATTGCAGCGAATGCTCACCGCTTGGCCATTCCCGTTGAGTGTGTTGCTGTTTCTCCGAGTGAAAAACTGACGGGAGATGCCTTGAAAGCCTTCAGGGTTGCCCGGGCTGAAGGAGTGCCGGTTAAGGAATTTGCTGATTTGTCTGAGGGTGAGCTGGCAGCGAATCTCATTAAAGCCGGGATTGTCGTTGATGCGTTATTGGGTACCGGGGTTTCGGGGGCGCCGAGAGAGCCGTTTGCCAGTGTTATCCGTGCCGTAAATGACGCAGGAGTTCCTGTGCTGGCGGTTGACTTGCCTTCCGGTCTTGATGCGTCCACCGGGGCGGCAGCAGGTGAAGTGGTTCGTGCAGCGTTGACGGTCACCTTTATTGGCGCCAAGGTGGGGCTCTACACTGGAGCAGGGCCTGCCGTTTGTGGCCGGGTGGTGTTTGAGCCCTTGGTGACTGAACAGCAATTTCATGGCTGTCCCGGGCAGCCGGTAGCCCGGCTCAAAGTCTGGGCTGAGTGTAGGGACTGGTTTCCCGAGCGCCCTTTGAACGCTCATAAAGGCCGTTTTGGTCATGTTTTGGTGGTTGCCGGTGATCGCGGTTTCGGCGGCGCCGGAATCATGGCGGCTGAAGCTGCATCCCGTGCGGGAGCAGGCCTTATATCGCTTGCTACGCGGCCAGAGCATGTGAGCGCAGCTTTGGTTCGGTGCCCGAACGTGATGACCCACGGGTTGATTCATGGCTCAGAGTTGGTGCCATTGCTTCAACGGGCTGATGTGGTTGTCTGTGGCCCTGGTATTGGTAAGTCGGCCTGGGGGCAACAGATGTTGCAGCAGGTGGTTGAGAGTGGCAAGCCCCGGGTCCTGGATGCCGATGCACTTAACTTGATGGCTACCCGGGCTGCGATCCCGATGAGTAAGCACGTGCTTACTCCACACCCTGGTGAGGCCGCACGCCTGCTCGGGCTTACTGTGGCTGAGATTGAGGCAGATCGGCTGGTTGCTGCGAGAGAGATTCAGCGTATATGGGGTGGCGTTGTCTTGCTCAAAGGTGCGGGAACAGTCATTGCCACAGGCTCCGGTGAGCCCTTTATCATTGCCGGCGGAAACCCTGGCATGGCTACCGGTGGGATGGGTGATGTGTTGTCGGGCATCATCGGTGCATTTATGGGGCAGCTACCCGAGGCGAGCCTGGCTACGGTCGCCGCCGCTGCAGCTCACCTGGCCGCCGCTGACAAAGCAGTTGAAGAGCTGGGCTATATGGGGCTATTGCCGACCGATGTGATTGCCGGTTTACCCCAGGTGTTGAAAAAAACTGGCGTCAAAAGCCTGTGGAACGACCGGCAGGAGCGATGAGTATGGTTGGTAACGAGTGCCGGTTGTTTCTGGAAACCGAGGCTGGAACAGAGTGCCTGGGCGGTGAATTGGCGCGGCTGGCAAAACTGTCTGATCAAAGCCTGACGGTGTTCCTGGAAGGGGATCTGGGCATGGGTAAAACCACGCTCAGTCGAGGAGTTATGCGTGGGTTGGGGCACAAAGGTGCGGTTAAAAGTCCGACATATACGCTGGTGGAGCCATATGAAGATCTGGTGCCGCCGGTATACCATTTCGACTTATACCGGCTGGGTGATCCGGAAGAACTTGAATACATGGGGATTCGTGACTATTTCTCGGGCACGAATTTTTGTTTGATTGAGTGGCCGGAGCGCGGCCAGGGTGTGCTGCCAGAACCGGATATCGAGATCTGTCTGGAGCGAAAGGGTAAAGGTCGCGCGGTTATTTTAAAGGCACGTTCGGAGTTTGGTGCCACGTTGTTAAGTCAAATTGAGTTGATGGGGCCGGATTCATGAAAATCGCATTGTTTCTGTTGTTGGCGCTTGCGGCAAGCGCCGTTAATGCCGCCACCAAGATTGAGGGCTTGCGCATCTGGCCCGCGCCGGACCATACGCGTTTGGTGCTGGATACAGAAGGAGCGGTAGATCACAACGTTTTCTCGTTGTCCGGTCCGTCACGACTGGTGATTGACTTGAAAAATGCTTCCATGACAACGGACTTCAGTAAGGTCGACCTGTCCGGGAGCCCTATTCAGCGTATTCGGAGTGCGCCTCGGAATGGAACAGACTTACGAGTCGTGCTTGACTTGAAAACCGACATAAAACCCCGCAGCTTTGTGCTGGAACCCAACCAGCAGTATGGCCACCGGTTGGTGGTCGATCTGATTGATGAAGCGGGTAGTCGGTCGGAGAAAGAAGCAAGTCCAACCGTTACACAGAATTCGGCGGGTAAGCGGGATATTGTCATTGTGGTGGACGCTGGCCATGGCGGAGAAGACCCGGGAGCTATCGGTCCTCGGGGTACCCGTGAAAAAGATGTCGTGCTGAAAATGGCTAAAACGCTGGCTGAGCTGATCAACAAGCAGCCTGGCTATACCGCCAAGCTTACCCGTACAGGCGATTATTACATCGGCCTGAGAAACCGGACGATTCTGGCGCGTAAACATAATGCGGATCTTTTTGTTTCTGTGCATGCGGATGCCTTCCGGACCCCTCAGCCCAGTGGTGCCTCTGTATTTGCACTGTCCCAGAGGGGCGCGACCAGTGAAACCGCTCGCTGGCTGGCACAAAGTGAAAACCGTTCAGACCTGATTGGCGGAGCTGGTGGCCTGTCTCTGGAGGGGCGAGATGAAATGCTGGCGGGCGTATTACTCGATTTGTCGATGACGGCGAGCATCAACGCGAGCCTGGGTGTCGGCAGCTCGGTGTTGGGCAAACTGGGCGGTGTGGCAAAGTTGCATAAGCCAGGTGTAGAGCAGGCCGCGTTTGCTGTGCTTAAGTCGCCAGATATTCCATCCATTTTGGTGGAAGCCGGATTTATTTCGAATCCCAAGGAAGAAAAGAATCTCGCTTCTGAGTGGTATCGGGAAAAATTAGCCAGAGCCATGATGGGGGGGATAAGTGATTACTTCAGGCGCAGTCCTCCTCCCGGAACTTTGCTTGCCTGGCAAAAAGAGAACGGTCGGGATGGAGGCCGGGTTAGTCATTATCGGATTCAGAGTGGCGACACTTTGTCCGGAGTTGCACGTGAAAACCAGACGACCGTCAGTGAGCTGATGCGGTTTAACGAGATGAACGACGATCGTGTTATGGTAGGGCAAACCATTCGTATTCCCTCATCCTGATCAAGAGGTAGTTCCCGGCTATGCCCCACATTCAATTGCTCTCGCCCCGGCTTGCCAACCAGATAGCCGCTGGCGAGGTGGTGGAGCGTCCCGCGTCCGTTGTTAAAGAACTGGTGGAAAATGCTCTGGATGCCGGTGCCAGCCGGGTTGATATAGAACTGGAACAAGGTGGCGTTAAGCTGATCCGGGTGCGGGATGATGGCTCGGGTATTGCTGAGGCTGATTTACCTTTAGCACTAAGCCGGCATGCGACCAGCAAGATCTTGACCCTTGATGACCTTGAAGCCGTAGGTACTCTGGGTTTTCGTGGCGAAGCCCTTGCCAGTATCAGCTCTGTCTCCCGCCTCTCACTGACTTCTCGTACGGTAGAGCAAGAAGCCGCTGCCCGGGTGGAAGTCGAAGGGCGTGACATGGATTCCAAAATCTCACCGGCTGCACACCCTGTTGGTACCACCGTTGAGGTCCGGGATCTGTTTTTTAACACACCCGCCCGCCGCAAATTCCTGCGCACAGAAAAAACAGAGTTTAATCACGTCGATGAAACTATTCGCCGACAAGCGCTTAGCCGTTTCGATACCGGATTTACCCTGCGCCACAACCAGCGGGTGATTCAAAGCCTGCGGCCGGCCGAGTCGGAGATCGACAAGCAACGTCGAATCAGTTCCCTGTGTGGGCAGCAATTTATCGACAATGCGGTAGTGATCGAGGCCGAAGCCAGTGGGCTGCGTCTTTGGGGTTGGGTAGCCTTGCCCACATTTTCCCGTAGCCAGGCAGATCTTCAGTATTTCTTTGTTAACGGGCGGGTAATTCGCGACAAGTTGGTGGCCCATGCGGTTCGCCAGGCATATCGGGATGTGCTTTATAATAATCGCCATCCGGCGTTTGTGTTGTATCTGGAAGTGGACCCCGCCACAGTGGATGTTAACGTGCACCCCACCAAGCACGAAGTGCGCTTCCGGGATGGTCGCTTGGTGCATGATTTTATTTTCCGCACTCTCCACAAAGCTTTAGCAGATGTTCGTCCTGCGGATCATTTCCGGGGGGCTGAAGCACAGTCTTTTGGGCGCGAACCTGAAGTGCCGCCTATGGTGGGTGAATCTGCGGTTTTTCAGCCTCAGCAGGGCCATGGAGCCGCTCAGTCACAATCTTTTAATACTGGATTTGGTCATTCGGCACCGGTGCAGCCGCAGCAGGACTGGAAGGCCAGTGACCAGATGGGGTTCTATAATTCGCTTAATGGTGGCGGTGGCGTTACTGGTGAGTCTCGGCCAGCGGGGTCCGGTACCCAGCCTGTTCTAACCACGCCGCCGCGGGATGGTGAAGAAGAGCCTCCGCTCGGTTATGCGATTGCTCAGCTGCACGGCATCTACATTCTTGCCCAAAGCCGTGCTGGTATGATTGTTGTGGACATGCACGCGGCTCATGAGCGGATCACCTACGAGCGCATGAAACAGGCTTTGGTCGAGCAAGATTTGAAAAGCCAGCCCCTTTTGGTCCCGGTTTCGCTTACGGTTAGTCAGAAAGAGGCCAGGCTGGCAGAAACTCACGGTGATGAATTGCAGAAGCTGGGTTTGCAGATTGAACGCATTGGCCCGGAAACATTAGCTGTACGTCAGATCCCCGCATTGTTGCGGGGTGCAAATACTGAACAGCTGGTGCGTGATGTTTTGGCTGACCTGATTGAAAACGGTCAAAGTGATCGGGTTGAGGCTGTGACTCATGAGCTGCTGGGAACCATGGCGTGTCACGGATCAGTGCGAGCCAACCGGCAATTAACCATTCCTGAAATGAATTCACTGTTGAGAGACATGGAGGCGACTGAGCGTAGTGGCCAGTGTAATCACGGCCGTCCTACATGGACGCTGGTTACCCTGTCTGAACTGGACAAACTGTTCCTGAGAGGGCGATAAGGGCTATGTCAGACCCGCGGCTGCAAAGCCTTCCTCCGGCTATTTTTTTGATGGGGCCGACCGCCTCCGGCAAAACCGACCTTGCTATGGCTCTTTGTGAACAGCTGCCCTGCGATATCATCAGCGTGGATTCCGCCATGATCTACCGTGGCATGGATATCGGAACGGCGAAACCGACAGCCGGAGAGTTGGCGAAAGCTCCGCATCGTTTGATCGATATTTGTGATCCCGCAGAAACCTATTCAGCTGCTGATTTTGTGCGGGACGCGCTGGCTGAAATGGCTGAAATTTCCGGGCGTGGCCGAATCCCGCTGCTAGTAGGCGGAACCATGATGTATTTCAAGGCGTTACTGAACGGTATGTCGAACCTGCCGTCAGCCAATCCGGAGCTCAGGGAACAGATTGAGCAGGAGGCCCTGTCCCACGGTTGGGAATGCTTGTATGAGGAGCTGGTGGCCAAAGACCCGGTTGCAGCGACGCTTATTCATCCCAACAATCGACAGCGATTGATGCGTGCTATTGAGGTTATTCGGCTTACTGGTCAACCAATTTCATCATTTTGGCAGGCGAGCCCCGGAACTTCTTCGGTGCAAAGTGGGGCTGACGTTAAGGATTACACCTATTTCACCCGGTGGCAGGCAGACGAAAGTGTTGGTCTACCGTATACTGTTTTCCAGTATGCTATTGCACCGGTTGAGCGCAAAGTCCTCCATGAGAGGATCGGCGCACGCTTTTTGGCTATGCAAGAAGCTGGGTTTTTGGATGAAGTCCGGCGTCTGATGAATCGAGGTGACCTGAATCCTGATATGCCATCCATGCGTTGTGTGGGCTATCGGCAGGCTTGGGATTATCTGTCGGGCGCTTGTGATTATGAAACGTACGTAAACAAAGGGATGGCGGCTACCCGTCAACTGGCAAAACGCCAGCTTACCTGGTTACGGAAATGGCCAGAAGTTCACCGGCTGGACAGCAATAATTTACACGTGATGTTGGAAGCCTTGAAAAAATCGGGGCTAGACACCACATTAAACTCTGAAATATGACGATCTGCACCTACCTCTACCTCTAAACAGGAGAATACACATGTCAAAAGGGCATTCATTACAAGACCCTTACCTCAATGCCTTGCGCAAGGAACGCATTCCGGTTTCTATCTTTTTGGTTAATGGCATCAAATTGCAGGGCCAGATCGAATCGTTCGATCAGTTCGTGATCCTGTTAAAGAACACGGTAAGCCAGATGGTCTATAAACATGCTATCTCCACCGTCGTGCCTGCCCGTAATGTGCGTTTGCCACAGGCGAACCCGGCAGGAGAGGATGAAGCTGAAGATTAATACCTCCGGATTTTCCGGTTTTGGCACCCGCGGTACAGGACAGACTTTGAGCTGAACTGGCCGCGGGTGTTTGTTTTTATGGAGTTGAAAATATCTTGTTTGAACGTCCTGACGTTGGAGAACGGGCGGTTCTCGTACACATTGAATTTACCGCCCATGATGGCTCTGAAGACCCGGGCGAGTTTCGGGAGCTTGTGACGTCTGCGGGTGTAGAACCTGTTGCTATGGTGACAGGTACTCGTAAACAGCCCAGTCCTCGCTTGTTTGTTGGTGAAGGCAAGCTGGAAGAAATCCGGGATGCGGTGGCTGCCAGCGAAGCTGATGTTGTGCTGTTTAACCATGCATTAAGTCCTAGCCAGGAGCGGAACATTGAGCGCGAACTCCAGTGCCGAGTGCTGGACCGCACAGGCGTCATCCTGGACATTTTTGCACAGCGGGCCCGTACTCATGAAGGCAAGCTTCAGGTGGAACTGGCTCAGCTTGAGCATATGTCAACCCGGCTTGTTCGGGGTTGGACGCACCTTGAACGCCAGAAAGGTGGTATTGGCCTCAGGGGACCGGGTGAAACCCAGCTTGAAACAGACCGCAGGTTACTGCGGGAACGTATCAAATCCATTCATAAGCGTCTGGAAAAGGTGCGTAAGCAGCGGGATCAGGGGCGACGGGCTCGTCAGCGTGCAGATATTTCTACACTGTCTTTGGTGGGTTACACCAACGCAGGTAAGTCTACGTTGTTCAATCGTGTGACAACCGCAAGCGTGTATGCCGCCGATCAGTTGTTCGCAACCCTGGACCCAACACTGCGTAAGTTGGAACTTCCCGACATCGGGTCGGTCGTAGTGGCTGACACGGTTGGCTTCATTCGTCATTTGCCTCACAAGCTGGTTGAAGCTTTTCGGGCGACTCTGGAGGAAACCCGGCAGGCTACACTGTTGCTGCATGTGATTGACTGCCATGATGCCAGGCGGGATGAAAACATCGAGCAGGTGGAGAACGTGCTGCTTGAGATTGGCGCAGATGAAGTGCCTCAGTTGCAGGTCTTCAACAAGATTGATCTGCTGGATGATTTTGAGGCCAGAGTTGATCGTAATGAAGAAGGTATTCCGGTCAGAGTCTGGGTGTCGGCTGTGACCGGTGCAGGGATGGACTTGCTGTTTGATGCTATTGTCGAGCGTCTTGCGGAAGATGTGGTTCACCACTTTGTTCTGCTGGGGCCTGCTGATGGTAAGCTACGGGCATCTCTGCATGAAGCGGGCTCGGTACTCAGTGAAGAATATCGGGAAACCGGTGATACCGTAGTAGAAATTCGGTTACAGAACCGGGATTGGCAGCAGCTGCTTAGCCGGGCTGGTGTTAGCCAGAATGAAGTTCGGCTGGAAGACAGAACATTCTGACATGGCTCGCCTATTGCCGGGGGGCTGATAAATCCCTAGTATTTGCAGCCATTCGACTTAACACGAACGGAGAGAATTATGGCCTGGAATGAACCGGGTGGTAACCGTAACGACAATGATCCCTGGGGAACCGGTGGCGGTCGTCGCGGCAATGATCAGGGGCCACCAGACCTGGACGAAGCGCTGAAAAAGGGCCTTGACAAGCTTAATCGTATGCTTGGTGGTAAAGGTGGCTCAGGCAACAAGGGCACCTCGGGCTCGGGTAACAACAAGGGCGGTTTTGGTGCCATTATTGCCCTTGCTGCAATTCTGGTTGCAGGTTATGTCGTTTTTCAGTCGTTCTACACCGTAGACGAGCAGGAGCGGGCCGTTGTGCTGCGCTTCGGGGAATATAACCGTACTGAAAATCCGGGCTTGCGCTTCAAAGTTCCTTTGATCGATTCCGTGACCAAGGTTCTTGTCACTAACGTACGAACCGCCCGTTCATCTGGTCAGATGCTGACTCAAGATGAAAACCTGGTGACTGTTGATCTGCAGGTTCAGTACCGGGTTGGAGACGCCAAGGCATACGTGCTTAACGTCAGGGACTCCAATCAGGCGCTCGCCTTTGCCACCGACAGTGCGCTTCGTCACGAGGTGGGCAGTTCCTCTCTGGATGATGTATTGACCGAAGGTCGTGCAGAACTGGCAGTCAGGGTTGAGCAGCGGTTGCAGAGTTTTCTTAAAGAATACGGAACCGGTCTGGAAATTGTGCGGGTCAACGTAGAGAGTACCCAGCCTCCCGCCGCTGTTCAGGATGCTTTCCGTGAAGTTCAGCGTGCCCGTGAAGACGAGCAGCGTTTGAAAGAAGAAGCGGAAACCTATCGAAACAAGATCGTGCCGGAAGCCCGGGGGCAGGCCCAGCGTCTGATCGAAGAAGCCAACGCCTATAAAGCTGAAGTGATCGAGCGTGCCCGTGGTGAAACGGCTCGTTTTAATCAGTTGCTTTCGGTGTATGAAAAATCACCAGTGGTGACTCGTGAGCGGATGTACATTCAGGCCCTTGAACAGGTTCTGAGTAACAGTAGCAAGATTTTCGTTGATACCGAGAGTAGTGGCAACATGATGTATCTGCCTTTGGACAGGTTGATGCAAGGTCGTTTGCCGGCTGCCAGCTCTGGCTCATCCGGCTCGGGCAGCCAGCAGATCGATGTTCAAACGCTGACCGACCAGGTTTTGCAAGAGTTGCGCGCCCGGCAGGACGTAAACACCCGGAGGAGTAGATAAATTATGGGACCTAAAGGTGTATTGGGCCTTGCAGGCGCCCTGATCGTCGTCCTGCTTGTATTGTCTAGCGTATTCATCATTCCTGAGACGCATCGTGGTGTGAAGTTACGCTTTGGTGAGTTGGTTGAGACGAATATTCAGGCAGGTATCCATTTCAAAGTTCCTGTCATTGATCAGATTCGACAGTTTGATATCCGGGTGCTGACGCTGGATTTGCCCTCACGACAATACCTCACCATCGAGAAGAAGCCGCTGGACGTAGATTCCTATGTGGCCTGGAAAATCCGGGATGTTGATCAGTTCTACCGTGCTACCGGTGGTGATGAGCTGCGTGCTGGAACGCTGATTCTGTCCCGTGTGGACAATGGCCTGCGTGACGAGTTTGGTGTTCGAACCATGCACGAAGTGGTTTCGGGGCAACGGGATGAGCTGATGCACTCTCTGAGAGACCGCGCTAATGAGACAGCAATTAAAGAGTTTGGTATCGAAATCCTCGATATTCGGCTCAAGGCCATTGAGTTTCCGGGGTCTGTCAGTGAAAACGTTTATCGCCGGATGGCGACAGAACGTCAGAAACTGGCTCAGGAGTTCCGTTCTCGTGGCCTGGAGTTGGCTGAAGGCATTCGGGCCGACGCTGATCGTCAGCAAACAGTAACTCTGGCTAACGCTTTTGCCGAGGCTGAGACCACACGTGGTGAAGGTGACGGTGAAGCAGCTCAGATATACGCTGATGCCTATGGCAGTAACGAAGAATTTTACAGTTTTTACCGGAGCTTGCAGGCTTACCAGAAAACGTTTTCTGGCAAAGATGACATCATGGTCATCGACTCCAACAGTGACTTTATGAAATTCCTGAAGGACCCTGCTGGCACCAACTAATTTCGTTGGTTAAGGCGGAAAACCGGAATACCTTGGTATTCCGGTTTTTTTGTGTCTGCCAAGGGTGTAGAATCTTTGCGGTTTTGTTTAGGCATTTCTACGCCTGACCACCCTGAACCCTGAGTCATTCCCACCGCTACCTTTGTCGGTGACGGAAAAACGGACAACACAATCTCATGACAGTATCTGATCGCTGGTTACTGCCAGACGGAGTAGAAGACATTCTGCCCCCGCTGGCCGGACGGATCGAGTCCCTGCGCCGGGATGTAATGGACACCTGCCAACGCTGGGGTTACCAATTGGTGATCCCGCCCCTGATTGAGTATCTTGAGTCCCTGTTTACAGGCACCGGACATGATCTGGAGTTGCAGACTTTCAAACTGACGGACCAGCTTACAGGCAGGATGATGGGCGTGCGCGCGGATATGACGCCGCAGGCAGCCCGTATCGATGCCCATACATTAGGGCAGGAAGGTATTACCCGCCTTTGCTACGCAGGCCATGTGTTGCATACCCGCCCACGACACATGCTGACTGGCCGTACGCCGATCCAGGCAGGTTGTGAGCTGTTTGGCAGCACATCTGAAGCGGCTGACCTGGAGGTGATCAGTCTGATGCTGGAAGCACTTCGGGTTGCCGGCCTGCCTCATGTGCACCTGGATCTTGCCCACGTTTCCATTTATGAAAGTCTCATTGCGGGCTCTGGATTCGATAAAGCCACCGAAGCGGCTGTATTCGATGCGATGGCCCGTAAGTCTGTGCCGGAACTGGACAGCTTGCTGGGTGACTGTGCTCCGGGTTCTTCTGGCGCCCTGCTTCGGGAGCTGGCTCGCGTCAGTGGTGGTGTCGAAGCTCTGGATGTCGCCCGAACGATTCTTGGGGGAGCATCTGATGCTCTGGACGCTGCGCTGGATCAGCTTACCCGGGTGGCCGATATGCTTGGTCGTGATTTTCCTGAAGTAAGCGTCGGTTTCGATTTCTGTGAGTTGCGTGGATACAACTACCATACAGGGTTGGTGTTTGCCGCCTACGTGCCCGGTCATGGCGACTCGGTTGCCAAGGGGGGGCGTTATGATGCCATTGGCAGCGATTTTGGCCGCGCCCGGCCAGCGACTGGCTTCAGTATAGATATTCGTGCTCTGGTGGCCCTGGGGGAACGCCCCTACAAGCGTACTGGTGCCATTTGGGCGCCAGCCATAGAAGATTCCGCGCTGGAAGGCGTTATTTCCGGCCTGAGGATGACTGAGACTGTGATAAGGGGGTTGCCAGATGATTCATCTGCAGATCCTTTGGCACAGGGCTGCGATCGTCAGCTGATTAAGAAAGATGGGCAATGGGTTGTGGAGATGCTGGGCTGACGCGTGCGTTTGGTTTCGGTTTTTTGCGAGTTTTTCTGAATAAATGTGCAAGGCGCTAGCCATAGGGCCGCCTGATGTGAGAGAGAATCATGGGTAAAAATGTTGTTGTGCTGGGTACCCAGTGGGGTGATGAAGGCAAGGGTAAGATCGTTGACCTTCTGACAGAAAAAGTGGCAGCAGTGGTGCGCTTTCAGGGTGGTCACAACGCTGGCCATACACTGGTCATCGAGGGTAAAAAGACGGCCTTGCACCTGATCCCGTCTGGCATTCTTCGGAAGAATGTCCTCTGCCTGATTGGTAACGGCGTAGTACTGTCGCCGGAAGCGCTTCTTAAGGAAGTTCGTGAGCTGGAAGCTAACGGTGTTGAGGTGCGGGATCGTCTCAAAATCAGTCTGGCATGCCCGGTTATTCTGCGTACCCACGTTCGTATCGATCAGGCTCGTGAGCGTGCCAAGGGTATTGATAAGATCGGTACGACTGGCCGTGGTATTGGGCCAGCCTACGAAGATAAAGTGTCTCGTCGTGGTATTCGCGTAAGCGACCTGTCTAATATGGCAGAGTTTGAAGTGAAGTTGCGTGAGATTATGTCTTACCACAACTTCGTGCTGACCGAGTACTTCAAAGAAGAAGCTGAAGATATCGACGCAGCTCTGGCAGAACTGAAGCAGATGGCTGAAGAAATTCTGCCGATGGCCACTGATGTGACTGACATCCTGCATGACCATCGCAAGCGTGGTGAGCATATTCTGTTTGAAGGCGCTCAGGGTTCTCTGCTGGATATCGACCTGGGAACCTACCCATTTGTAACCTCTTCCAACACCACTGCTGGTGGTACCGCGACCGGTTCTGGCTTCGGTCCGCTATACCTGGATTACGTACTGGGTATTACCAAGGCGTACACCACTCGCGTTGGTTCCGGCCCGTTCCCGACAGAGCTGTTTGACGATGTGGGTGAGCGTCTGGCGGTGAAAGGCAATGAAGTGGGCACCACGACTGGCCGCTCGCGTCGTTGTGGATGGTTCGATGCTGTAGCTCTGCGCCATGCTATCCAGATTAACAGTGTGTCTGGTATTTGCCTGACTAAATTGGACGTACTGGATGGCCTGGAAACCGTTAAGGTCTGCGTAGGTTATAAAACGCCGAATGGCGAAATCACCCGGCCGCCGATTGGTTGCGAAAGCTACAAGGATATCGAACCGATCTATGAAGAGTTGCCTGGCTGGAGTGAAAGCACCTTTGGTTTGACTGCACTGGATCAGCTTCCGGAGAATGCGAAAGCGTATATTCGTTTCCTGGAAGAACAGATCGAAGCGCCGATCGATATTATCTCGACCGGGCCAGACCGTGTAGAGACGATCACTCTGAGACACCCTTTCGGGGAGTAAGTTTCTGAGACAAAAAAACCGCCTTTAGCAAATGCTTCAGGCGGTTTTTTTATATCTGCTGATGGTCTTTCAGGGTTTCTCTGCAATGATCGTGGCACGTTTGGGGCCCGGATAGCCTTCGATAGTTTTGGACGGGTTTTCGGGATCAAGAAAATCTGCCAGAGAGTTGTATCTCATCCAGTCGGTACGGCGCTGTTCATCGGTGGTGGTGTTACTGATATCCACGACTCGTGGCTGTTTGAAACCAGCGCGGTCCAGCCATCGGAGCAAGGTTGGACAGCTGGGCAAGAACCAGACGTTTCGCATCTGACCATAGCGGTCTTCTGGTACCAAACTGTAACCTTCCGGGCCCTCAACGACTAATGTTTCCAGTACCAGCTCTCCACCGCTGCGGAGAGTGCCTTTTAGGTCCAGCAGGTGGTCAATTGGCGATCGGCGGTGGTACAGCACGCCCATGGAGAAGGTCGTATCGAACAACTCAAGGTTATCCGGCAGGTCTTCCATGCGGATTGGTATCAGGTCGACAGGCACATCACCTAGGTAGCCTTTGACCGCCAGAAACTGGAACATGAACAGTAACCCGGGGTCGATACCAAGTACCCGTTTTGCACCGGCACCAGCCATGCGCCAGCAGTGATAGCCTGAGCCACAGCCGACATCCAGAATGGTGCGGCCATTCAGATCGGCCAGGTGAGGTGCAACACGATCCCACTTCCAGTCAGAGCGCCATTCGGTATCAATGTATGTGCCGAAAAAATCGAAGGGGCCTTTACGCCAGGGCATCAACCCCCTTAGCCCCAGTTCCAGCTTTTCAGCCTCAGGCTCACTCAAAGGGGCTGCAGAGGCAATAGTCACTGCAGAGTGAGTAAGATCGACGCTTGTGCCCGAAGCCGCTGGCAGAGCTTCCAGGGCTGTCTGCCAGCGGTCCATATCACCATGAGGATTTATCTCAAAGCGATGGATCAACTGCTCAGTGAGCACGTTGGCCCAGGCTTCCTGGTTATTGTTGTACAGGAAGTTGAGAAAAGGGGTGAAACGTTTGCGCCAGTCAAAAGCAGCCATAAGTCTTGGTCTGTCCTGGAGTTAGTGGCTCTTGATGGCCAGGATGGAAACAAAATTGAAGCATTGGTACCACACCAGTACCTGGTTGAATCCCGCGCAGGTAAGCCGTTCCTGATGTGCGGCCAGGGTTTCCGGGATGAGTACTTTTTCAATGGCGGCGCGCTTCTGGCTGATTTCCAGGTCGGAATAGCCGTTTGCTCGTTTGAATTCGTGGTGTAGCCGGGTTTGCGTGTCTTGTTCCGAGTCTGAATCAAACCGGATTTTTTCGGACAGAATCAGCACGCCGCCAGGTAGCGTGGCATCAGCAATTCGTTTCAGTAAGTCTGACCGTTGTTCCGGTGGAACAAATTGCAGCGTGAAATTCAGGGTAGTTACCGAGGCTTGGCTCAGCTCAGTTGTTAGAAGGTCTTCGCAGCGCAAGGTAACCGGCAGCTCATGGTCATCCAGAGCGACATAGTGTTTACACCGCTCAATCATGGCGCTGGAGTTGTCTACGCCGACCAGAGTGCAATCCGGATAGGGAATGCCGTGCCGCATGGCCAGAGTGGATGCGCCAAGCGAACAGCCCAGGTCATAACAATGGGAACCGGGTTGAACATATTGCTCGGTAATTACCTCAATCATCGGAATGATGGTGGTATAACCTGGCACAGAACGCCGAATCATGTCCGGGAAAACTCGGGCGACCGAAGCGTCAAAACGGAAATCTTCGGGGTTGCGCTCGGTGGCGAAAAGACGGTCGGTCATCTGCTTAACCGGGGCGGTTTTTTTACTGCTCATTGTTGCCCTCAGCTGAAGGCTTGGTGGCCAGGTCCATCGCCGTAGGTGATGGGCGCGAACAACGAACACCCCGGTTTTTGTAATCTACCAGAATGCCTCGGAACGAGGGATCTACGTCTGCCGCGATCGCCAGGAAGCCATCTTCGCAGACCGCATGCAGTTCGGATGACTTCCGGGACATCCGGAATTCTTCCCCGGGCTTTAAATGAATGGCCTGAAAATCACCGACGGGAACATTGTCCTTGTTGTCGGAGTGATCGATGCGGCCGCTGGCCTCAAGAGCCAGCACAGTACCGATGATGCTGATAATCGCCGTCAGAATCAGGGCCCGGGCCGAGTAACGGTTTTCACTTTCGCTCATGTTTACCTCTTTTCTGTGTTCAGTATTGTCCTGGAAGCATGATGGCAGGCTCCTGCAGGGCGGAAAGTTGTTCTCGCAGTGACAGAATCTGGTCTGACCAGTAGCGGGATTGTGCAAACCAAGGGAAGAAGCGGGGGAATGCCGGATCTTCCCAGCGTTTTGCCAGCCAGGCGCAGTGTGCGATTTGACGATAGCAGCGCAGGGGTTCTATCAGGTGGCGTTCCCGGCGATTGAACTCCCGGAACATTTCGTAGCCTTCGAGTAATTCTCCTAACTGGCTGGCTTTTTCTGCGGTTTCTCCGTTCAACAGTAGCCACATGTCCTGGACTGCAGGGCCGGTACGGCAATCGTCCAGATCCACAAACAGCATAGTTTCGTCCCGGCACAGAATGTTGCCGGCATGGCAGTCTCCGTGAATTCTGAGCGTGTCTACATCACCAGCATCGTCCATTCTGCGCTTACACCCGGCAATCAGGTCTGGAATCAGGCTGTCCCAGGCGGGGCGAAGGTCGTCCGGTATCCAGCCGCCGTTGATCAGGAGTGCGTTGTGTTCTTCCAAACCACGAATCAGGTCAAATCCCGGCCGGTGTCTGAATGATTTGGTGGCACCCAGGTTGTGGATCTGACCGAGCCACTGGCCGAGCCGGTACAGAGTATCTGTCACACTGGTGTCTGGTGCCTGGCCACCCCGCTGAGGGAACACGGCAAACCGGAATTCGCCGTGGCGCCCCAGAGAATCACCACTGTCCATGAGCAGTGGTGCCACCACCGGAATATCTGAAGCCAGCAATTCCAGTGTAAATTCATGCTCTTCTCTGATGGCATCGTCGGACCAGCGGCCAGGACGATAAAACTTGGTAATTACTGGAGGGCCGTCTTCAAGCCCTATTTGATAAACACGGTTTTCATAACTGTTGAGGGCAAAGAGCCGCCCACTGACGTCAAAGCCTGCTTCCTCCATGGCGTCCAGAATGACTTCCGGCGTCAGGGTGTCGTACGGGTGGGCAGACGAGGTTATGTCAGAAGGCTCATGTTGCATAATGGTCAGAAGGCCGTATTTTTTTGGGATTTCATGGACTGTAGATGGTACCAGTTTTCGTCAAGTTCCCAGCGAACACGTTTGATTGCCGGTGCTGCAAGAACAATATCGCCGGCCTGAGCCTGTACTTGCGCCAACTCCCGCTCCGCTTTCTGCCAATCACGGTGTGTGTCGGCCAGGTGCTTCATGCCAGGAAAAACCGCCGACAAGGCTTGTTGTGTTGACACAGAATGGGACCGCAAAGAGCTGATAATTGCGGTATCACCCTCCACTCTGAGTACTCGGTGCTGATATGGGTAGCTGGAGACAACCTTATCCATTTTAAGCTGCTCATTCAGGCTGATGACTTCAAAGCCACGCCAACCAATCCAGCTCACAAAAAGAGCTGCAACGATCATCACCGTAAGAAACTGTTTCCTGTCTGACATACCCTATGCTCCATGCACCTGTTGCGCTTGGGGTAAAGTATAACGGTTCTGAATGCTCAGGTAATGTAACGCCACGCTATCTGGGTTAATTTTCCGGTTATTTACAGGAACGAGAGCAAGCATGGCGAACAATGAAAGTTACAGTGTGCAAACGGTGGTTATTGGTGCAGGCGTTATCGGCCTGGCGATTGCCCGTGAGCTGGCCCGGGCCGGCCGAGACGTATTGGTTCTTGAGGCTGGCCCCGGATTTGGGGAAGGTGTGTCATCCCGCAACAGCGAAGTAATCCATGCAGGTATCTATTATCCCGAGGGTTCCTTTAAAGCCAGCTTTTGTGTGCGTGGCCGTGAATTGCTCTACGAATATTGTGGCAGTCGGAAAGTGAACCATCGTAAATGTGGTAAGTGGATTGTCGCCACGGACGATCTACAGGTTTCCAGACTTGAAGCTATCCGTAACCAGGCTGAAGGCAATGGCGTCACCTTGCAGTTTGCTCAGGGGAACGCGGTAAAGAAGCAGTGCCCTGATGTGCGGGCCAGTGCCGGCTTATGGTCTCCTGATACCGGCATTATCGACAGTCATGGCTTGATGTTATCCCTGCTTGGAGAGCTGGAGGATGCCGGCGGCAGGTTGATTCTCGATAGTCCGGTATTGCAGGCTGAGTCTTTGAATGATGGGCACCACGTATTGACCATCGGCGGCGATGCTGGTGTTGTCCTTAATGCGAATGAAGTCATCAATGCCGCCGGATTAAACGCTCCAGACCTTGCCCGGCGCTGGCAGGGCCTGCCCGATAGCAGTAAGCCGGATCAATGGTTAGCCCGTGGTGTCTATTTCAGTTATAGCGGGAAGCACCCTTTCAATACCTTGATTTATCCGCTGCCGGAGCCGGGCGGACTGGGTGTACACCTGACACTGGATTTGGCCAGCCAGGCTCGATTTGGTCCTGATGTGGAGTGGGTAGACGCAGTGGATTATACGGTTAACCCAGACCGTTTGCAGGCCTTTGCCGACGGTATTCGTCAGTGGTGGCCCGGTCTTGATCCGGCCAGACTTCAACCGGCCTATGCGGGTATTCGACCAAAGCTGGTCGGGCCGTCCGGTGGTTTTGCCGATTTCCGGATTGATGGCCCGGATGAGCATGGAGTCGCGGGGCTGATAAACCTTTTCGGTATTGAGTCTCCGGGACTGACGTCTTGTCTCGCGATTGCTGCGTTTGTAAAACAAAGGCTGAGTTAACCGGGCGTTCTGGCCAGGGCCCATACCTGAATATCACAGGCCCCGGCGCCTCTCAGAGCGTGAGCGAGGGCGCGAACAGTGGCTCCCGTGGTCACTACGTCATCGACAATAGCTACTCTCTGCGGTAGCGGTGCGCATATCTCAAAAACACCATTCAGGTTAATCAGTCTACCGGCCCGGTTCAGGCCTCTTTGGGCGCTTACTTGCCGTGTACGCCGGGCGACTCTGGCGCCTACAGGAATCTCCAGACGAGCCCCAAGGTATTCTGCGATGTCCTGCGCTTGATTAAATCCACGCTGCCATCGGCGAAGCCAATGCATCGGGGCGGGGATCAACAGCTCTGGTTTTTCGGCAGGCTCCAGGCGGTCTTCGAGAAATTCAACAAAACCAGCCAGTAGTGGCCGCGCGAACTTTCTGTGCCCCTGATATTTGTAGCGTCCAATCATGCTATCGACCGGGAACTGATAGCGCCACGGAATCAGTGACCTGGAGTAAGGTGGGAGAGAGGTCTGGCACTCGCCGCAGCGCATGCCCGGGCTGGCAAATGCCAGTGGCAGGGCGCAGGTCTGGCAATGCCAATGATTTCGGGGTAGATCTGCCCGGCAATGGCTGCATAGGCCTAAGTGAGCGTCGGGGCTAAGGCAGGCTACACAGCGGCCTGCCTGGTCTTTCCTGTTAACCAATTCTTCAAACTTGGTTGACAGCGGTTTCAGTCTGTTTATCATCGTGGTTCATCCGTAAACCAAAAACCTATCGAAGGTTAACAGGACTTAAACATGACTGCTACTGCACTGCGCCACGACTGGAGCCTTCAGGAGGCTCGAGAGCTCTTTAGTCTTCCGTTTAACGATCTTTTATTTCGTGCTCAGTCGGTTCATCGGGAGTTTTTTGACCCCAATGAGGTGCAGGTCAGTACTCTGTTATCCATTAAAACCGGTGCTTGTCCGGAAGACTGCAAGTATTGCCCCCAGAGTGGTCATTACAACACGGGTCTCGAGAAAGAAAAGCTTCTGGAGATTGAAAAGGTGGTGGCAGAGGCTCGTGCAGCGAAGCTGAAGGGGGCGTCGCGGTTTTGTATGGGGGCGGCCTGGCGCAGTCCTTCAAAGAAAGATATGCCTTACGTTCTGGATATGGTGAAGCAGGTAAAGTCGCTGGGGATGGAAACCTGTATGACGCTGGGTATGCTGAAAGAAGAAGAAGCGCAAGAGTTAGCGGCTGCCGGCTTGGATTACTACAACCACAATCTGGATACCTCGGAGAAGTATTACAACCACATTATCACGACCCGTACCTATCAGGATCGCCTGGATACGTTGGATAACGTGCGTAAGGCTGGAATGAAAGTGTGTTGCGGCGGAATTCTGGGGATGGGTGAGGATGAGGATGATCGGGTGGGGTTACTGGTTCAGTTAGCGAATCTTCCACAGCATCCGGAGAGTGTGCCTGTGAATATGTTAGTAAAAGTGAAGGGGACGCCGCTGGAAAGTGTTGAGGATCTGGAACCATTTGACTTTATCCGGATGATTGCTGTGGCACGGATTATGATGCCGGCTTCTCATGTTCGGTTGTCAGCCGGACGTGAGCAGATGAATGAGCAGATGCAGTCGTTGTGTTTTCTGGCGGGTGCGAATTCTATTTTCTATGGTGAGAAGTTGCTGACAACCTCGAATCCGGAGGCAGATGCGGATATGCAGTTGTTCCGTAAGCTGGGGATCCGGCCTGAGCAGCGAGAGCAGTGCACTACCGAGGAACAGGAGGAAGAGGTGCTGGCGGAGGCTGTTGAGTACGAGGCAACCCGACATATGTTTTATGACGCTACCCGGGAGTCTGCCTGACGTTGTGATTTAGCGCCAGGTCTTCACTTCGGATTCGGTTATGCCCTTGCCTCCTTATGGAGATTCCCTCAAGGTTTTCCACTCTGACTGTTGGTGCTGTTCTTATGCGTGATTTTGCACTTGAGGTTGAACAACGGAAGCTGGCTGGACTTTACCGTACTCGGCGGCTGGTTTCTGGTCCGCAACAGCCGGAATTAACCGTCGATGGTCAACCGTTGTTGTCCTTTTGCAGCAACGATTACCTGGGTCTTGCCAATCACCGGAAAAACATAGACGCGTTGAAATGTGCTTTACCTGAAACTGGTTTGGGTGGGGCCGGGTCGCATTTGGTGTGTGGTCACCATGATGCTCATCATGCTCTGGAGCAGCGGCTTGCTACTTTTACTCAGCGTAGTGGTGCGTTGTTTTTTTCCACTGGATACATGGCGAATATGGGCGTGATTTCAGCGCTGGCGGGTCGTGGCGATACGATTTTTTCGGATCGGTTAAACCATGCGTCGATTGTTGATGGATGTATTCTCAGTCGAGCCAGAGTTCGGCGATATGCCCATGGCGACGTGGCTGCGCTGGAATCTATGTTGGCGGATACCCCCGGTCACAAGCTTGTGGTGACCGACGGGGTGTTTAGTATGGATGGGGATGTGGCACCCCTGTTGGAACTTGCCCGGGTGTGTAAGGCTCAGGATGCTTTGTTAGTGGTGGATGATGCCCATGGGATCGGGGTTCTTGGGCCGCAAGGGCGGGGGAGTGTGCTGGAGGCAGGGTTATCCGAGGAAGAGGTGCCGGTTTTGATTGGAACCTTGGGCAAGGCTGTGGGTACGAGTGGCGCGTTTGTCGCTGGGCCTGTGGTGTTGATGGATTATCTGGTGCAGAAGGCCCGTACTTATATATACACCACAGCTATGCCGCCGGCGCTGGCGGTAGCTACGTGTTCGAGCCTGGACCTGATCGAAACCGATGAGCCGCGCCGGGAGCATTTAACTCGGCTGATTGCGCGTTTCCGCAAGGGTGCGGAAGGTCTTGGTTATGAATTGATGCCTTCGCATACGCCCATTCAGCCCATCATTATTGGCGACAACTTAATGGCTTTGGCGCTGAGCCAGGCGTTGGAACGGCAAGGCGTTATGGTTACGGCTATCCGGCCGCCGACGGTACCGGAAGGCCAGGCGCGATTGAGGATCACTTTGAGTGCGGCTCATACCGACGACAATGTTGATAAATTGCTGAATGCTATGGCGTTGTGTCGAGAGTCGCTGGAAAACGGTTCATACGAGCGGGTGGCGGCGGTATGAGTGCGGTCAACGGTTATTCCGCAGCCATCTGTGCTGAGGGCGGTACGGGCACCAAGGTGTCTATCGCCCGAGGTTTTGGGGCCGCCTGCAAAACATACGATAGTGCTTCGCGTCTGCAGAAGATCATGGGCGATGTAATGCTGGCCGGAATTCCCTCAGGTTTATTTCCGCATTCCATTCTGGATCTTGGCTGTGGAACGGGTTGGTTTACAAGGAAGCTGACGGCAACCTATCCCGGTGCTGACATGATCGGTGCTGATTTATCTCCGGGTATGCTTGAGCAAGCGGAAAGTTTATTCGGCTCGGAAGCTGTCCATTGGCTCAATGCAGATGCGGAAAGTCTGCCCTTGGCTGACGAAAGTGTTGATCTGGTTTTTAGTAACCTGATGATTCAATGGAGTCGTTGCCCTGAAACGATTCTCAAAGAGTGTTGCAGGGTTTTGAAGCCGGGTGGGTTTCTAGTGCTTTCTACGCTGCTTGACGGTACATTGAGGGAACTTAAGCAGGCGTGGGCCAAGGCCGACCCTGGTCAGCCTCACGTGAATCGTTTTTTTTCTTCGGGCGAATGGCGGGATCTGACGTCGAGCGTATTTCCTGGCTCAGAACTGGATTTGGCCCCGATTGTTCTTCCCTATGATTCGCCCACGACTCTGAATAGGGAGCTTCAGCGTTTAGGCGCGGTTTTCAGGGGGGAGGAACGGCGTCAAACTGTAACCGCACCAGGGCGTTTCCGGGCAATGTGTCGTGCTTATCCGGGTTCTCAAAACGGTGGGGTACTGGCAACCTATGAGGCTGGCTGGTTACATTGGTGCAAGCCTCACGCAGGATAAAAATAATGGCAAAGAAAACGTATTTTGTAACCGGTACGGATACGGGGGTGGGTAAAACCATCGCGACCGCTGCGATACTTGAGGCAGCCAGGGCTCTTGGTAAACGCACTTTAGCCATGAAGCCTGTTGCCTCCGGGTGTGATCGGACTCGGGATGGGCTTAGGAATGAAGACGCATTGATACTTCAGGCCGCCACCACAGAAAACGTAGTTTATGACTCAATTAATCCTATCGCCCTAGAGCCAGCTATTGCCCCTCACGTGGCCGCTGTGCAAGCGGGCAAGCAGGTCACCGCTCAACGTTTGATTGGCTTTTGTCGTGGTCTTCAGATACGGCCTGCAGATCTTATGCTTATTGAGGGGGCTGGTGGCTGGCGGGTGCCGCTGAATGACCGAGAAACCTACGCCGCCGTTCCGCGGGAAATGGGCCTGGGAGTTGTCGTAGTGGTACCGCTGAAACTTGGCTGTATTAATCACGCCATGCTTACGGCTGAGGCTATTCGCTCTGATGGTTTAACCGTGGCCGGCTGGATAGCGAATCATCCTGAAAAGGAACCGATGAGCTGTGAGAAGGAAACCCTTAATTATCTGGTGACAAGCATGAGAGCGCCTTGTTTGGGGGTTTTGCCGTGGGTTGATGCTTCGGTCGTGCGCTTACCATCGATATTATCCCGTTATCTCAATATCTCACCATTGATTGAAAATTGACCATTTTTATGCGTTAATTAAGGCAATATACCGTCATTGGGAACCTTCGCCATGATTAACAACACTCTCGGTATCGGAATTCAAGGTATCCAGGATGGAATGGCCGGCATGGAAAACGCCGCCCGTAAGATCGCTCGTGGGGGTGCAGATGGCCCTCAGGGTACTGCTGAAGGTGTTGGAAATCTCGCTGAACCAATGATTGAGCTGAACCTTTACGAACGCAGTGTAGAGGCTTCTGCGCAAGTTGTGAAAACTGCAGATGAAACCTTGGGAACCTTGCTGGATATTAAAGTCTGAGCACTGGAGTTTTCTCTGTGAACGTTTTGTCCTCGATATCACCCGTCTACCCTTCCGTCACTGGGGCCGCTGCGCCCGGATCCGGTAGTACTGCGATCTATAACAACTCTTCTGTATCTGGCGAAAAACCGCTGGGTGGTGATGACCGCCTGGTGCGTAAAACTGAGCAGGTTTCCGAGGGTAAATCTTCGAATGTCTCCACAGGCAGAGAGTCTCATGGTGAGAGGGCGGGGGCTCAGGGGCTGACAGACGCAGAGCTTCAGCAACTTACCGAGCTTAAAGCCAGAGACCGTGAAGTTCGTGCTCATGAAGCGGCCCATCAGGCAGTGGGTGGGCAGCACGCTGGGGCCATGTCGTTTACCTACGAGCGGGGCCCCGATGGTGCGCAGTATGCTGTCGGAGGAGAGGTGTCTATTGATGTGTCTGTGGTGGCTGGAGACCCACAAGCCACCATCGAAAAAATGCGTGTCGTGCGTTCAGCTGCTATGGCGCCTGCTCAGCCGTCATCTCAGGATCGGGCTGTCGCTGCCCAGGCTATGCAAATCATGCTGCAGGCTCAGTCGGAACTGGCCACTAGTGAAAGCGAGAATGGCTCCGTTGCCTCAAGGGTTACTGAGCAGCATGAAGGCCCCGGGGAGCCCCGGTTACGCCAGGCCGCCGACACCTATCAGAGTATTTCCTCCATCCATGGTTATGGCACGAACTCCGACGCTGCCACTTCTGTTTTTGCTTGAATATAACCTCTCAGCTGTTTGATTGCCGCAGATTTATGGTGGTGATCCAGCCTCTTCCCGTTACTTTTTTGAACACAATACTCAACAAAATTGACGCAATTCTCTTGACAATTCTGCACCGCAAAACGTATGTTTCAAACAAGTGTTTAATTAAGGCTGTGGTGCGCACGCATCATGGTCTCTGAGCAAACCAAGGCCTAAGCTGCAACAGCATTCAGCTTCAACCGAAAATCGAGGTGGATTCCATGCCTGAGTACAAAGCGCCCCTGCGTGATATCAAATTTGTAATGAACGAGCTGCTCGACAGCGAGAACCACTACGCCAATTTGGAAGGCGCTGAAGATGCAACTCCAGATATGGTTGATGCCATCATCCAGGAAGGTGCAAAGTTTGCTGAGCAGGTGCTGTCTCCGCTGAACCCGGTAGGCGACAAAGAAGGCTGCACCTGGAGCGAAGACGGCGTTAAAACGCCAACAGGCTTCAAGGAAGCATACGACAAGTACGTTGAAGGTGGCTGGCCGTCACTGGCTGCTGATCCCAACTACGGTGGTCAGGGTCTTCCGGATTCCCTCGGCATCGTAATGAGCGAACTGAACGGCACGGCTAACTGGTCCTGGGGTATGTACCCTGGCCTGAGCCATGGCGCAATCAATACTCTGGAAGCGCATGGTACAGAGGAGCAGAAGCAGACCTACCTGACCAAAATGATCAGTGGTGAGTGGACCGGTACCATGTGCCTGACTGAAGCTCACTGTGGTTCTGACCTGGGCATCCTGCGTACCAGAGCGGAGCCTAACGCAGACGGTTCTTACAGCATCACCGGCACCAAGATCTTTATCTCTGCCGGTGAGCATGATATGACCGAAAACATCGTGCACATTGTTCTGGCTCGTCTGCCGGGTGCGCCGGAAGGTACCAAGGGGATTTCTCTGTTTATCGTACCTAAGTGTTTGCCAGCTGAAGACGGATCTGCCGGTGAGCGTAACGCCGTGTCTTGTGGCTCAATTGAGCACAAAATGGGTATTCACGGTAATGCTACTTGTGTAATGAATTTTGATGGAGCCAAAGGTTGGTTGATCGGGCCTGAAAACAAAGGTCTGAACTGCATGTTCACCTTTATGAATACCGCTCGTATCGGTACCGCCATTCAGGGTCTGGGTGCTGCAGAGATGGGCTTCCAGGGCTCCCTGGCGTACGCGAAAGACCGCCTGGCCATGCGTTCACTGAGTGGTGCCAAGAATCCCGAAGGTGCCGCTGACCCGATCATCGTTCACCCGGACGTGCGTCGCATGCTGCTGACCCAGAAAGCTGTGGCTGAAGGCGCTCGCGCCCTGATCTACCTGACCGCTCAGAAAGCGGACATTGTGGCTCGTGGAAGAACTGAAGAAGAGCGCAAAGAAGCAGACGAAGCACTGGGTTTCCTGACTCCAATTGCTAAAGCCTTCCTGACCGAAATCGGATACGAAGCTGCTAACCTGGGTATGCAGGTATTCGGTGGTCACGGTTTCATCTCCGAGTGGGGCATGGAACAAAACGTACGTGATGCCCGTATCGGTATGATCTATGAGGGTACCACTGGTATTCAGGCGCTTGATTTGTTGGGCCGTAAGGTTCTGATGACTCAAGGTGAATCCTTGAAGGGTTTCACTAAACAGGTGCACGTATTCTGTAAAGAGAATGCCGACAATGAGCAACTGAAACAGTTTATCGAGCCGTTGGCTGCGATTAACAAAGAGTGGGGCGACCTGACCATGAAAGTGGGTATGGCTGCTATGAAAAACCGTGAAGAAGTGGGTGCGGCGTCGGTTGACTACCTGATGTACTCCGGTTATGCCGTATTTGCATATCTGTGGGCGCAAATGGCGAAGATTGCTCAGGAGAAGCTTGACGCAGGTACTGGTGAAGAAGCCTTCTACAAGGCGAAACTGCAAACTGCACGTTTCTACTTCACCCGCATGTTGCCTCGTACCAAGACTCACGCAGTAACCATGCTGGCGGGTGCTGACACCCTGCTGGATATGCCGGAAGATGCGTTTGCATTCTAAGGCAGAGGTTGCTGTCTGACAGATAGTGCAAAAAAAAGCCCGTTCTCTGCAGAGAGACGGGCTTTTTTCATGAGTTCGTGGTGGGTAATAAGGTAGAATACCGGCCACAGAATAATAACCTTGTAGTGGACACATTGCCGAACGGGCGGACGTGCCTAAACCTTTTTATGAAGGTGTTTGTCGGGCATACCCCCGAAGAGACTGACTGAATTTTGTGGAGAGTTACACATGGCTGATTATCAAGCCCCCCTTCGTGACATGAGTTTCGTATTGAACGAAATGTTTGATGCACCCGCATTGTGGGCATCACTGCCAAGAATTGCCGAGAATGTTGATCCGGAAACGGCTGATGCCATTCTGGAGGAAGCTGGAAAAATTACCAATGGCGTTCTGGCTCCCTTGAATCGCGAAGCCGACGAGCAAGGTTGTAAGTGGAACGAAGGTGAAGTGACCAGCCCTGAAGGCTTTAAAGAAGCTTACCAGACTATTGTTGAAGGTGGCTGGAATGGTTTGGGTGGTAACCCGGAGTTTGGCGGCATGGGTATGCCGAAAACGCTGGTCGCGCAATTTGAAGAAATGATGCAGGGTGCCAATATGGCTTTTGGCCTGGCCCCCATGCTGACAGCTGGCGCTTGCCTGGCGTTGAACGCCCACGGCAGCCAGGAGCTGAAAGAGAAATATCTGCCCAATATGTACTCCGGTGTCTGGTCTGGCGCTATGGACCTGACTGAGCCGCACGCCGGTACCGACCTGGGTATTATCCGCACCAAGGCTGAGCCAAATGACGATGGTTCTTTCAATGTTACTGGCACCAAGATTTTCATCACTTGGGGCGAGCACGACATGGCGGAGAACATTATCCACCTCGTTCTGGCCAAGTTACCGGATGCACCGAAAGGGCCGAAAGGCATTTCCCTGTTCCTGGTGCCGAAGTTTATGGTGAATGACGATGGTTCCTTGGGCGAGCGCAATAGCTTCAGTTGTGGTTCCATCGAGAAAAAAATGGGCATCAAAGCCTCCGCGACCTGTGTGATGAACTTTGACGGCGCGAAAGGCTGGTTGGTCGGTGAGCCAAACAAAGGTCTGAATGCCATGTTCACCATGATGAACTATGAGCGCCTGGGCGTGGGCATCCAGGGTGTCGGTGCTGCTGAGGCATCTCTGCAGAACGCCCGTGAATATGCAAACGACCGTATTCAGAGCCGCGCGCCTACCGGCGCCCAGCAGCCTGAAAAAGCAGCTGACCCGATTCTGGTACACCCGGACGTACGCCGGATGCTGCTGACCATGAAGAGCTACGTAGAAGGTGGTCGCGCTTTCTCTACATACGTTGCCAAATGGCTGGACATCTCAAAGTATTCTGACGATGACGAACAGCGCAAGCATGCCGAAGGTATGGTTGCCTTACTGACGCCTGTCGCCAAAGCCTTCCTGACCGACCGTGGCCTGGAAACAACTATCATTGGCCAGCAGGTCTTTGGTGGTCACGGGTTCATTCGTGAGTGGGGCCAGGAGCAGTTAGTTCGCGACTGCCGTATTACTCAGATCTACGAAGGCACCAACGGCATCCAGGCGATGGACCTGATGGGCCGTAAAGTTGTTGCCAGTCAGGGTAAGCTGTTTGAGTTGTTCGCGCAGGACGTTGGCGCATTCATCGAAGAGAATGCTGGTGACGAAGCTCTGAAACCTTATCTGGAGCCGCTGGCAGCCGCCTTGGAACGTCTGGCCGATATCACCGAAAACGTAATTGCCCAGACAGCTAAAACCCCCAACGCCATTGGGGCTGCTGCGGTCGACTATCTCGATATGTTCGGCTATACCGCATTAGCATTCATGTGGGCAAAAGCGGTTAAGGCTGCTGCTCCGAAGGCTGAAGGCGACACTTCCGGTTTCTACACTGGAAAGCTGAAAACAGCGCGGTTCTACTTCGAGCGTTTGTTGCCGAAAACGGTGTCTCTGGCTGAAGGGATCCGTAGTGGTAGTGATGCCATGATGGCGCTGGAAGCTAACGAAATCTAAGCAGATTTCCGATCTCTGGTAAGAAAAAAAGCAGGCCGTGATGGCCTGCTTTTTTTTATGGGCGTTACTGACGAATCTGTTTGAAAGAGCCAGGAACCCCTCGCTCTTTCAAGCGAATTACTCAGAGCCTGTTAATAAGATCCGGGTTGGTCACAAACGGATTCTCGTTACCCTGAATTTCGGCAATTCTCCGGTGTCGGGTCAGTTCCTGATCATCCGGAGGGTCAAGGCGGCTCCAGTCTTTAAACACTGGAGGCGAACCGAGCCATGGCAAGCCATAAGTATCTGCCATATAAGCCATAGTCCGGGCTACATCGCCTTTAATGCGCTCCGGCGGCTCAAAAAACAGATGACTTTCCCGAATGCCACACTCATCCATCGCGATTGTTTCCCCGAGATTTTCGTAGCGAGCGGTGCGACGTCGCATTTCCAGGCGATTACGCACAGGCACCATGTTGTGCAAATCAGAGGCAATCTGGCGATAACGGTTATCCTGTTTGCACTGCGAGTTCGTACCGCAATCCAAAGCCGTACGAATGTCGGCCAGAGGATAGATATGCCCGTCTGTCATCATAAAACCTTTGGTTTTAAACGGCGTATTGCAGAAAAACGAGGTTCCGCCTTCGGAATAGAGGTTGCCCCAGAACTCGTCTTTAACGACCGTCTCGGGATCACTGAAACGAGTATTCTGGCCAATCACCAGACCCGTGGAGAGTATTAAGGAAAGTGTGGTAGGGATAGAGATTATTTTTTTCATAGGACCCATATACCTCACAAAATACGTCTTGTACCTTACCAGTCAGATACCTGGTTGGTGGCAAAATGATCAAGCCGACAAAATCATGACGACTTGATCATAAATTACTGTGAAGTATGGCACAGTGGCTGTGTGATAGAGCCGACTGAGCACTGTTTGATGTGTATATTTGTTAACCAGGTTATATTTTATTTCAACTTGTTGCGGATGTTCTCATAGCCGGCTTTAAGGTCTTCCCCCAGTTTTCGGGCAGTGTCTTTGGCTTCCTGACTTGCGCTCTCGGCATCGTGGAGGACCTGATCCAACCGGGACCGAAACTTATCCCAATCTCTCTCCAGATCGTCCCACTCATCTTTGACGTCTTCTTTAGCCAGGTGGAGCTGCACCTTTGTTTCGTCCCGGTACTGTTTGATCTTGTCGGACAGTTTTTGGAATTCATCGTGTAAGCTCATTGTACTTTCCCTTCCTTGATGGGTGGATTATAAACAATGCGCTTGATTATCAATGAGAGTCAATAGTATGCGTGAATGACGCAGCCGAAGAGTGTAGCTGGATTGACGCAGGTCAGAGTTGAGCGCCAGCAAGAAGAGCTGCAAGGTCTCTGAGATGGTGCCATGGAGGAAGGTCTCCAAACCCCTTTGCTGCACGGTCAGTTACGCTGCACAGTTGGATAGCCTGATGCAGTTGATGAAGGTTCAGACGCCGGGCCGCCTGCTGTATTGCAGATGACCGCCGGGGTTGAAAAACACCTCTTTTTTTCAGGAAACCTGCAGGGTTTTCACCGGCCGGGAGCGCTGTTTTTAATTCAATGATGAGATGAAGGTCGCGAATTAACACGCTGAGCAAGCCCAGCGGGTTTTCACCTTCTTGCTGAAGTATCCCTATGATCTTGCCGGCATGAGCTGCTTTTCCGGCTAATAGCTCTGTGACCAGTTCAAAGCCGCTGAATCGCGCGCTGTCCTGAACCGCCATTTCAATGGTTTCTTCATCGATCGTCTTGCCGTCAGCAAGCAGGGCCAGGCGATCCAGTTCCTGACTGGCCGCCAGCAAATTGCCCTCGAGTCGCTCGGCAAGCATAGCAAGGGCACCTCGGGTGATGTGCAGCCCCTGGTTGCTTGCCCGTTGTTGAAGCCAGCCAGAAAATTTGTCGGCCTCAACTGGCCAAAGGGGCACATGAACCCCTTTGGCTTGCAAATCCTTGTACCACTTACGTTTGGTCTCTGCAGCATCAAGCTTTGCGCTGATCAATAACAGAGTCACATCTTCGGGGGGAGATTGAAGAATCTGTTCCATGACCTTTCGGCCATCGCCCAGTTTGCCTGTAGGTAAATGGATTTCAATACGCCGTTTTTCGGCAAAGAGGGACATTGCATTGCATTCGTTTGCAACGGAGTTCCAGTCCAGTTGCTGGTCAGCATGATAGCTGAGCCGGTCTAGGAAGCCAGCTTCCCTTGCTGCCTTACGGATCTGGTCGCAACATTCCTGAACCAGAAGGGGCTCATCGCCGGAAACCAGATAAACAGGTGCCAGGCCTTTTTTGAGTAACTGAGGTAGTTGGCCGGGCTGGATTTTCATGGCTGTTCGGTTTGTTCTTTGCTGTTGGAGTGTGCCTGGATAAGTGTGTTAATGCGTTCCTGGCTCATCGGTGTCAGTCTAAAAATAACCTGCTGGGCCAATCGGTCGTCGAGTTGTTCGCGGAGATCGTCCTCTTCTCGCTGTTTGGCGAGTACGCTGGTCTCGTCATAGCGATAGGTTTCGCTGGCGGTCAGGCTCGTTGCTGCAATCAGGGGCGCCCGTTCTGCGGTTAACAGTTCGATAGTCACAGTATGGCGCAGACGATATTCTGCGGCAGCAGCCTGGGCCGTAATCGCCGATGCCCTGCGATCCTGATTATAGTCACGAAGCCGCAGAATATAGTTTGCTTCTGCGGACTCTTTGAGCTCTATACCACCTAAGGTCAGCTGGTCCCGAATGGACTGGCAGAACCGCCCCGGCAGGGAAGTGGAACAATCCACTGCAAGGGGCTGTAGGGCCGCCGGGACGGGGGATGTACCCCGCAACTGAAAACTACAACCGGCAAGAACTGCTGTGGTCAGCACCGCTAACAGCAGTAACGGCAGTGTTTTCAGTAATGGGGGCACAGACGGCATGTCAGTTAGCTACCACGTTAACCAGTTTTCCTGGAACCACGATCACTTTGCGGACGGTTTTGTCCTCAGTGAAGCGTTGAACGTTTTCGTTCTCCAGGGCCAGTTTTTCCAGGTCGGCTTTGCTGATATCAGCCGGAACACTTTGTTTGGCGCGTACTTTACCGTTCACCTGCAGCACAACCTCAATTTCGCTACGCACCATGGCACTCTTGTCAGCGACAGGCCAGCTTGCATCAACAACGGTCTCAGTATGTCCCAGAGCGTACCAGAGTTTGTGACATATGTGCGGAACAATAGGTGATAGCACAAGCACGGCGACATCCAGTGCTTCCTGGCGAACGGCGCGGCTTTGCGGCTCATCGCCAGCCAGTTTGCTGACTTCGTTGAGCAGCTCCATCACCGCGGCAATAGAGGTATTAAACGTCAGACGGCGACTGATGTCGTCACTGACTTTGGCTATCGTTTCATGGGTCTTTCTGCGCAGACCTTTTTGGGCATCTGACAGGCTGGCGGTGTCCAGTGCCGGAATGTCGCCGCCGGCAGTATGCTCTTTAACCAGACGCCAGAGTCGTTTCAGGAAACGGTGAGCACCTTCAACACCACTGTCTGACCACTCCAGAGACTGCTCAGGCGGAGCCGCAAACATCATGAACAGTCGCACTGTATCCGCGCCGTACTGGTCGATAATAGATTGTGGGTCAATGCCATTGTTCTTGGACTTGGACATCTTGGTGACGCCGCCAATTTCTACCGGTTGCCCATCGGATGTGAGTACCGCCCGAACGACCTGGCCTTTGCCGTCACGTTCTACCGTTACATCAGCTGGGTTATACCAGGACTTGCCGCCGTTTTCTTCATCACGGTAATAGGTCTCAGCCAGCACCATCCCTTGTGTTAGTAACTGTTTGAAGGGTTCGGAACTGTTCACCAGCCCAACGTCGCGCAGTAACTTATGGAAGAAGCGGGCGTATAGCAGGTGCAGAATGGCGTGCTCGATACCGCCGATGTACTGGTCAACTGGCAGCCAGTAGTTGGCTGCTGCCGGATCCAGCATGCCCTTGTCATAGTTAGGGCTGCAAAAACGCGCGTAGTACCAGGACGATTCCATAAAGGTATCGAAGGTATCGGTTTCAAGTGTGGCTGCCTGGCCGTTAAATTCGGTCTTGCACCACTCAGTGTCCGCCTTAATAGGTGACTGAACACCGTCCATCTCTACGTCTTCTGGCAGGCGTACAGGTAGCTGATCGTCCGGAACCGGCATTTCAGTACCGTCTTCCAGTGTCATCATCGGGATGGGAGCACCCCAGTAGCGTTGGCGCGAAACGCCCCAGTCCCGCAAACGGTAATTGACTGTGCGCTTACCAAGGTTGTTGGTTTCCAGAAAACCGGCAATTTCTTCAAAGGCTTCATCGCTGGTAAGGCCGCTGTACTTGCCGGAAGAAACCAGAATACCTTTTTCGGTATAGGCCTTTTCCTGAACGTCAATTTCTTTGTGGTCGCTTGGAGCGATGACCTGCTTGACCGGCAGTTTATATTTGAGCGCGAACTCGTGGTCGCGGTCATCGTGGCCAGGCACTGCCATCAACGCGCCAGTGCCGTAGTCCATTAATACAAAGTTGGCGACCCAGACTGGAATTTCTTCGTGCGTCAGCGGGTGAATAGCCTTGAAACCGGTATCGATACCCAGTTTTTCCATGGTGGCCATATCTGCCTCGGCAACCTTGTTGTTGCGGCACTGTTCGACGAAGCCGGCAATATCCGGGTGTCGTTCGCTGGCCGCTTTAGCCAGCGGATGCTCGGCGGCCACAGCCATGTAGCTTACGCCCATCAGAGTGTCCGGACGGGTGGTGTAAACGGTCAGGCCATCTTCACGTCCCTTCAACTGGAAGGTCAGCTCGATACCAGTGGATTTGCCAATCCAGTTGCGCTGCATGGTTTTGACCTGTTCGGGCCAGCCTTCCAGATCGTCCATGTCGTTCAGCAGTTCTTCGGCGTAATCGGTAATGCGAATAAACCACTGAGGAATCTTCTTCTGTTCAACCAGTGCACCGGAACGCCAGCCGCGGCCGTCAACAACCTGTTCATTGGCTAGAACGGTCTGATCAACAGGGTCCCAGTTAACGGTGGACATTTTTTTGTACACCAGGCCTTTTTCGTAAAGGCGAGCGAAGAACCATTGTTCCCAGCGGTAGTATTCAGGATCACAGGTGGCGAGTTCACGGCTCCAGTCGTAACCAAAACCTAGCTGCTTGAGCTGGTTTTTCATGTATTCAATGTTGGAGCGGGTCCACTTGGCCGGAGCCGTTTTATTGGCGATGGCTGCGTTTTCGGCGGGTAGGCCGAAGGCGTCCCAGCCCATGGGCTGCATTACGTTTTTGCCCTGCATACGCTGATAGCGGGAGATAACGTCGCCGATGGTGTAGTTGCGGACGTGTCCCATATGTAGCTTGCCACTAGGGTAGGGAAACATGGACAGGCAGTAGTACTTGGGCTTGTTCGGGTCTTCTACAACCTTGAAGGTTTCGTTGGTTTCCCAGTAGTCACGGGCGGTCTGTTCTACATCACGTGGGTTGTATTGCTCGTCCAGTCCTGCCATTACCTAAATTACCCTGTGTCAGAATGATGTTCGAAAAGGCCGAACATTCTAACGCACCCGCAGCTTAACAGGTAGTCTGCCAATTTGTTCTACTTGTGCCAGACTTAATGTATTGGGAATAAGTTGCTGCTGGGCATGGTTTCCCGAGACACTGGCCCATACTCCGGAACTGAAACAGAGTTGAGGAATAACATGACCAAACCAGAACGCAGCCACCTATCAGGCAAGGCTCTTGAAGCTTATGACAGAATGCTCGAGCGGGTGCAGTCCCGTTTACATGTGCTTCAGGAAACGTCGTTGCAGACACTGGAGGATGAAGTCCAGAAAGCCGTTGAATTTGAGTACGAACTCGAAGAAATGACCCGGGAAGAGGCCGACTTGTTAGGGGCCTATCTGACAAGAGATCTTGAGCACCTGATGCAGTTCGTTGAAGAAACCGGGGAAGGCCTGAAAGAATGGCTCCAGCTGGATATCTCTTTGCTGGAGCAAACCCTGGCCGACAGGTTACTCTCAGTGGCTGATAAAACTCTGGTAGACGCACTAGAGCTCAGGCAAAAATTGGAAAATGAAGATGTAGGGCGCTACATATCAGGTGAAGTGGCTACTGCCGGCATGTTTCGTTGCCTGAATTGTAACCACATGCTGTGCTTGACGAAAACCAGCCATCTGCATCCTTGTGAAGCCTGCGACTCTCATTATTTTGAGAGGGTTACGAGTCGCTGGCCACACAAAGATGAGTGATGATATGGGGCGTCAGTTCCTGGGAATTACCCGTTCGCGAACGAATACAATCAGGGTGACAGCCAGGGTGAGGATTGGCCAGGAGCCGGTTTGCATATAAGGCGTGCTGCCGTGAGCGGTGAATACTTCGCCGGTCAGCACGGCCCGCTCAAACTGGGGGATGCGCTTGGCGATTTCGCCCTTTTCATTGATGATGGCTGTAACGCCATTGTTCGTACCCCGGAGCATGTAACGGCCCGTCTCCAAGGCTCGCATTCTGGCAATTTGCAGGTGTTGAAGCGGGCCGATGGAATCACCGAACCAGCCGTCATTACTGATCGTCAGTAATAAACCTGAATGGCGTGCGTTAAACGCGACAAAATCCGGATAGGCCACTTCGTAGCAAATGTAAGGCATGACATTAGTTTCGCTGGCCCGCAGCGGTGATTGGTTTTTCGGACCGGGTGAGAAGCTGCTCATCGGCAGGTCGAAAAAGCCGATCAGGCCCCGGAGTATCTCCTGGAACGGAACATATTCCCCAAAAGGTACCAGCTTTTGCTTGTGGTAAATTCCGTCGCCGTTTCCAATGGCTATGATGCTGTTGTGGAAAGTGTTGTCGTCAATCTGCGCGCTGTAGCCGTACCATGGAATACCGGTAATCAGAGTGCTTTGCTCTCCTAGTTGTTCCTGGATATGAGCAATGATCTGGCCAGCCTGCCCCTGGGGGATGGGGATAGCAGTTTCCGGCCATAGGATAATGTCGCTTTGCCAGTGTGCTTCGGTCATGCCGAGATAGGTAACAATCTGATCTCTCAGGAAATCCGGGTCCCATTTGATTTGCTGGGGTATGTTGCCTTGCATGGTGGCGAAGGTTTGGGGTTCGGTGCTGAGCTCCGTCCAGTCGGCCTTCTTCAAAACTGGTGCAATAAGCCAGGGCAACAGGATAAGAACAGCGGTGGCGAGTGCCGCTTTGACCCGGCCGGCCCGAAACATCCACCAAAGGGCATAAGCCGCTGCGCCCGTCGCCGCGATCCAGAACGTAACCCCGTGCACGCCCAGAATCGGTGCCAGTCCGCCAAGTGGGCCGTCTGTGTGGGCTGTGCCCAGATAAAGCCAGGGGAAACCGGTTAGCAGCCAGCCTCTGAGCCAGTCGCCTAAAATCCAGATAGCCGGAAATAATATCAGACGCCTTATTTGATGTTGTTTCGCCAGCTTGCCCCAGAACCAAAAGGCCAGCCCATGGAAGAGTGCCAGGCCGGCAACGAACAGAACCATCAAGAGGATGGCAATAGGAATAGGTGTGTTGCCATGTTCGCTGATGCTGACGTAGACCCAGCTCACTCCGGATGCAAAAAGCCCCAGCCCTACCAGCCAGCCGGAGCGAAAGAGTTTGTCTGAGGTCTGATGGAGGGTGACTGACAGAACCAGAAAGACAGAAACCGGCCCCAGCCACCATAGATGGAATGGGGAAAATGTGAGTGTTTGTAAAGCCCCGGCGATCAGGAGGGTCGCCGGGCCGAACCAGGGGTTCGCAGTAAATTTAGGGTTCAGAGGGTGGTGTAGGCTGGACTCATGGTTCACTTCGGGTTACCTGCAACAAACGGATGACTCGGTTATCGGCGTTGGCAATAGTAAACTTCAAGCCGCCGAATTCAACCGTTTCACCGCGTCTGGGCAGGTGGCCAAATTCTTTAAGAACCAGTCCGCCGATGGTGTCGAACTCTTCTTCGTCCATACCGGTTTGGAAGAATTCATTAAAGTCATCAATCGGAGTGACTGCTTTGACTGTGTAGGTTCCATCGCTCCGGGCTTTGATGTGGGTTTCTTCGTCGATGTCGTGTTCATCTTCGATCTCGCCCACAATTTGCTCGAGGACATCTTCAATGGTGATCAGACCGGCGGTTCCACCGTATTCGTCCACCACAATCGCCATGTGGTTGCGGTTTTCTTTGAACTCTTTAAGCAGCTGATTCAGGCGCTTGCTCTCGGGCACAAAGGTGGGGGGGCGCAGGACTTCCCGGATACGGGACCAGGCTAACTCGTTGTTGAGAGCGAGAGGCAGTAAATCCTTGGCCAGCAGAATGCCAATAACATCATCCTGGCTTTCGCCAATGACAGGGAATCGACTGTGAGCAGAGGTCATTATTTCCGGCAGGAATTCTTTAGGGTCCTGAGAGGCTTTGACAGTGATCATCTGAGAGCGAGGAATCATTATTTCCTCCACTCGCATATCAATCACTTGCATTGCACCTTCAATGATACTCATGGAATCGGTATCAATGATTTCCTGGGCCTCTGCATCTCTCAGAATTTCCAGCACGTCCTCGACGGACTCCGGCTCACTGGAAAAGGCCTGTGATATACGCTCCAGCCAGGACTTTCCGCCCTGGCTGCGACTCGACTGATCGTCGCTCATGAGTCTTTTTCCGTTTCCTCTGCTTCGTAAGGGTTGGCAAACCCGAGTTGCGCTAGCAACTGGATTTCGAGGCTTTCCATAACCTCGGCATCTTCATCATTAATATGGTCGTAGCCCTGAAGGTGCAGCATTCCGTGTATTACCATGTGAGCCCAGTGGGCTACAGGTTCTTTATGCTGCTCCTGAGCTTCTTTTTCAACAACCGGGGCACAAATGACAAGATCTCCGGCCAATGGCAACTTTATACCCGCTGGTGCTTCAAATGGAAAGGATAAAACATTCGTGGGTCTATCCTTTCCTCGGTACTGAAGGTTCAGCGCCTGGCTTTCTTCAATACCAACGATGCGAATCGTAACCTCAGACGGCGCAGCTCCGCGCCAGGCACGTTCGGCCCAAGCCTGGAAGCCGGGCTTGTCTGGCACGCCTTCGCCTTCATAGACTTTCTGGAAGTCGACGGTCAGCTGGCTCATGAGTGTTTGCTGCTCCCATCGCCAATGGAATCGTAGGCTTCTACAATGCGTTGTACCAAGGGATGGCGAACAACGTCTTTGGAGTCAAACCGTGTAAAACCAATGCCCCTTACATTGCTCAGCACGCCGGCAGCATGAATAAGCCCGGAATCCTGTCCGCGAGGTAAGTCAACCTGAGTGGTGTCGCCCGTAATCACTGCTGTAGAGCCAAACCCGATCCGGGTCAGAAACATTTTCATTTGTTCCCGGGTGGTATTCTGGCTTTCATCGAGAATAATGAACGAGTTATTGAGTGTTCGGCCACGCATAAACGCGAGTGGTGCAATCTCGATCACACTTTTCTCAATCAAGCGGGTGACCTGCTCAAAACCGAGCATTTCGTACAAAGCGTCATACAGTGGCCGCAGGTATGGGTCGACTTTTTGGGCTAAATCACCAGGCAAAAAACCGAGCTTTTCACCGGCTTCGACAGCAGGACGTACCAGTAGAATTCGTTTTACTTGCTCATCTTTCAGTGCTTCCACTGCGCATGCTACAGCCAGCCAGGTTTTACCTGTTCCTGCGGGCCCGATGCCGAAGTTTATGTCGTGGGTACGGATGCTGTGCACATACTTTTGCTGGTTGGCTCCACGAGGTTTGGCGGTCAGCTTCGGTGTTTTGATGATTGTCATTTGCCCTTCGTTATAGGGCACATCATCTGGCAGCCTTTCTAATCCGGTTTCACGGATAAATAGGTGTACGGTTTCCGGGGGGATGTTGCTGGAGGCTTCGGTTTCCCGGTACATGTGGCGGATAACTTCCGTGGCTGCAGCCACGTTTTCAGTTGGTCCTTCCACCCGGAAGTGATGGCCGCGGCGGCCAATTTTTACCTGAAGACGTTTTTCAATCATCTTCAGGTGTTCATCAAATTGCCCGCACAGCGTGGTGAGTCTTCGCTGGTCAACGGGGTGCAGGTCAAATTGTCTGCTGTCTTGAGTGTTCAATCTTACTCCGTATTGGTTTGCTCCCGTTGAACTCTGGTGCTTGGGTTCGGGGAGATAGCATTTCTGTGTTTGGTGCTATGGGCTAGATGCGGGGCCGAAACTTAGTACATCGCCGAATCCACAGGCACGCCACGTAAAGAGTTCGCGTAAGCTTCGACAATCTCCACATCGATAAAGTGCCCGACAATTTCGGGGTTCTCATGGCGGAAGTTTACAATCCGGTTATTCTCGGTACGGCCGGAATATTCCCCAGGATCTTTCTTGGAAAGCCCTGTTACCAGAATACGCTGAGTTGATCCCACCATTTTACGGCTGATATCCATCACCGTCTGGTTGATTCTGTCCTGCAGGATTTTCAGGCGCCGCTTCTTCACTTCCATCGGCGTATCGTCGGGCAGGTCGGCCGCTGGAGTACCCGGGCGGGCGCTGTAAACGAAACTGAAAGACATATCAAAGCCGATGTCGTTGATTAGCTTCATGGTGTCTTCGAAATCTTTGTCGGTTTCACCCGGGAAACCAACAATGAAGTCAGAGGAGAAACTGATATCCGGACGAATCTTCCGTAACCGGCGCAGTTTGGATTTGTACTCCAGAGCTGTATGACCACGTTTCATGGCGGCCAGAATGCGATCAGAACCGCTTTGCACCGGTAGGTGCAGGTGGCTGACCAGTTCGGGTACACGCTCGTAAACTTCGATTAAAGCGTCGCTGAATTCCACCGGGTGGGAGGTGGTGTAACGGATGCGGTCGATGCCGTCGATGGAGGCGATCAGCTCGATCAGTTCGGCCATGTCCATGACATCGCCGTCGTGGGTTTCGCCGCGGTAAGCGTTGACGTTCTGGCCCAGCAGATTTACTTCGCGCACACCCTGGTTGGCCAGATGGGCGACTTCAGCAATGACGTCGTCTACTGGACGGCTGACTTCTTCGCCTCGGGTGTAGGGTACGACGCAGAAAGTACAGTACTTGCTGCAGCCTTCCATGATGGAGACAAATGCGGAGGGGCCATCAGCACCGGGATCCGGCAAGTTATCGAATTTTTCAATTTCCGGGAAACTGACGTCGACTACGCCTACGCCGTCACCCTTAGTGCGTATTTCGGTGATCATTTCTGGCAGGCGGTGCAATGTTTGTGGTCCGAAAACCATGTCTACAAACGGGGCACGGTCGATAATGGCCTGGCCTTCCTGGCTGGCAACACAGCCGCCAACGCCGATGATCATGTCAGGCTTTTTGTTTTTGAGTTTTTTCCAGCGGCCGAGCTGGTGGAACACTTTGTCCTGAGCTTTTTCACGGATAGAGCAGGTGTTTAGTAGCAGGATGTCGGCGTCATCGGGCGAATCGGTCATTTCGACGGTTTCGCCGGTTTTGAGCAGGTCTGCCATTCGGGCGGAGTCGTACTCGTTCATCTGGCAGCCGTGGGTTTTGATGTACAGCTTTTTGGCCATGGGTCTCACGCAGTTTGGTGTGTATTGCGCCGGGTGTGGTGTTTTTGGCGCTGGCAAAAATTGGACGGAACATTATACCGGTGTGATTAAACTTCAACCACCGTTGTCTCGGTATTCCTTACCCACACTGTGCTATTATTTTCGGCCTTGGTGTTAGAAGGTTTTTTGGGTGGGTTTTCCAAAAACCGCTACGAGCACATCCATGTGCGCTTCTCTCCGGCCATCCATGGCCTACGAAATTTTTGGAAAACCCACCCCAAAACCCTTCCCTGACAGTTGGAGCTGGAGTCCTCAAAATATTTGTTTGCCTCGTGATCGCTCCTGTAACTTTACGAAAACAGAAACATGACCCCTGAACGCCTCGCCCGAATCAAACACATCCTCGACACTCGCCAGCCAGACCTGCGGGTGCTGACCGATCAGGTGCATAAGCCCCGAAATCTCTCGGCCATTATCCGCTCCTGCGATGCTTTTGGGCTGGCCAATATGCACGTGGTGTGGCCGAAAGAAGGTTTTCGGGCGTTCAGGAAAACAGCCGGTGGCAGTTATCATTGGGTGACCACTCATACCCACCCGACCATGAAAGACGCAGTGGCTGAGCTGAAAGGGCTGGGGCATAAGATTTACGCTGCGCAGTTGTCAGACCGCGCCGTAGATTTCCGGGACGTGGATTTCACAGTGCCCTGTACGATTGTAATGGGCAATGAAGTGGATGGGGTGAATCCGGTTACCGCGGAGCATGCCGATGAGCATATTGTGGTGCCGATGATGGGGATGGTGGAGTCGCTGAACGTGTCGGCAGCCTGTTCGATTATTCTGTCGGAAGCACAGCGGCAGAGAAAACTGGCGGGGATGTTTGACCAGCGGCGGATGCCCGAAGATGAGTACAACCGCCTGCTGTTCTCCTGGTGTCAGCCCACGGTCAAACGATACTGCGACGACCGCAACCTGCCGTACCCACCGATAGATCACGAAACAGGTGACCTCATCGATGGCGTTGGCTGGATGCAAGAAGTCCGACAACTAAGAGCCAACCGCCCCAGATGGGACGATGAAAAGAATCCTCACCCCGCAACCCGCCCCCAAACCTTGAAGGCTACCGAAATTAGTCCTCGCGAGCCTCAAGATACCGCTGCAACTGCTCCCGCAAAGCCTTAGGCAAACGCGTAATCGTCAGTGCGTCTTTGTCACGATCGTAATACACGGCCTGATTCACCAGATCTGATGAAAATGAAACACTCATGCCGCCGCCAGAACCAGCGATGCGCACGAGTTTTTTAACCTTGCGGTGATCCGGATGCAGCACGCCGGTTTCCGGCATCTCTACATTTTTGCTGGCAAACTCCTTGAAGCGTTCGGGCTGGTTTTCGTCTAAGTAGCCGGACAAAGCTTCAATGGCAACCGGCTCTCCCAGTGCATGCTGGTCTTTACAGAACTCGTAGGCTTTGGCACGTACTTCACCGGCCTTCTCTGGCTCACTGGACTTAGCGAAAGCTTCTACCGCGTCCAGAAAGGTCGTGGTTTCTTTTTCTACGTCTACGCTATTGGTAAAAGCGCACAGCCGCAGAAATAGTTCGCCGGGGTCGCCTGTGCCTCGTGCGTGGACAACCGTCATGTAGTTGTCGCTGTCTTTTCCGTCACGCCAGTCATCCAGTTCGATTCGTGCTGCCAGGTTCAATCGAGACAGGCTGAGGACTTCCGTTGCATCCAGTTTTTGGCTGCCATCGAATCGCATAGCGCTGTCGGTTTCCAGAATGAACAGGTAAACCACTTCTGAATCAGCCAGTACATCGTGGGCAATCATCAAGTGGCCGTCGAATTCTTCTTGGCAGCCATTCAAGAGCTCCTGCCATTGTCCAAATACTCGATCGGTCATGGCGGCGAAGGTTTGTTTGTCTTCAAGATAGTCTTTGAGCCAGGCGCTGAAAGGGCTCTCACCGACATCTTCGGAGAAGCGGCCGTACTTTTTACCAGGTTTGCTGTTGAACAGGCGTTTCATCTGCTTGTGCAGCGCTTCGTAATCGCCACCGGGCTCCTGCAGGGCCTCACCGGCAACAAGGCGAGCGGGTTGGCCCGGCTGGTATTGGCTGGCGAAAGCAGTGCGGAGGTGTTTGATGGCCATATTACGATCCTGTCGGGTTTACGGGAGATTCAGATGGCGGTGATGATGCCACGGATCGGAAAGGGATTCATTTGCAGATTGTACGGAGTAGAGATCCTCACCCCGGCGGCCCGCCCGCCAGGGTATGGGAACCCCTGTTTAGATCAGAGTGCCCGAAGCAGCCTGGAAACTGCCTCAGTAATCTCTGCCTCGGAATCTGCGCTGACACTGGTATTGGCAATGTCAGTGCCGAGATTTACTGCAACGGCAATCAGGCCGTGAGCAGTAAGAAGCTGAGCCATGCGGCGGCGTTCATCAGCATCACCGGTGTTTTCTTCGGAAACCACCACAGCCGTCCGGCCCTGATCGAACAACGCGCGCTCGACCGCCAAGGCTAAAGCCGGGGCTTGTTTGCCGCCACACGCAATGATCGCTGGCTTCTGGGCCAAACGACGCTCACGCTCTTCCGAAGTGACCGGGTCCAGCGACTCAAGCCCATCGGCCAGGCCGGCGATCATACCCGCGCCGACAGTGACGTTGGTCAGGCGGTCAATGATAATGAAGCTGCCGGTAGCGTGGTTGCGCTGGTACGCATCAAACGCGATGGGCTGGTTCAGGGTCAGTTCGCACAGGCCAATTTCGTTGAGCTGCAACTGGCTTGGACCGGAATTCTGCTCCAGCGTGTTTACATCAGTCTGGTAGTGAATTGTTTTCACGGTACCAGAGGTGAAGGTGGGGCCGAGTTTAATGTCGTACAGACGGCCGGTTTCCAGTGGTGCGTCTGTCATCCAGACGATATTGGCGTTGAAGCGGTTGGCTACTTCGGGTTCGTCTTCCGCTTTTACCAGCATGTCGCCCCGGCTGATGTCTATCTCATCTTCCAGCGTCAGGGTAATGGCCTGGTCGATATAGGCCTCATCCAGCTTGCCATCAAATGTCACTATCTCCTTCACGGTGCTGGTGCGCCGGGAGGGCAGTGCCATAACCTTTTCACCAGGACGGATGACACCGGACGCAATGGTGCCGCAGAAACCCCGGAAGTTAAGGTTGGGGCGGGTGACGTACTGCACAGGGAAGCGGAAGTGTTCGAGATTCTTGTCGCGGGACACTTCAACGGTTTCCAGGATTTCCATCAGCGGCTGGCCGGTGAACCAAGGCGTGTTTTCACTTCGGTTCACCACGTTGTCTCCATCCAGCGCGGACAATGGTACAAAACGAACGTCTTTGAGACCAAGTTTGGTAGCAAACGCCAGATACTCTTCACGGATTTCGTTGAAGCGTTCTTCGCTGAAGTCCACCAGATCCATCTTGTTCACAGCCACTACAATGTGGCGAATGCCCAGTAGCGAGGCGATGAAGGAGTGACGACGGGTCTGGGTCATTACGCCATGGCGAGCGTCGATCATCAGGATTGCCAGCTGGGCGGTGGAGGCACCGGTGGCCATATTGCGAGTGTACTGCTCGTGGCCTGGAGTGTCGGCGATGATGAATTTACGCTTGTCGGTGCTGAAATAGCGGTAGGCCACATCAATGGTGATGCCTTGTTCACGTTCTGCCTGCAAACCGTCCACCAGAAGCGCCAGGTCGAGCTTTTCCCCGGTGGTGCCCATTTTGGCACTGTCGGTTTTCAGGGTGGCCATATGATCTTCATAGATCATCTTGGTGTCGTGTAGCAGGCGGCCGATCAGGGTACTTTTGCCATCGTCTACGCTGCCGCAGGTGAGAAGTCGTAGCAGTTCTTTGTTCTCGTGCTGTTTCAGGTACGACAAAATGTCGTCGGCAATTAATTCAGACTGGTGTGACATCTTAGAAGTACCCTTCGCGCTTTTTCTGTTCCATGGATCCGGCTGAATCGTGGTCGATAACCCGCCCTTGTCGTTCTGAGCTGGTGGCGAGCAGCATTTCCTGAATGATTTCCGGTAATGTATCGGCTTCAGACTCGATCGCGCCGGTGAGGGGGTAGCAACCCAGGGTGCGGAAACGCACGGACTTCATCATGGGTTTTTCTCCTTCCATCAGGGGCATGCGGTCGTCATCCACCATGATCAAAGTGCCGTCTCGTTCCACCACCGGGCGGACGGCGGAGTAGTACAGGGGAACGATATCGATGTTTTCCAGGTAGATGTATTGCCAGATGTCCAGCTCGGTCCAGTTGGAAAGAGGGAACACACGTATGCTCTCGCCTTTGTTAACTTTGCCGTTGTATGTGTTCCAAAGCTCCGGGCGCTGGTTTTTCGGGTCCCAGCGGTGGTGTTCGTCCCGGAAGGAGTAAACGCGCTCTTTGGCCCGGGACTTTTCTTCATCTCGGCGGGCGCCGCCGAACGCCGCATCAAATTTGTACTTGTTCAAAGCCTGCTTGAGTGCCTGGGTTTTCATCATGTCAGTGTGCTTCGCGCTGCCATGACTAAACGGGCCAATGCCTTGCTTTACGCCTTCCTCGTTGGTGTGCACGATCAGGTCCAGCCCATAGCGGCTAACCTGCTTGTCCCGGAATTCAATCATCTCCCGGAATTTCCAGGTGGTGTCTACATGCATCAGAGGGAAGGGAGGTTTTCCTGGAAAGAATGCCTTCAGGGCAAGGTGCAGCATGACAGCTGAGTCTTTGCCAACGGAGTAAAGCATGACGGGGTTATCAAACTCGGCCGCCACTTCCCGGATTATGTGGATGCTTTCAGCTTCCAGCTGTTTCAGATGGGTGAGATTGTATGTGGTCATGATTATCCGTTGCCCTGAAAGGCTTTAATGGCTGTAAATCAGAAGGGCAACTATAACAGGGTGCAATAGGGTATAAGAAGGTTGTCGGTAAGAATTTTAGGTTCTAATAATATAGCGGCGAGCCAGTCACTGGGGTGGTCCTGGTTTGTTTCAGTTGTATTTTTTTAGGGGTTAGTTGCTGGTGGCGTCAGCCAGGAGTTTGGCTATATACCGATCGATGTATTCAAAGCCATTTCCTTCGAAGCTCGAAAATTGAAGGCCTATCTGGAAGTTGTTTCTGGCAATTCGGCGGATGTGAACAAGGTTGCTTTCGGCCACAACCGTAACGGGTTGATAGGGAAGGACTGGAACTGAAAAGCGAGCGGTAACATGAACCGGGTTTTTGGGCGCAGGAGGTAGCATGCCTGGTATCAAGGATTTTGCTATTTCCCCGTCGCACTGAATCATGGCGCCTGTGCGGGAAATGTTTGAAACCTTGCAGGTGAGCTGGCAACCATCTGGCTTTTCGAGGGTGATCTCGGTGGACACGTCTGCTCGCTGTTGGTTTCTCAGGTTTGGCTTTGCTGGTACCGGCTTCATGTTGGCTCTTTTGGCGCGTGACGTATCGAAAGAGATTGCTTGTCCCATAATGTCTTCCTGAGAGCTGCATAATTCATTGAAAGATTAGCTGCTCAAAAAATAAGCAAACCTGATATTGCAGGAAATTATGGCATTTTGGCAACAATAAATATGAACAAAGTGTCACAAAATGCGACTTTGTTGACGAAAGGAGCCGTAGTATCCACTGCAATAAGTGTTACATGAATGGCTGCAGTCGGTGAGTTCCTGGGGTAAAATCGCCGCCTACATTCATCAGGGGCATTGCTCCGGGATTCCTGCAGAACCGTTATGACCGAGAAGACAGAAAGTGCCGCTAAAGGCGGAAAAGTAGGCTTTATCAGCCTTGGTTGCCCAAAGGCGTTGGTTGATTCTGAACGTATCCTCACCCAGTTGCGCCTGGATGGTTATGATGTGGTACCAACCTATAACGACGCTGATATTGTGGTGGTTAACACCTGCGGGTTTATCGATGCTGCTAAGCAGGAATCCCTTGATGCCATTGGCGAAGCCATCAGTGAAAACGGCAAGGTCATCGTAACCGGTTGTATGGGGGTTGAAGCTGACAAAATTCGAGAAACTCACCCTGGTGTGCTGGCGGTTTCCGGCCCCCATGCCTATGAAGAAGTGGTAGGTGCGGTACATCAGTATGTACCGCAGCAAAAGACTCATGATCCCTTTGTAGATCTGGTTCCTCCTCAAGGTGTCAAGCTGACACCCCGGCATTATGCCTATCTGAAAATATCTGAAGGCTGCAACCATCGTTGTACCTTCTGCATTATTCCCTCCATGCGAGGCGATCTGGTTAGCCGCCCTGTTGGCGATGTAATGGATGAGGCTCAGCGCTTGGTTGATGCTGGTGTTAAAGAGCTTTTGGTCATTTCGCAAGACACCTCAGCGTATGGTGTGGATATTAAATATCGGACTGGCTTCTGGCAGGGCCGTCCACTGAAGACAAAAATGCAGGCGCTTTGTGAAGCGCTCGGTGAGATGGGCGTGTGGGTTCGATTGCACTATGTTTATCCTTACCCTCATGTGGATGACATTATTCCATTAATGGCCGCAGGAAAAATTCTTCCGTATCTGGACATCCCGTTCCAGCACGCCAGCCCGAAGGTGCTCAAGGCCATGAAACGTCCGGCTCACGACAGTAAAACGCTGGAGCGTATCCGGAAGTGGCGGGAAATCTGCCCGGAACTGACGATCCGTTCTACCTTTATTGTTGGCTTCCCGGGTGAGACCGAAGAAGACTTTCAGTATTTGTTGGATTGGCTGGATGAGGCGCAACTGGATCGCGTTGGCGCATTTACTTACAGCGCGGTAGAGGGCGCTAAAGCCAACGAACTGGAAGGTGCGGTTCCTGAAGATGTGAAAGAAGAGCGTCTGGCTCGGTTCATGCAAAAGCAGGCAGAAATCTCTGCGGCAAGGTTGCAGGCTAAAATCGGAAAGATCCTTGATGTGCTGATTGATGAAGTCGACGAAGAAGGCGCGATTGGCCGGTCAAAAGCTGATGCTCCGGAAATCGACGGTATGGTGTACCTGAACGGTGTGACTGATCTGGAGCCTGGGCAGATCGTTAAAGTTGTTGTTGAGCATGCGGACGAACACGATTTGTGGGCATCTTTAGTGTGACCTGAAGCATAAACAAAAGGCCCCGAATTTCGGGGCCTTTTGTCAGGGTTACTCTTTAGCGAGATTCACTATGTAGTCGGAGTAGTACTCGTTGAAGTTCTTGAATTCCATGCTGTTGTGACCACAACAGCGAATGTCCCCCGATTTGATATCGTACACCCAGCCGTGAACCTCAATCTTTCCTGTCGCCAACTTGGCCGCGACCACCGGATGAGTGCGCAAGTGTTGGACCTGCTGTAACACGTTTTCTTCAATGGCTTCGTTCAAGTACATCGTATCCAGGCGTTCTTCACTCGGAATACCATGCCTTTCCCGGACAATCTCCATAGCTGAGCGACAGTGCCCCAGCCATTCTTTGACATGCGGGAGGCCCTTTAGTGCGGGAATGTCCAGAGCTCCCTTAATGGCTCCGCAATCCGTGTGGCCGCATACAATGATGTGGCGAACACCTAATACTGCGACTGCGTATTCGATGGATGCCGTCATACCCCCTGTTTCATTGCTGTGGGGCGGGATCACATTACCGGCATTGCGGCAAATAAACAGGTCTCCCGGGATTGAACCAGTCATCATGTTTGGGTCTATACGGGAGTCCGAGCAGGTAAAAAACAAAACGTCAGGGTTTTGACTGTCGGCAAGAGCACCAAACAGATCTTTGTGTTCCGGATAAACGTTCTTCCGAAAATTCAGTACGCCGCGAACGATGTGATCCATAGTGTCTCCATTTGCTGACGAGCCAAATATATTTGTTGCTCTGGATTGGGAGACCAGGCCGGAATGTACGATCCCGGCCTGGTCAGAGAGGTCAGCCACCAAGTTTGCGAACAAGAATCTCATTGAACAGCTTGGGGTTGCCCTGACCTTTGGATGCCTTCATCAGGGGCCCCATAAAGCCACCGAGCATCTTTTTGCGCTTTTTCGGATCGTCTTCGCTTTGATACTGAGCTACCTGGTCGGGCATGCCAGTGAGAACTTCGTCGACCATAGACTCCAGTGCACCTGTGTCAGATACCTGTTTCAGACCATTAGATTCGATGATGGCATCCACATCGTCGCCTTCGCCAGACCACAGAGCCTCAAACACCTTTTTTGCGCCGGCGGATGACACTGTGTTATCCGCAATACGGACTACCAATGCACCCAGCTGAGCGCCAGAAATCGGTGAATCGATAACGGATTTATCTTCGGCGTTCAGGCGTGCAGAAAATTCACCCTGAATCCAGTTGGCTGCCAGTTTAGCGTCTTTACCGTGCTCAACGGTTTCCTCGAAAAAGCCTGCCAGATTGGCGTCGGCAGACAAAATGCCTGCGTCATAGTCATTCAGGCCATACTGCTCCTTGAAGCGAGCACGGCGGGCATCCGGAAGTTCCGGCAAGCGGGCACGAGCGTCTTCAATGAAAGTATCGTCGATTTCCACTGGCAGCAGGTCAGGGCAGGGGAAGTAGCGGTAATCGTTGGCTTCTTCCTTGCTGCGCATCGAACGGGACTCATCCCGGTCACCGTTGTATAAACGGGTTTCCTGAATGATTTTTCCGCCGTCTTCCAGTATGTCCATCTGTCGCTCTACTTCGTGAGCGATAGCTTGTTCCATGAACCGGAACGAGTTCAGGTTCTTGGTTTCTGTGCGGGTGCCCAGAGTTTCGGACCCCTTTGGCTTGAGCGAAATGTTCACATCAAATCGCATGGAGCCTTGTGACATATCACCATCACAGATGCCCAGCGAAGTGACAATGCCGTGAAGCTTCTTGGCAAACGCCACGGCTTCTTCTGCGCTGTTCATATCTGGCTCGGTGACCACCTCGATCAGGGGAGTTCCTGCTCGATTCAGGTCAATGCCCGACATACCGTGATAATCGTCGTGCAAAGATTTACCGGCATCTTCTTCAAGATGGGCATGGTGAATGCGAACCCGTTTGGTCGTGCCGTCAGACAAGTCGATATCAATATGACCGGGGCCGACAATTGGTTGGGCCAGTTGCGTGGTCTGGTAACCTTTTGGCAAATCCGGGTAGAAGTAGTTTTTCCGCTCGAACACCGAGCGCCGACCAATTTCGGAATTGGTGGCCAGACCGAACATGACCGCATAACGGAATGCCTGCTCGTTTGGAACCGGCAAGGTGCCTGGCATGGCCAGGTCAACGGCGTTGGCCTGGGTGTTCGGTTCGGCACCAAATGCGGTGCTCGAGCCTGAGAAAATCTTGGTTTTGGTGGCAAGCTGAACGTGAATTTCCAGCCCGATCACGATATCCCACTGCATGTGTTCGTCTCCTTATCCGGGCTTATTGAGGTTCGCGCTGGTGCCAGTCGGTCACCTGCTGGAACTGATGGGCGGCGTTCAGTAACCGGGCTTCGGAGAAGTAGTCGCCGATAATCTGCAGGCCAACCGGTAAGCCGTCAACAAAACCGGCAGGCACCGACATGGCCGGAATGCCCGCCAGGTTGATAGCGATGGTGAATACATCTTCCAGATACATAGTGACCGGGTCGGTGGTTTTTTCACCCTGAACGAAGGCTGGGGACGGTGACACCGGGCTCATCAGTACGTCTACGTCTTTAAATGCGTTGATGAAATCTTGCTGAATCAGGCGGCGTACTTTCTGGGCTTTCAGGTAATAGGCATCGAAATAACCCGCAGATAGTGCATAACTGCCTACCAGGATCCGGCGCTTCACTTCGTTTCCGAAGCCTTCGGCGCGGGTGCGAGTGTACATGTCCATCAGATCTTTGGGGTTTTCGCAACGGTAGCCGTAGCGTGCACCATCGAAACGGGACAGGTTGGCAGAAGCTTCCGCCGGGGCGATTACGTAATAAGCTGCAATGGCCAGTTTGGCGTTAGGTAGTGAAACCTCTTTGACTGTAGCGCCCAGCTTTTCATATTCACGCACAGCATTGCGAACCTGTTCTTCCATAGCTGGAGACAGCTGCTCACTGAAGTATTCTTTAGGCAGGCCTATCTTCAGGCCTTTTAAGGGCTCATTCAGCGTGGCGGTATAGTCCGGGACTTCACGGTCAATGCAGGTGGAGTCTTTGGGGTCAAAGCCGGCCATCACGTTCATCATCAGCGCAGCATCTTCTGCTGTACGAGCCATCGGCCCGCCTTGATCCAGAGACGAAGCAAAGGCAATCATGCCGTAACGGGAAACCCGGCCATAAGTCGGTTTTAGTCCGGTAATGCCACACAGAGCGGCTGGCTGACGGATGGACCCGCCGGTATCCGTGCCAGTAGCTGCAGGAACCAGTCGTGCGGCTACCGCGGCGGCAGAGCCACCGGAAGATCCACCTGGAACCCGCTTCTCGCCTTTGGAGAGGCCCCAGGGGTTGGTGACTGCACCATAGAAACTGGACTCGTTAGATGAGCCCATGGCGAACTCGTCCATGTTGGTTTTGCCCAGGCATACTGCACCGACCGCTTTGAAGTTTTCGGTCACGGTCGCGTCGTAGGGCGGGACAAAGTTATCCAGCATTCTGGATCCGCAAGTGGTGCGAATGCCATTGGTGCAGAAAATGTCCTTATGGGCAAATGGCACCCCGGTCCAGACCGTCGCCTTACCGGCAGCCCGTATTGCGTCGGCCGCTTTGGCTTCGGCCAGGGCCTGTTCATTCGAGATGGTGATAAAGCTGTTGTACTTGCCGTCTTCACGTTTCAGGCGGTCAAGGAACTGTTGCGTCAGTTCCACACTTGAAATTTTTCCGCTCTCCAGCTCTCTGGAAAGCTCTGCTACGGATTTGTTATGCATCATCAATCCTGAAATCTATGATGGTCAGAAAATCTGCCGTATAAAAGGCAGTCGCTGCTCATTTCGTAAGGCTCATTCAATGACCTTGGGAACCAGGTACAGCCCATCCTCGGTCGCCGGCGCAATTGCCTGAAACGCTTCCCGCTGATTGGTCTCAGTGACCACATCCGGGCGGAGCCGCTGTGTGGCATTCAACGGGTGAGCCATTGGCTCAACATTATCTGTATCGGCAGCGCTTAGCTGATCTACCAGATCCAGAATGTTCCCCAGATCTTTTTCTAAAGCTGAAACCTGCTCGTCGTCCACTTTAATGCGGGCGAGCACGGCAACTTTTTCTATGTCCTCGCGGGAAATGCTCATGTTGCCTCCAGTATGTGTGAAAACAATGTAATGAATAACAAAGGGTGCCTCGTCATGCTGTCAATCACTGGATTCGGCGACCCGTTTTTATCTTGGGGATGATTGTGGAAAGCGCCTTCCAAAACTATGCAAAGCCTGGGGTGGCAGAGCTCAAACGCCGCATAGAGGGGCGTGAGGAGCGGGTTTTGGAAGGCGTTTTCCACAATCATTCTTGCACCCGAATGAGACCTGCGAAGAGTCAGATATTCAGGAAGCCCGATATACTAGCAGAATCATGCTCAATATTGGCCCCGAAACAACCCACAAAATGTGCAATTAGTGAGCCGACAGCCCCGATGGCGCCTTGCCTGCACAGGGGGTCACTGATAAAGTTGCGGCATCCTTCTTCGCAACCGCAACTCTCAGGTTGAAACAACACGAATGTTAATTAAAAGACTCCGAGGCCTATTTTCAAGCGACCTGTCCATTGATTTGGGCACCGCCAACACACTGATATACGTACGTGGTCGCGGCATCGTACTGGACGAACCTTCCGTTGTCGCCATCCGAACCAATAACTCCCAGAAGATGGTCGCAGCGGTGGGTGCTGAAGCCAAGCGCATGCTTGGTCGCACCCCAGGTAACATCACCGCTATTCGTCCGATGAAAGATGGCGTGATCGCTGACTTCGTAGTCACCGAAAAAATGCTCCAGCACTTCATTCATAAGGTTCATGAAAACAGCTTCATTACCCCGAGCCCTCGGGTGCTGGTGTGTGTTCCCAGCAAATCTACACAAGTAGAGCGTAAAGCGATTCGTGAATCTGCTCTTGGTGCCGGCGCTCGTGAAGTCTTTCTGATCGAAGAGCCCATGGCGGCAGCCATTGGTGCAGGTCTGCCGGTAGAAGAAGCCAGCGGTTCGATGATTGTTGATATCGGCGGTGGTACTACCGAAATCGCCATTATCTCGTTGAGTGGTATTGTCTATGCCGACTCGGTTCGCGTAGGTGGCGATAAGTTTGATGAGGCCATTGTTACGTATGTGCGTCGCAACTACGGCAGTCTGATCGGCGATTCCACTGCAGAGCGCATTAAGCATGAAGTTGGCTGTGCGTACGAAGGCCTGGAAATACGGGAAATCGACGTGCGCGGTCGTAATCTGGCTGAAGGTGTGCCCCGTGCATTCACCTTGAACAGCGAGGAAATTCTGGATGCTCTGCAAGAATCCCTGGCTCAGATTGTTCAGACAGTGAAGGGTGCTCTGGAGCAGTCTCCGCCGGAGCTGGCTTCCGATATTGCTGAACGAGGCATTGTACTGACCGGTGGCGGGGCTTTGTTGAGAGGCCTGGACAAGCTCATCAGTGAAGAAACCGGCTTACCGGTGATCATCGCCGAAGACCCCCTGACCTGCGTGGCCCGTGGTGGCGGCAAGGCACTGGAAGTTATTGATCGCAGTGGCCTCGGAATGCTCTCCCAGGAGGGTTGATCCCGTGGGGGGAGCTCGCTATTAAGACGATCTTTGTTCAGGGGCCGGTGCCCGGCCTCCGATTTTTTTTCGTGATTATGATATCGGCAGCGTTGATCGCTGCCGATACCCGTTCTGACAAGCTGGCTTTGGCGAGAAGCACCATCGAAACTGGCCTCGCTCCGGTCTATTGGCTCGGTCATGCACCGTCCCGCTTTGGTGACTGGTTCGGCGAGCTGTTTGTCAGCCGCGAAGACCTGGCCCAGAAAAACGAAGAGTTAGAAACCCGCCTGCTCATTCTTGAACGGCGAGCCCTCAAGTACGCTGCTCTGGCTTCCGAGAATAATGAGCTTCGACGCCTGCTGAACTCTGCAGAAGTGCTGGACGACCGGGTTATTGTTGGCGAAGTCGTTGGTATTTCACCCGATCCTTATACCCATGAAATTGTTATCAACAAAGGTCAAAGCGACGGCATAACTGTTGGACAGGCGGTGCTCGATGCTGAGGGTTTGATGGGGCAAATTGTTCAGGTCAGCCAGTTTACCTCCCGGGTGCTGCTGGTTTCTGATAGCAGTCATGCCGTGCCTGTGGAAGTCATCAGAAACGGCCTGCGGGCCATTCTTCTTGGTAACGGGCAGGCTGACAATCTTGATTTGGTGCATGTGCCGGATACTGCAGATATTCGCGCAGGCGATGTTCTGGTCAGCTCCGGTCTTGGTGGCCGTTTTCCGCGGGGTTATCCCGTGGCTGAAATCAGCGAAATTACCAAAGAGCCGGGAGAGCCTTTTGTGACCCTGCGAGCGACGCCAAAAGCACGATTGAACCAAAGCCGGTTGGTGCTTGTGGTATTTCAGCCAGAAACCCGGCAAGAAACGCCAGATTCCGAGGCTGTGGTCGAGGGTGGGGGAGCATCCTGATGTTGTCGGTCATCAGTTATCCGTTGTTTTTGCTGTCAGTTATCCTTTCCCTGGTCCTGAGTATTTCGCTGTTCCCCGTGGAATGGTTTGAATTCCGGCCGGTCTGGTTGGGGCTTGTCGTGTTCTACTGGACCTTTCGGGCACCGGCGCAGCTCGGTGTGACCATGGCGTGGTGCCTCGGGTTGCTTCTGGATACCCTGGAGTCCACTCCTTTGGGGGTTAACGCGATGGGGATGGCTCTGGTTGCATTTCTTGTCCTCACCATTCATCAGCGCCTGAGGATGTACCCATTACCACAGCAGTGCCTGATGGTGTTTTTATTATTGGGTATTAACCAGATGCTGGTGCACTTTATAAAGCAGTTGGTGGGTGCCGAAAGTGCAGGCTTCAGTTACTTATGGCCAGCGGTAACCAGCGCCTTAATTTGGCCATTGGTCAGCAGTGTGCTGGACCATATCAACAGAAAGCTGGGGTAGGGCAATGGCTGATCTGATCCTCGCCTCGGCTTCTCCTCGCAGAGCCGAACTTCTTAAACAGGTTGGCTTACACTTTCATGTACAGCCCGCTGATATTGATGAAACGCCCTTCCCTGGCGAATCTCCTGAGCAGTATGTTGAGCGGTTAGCCCGGGAAAAGGCTTTGCTTATTGCACGCCAGCATCCCGATAGCCTGGTTCTCGGCTCAGATACGTCTGTGATTCAGAATGGCGATATTCTGGGAAAACCGGAATCCAAAGAGCAGGCAGCGGCCATGTTGCAGGCTCTTTCTGGAAATACCCATCAGGTGTTGACTGCGATTGCTTTGGCAAAGGGGGGGCAGTGCCGGTCCCGGGTGGTGGTGACCGACGTGACTTTTCGGGAGCTTTCGCCGGATGAAATTCAGGCCTACGTAGCGACCGGAGAGCCCATGGATAAAGCTGGCAGTTACGGAATTCAAGGTCTGGCCGGTATTTTTGTCAGCTCGCTCAAGGGTAGTTACAGTGCAGTGGTAGGTCTTCCTCTTCAGGAAACCGCAGCGTTGCTCGCGGAGGCGGGTCATCCGGTATTACAGCAGTGGCCGAGTACTAAGGAGTGTCGCCGATGAGTGAAGAAATTCTGATTAACGTCACACCGGTGGAAACCCGGGTCGCACTTGTCGAGAACGGCATGTTGCAGGAAGCCTATATCGAACGCACCAGCCGTAAAGGTATTGTTGGCAATATATACAAGGGCAAGGTGGTTCGTGTATTGCCGGGTATGGAAGCCGCGTTCGTGGATATCGGCCTGGAACGGGCCGCCTTCATTCATGCCTCTGATGTCGTTGCCAGCCAGCCTCCAGCAGAGGAGGTGGTTGATGCGCCGAAAGTCGTTCCGGATATCCGGACACTCCTGAGAGAAGGGCAGTCGCTGGTTGTTCAGGTAACCAAAGATCCTATTGGTACCAAGGGTGCGCGCCTGACAACACAACTTTCTGTGCCATCCCGGTACCTTGTTTTCATGCTCGGGGTTAAACACATCGGCGTCTCCCAGCGGATAGAGGATGACAGCGAACGGGCTCGCCTGAAATCACTGATAGAAGAAGCGTCCTCGGAACACCAAGAGATTGACGGTGGTTATATCATTCGTACGGCAGCCGAAGGTGCGCAGCCGGAAGAACTGATTGCCGATATGATCTACCTGCAACGGCTCAGCCAGTCTATTCATGAACGAATCGCGAAAGTTCAGGCGCCAGCCTCGGTGTATCAGGACTTGCCTTTGTTTATCCGAACCATCCGGGATCTCATCCGCCCGCAAACGGAAAAAGTTCGTATCGACAGCCGGGAAAGTTACCAACGGGTGATGGATTTCGTACACGAGTTTGTGACGGAATTTGCTGACAAGGTGGAGTATTACCCGGGTGAGCGGCCAATCTTTGATCTGTACTCAGTAGAAGATGAAATTCAGAAAGCATTGAGTCGCAAGGTTCAGCTGAAGTCTGGTGGTTATGTGATCATTGATCAGACTGAGGCGATGACCACCATCGACATTAATACCGGTGCTTTTGTTGGTCACCGGAATCTGGAAGAAACGATCTTCAAAACCAATCTTGAAGCGGCCCGCGCTATCAGCCGACAGCTCAGGCTACGCAACCTGGGCGGTATCATCATTATTGATTTCATCGATATGGAAGATCCTGAGCACCAGAGACAAGTGCACCGTATGCTTGAGAAAATGCTCGAGCGGGACCATGCTAAAACCAAAATTACCGGTGTTTCAGAGCTGGGTTTGGTTGAGATGACGCGGAAGCGCACCACAGAAAGCCTGGGGCAGGTACTGTGTGAACCATGCCCGATCTGCGATGGCCGGGGGTTTCTGAAAACGTCAGAAACGGTTTGCTATGAGATCTTCCGGGAAATTCTCAGGGTGAATCGGGCTTATGAGGCTGAGAACTACCTGGTGATGGCTTCCCAGAAAGTGGTGGATCGACTACTGGACGAAGAATCCGATAACGTGGCAGACCTTGAAACCTTTATCAGTAAAACCATTCGATTCCAGGTTGAGCCCTTCTATAGTCAGGAACAGTATGATGTGGTTCTGCTCTGACGCCTGACTGGCGGATCATTCCAGGGAGCTGATGGAGACGTATGTCGAGCCGCAATCCGGACAGTATGCCGGCAGACCTGCCACCCGGGGGAGTGGTTGGCCGGGTATTGGCCATTTTTGCCTCTTTGGTCTGGTGGTCCCTGCTGGTGCTTCTGGTATTGCTGGCGCTGTATGCCGGTATTGGTCGGCAACTGACTGCCAATATTGATCAATTTTCCAGCCAGACTGCGCAAATACTGTCCGAACAGACCGGCCTTGAAGTCACTGTTGGAGGTCTTTCATCGTCGTGGCGGTGGTTGAACCCTTCCGTAACGGCTACCAATATCACGGTTGCCGACCCCAAAACCGGCGACCTGTTAGCGGAACTTGAACACCTGAGCCTGGGGGTGGATTTTATGTCTTCCCTCATGCGTTTCAGAATTGTGCTGGAAGACTTCGATGCCGATGGGCTCTCGCTCATACTAAAGCGCCATGTTGGCAGTGAACCCTCCAGCTCTGTCGAAGAGTTGCTGCAAAGCCCGCAAAGTGGTGACAAAGGCCTGCAACAATGGTTGGAATATGCAGGTGCCTGGCTTTCAGATCCGGAGGTTCGGATCACCCGAGTTAGTCTGACCTTTGACGATGGCAACAATCACCCCCGCCACATTGATATTCCACAACTGGACTTGCTCTATAGCAGGGGCCTTTTTCAAGCCGCTGGTCGAGCTATGCAAAGCGGCACCACAACGCAATTAGCCAGCTTTTCCCTGGTTGGTCAACACTTCTTCCGGGGCGAGTTCACGGGGCAGTTATACCTCGACATTGATTCTGGCCGGTTATTTGATGGCCTGATTGATGATGTTAACTGGCGAGGCATTCGTCTTGAAGGTTTTGACCTGGGGGGAAGGGCCTGGCTGACGTTTGAGGGGGGGCAGCTTCTTCAGGTGCAGGGCCGGGTTCAGACTCCCTACCTTCAGTTGGGTGTGAACCGTCAGTCACTGGCACCGTTGGAGAACATTCACGCCCGGTTCGGGTGGAAGCGGGGCCAGGCCATAATGCTGCAGCAATTGCAGTGGCAGTGGGCCGGCGATGTTGTTGAGCCGTTTAATTTCAGAATTCAACCGGAAGAGTCCGGAGTTGCGTTGGTTGCGGACGCGCTGCCTCTTGAGCCCCTTAGAAGGCTTATTCTGAACCTGCAATTGCTGCCTGAAGTGGCTAACCAGGCTTTGGATCATTACCGCCCTGCAGGTTACCTGGATGACATGCTGCTGAAGTTGCCTGAGCAGGCCGGTGAATACAGCTTGTCGGGACGAATGCGGGACTTGAGCGTTCAGGCCTGGCACGGTGCTCCTGGCGCTACTGGTTTGAACGGCTACTTCGAACTTTCTGCTGCGGGCGGGTTTGTCGACCTGGATGCTTCTGATCCGGTTACCCTCGGCTTTCCATTGTTGTTTCTTGATGACTGGGCTTTTGATTCCCTGACTGGTCGCGTGTCATGGCTGACCTCGGGGTCTGTAACCCGGATCTATGCCGATCAGATTCAGTTTGGTTATCAGGAAAAAACCGTACTGAATGGGGCTTTTGATCTGAAGCTGGATGCCCAGGGTGAGGACAGCCTGGGACTGCGTATTGGTGTTGAAGAGGGTGGCGCCGAAATGCTTGCAGCATTTGTCCCTGTCCATGCGGTGGATGAAGGGCTCTATCAGTGGCTCACGACCAGTATCCTGCAGGCAGATATCCGTAACGGAGAATATTATGGCCATGGCCGGATCGGTTTGGATGCACCCAAGGGCTCGTTTGTGTCTTCCATGTGGTACGAGTTCGAAAATGCCCAAGTACGCTATGACGAGCGTTGGCCCTTAGTCGAAAAATTATCGGGGCGGGTGGAAGTTCAGAACGGTGATACGTTAGTAACGCTTAAAAAGGGTGTTACAGGTGGTCTCCCGGTTGAACAAGGGCTGGTGCGAGTGGTGCCCGGACGGGGTGAGGCACCCGCCCGGATTCTGGTGGATGCGTCTGCGCAGGTGCCGGGCGAATCGGTGACCTGGTGGATGGAAAACAGTCCGCTGGGTGAAATGGGGGGTGCGACAGTGGCCGGTGCTGAGTTCCTGGGACAATTTCAGGTGGGGCTCAGCATTGACCTTCCCCTGAGCGGTGAGCTGCCGGTTTCTGTTGAGGCCAGAATTCAAACAAAAGACGCAGGATTCGGGCTTCCCGAAGCCGGTTTGAACTGGAGCAATATCACTGCCGACCTGACTTACCACACTCAGAACGGGTTTTCTGGCGGGCCAGTTACGGCACAATTCATGGAGCAGCCCGTTACGGTTCGGTTTGGGCACAGTGGCCAGGGTGAAGCTTTGTCTATAGAGCAAAGCGGCAAACTGCTACTGCCGTCTTTTTTGCAGCAGCTTGAGTTGGGCGTGGGCGGCTCATTCGGCCTGGATGGTTCAGCTGCCTACATCGCAAGTCTGACTGTGGGGGCTGAGGGCGTCTCTCCTGTTTCGGTCTCTTCAGACCTTGTTGGGTTGACGGTGGATTGGCCGGAGCCACTGGGTAAAGCTGCATTGGATAGTGCACAGCTGAGTGCACAGATTGATCCATTTACCAGCGACGGAGTAAGGGTCTCTGGAGAGTGGGTGGACAGGTTGGGGTTTGATTTGAACCTGAAAGAATCGGGTTTCGATCTGAGTTTTGATCATTTGTATGTTGGACGTCACAGGCTTTCGGATATCAATGTTAACGCCCTGGATCTGGGGAATCGCTGGGTGATTAGCACGGATTCCGAAAGAGTCACCGGGCGTGTGACTATTCCGGAGAGTGGTGGTGTTATTGATGTTGATCTGCAAACCTTGCGTTTGAGTCGGCAAGGGCAGAAAGAAGAATCTACCGATACTCCGGAATTGTTGACCCTCGAAGAACAATTAGAGGCGTTTCGGGAAATGGATATCGGCAGTTGGCCAGATATCGATGGTCGAATTGCTGACTTGCGCCTGGGTAACGAGTCTGCTGGGCGCTGGGCGTTCAAACTGCGGCCCGAGAATCACCAGTTAAATGTGACGGGTATTGAAGGCCATGTTGGCTCTCTGGTGCTGTCCGGAGACATGACGTGGAGCGTGCTGGATGGTCGGGAGGTCACCCAGTTTAAAGGGCGGCTGGATGGCGGCGGGTTGAAAGATCTTGAGGCACTGAAAGGCAGTTCTATTCCGCTGGACAACGAAGCGACAGCTGTTGAGTTGGATATTGATTGGCCCGGGAGTCCGGATGATCTTGCACTCAGTAAGCTCAGCGGCACGGTCAGTGCTCGTCTGGATGATGGCGTGATTTTGCAACAAAACAGCTCAGCTCAGTTGTTTCGCATTTTTAATCTACTGAATACTGATACTTTGTGGCGGCGTTTGCGACTGGATTTTTCTGATCTGTATGAGCGTGGTGTGGCGTTTGATGCAATTTCGGGTAAGGCAAGCATCAATAGTGGATTGCTCACACTGGACCCGGAACTACAATTGGTAGGTCCTTCCGGCGCTTTTAAGATCAGTGGCACCACCAATATGGCGACAGAAGATCTCGATATGCGCCTGGTGATGGTTTTGCCTATTACTCAGAATTTGCCCTTAGCTGCGATACTGATGGGCGCCAGCGCACCTATTGGCGGAGCGCTGTTTGTGTTGGATAAGATACTGGGTGATCCCCTAAGCAAACTCACCAGTGCAACCTACAATGTAACGGGCAGCTGGAATGAGCCTGAAGTTGAGTTGCGGGGCGTATTTGATACCGGCGAGTAATTCAGGAGTCTGGGTATGACAAGGGTTGCAGCAATTCAGATGGTCAGTGGCCATGATACCGTTGCTAATCTGGCAGAAGCCGCCCGCCAGCTGAAAACAGCAGCGGAAAAGGGCGCCAGAGTTGCCGTGTTACCGGAAAACTTTGCGGTACTGGCCACAAGCCAGATGCAAATTTGCGGTGAACAGGAAGCAAGTGGCTCCCCCCTGATACGACGTTTTCTGGCAGAACAGGCCAAAGCGTTGAAGCTATGGATTGTGGGTGGCTCTATGCCTCTGGCGAACCGGCCAGATGGGTCGGGTATAACGAACCGGGTTCGAGCCAGTTGTCTGGTTTACGATGACAGTGGTCAGGAGGTCGCTCGTTACGACAAAATCCATCTTTTTGATGCGATGATCGAAGATGCTCATGGCCAATACCGGGAATCTGATGCCTTCGAGCCAGGAGAGGCGGTCGTTACGATAGATACACCCGCAGGGCGGTTAGGTCTCGCGATTTGCTATGACCTTCGTTTTCCGGAGTTGTTTCGTGCCTTGAGAGCGCAGGGGGCCGACTGGGTATGTTTGCCAAGCGCTTTCACCTGGCAAACCGGAGACGCTCACTGGCACGCTCTGATTCGGGCTCGCGCTATAGAAAACCAGGTGTGGGTTGTGGCGGCCGGGCAGGGTGGTCAGAACAGTGAGCGGAGAAAGACATACGGCCACAGTCTTATTTGCGACCCATGGGGTAAAGTGGTTGCTGAAATCGATGAGGGGCCTGGCGTGATTCTGGCAGACCTGAATCCGGAGCAGCTTGAGCAAGTGAGAGCGAGCATGCCGGTGTGGGAGCACCGGCGCTTATAGTTGCAGGCGGTTCTACTGCTGCTCCGCTTCGTCAATCCATTCCCGAAGGGCTCGGAAAAGTTTGCGAGCCTGGCCGGTGTTATTCTGTTTCTCTACTTCTTTGCGGGCATTCCGTACCAGGTTTCGAAGGTGCTGAACGTCTGCAACCGGGCAGTAGTCCACAAACTCACCAACCACTTTGTCGCCCTCAGAGATCATTTTATCTCGCCAGCGCTCAGCCAGATGATGTCGCCGGGTGTGTTCTTCGCTGCCAGCATGGAAGGCATCAATAGCCTTGCTGATTGCTTCAGGGTCATGCTCCTGACGAATCACCTTACCAATATATTGCAGATGCCGACGACGGGCTTCCCGTTGGGTGATACGCCGCGATTCCATAATCGCCCGGTGCAGAGTGTCACTGATCGAGAGTGTGGCCAGCTGTTCGTCATTCAGATCCAGCATACGCTTGCCCAGATCCTGCAGAGCATGCATCTCCCGTTTGAGTTGGGATTTGCTGGGGCCCAGATATTCCGGGAGTTCGTCGTCAGTATGATCAGTCATTGTGTTTATCGATTCTGTCAGGCGTAAAAAAGAGTGGCCAGTCCAAGAAAGGCCATGAAACCAACAACATCGGTCACCGTTGTCAGAATAACACCCCCTGCAAGGGCGGGGTCAATGTTCCGGGATTTCAGGAACAGGGGCAATACCGTGCCTACCAACGTTGCCGCGACCAGGTTAATAATCAGTGCGGCCGCGATAACGGCGCCGATCATCCAGTCCCCGAACCAGAGGACCGCTGCAGTGGCAACCACCACAGCCCAGAGCAGGCCGTTAAGAATACCGGAAAGTAACTCACGGTTCAGGAGCCAGCCGACATTGGCGCTACTGATCTGCCCCACTGCCATGCCTCGGATGACCAGTGTCAGAGTCTGGCTGCCGGCAATGCCTCCCATGCTGGCGACAATGGGCATCAGCACCGCCAAAGCAACCACTTGGGCGATGGTTTCTTCAAACAGGCCAATCACGGCTGAGGCGGTGAACGCTGTTAACAGGTTTATGCCCAACCACACTGCTCGTCGGCGCGTGGTTTTCATTACTGGAGCAAAAGTATCCTCGTCTTCGTCAAGGCCCGCCATACTCATCAGTGAGTGGTCAGCGTCTTCACGGATAACGTCGACCACGTCATCAATGGTGATGCGGCCAAGAAGCTTGTTGTCTTCGTTAACGACTGGAGCAGAGATAAGGTCGTAACGCTCGAATAAAGTGGCGACTTTAGTGTCTGGCAGGGTTACCGGAATAGGCTCAATATCGGTATCCATCACTTCCCGGACGGTCGATGCGGGGTTGGAAACCAGCATTCGGGTAATGGCCAGTGTGCCGATAAACTCATCCCGCCGGTTTACCACAATCAGGCTGTCGGTCATCGGCGGCAGGTTACGGTGCCTGCGAAGGTAGCGCAAAACAACGTCGATACTGATGTCCGGGCGCACCGTTATGGTGTCCGTGTTCATCAGGCCGCCAGCGGTGTCTTCCGGGTAGGAGAGAACCTCTTCTACACGCTGCCGGTCCTGCTCGTCCATGGTATCCAGAACTTCCAGGATTACCGTGTCCGGCAGTTGCTGCAGAAGGTCGGCCAGATCGTCCGACTCGAAGTCTTCGATCATGTCGGCGAGTTCCTGAGCATTGAGCTTGCTCAGGAAGTAGCCTCGAATGTCGTCTCCCAGGTATTGGAGAACGTCACCCTCAAGTTGTTTGTCGACCAGGTTCCACAGTAAAGCCCGCTGACGAGGCGGAGAGGATTCCAGAAGGTGGGCTATATCGCTGGGACTAAGACCGCCATTCAGGATGCGAGCAACCTGTTTGAGCGCGCCACTATCCAGAGCTTCGCTGAGGGAGCGGAGCCTCTGGTGGGCCTGACTTTGTTCCAGAATATCAGACATGGGTCCACCTACGGTCAGAAAACCTTTGTATTATAGCGGAGTTAGGTTGTTCAGGTGAGGAAGAGTTGTAGGTGAATAACGAAGAATTATCCCCCTTCACCAAAATAATCTTCGATGAGGGTAACCAGTGCGTCGATAGCCTGTTGCTCGTCCGAACCATCTGCGATGAGTTCCACCGTAGTGCCCTGATTAGCGGCAAGCATCATGACTTGCATAATGTTTTTGGCATCTACCTTGCGGCCTTTACCACAAACCCATATTTGGGATTCGTAGGCAGAGGCAGTGGCCACCAGCTTGGCAGTAGCTCTGGCATGCAGGCCCAGTTTGTTGATGATGGTAATAGAGCGGCAGATCATGACGAATCAGATCTCCCCCCGGGCTTGCAGGTGCGGCAGTTCCGAGTGGCGAACCTGGACGTTTCGGTATTTTTCCAGAAAGTGTTTTTTCAGCTGTTCGGATACATACACAGAGCGGTGCTGGCCACCGGTGCACCCCACTGAAATAGTCATGTAGCTGCGGTTGCTGTCGGCAAACGAAGGCAGCCAGGTCTCCAGGAATCTGACGATGTGGTCTATCATCTGCCTGGTCAGGGGCTCCCGCTCCAGAAACTCGATAACCGGTTGGTCCTGGCCTGTGTATTTTCTAAGGCTGCTGTCCCAATAGGGATTGGGCAAACAGCGCACATCAAAAACATAATCGGAATCGACCGGGACACCATGTTTGAAGCCGAAGGACTGGACAAGCAGTGCCAGTTCCTGGTCTTTCCGGCCCACCACCCTTTGTTTGACCATGTCGCGCAATTCATACATGGAAAGGCCTGTAGTATTCACGTAAAGGTCGGCCAGTTTCGACAGTGGCTCCAGCAGCAGTTTTTCATTGGAAATGGCTTCGCGCAGCGAGGTCTTGTCATCGCTCAGTGGGTGTTTGCGCCGGGTCGCATGGAAGCGTTGTAAAAGGGACTGTTCATCGGCGTCGAGAAAAATGATTTCGACTTCGACCTGGGTGCCTTTTAGCTGATGGTAGATTGTTTCGAAATTAGCGAGTTCACCGGACAGATTGCGGGCATCAATACTGACGGCCATTTTTCGCAGACGGTTTGGCGCTTCCTGAGAAGTGGCCTCTTGGGTGAGCGGGAAAAGCAGACCAATGGGAAGGTTGTCTATGCAGTAGAACCCCTGGTCTTCCAGTACGTGTAAAGCGGTACTTTTGCCTGATCCAGAGCGACCGCTGACGATGATCAGCTTCATGACTGAATTCCTCCCATACTATGCCTTAGGCATCAATAACGTCAGTGGCGGCTGGTGGTCATGGCCTGGTAGAGAGTGTCGGCATCCTCGCACTGGCGCAAGCGCTCACAAAATGAATGTTCGTTAAACTTTTCGGCAAGTTGGCTTAGCAGTTCCAGGTGTTCGCTGGTGGCTTCCTTAGGAACGACCAGAGCGAAGACAATGTCTACAGGCTGGTTGTCGATGGCATCGAAGTCAACGGGCTCTGCCAGCGTCATCAATACGCCAATTACTCTGTCCAGTCCTTCCAGGCGGCAGTGGGGAATGGCGATGCCTTCTCCAATGCCGGTACTGCCCAGTCGTTCGCGGGAAACCAGATTGTTAAAGATATCTGTATCGCTCAGAGTCTCATCCTGAAGATGAATGTGTTCAGCGATAAACTCCAGTACACGCTTTTTGCTTGAGGCCGTAAAACGGCACAGCGTAAGTTCCGGAGCCAGAATGTTGTCGATAGTCAGGGATGGATCGCTCATAGATCGACTTCATTTCCGTAAAAAAAAGGCTGCGGCCGGTTTTGCCTGCCGCAGCACGTCTTATTGAAACGCTCGGTTTGGTTTCACTCTGAGTAGAGAGCGTTAACTGTTACCGTGCATCCGGTCTACTGTCTTTTCTTTATATTTGAGGATCTGACGGTCCAGCTTGTCCACCAACGCATCAATAGCTGCGTACATGTCCTCGTTTTCAGCCTTTGCGTGAAGCTCACCACCACTCACGTGCAGGGTAGCTTCGGCCGTCTGGCGAACTTTCTCAATTTCCAGCGTCACCTGACAGTTACTGATCTGGTCGAAGTGGCGCTCAAGCTTATCAAACTTGGTGGTTACATACTCTTTCAGCGCGGGAGTCAGTTCTACATGATGGCCTGAAATGTTGAGTTGCATAGGCTTCTCCTGTTGTTATCGAGCCGGCCTTGTGGCCGGGCTGAATGCCAGTACCTCTTGTACTGGTGAAAGCTTAAACCAATCGTTTTCGTTCGTTTGAGGGAGGTATCTGCATGGCCTCCCTGTATTTTGCCACAGTGCGCCGGGCTACGTTGATTCCCTGTTCTCCTAGCATGGCTGCAATTTTGCTATCGCTCAACGGCTTTTTGGGCGTTTCATCTGCAATCAGTTTTTTGATCATCGCACGAATCGCTGTGGAGGAACATTCTCCACCCTCTGCCGTACTGACATGGCTGGAAAAAAAGTACTTCAGCTCGAATATGCCCCGGGGTGTATGCATGTATTTTTGCGTGGTTACCCGAGAGATGGTGGACTCATGCATATCCACAGCCTGGGCAATGTCCGAAAGAATCAGCGGTTTCATGGCTTCATCGCCATGATCCAGAAAGGCCTGCTGATATTCAACAATGCGGGTGGCTACCTTCAGCAGGGTTTCGTTTCGGCTTTGCAGGCTTTTGATAAACCATTTGGCTTCTTGCAATTGGTCGCGCATGTAGGTGTTGTCAGCACTGCTGTCAGCTCTTCGGATGAGCGAAGCGTAGCTGGTGTTAACGCGTATCCGTGGTGCAATCTCGGGGTTTAGCTCGACTCGCCACCGGCCCTCGTGTTTGCGCACGATGACATCAGGAATGACATAGTCTGGTTCTGAGGAGTCTATGGCATCGCCAGGCCGGGGGGTCAGGCTTGTGATCAGCGCCAGCACTTCTTTCAGCTGGTCTTCTTTCAACCGGCTGCGGCGAAGGAGCTGAGCGTAGTCGCGATTGCCGAGCAAGTGCAGGAACTGGGTAACGACCAGTCTCGCTTGCCGTAACCATGGAGTTTCCGGCGGCAGCTGATTCAGTTGGATCAGCAGGCAGTCTTGCAAATCGCGGGCGAATACTCCGGGTGGATCAAAATGTTGCAGGCGGTGGAGTACCGCCTGGACTTCATCCAGCTCCAAAGGATCGTCTTCCGACTCTTCGAACAGGCCGGCGTGAATCTCTTCGACGGATGATGTCAGATACCCGCGTTCATCGACTGCGTCCAGCAATGCATGGGCAATGGCCTGATCCCGTTCGTTCAGGGGGGTCAGGTTCAGTTGCCACTCCAGATGATCCTGCAGTGTTTCACTGGGGGAATTGCGGGTTTCAAAGTCAGAATCATTCTCGTCGTCGCCCCGGCTAACCGGTGCTGGCGCCGATTGATAGATGTCTTCCCAGGCCGTATCAACCGGGAGGTCTTCGGGAATGTTGTCAGGCGTCTGATCTTCTGCAGACCAGTCGGGAGCGGTTTCTGATTCATCCCAGTCTGAGGCAGACAGGTCCGATGGGATATCGTCCTGTGAGGACCCTGCATCATCATTCTGGATGTCGTGGTCGTTACCTTCGGGTTCTGCCGGGCCGAGCTGGTCGTCATCTTCGGATGTCTCCAGCATTGGGTTGGATTCCAGTGCCTGCTGGATTTCCTGTTGAAGGTCCAGTGTGGAAAGTTGCAGCAGCCGAATGGCTTGCTGCAACTGGGGGGTCATGGTCAGGCTTTGGCCCATTTTAAGCTGTAATGAAGCTTTCATAACCATGGCTCAAAATCCATAACGTGCCTGCATCCCGGTAAAACTGTTGCTTGCGTATAAAAAAATGTTGTGTGCTGGTAACTTGCGCCGCAAGGGCAATAATCTAAGCAAGTTCTCTGCCGAGTTTACTTGCTAGCGTTCAGCAAAACAATCTGGCCCGTGGTTTACGGGCTAGAGGTGGAATTCATTGCCCAGGTAAACTTCCTTGACTTGTTGATTTGCCAGAATTGCCTCGGCGTTGCCCGAGGCAATGATATGGCCTCCGGAAACGATGTAGGCGTTTTCACAAATATCCAGTGTCTCTCGTACGTTGTGATCCGTGATGAGCACTCCAATGCCTTTGTCGCGAAGGTGCCGGATGATGTGCTTGATGTCGCTGACAGAGATGGGATCTACGCCGGCAAATGGTTCGTCCAGAAGGATGAAAGCCGGCTCCATGGCCAGCGCCCGGGCGATCTCGACCCGGCGGCGCTCGCCACCGGATAGCGCCATGCCAACGCTATCGCGGATGTGGGTGATGTGGAACTCTTCGAGCAGTTCTTCCATCTTGGCTTCGCGGTCTGCCCTGGAAAGTGCTTTGCGGGTTTCCAGGATAGCCATGATGTTGTCTCGAACGGTCAGCTTACGGAATACCGATGCCTCCTGGGGCAGGTAGCCAATCCCCTTCCTTGCTCGTCCGTGCATGGGCAGGGGGGTGATGTCGTGGTTGTCGATAGTAATTCGGCCGTGATCCGCCGGAACCAGTCCAACAATCATGTAGAAACACGTGGTTTTGCCTGCCCCGTTGGGGCCTAGTAACCCGACGATCTCGCCTGAGCGGATCTCCAGTGATACATCCAGAACCACTTTTTTCTGTTTGTAACTTTTGGCCAGATTGCTGGCCCTGAGAACTGCCATCAGAACGCTTCCCGTTATTGACCTGAACTTCGAGGCTGAATCACCATTTCGACGCGGCCGGAACCTTCCCCGGATGAGTTGCCACCTTCAGCGGTGACAACCCGGTTCACGGTATTGTAGTGAATCACGTCGCCGCGAAACGTATTGCCCCCTTGTTCGATCAGCGCTTGCCGCTCAAACGTGAGCTGGTTATCTCTGGCTGACCAGGTGATGTTCAGGGCTCTGGCGTTGGTGACCCCGCTGCCATCCTGAGCGGGCTGGCGGTAGTGAGCGGGAGTGCCGCTGGCTTCTATGCGGCTCAGCCCTTGTGGATTACGGTACAGGACAACCCGCTCAGCGTTCAGCTGCACTTCTCCCTGGGTCAGCTCAACATCACCGGAATAAATGGCGGTGCCTGCGCTGTCATCAATACGGGCAGAATCGGCACTTACCTTTATGGGGGTGTCCGAGTCCAGATTGAAGGCGGATGCAGGGCCGGCCAGAAGTGTCGCGGCCATCATCAGCGGGAAAAAAAGTCGATTACCTGATGGGTTCATAATGCCCTTCCACTTGGGAATTGAGTTCCAGAATGCGGTCGTCTATCCAGGCTTTCATGCCTGTCGCCTGAGTGGTTCCGTGTGGTTCAGAAATGGTCACAGGTCGGTCTGTGTACACGGTGCGCTCAGTGTTGTTCAGAGTGAGTTCCTGGGTTGTAAGTGTCGTTTCATCGCCTTGCAGCTGGCGGTTGATCACAACATTACCTTTCAGGTTGACCAGCTCATCGCCTTGCAGAAGGCTACCTTCATCGGCCTCAATTATCCATGGCGCCGGATCGCCTTCGCCCTGAAGTATGGCGCGGGGCCGTTCCATTGTGGCTGTATTGCTACTTTCAAATTGCTCAATTCTTGGGCTGGTCATCCGGATTTTGAGGTTGCCTTGTGCATCCCAGGTACGGTAATCCGCTTGCACAATGAACCCGTCGGGTTCAGCGGGGCCGCGCAAATCTGCAGCATCGTCCCGGGCGCCTGGCGGTTCGTCACTTTGCCACATCAGAAACATAGTCGCTGCCAGTGTGATTCCGAGTGCCAGCATTCTGGCCCAGGCTTTCCCTTTTCCAGGGCTGAACAGGCGGGCTATCATGAACTGGCACCCATGTATGGCGTGAGTGTTTCCCGGAGTTTGTTCTGAGACCACAGGAGCAAGTCGCAGGCTTCTCTGACAGCGCCATTTCCACCAGCAACCGTTGTGCAATAGTCGGCATGCTGTTTTACCAGCCAGTACCCGTTGGGAACAGTGATGCCAAGGCCAGCGAATTGCAAGGCTGGAAGGTCTGGCAGATCGTCGCCCATGTAGGCGATCTGTGCAGGCGATATATCCATATCAGCCACGAGTTCCTGCAGGGCAGTTCGTTTATCTTCCCTGCCTTGCATGAGATGGTTTATACCCAGGTCCTTCATGCGCTTTTCTGTCAGGGGAGAGCGTCTGCCGGTAATGACCGCCACGGTAATGCCAGCGTTCATCAGTTGCTTCAGCCCTAAGCCATCAAGAATGTTGAAAGTTTTCAGTTCATCACCGTTGGCGCTGAAGTACAGTTTGCCGTCGCTCATGATGCCGTCAACGTCAAAGGCGGCGAGTTTGATGGCAGCCGCTTTGACGCGCAGTTCATCGCTCCAGTCCGGACTGATCGGCGGAGTATATCCGGTCATCAGATAACTCCCGCTCGTAACAGGTCGTGCATGTTGATGGCCCCAACCAGATTGCCATTGCCGTCGGTAACCGGTAGTGCGTTGATTTTCAGTTCTTCCATGATATTGAGTGCTTCTGCGGCCAGCTGGTCAGACTGAATGGTTTTGCCGTTGCGAGTCATGATCTGATTGATGGTGGTTGTGTGTACATCAACGGATTTGTCCAGAGTTCTGCGCAGGTCGCCATCTGTGAAAATGCCCGTCAGTTCGCCTGCGGCATTCACTACGGTGGTCATGCCTAGCCCCTTGCGGGTTATTTCCAGAAGAGCGCCGCTCAGTGTGGTCGTTTCAGGTACGCGGGGGACCTGATCACCAGTGTGCATGATGTCTGAAACCCGTAGCAGTAAACGCCGGCCCAGCCGACCTCCCGGATGGGAGAACGCGAAATCTTCGGCGCTGAATCCGCGAGCTTCCAGCAAAGCCACTGCCAGCGCGTCGCCCATAACCAGTGTGGCTGTAGTGCTGGACGTGGGCGCCAGCCCAAGCGGGCATGCCTCGATGGCAACGCTTACGTCCAGATTAGCTTCAGCTTCTTTTGCCAGTATGGAGTCCGGATTTCCGGTCAGGCTGATCAGGGGGGCGCCCATACGCTTGATTAAAGGTAGAATGGTCACCACTTCGCTGGTGCTGCCGCTATTGGATATGGCGATAACAACATCCTGGGGTGTGATCATTCCCAGGTCCCCGTGACTGGCTTCGCCCGGATGAACAAAGAACGATGGCGTGCCAGTGCTCGCCAGGGTTGCAGCAATCTTGTTTCCGATATGGCCGGACTTGCCCATGCCAGTGACGACTACCCGGCCTTTGCAGGCCATGATGATGTCGCAGGCGCGGGTGAAATCCCCGTTGATACGGTGTTCGAGTGCTTCGATTGCTTCACGTTCAATCCGGATGGCCCGAATAGCTGAATTATGGTAATCCGGGGCGCTGGAAGTGTTTGAATCTGTCATCGCGGCTGGCTTTTGCTCGGTCGGTCTGTGAACCCGGCCCTGTTAGGGGGTCGGATGACTATGGCAGGAAGTATATCATTGATATCCGGTAGGGCTGCCAATGTTCAGGGAATCTGAACGTTGTGATCAGGACATTTTAATAAGCCGAGATTGAGCTCAGGCGACGCTTATCATAATGTAGGCGCTCCGCGAAAAGGATGGATTATGGAGTCATCTGCATACATAACGTTAAAGGATGTGGTGTTTTCCCGTTCCGGGCGGCGCATTTTTGATGGCATTACCCTGGATATTCCCGAGGGTAAGATCACTGCCATTATGGGGCCTAGTGGTACGGGTAAGACGACATTGCTTCGGGTTATCGGTGGTCAGCTCAAGCCTGACTCTGGTCAGGTAATGGTTGCTGGCCATGAGGTTCCGAAGCTCAAACGCAAGGATTTGTACCAGTTGCGTGAAAAAATGGGCATGCTCTTTCAGAGTGGTGCGCTGTTTACCGATATCAGCGTCTTCGAGAATGTGGCTTTTCCATTGCGAGTACACACCTCTCTGCCGGAAGACATGATCCGGGATATCGTTTTGATGAAACTGGAGGCTGTAGGTCTGCGTGGCGCTCGCAATCTGATGCCCTCAGAACTTTCTGGCGGCATGACACGTCGTGTTGCGCTGGCCCGAAGCATTGCCTTGGATCCGGAATTGATCATGTACGACGAACCCTTTGCCGGGCAAGACCCGATCGCGATGGGTGTACTGGTGAAGCTGATCAGGGATCTGAACAGCTCCATGGGGCTGACCAGCGTACTGGTTTCTCATGACGTGCCGGAATCTCTGAGCATTTGTCATTACGCCTGTATTATTGCCGATGGCAAAGTGATTGGCGCAGGTACGCCGGATGAGTTGCGAAACCATCCTTCGGAGCTTGTCCGGCAGTTCCTGAGCGGTCAGCCTGATGGTCCTGTGCCGTTTCACTATCCGGCCAGTGATCCCGCCACTGACTTTGGCATCAAGGGAGCTTTGTTATGATGGATCGCGTTGCTGGATTGGGGCGCAGTAGTCTGGAAGTGGTGGGTTCGCTGGGTCGTGCAACCCAGTTTTTAGTGGGCGTGCTTGCCGGGGTGCCGAAGCCGGCAACCGGCTTTCCGCTGTTGGTCAGGCAGCTTTATACCGTGGGCGTGCTTTCGCTGGCGATCGTTGTTGTTTCTGGTTTGTTTATTGGCATGGTCCTGGCATTACAGGGGTACACCATTCTCAGTGATTACGGTTCGGAGGCCGCTATTGGTCAGATGATCTCGTTAACGCTGGTGAGGGAGTTGGGGCCAGTGGTGGCGGCCTTGCTGTTTGCCGGCCGCGCGGGGTCGGCACTGACGGCGGAAATTGGTTTGATGAAAGCGACAGAACAGTTGTCCAGTATGGAGATGATGGGTGTCGATCCATTGCGGCGGGTTATTGCGCCTCGTCTCTGGGCTGGCTTTATTGCGATGCCGATATTGGCGATGATTTTTTCTGTCGTAGGTATCTGGGGAGGGATGCTGGTTGGTGTTGAATGGCTGGGCGTATTTGAAGGTTCTTTTTGGGGCAACATGCAGTCTTCAGTCGACTTCATAGACGATGTGATGAACGGCTTTATTAAAAGCGTGGTCTTCGGGTTTGTCTGTGCCTGGATAGCGGTATATCAAGGCTATGACTGTGTGCCGACATCGGCAGGTATCAGTTCCGCGACAACCAAGACCGTTGTTTACTCATCACTGGCGGTTCTCGGTCTCGATTTTGTGCTGACCGCCGTCATGTTTGGCGATTTTTAACCAAGGATTCAGGGAGCCTGTTATGGCGCAGAGAACAACTGAAATAGTCGTAGGTCTTTTTATGATTGCCGGGCTGGCAGCTTTGCTGTTCCTGGCTTTACAGGTAAGCGGGCTGTCACCAAAAGCGGCGACGGCTACATACACCGTTTATGCTAATTTCAATGACACCGGTGGTCTGACCCCTCGGGGGAAGGTTTCTATGGCGGGTGTTACCGTTGGTTCGATTGAGTCTATCAGTCTGGACAAGGATACCTTTCAGGCAAGAGTTGCGATGTCTATTCATGCTGATGTCGATAACATTCCGGCAGACAGCGCTGCAGTTATACGTACATCCGGACTGCTGGGAGAACAGTACATTGATATATCCGTTGGTGGCGATATGGAATCGTTAAATGCGGGCGACACCTTTTATTCCACGCAGTCTGCTATGAATCTGGAAAGGCTGATCAGCAATTTTGCCTCTGGCCGCTGATGTTGTACTGGAGAACAACATGTTTGGTTTGAAACAACGAATTTTTACTGTTTTTGCCGTGCTGACACTGGTGGCCGGACAAGTCTGGGCCGGAGGTGAGGACGACCTGAAGCGGTTTGTGGATGAAAATACCCAGAAGCTCGTTCAGAAGTTGCACGCGGAAAAGGGGCTCTACGAAGAAGATCCGGAAGCCTTCTATACCAGCATGGAGGAGGCGCTGACTGATTTTGTGGACTTTCGACGGATAGCGGCCAGAGTAATGGGGCGTTACGCCCGACAAACTTCCCGTGCGCAGAGGGATGAGTTTGTCGTGAAATTCAAGCGCAGCTTGTTCGACAGTTACGCCAAAGCTTTGGTCACGGCTGATAACTTTGAGATAGACGTACTGGAAGCGGTCATTATGCCCGAAAACGAGAATCGAGCCTCGGTGCAGTTGGTTGTTGTCAGTGCGGCGGGCAATCGTTATCCGGTCACTTATTCCATGTATAAGAATGCCGAAGGTCGTTGGTTGATGGAAAACGTAATTGTTGAAGGTGTGAATATCGGTTTGGCTTTCCGGGATCGCTTTGCGCAGGAAATGGAAGAGAATCGGGGCCAGGTGCAGGTCGTTATTGATGGCTGGAGTGACTCGGTGAAAAACCTGAATCTGGAAGAAGATGTTAACCGCTCATGAGTAACTCATCCCCGACTGTTACCCTGCAAGGCAATGTGCTGAACGTGGCTGGCGAAGTGGATGCAAACAGTGTTGTGGCACTGCGCAATCAGGGCGAGAAGCTGATTAGCGGGCTGCAAGGTTCGTTGACGGTTGATCTTACCGGGCTATTGACCGCTCATAGTGTAGTGCTTTCCATGCTGATGTGTTGGTACCGTTTGGGGTCATCAAAGCAGCTGTCGATCTCTTTCAAAGGAGCTAACGAACGCCTGCGGTCTTTGGCGGCGCTCAGCAATCTTGATGACCAGCTTCCGGGATTTTCCGCTCATAGCTGACCGCTGCCCGGGAATTGGTTACAATTCCGCTCCTGATTTTAATACAGCTGAGGAATTCCTATGGACGCCGCCCAGGTTACCGAGCTTGTCAAAGCAGCCCTGCCCGATTGCGAGGTTCAGGTACAAGTTGATGGCAGCCACTACATGGTTATTGCAGTGGGTGACGTGTTTGAGGGCCTGCCCACGATTAAAAGGCAGCAGATGATCAACAAGGTACTGTTTCAGCACGTTATGGACGGCACCATTCACGCTCTTCACCCGAAGGCATTCACTCCGAGCGAGTGGGCCGAGCGGCAGGCCAACGCCTGAACAGAACAGGATTATAATTGTGGATAAACTTCTGATCAGGGGGCGCAAGCCTCTGGATGGCGAAATTCGTATTTCCGGTGCCAAGAACGCAGCGTTGCCCATACTGGCGGCGACGCTGTTGGCAGATGAGCCTGTCACCGTTGGCAACCTGCCGCACCTGAATGACGTCACCACCATGATCGAACTCCTGGGTCGCATGGGTGTCGAGCTGCTGATTGATGAAAAAATGAGCGTGGAAGTGCACGCCAATACGATTGAGCACTTTCACGCGCCTTATGAATTAGTGAAAACCATGCGAGCCTCTATTCTCGTGCTGGGGCCTTTGGTTGCTCATTTTGGTGAGGCTGAAGTCTCACTGCCGGGCGGTTGTGCCATTGGTACCCGCCCGGTCAACCTGCACATTCATGGCCTGGAGCTGATGGGTGCAGAGATCAAAGTTGAGAACGGTTACATCAAGGCAAAAACCAATGGCCGTCTGAAGGGCGCGCACATCTTCATGGACACCGTAACGGTTACTGGTACGGAAAACCTGTTGATGGCTGCGACTCTGGCTGATGGCAAAACCATTCTGGAAAATGCCGCCCGGGAACCAGAAGTTGTTGACCTGGCCGAGTGCCTGATCGCAATGGGGGCTGATATTAAAGGCCATGGTACCGCGACCATCGAAATTAATGGTGTTGAGCGCTTGCACGGTTGTCATTACAACGTATTGCCAGACCGCATTGAGACCGGCACATACCTGGTTGCGGCTGCTGCAACCGGCGGCAGGGTGAAACTGAAAGATACCCGTGCAGATTTGTTGGATGCGGTATTGCTCAAACTAGAAGAAGCCGGCGCTCACATTACCACCGGGCCGGACTGGATTGAGCTCGATATGAAAGGCCAGCGCCCGAAAGCTGTCAGCATTCGTACAGCGCCTTACCCCGCTTTTCCAACCGACATGCAGGCCCAGTTTGCGGCCATGAATGCGGTGGCAGAAGGCACTGGAACGATTGTAGAGACAGTTTTTGAAAACCGTTTCATGCACCTGCAGGAACTGATCCGCATGGGTGCTGATATCACTCTGGAAGGCAATGCAGCGATTATTAAGGGTGTGGAACATCTGACCGGAGCGCCGGTTATGGCGACGGATCTGCGTGCATCGGCCAGTCTTGTGATTGCTGGCCTGGTTGCGGAAGGCGATACCATTGTTGACCGTATTTACCATATTGATCGCGGTTATGAGTGTATTGAAGAAAAGCTGCAGCTGCTGGGCGGAAGTATTCGCCGTTTGCCTGCTTAACCAATTATCAACGGGAACCCGGAAAGACCCATGACAGATTCCATCACCATCGCCTTGTCGAAGGGACGAATCCTTGAAGAGACTCTGCCGCTGCTTGCCGAAGCTGGCATTGAGTTGGTGGACGACGTTAAAAAGTCCCGCAAGCTGGTGTTCCCGACAACGGATCCAGGCGTGCGAATTCTGATTATTCGTGCAACAGATGTCCCGACTTACGTTCAATATGGTGGCGCTGATCTTGGCGTAACCGGCAAGGATGTATTGATGGAGCATGGCGGGGAAGGTTTATATGAACCACTGGATCTGAATATTGCCCGTTGCCGGTTAATGACAGCGGGTAAGAAAGGCGAGCAGCCGCCGGTGGGCCGTATTCGGGTGGCAACGAAGTTCGTTAACCTGGCTCGGCGTTACTACGCGTCCCAGGGGCGGCAGGCAGATATCATTAAATTGTACGGTGCGATGGAGTTGGCGCCGATTCTGAATCTGGCGGATGAGATTGTGGATATCGTGGATACCGGTAACACTCTGAAGGCTAATGGTCTTGAGGCCCGGGAGCTGATTGATCATATCAGCACCCGGTTGGTGGTGAATCGGGCGTCTATGAAAATGAAGCATGGGCAGATTAATCCGATCATTGAGAAAATGGCGGCTGCTGTGGATCGTCGCCGTTCCGAGTAAAACATTTGTTTTCAATCCAATGCAGGATTTGAGTTATGACCGATAAGATCACCAGGCTAAACACCACCCAGGGCGACTTTGACAGAGCGTTGGCCGCTCTGTTGGCGTGGGATGATAGTGTGGATCATCAGGTGAATGAGTCGGTGCGGCATATCCTGCATGAAGTGAAAACCCGCGGTGATGCGGCGGTTCTGGAGTTTACGGAGAAGTTTGATCGCCTGAAAGTCAGTTCTATGGCCGAGCTTGAGATGGGGCAGGATCGTTTGCAGGCTGCTCTGGCTAAAATTCCTCAGGATCAGCGGGAAGCCCTTGAAAAAGCTGCGGAGCGGGTTCGTGACTATCATGAGCGCCAGAATCAGAAATCCTGGCAGTACCAGGACGAAGACGGAACGATTCTGGGGCAGAAGGTAACGCCCCTGGACCGGGCTGGCTTGTATGTTCCAGGCGGTAAGGCGGCATATCCTTCTTCAGTTTTAATGAACGCCATTCCTGCCAAAGTAGCGGGTGTCGGCGAGTTGATTATGGTTGTGCCGACGCCGGATGGTGTGGTGAACGATATGGTTTTGGCTGCTGCCGCCATTGCAGGCGTAGACCGGGTGTTTGCCCTTGGTGGTGCGCAGGCGGTTGGTGCTTTGGCTTATGGTACGGAAACAGTGCCAGCGGTTGATAAGATTGTGGGCCCGGGTAATATTTTTGTGGCGACAGCCAAGCGTGAAGTGTTTGGGGTGGTTGGAATTGACATGATTGCCGGCCCGTCTGAAATTCTGGTGATCTGCGACGGTAAAACCGACCCCGACTGGATCGCGATGGATTTGTTCTCGCAGGCTGAACACGATGAGCAGGCACAAAGCATTCTGGTAAGCCCCGACGGGGAGTTCCTGAATGCTGTAGAAGCAAGTATCAACAAGCTTCTGCCAACGATGGAGCGTGAAGAAATTATTCGCACGTCCATGACAGGCCGTGGTGCGCTGATCAAGGTGGCGGATCTTAAAGAGGCCGCTGAAGTTTCTAACCGTATCGCTCCAGAGCACCTGGAGCTGTCGGTAGAAGACCCTCAGGCAATGCTGGACGATATTCGTCATGCTGGCGCGATCTTCATGGGTCGCTATACCGCAGAAGCTCTTGGTGATTATTGTGCTGGCCCGAACCACGTGTTGCCTACTAGCGGTACCGCAAGGTTTAGTTCTCCCCTGGGCGTTTATGACTTCCAGAAGCGTTCGTCGCTGATCGGCTTTACACCTGAAGGTGCAGATCGCATGGGGCGTGTGGCTTCCGTGTTGGCGCGGGGCGAAGGCCTGACGGCTCATGCCCGCTCGGCCGAGTATCGTATTAAAGACTGATCGATTTTTTCGGCAGCAAACGCTGCTGCGGCCCGAATTAAAACAACCAAACCGACTCCCGCACCAATCCGGAGTGCAGTAATCATGAGTAAATACTGGAGTTCACTGGTCAGTGAGTTACAGCCGTATGTGCCGGGTGAGCAGCCCAAAATGGCAAATCTGGTAAAACTGAACACCAATGAGAACCCTTATGGCCCATCTCCAAAGGTGATCGAAGCTATTCAGAGGGAGTTGAATGATAATCTTCGTTTATACCCGGACCCGGAAGGCCTGGCTCTGAAAGAGGCCATCGCGTCTTACTACACTGATTTCGGCATAGAAGAGAATCAAGTGTTCGTTGGCAACGGGTCCGACGAAGTACTGGCTCACATCTTCCAGGGCCTGCTGAAACAGGATAAACCAATTCTGTTCCCGGATATTACTTACAGCTTTTATCCCGTGTATTGCGGTTTGTATAAAGTTGAAAGCAATATTATTCCGCTGACTGAAAACTTTGAAATCAATCCGGACGACTACAAACGAGACAACGGCGGAGTCATCTTCCCGAACCCGAACGCTCCCACCGGGCGCTATTTGGGCCTGCAGCACGTAGAAGCAATCCTGGAAGCCAACCTCGATAGCGTCGTGGTCGTAGATGAGGCTTACATCGACTTTGGTGGTGAAACCGCTATCCGTTTGGTGAACCAATACCCAAACCTGGTCGTCTGCCAGACTCTGTCCAAGGCTCGCTCTCTGGCCGGTCTGCGAGTAGGTTTTGCTGTCGCTAACGCAGAACTCATTGAAGCATTGAACCGGGTCAAAGACAGCTTCAACTCATACCCGCTGGATCGTTTGGCACTGGTCGGTGCCGTAGCCGCATTCGAAGACCGGCAGTGGTTTGAAGACTCCTGTAATGGCGTTATTCGTGAGCGTGAGAAGGTTACTAAAGGATTGGAAAGCCTCGGTTTCGAAGTGCTGCCATCAAAAGCCAACTTCGTATTTGCCCGCCACCCTGATCACGAAGGCGCAGAAATTGCGGCAAAACTCAGAGAGCGGGGCATCATCATTCGCCATTTCAATAAACCTCGGATCAGCGAGTTTCTCCGAATCACAATTGGCACCAGTGATCAAAACAGCGCGTTGATCAAGGGCTTAGACTTTCTCTGAATTGTTTTGACGTTTGACCGAAGCGCCGTCCGGTCCGGACAGTCTGAAGAACAGAGGTAGACAATATGGCAAACCGAAGTCAGATTCTGGAGAAAATAAACGAATGGCTCCAGCCCGAAACCTTTCAGGACTACGCCCCGAATGGCCTGCAGGTTGAAGGCAAAGAAGAGATTCGAACGATTATCTCCGGAGTAACCGCTTCCCAGGCTCTGATTGACGCTGCTGTTGAACAAAACGCCGACATGATTCTCGTGCACCATGGCTACTTCTGGAAAGGCGAAGACCAGACCATCTGCGGAATGAAAAAACGCCGCATTAAACAACTCCTCGACCACGACATTAATCTGGTCGCCTACCACTTGCCACTGGACGACCACCCTGAATACGGCAACAATCGCCAATTGGCAAACGTGCTGGGGGTCCAAAACCCACGTCCGGCAGGCGGACTGGTCTGGCAAGGCGAACTGGCCGAGCCGACAACTCCCGAAGCTTTTGGTCAACATATCGGAGCTGCACTAAACCGACAGCCACTCCATGTAGGCGAGGGCGCTGACCTGATCAAAACCATCGCCTGGTGCACTGGCGGGGCACAAGGATTTATCACTAAAGCGCTTGAACTAGGCGTTGATGCCTACATCAGTGGCGAAATCTCCGAACCAACCACTCACACAGCCCGGGAATCTGGTATCCACTACTACGCCGCCGGTCACCACGCCACAGAGCGTTATGGTGCGAAAACACTGGGCGAGGCTGTGGCGAAAGAATTCGGATTAAAGCACCAGTTCATTGACTGTGATAACCCGGTGTAGTGGCAGACTATAAAAGTGCTTAACGCATATCAAACAGGCCGTTTCTCACCCTTAGGCAGCCCGAAATCCTCAGCCAGTGTACCCTTCTCCTCAGGGTCAGCCTTCGGCGCATAATCCCGTGGCGGCTCAGATGAATCGCTTTCAGAGTGCTCAAGACGGCCGGATGATTCCTGGCTTAATGCCTCTGGCCATTCTTCATCATTGCAAAGGCGATTCGCCCCCCGTGCCATATGCTGGTTCACATCACGGTAGGCATCATTGAATCGCTCCATCAAATGGGCAGACTCAATAAAGTGCTCATTAACCTGAACCTGGTAGCGTGTGAATTCGCCTCGCAACTCATCAATCTTTTGCTCAGCCCTACGCTGGCGCAGTGAGCCGCCCTGGCCAGAACGGCCAACCAGAACCCCGATGATAATGCCAACTACCAGCGCGGCAGCTGCCGCCAGAATCAGGTTCGTCATATAACAATCGTCCTTTTAGTACATGCGAGTGAGCTAAAACTCATTCAAGGAGTATAACTCCCTGAACCACAGACGCCCATGATGAAACACTGCGCCAATCGTCGTATTGCTCCATGACCTTAGTGGCGTGGCCAAAAAGCGTGAAATGAGCGACAATACCGCGCCTCGAAAACCCACCAGATGGCAGGAAAACCCTGATGACAGAAGCCGTGTCCACCGAAGCTGTTGCGAACTTGACTCCTTGGCAGCGTTACCAGAAGGATCTTGAACGCCCGGATTTTCATAAGGACCCGGCTCAGGAAGATGCTGTTCGCCGCCTACAAGCACTGTACGACAAACTGGCAGAAGCTGAAAGGGAGCGAGATAAAGGCCTGTTCAAACTGCGTCGCAAGCTCAAAAAAGGCAAAGAAGAACCCATAAAGGGGTTGTACTTCTGGGGTGGTGTCGGGCGCGGAAAAACCTATTTAATGGATACCTTTTTCGAATCATTGCCGTTCGAACGCAAGATGCGAGTGCACTTCCATCGTTTTATGCAGCGCGTTCACAATGAGCTGAAAAAGCTGAAAGGCAAGAAAAATCCATTAGAAGTGGTTGCCAAAACCTTCGCCGACGAAACGCGAGTAATCTGCTTCGACGAATTTTTCGTCTCTGATATCGGTGACGCCATGATTCTGGCCACCCTTATGGAAGGCTTGTTCAGCCGTGGTGTCACGTTGGTGTGTACATCGAATATCGTCCCGGACGGACTCTATAAAGACGGGCTTCAGCGAGCCCGCTTCCTCCCGGCTATCGAGCTGGTAAAAAAATACACCGACGTTGTTAACGTAGATGGCGGCGTAGATTATCGTTTACGCACCCTTGAGCAGGCTGAGCTTTACCACTTCCCGTTGGGTGAAAATGCTGACCGAAGCCTCCGCAACAGTTTTGAGGCTTTGGCACTTGAAGCGGGAAAACACAGTAAATCCATGGAGATCAACGGGCGTAAAATTCCGGCTCAGGCACACGCAGATGATGTGGTCTGGTTTGATTTCCTGGATGTTTGTGATGGTCCGAGGAGCCAGAACGATTACATCGAAATGGCCCGGCAATTTCACGCCATCATCGTCAGTAACGTACCTGTAATGGGGGCAGAGAAAGATGACCAGGCACGCCGTTTCATTAACATGATTGATGAGTTTTATGATCGGAACGTCAAAGTCATCATCTCCGCTGCCGTGCCCATTACTGAGCTTTATTCCGGTGGAAGCCTGAATTTTGAATTCGAGCGAACTGAATCCCGCTTGCTGGAAATGCAATCACAGGAATATCTGGAAACGCCCCATAAGCCTTGATGGGTCGAGGCGTCATAATCAAATATCAGAAAGAAACCAAAACAGAGAGATCGCAACATGAGTCAAGACAACGTCGTTATTGTTAGTGGTGTGCGCACGCCAATGGGTGGATTTATGGGCTGTCTTGCCCCGGTTTCTGCGCCTGATCTGGGCGCTATCTCCATCGCTGAAGCGGTAAAACGCGCGGGCCTTCAGCCTGCTGACGTTCAGGAAGTCATTATGGGCAACGTATTGCCTGCTGGCCTGAAACAGGGCCCTGCGCGTCAAGCCATGCGTAAAGCCGGGCTGCCAGATAGCACGGGTGCCACAACCGTTAACAAACTGTGCGGCTCGGGCATGAAGGCTACCATGTTCGCTCACGACCTGATTAAAGCCGGTACGAACGATATTATGGTTGCTGGTGGTATGGAAAGTATGTCCAACGCGCCTCACATTCTGCCGGGTGTTCGTCAGGGCTACCGGATGGGTGCCGGGCAAGCTCCTCAGGATCACATGTTCCTTGATGGCCTTGAAGACGCTGAAACCGGTCGCCTGATGGGAGCTTTCGCCCAGGATGTCGCTGATCAGAAAGGTTATACCCGCGAAGCTATGGACGAATACGCCATCACTTCACTACAGCGTGCCAAGAAAGCGATTGATGAAGGCTGGCTGAAAGATGAAATTATCCCGGTTACGATTAAAACCCGTAAAGGTGAAGTGACCATTGTAGATGATGAACAGCCCCATAAGGCCAACATCGAAAAAATTCCGACCCTGCGCCCGGCCTTTGCAAAAGACGGCACAGTGACCGCAGCCAATGCGTCCTCAATCTCTGACGGTGCTTCTGCACTGGTTCTGATGCGTGAGTCTGAAGCTGAAAAGCGTGGCCTGAATCCGATGGCAAGAATCGTTGCTCACAGCACTCAGTCGCAGCACCCGAGCGAGTTCACTTGTGCACCTGTCGGAGCTATCGAAAAGCTGCTTGAGAAAGCTGGCTGGAGTAAAGACGACGTCGACCTGTACGAAATCAACGAAGCCTTCGCTATGGTCGCCATGATGCCCATCATCGAGTTGGGTCTGGATGCTGACAAAGTGAACGTCCACGGTGGTGCGTGCGCTCAGGGCCACCCTGTAGGGTCAACCGGATCCCGTCTGTTGGTTACTCTGATGTATGCCCTGCAGCGTTACGGTAAAAAGAAAGGTGTAGCTGCGCTGTGTATTGGTGGCGGCGAAGCCACTGCCATGGCCATCGAGATGATTTAACGAGTATTTGTTCATCATTGTGCCCGGACCGAAAGCAAGTCGTCCGGGCGCTGTTTGTTTACTTCGAATTTCCCTCCCGGATTCTTCTGATCTGATGGCCACAAACCACCCGCCTCAAAGTGGTTGCAACGTCGAATCTTGTCTATAGTGATGGGGTGCGAGAACGCCGGCTAACAAAGAGTGATAGCAAAATCATACTTTTGACTGATCAAAGCAGCCAATGGCCTTAGCTATAGTGCTAGCATCACGGCAGTGTACTTATGGCCGAAGAATACCAAACAATAGAATAATCGAGCAGCGACTCAGAACAACAACGGAGTAGCCTTCCAATGACAAGAAAAACTCAACCCTGGCAGCGTTTGGCAAAATTACCACTTGCCGTCGCCATCGCCGCAGGTGTATCCAGCCCGGCTTTTGCTGTTTCGTTTGCCCTGGGGGACGCCGGGCAAGCCCAGTTTAATACTACGCTTTCAGCCGGTGTGGGCTGGCGGGTGCAGGATCCGGATCAGCGCCTTATCGCTCAGGGTAACCTTGGCCCAAGCTACGCGTTCACTCAGCAGGGTGCATCTACAAACAACTACGATGACGGTAACCTGAACTTTGAAAAGGGTGATACCTACTCCAAAGTAGTAAAAGGCAACAGCGAGCTTTTCATCGACTTTTCTGTCGACAGTGATTTTTTAACCCGTGTGGGTGGCCTTGTGCGTGGTCGCTACTGGTATGACTTTGAACTCAAAGATGAAGACCGTGCCACTGATGCCGTCGGTCAGCGTCGGTCTCTGAGCCCTGATGGCAAAGATAACGCCTCCGGCGGTGAAATTCTTGATGCTTACATATTCTCAGACTGGTATTTCGGCAATGTGCCCGTCAGTCTGCGTTACGGTAAACAAGTGGTTTCCTGGGGGGAGAGTACCTTCATCCAGGGGGGTATTAACACCATCAACCCGGTAGATATTCCGGCTTTCCGTGCCCCGGGTGCTGAACTGAAAGATGCACTGCTGCCGGTAGAAATGTTCTATATGTCAGCCGGTGTGACTGAAAATATCACCATTGAAACCTTTGTTCAGACCGACTGGGAAAAAATCCGCATCGATGACTGCGGTACTTTCTTCTCTACTAATGACTTTGTTGCTGACGGGTGTGGTCCCGTTCTGCTGGCTGGCCAGTTACCAGACTCTCAGGCATATGCTCAGGGATTTGTGGCGCCGCGCTTAGCTGACCAGGAAGCGGGGTCAAAAGATCAGTTTGGTGTCGCGATGCGCTGGTATGTCCCGGAGCTTAACGACTCAGAGCTGGGCTTTTACTACATTAAATACAACAGTCGTCTGCCATACATCAGTGGCCAGACAAGCGATGCGGCCAATGGCGGCAGGTTCCCGAGCTACTTCATAGAGTATCCGGAAGGCATTGATCTCTATGGCGTGAGTATCAACACTACAACCCCTGGTGGCTGGTCGCTGGGTGCTGAATACAGCTATCGTGACAAACTGCCGATTCAGTGGAACGCATTTGAGCTGATTTACGGTGGCCTGCAGCGTGATACAAGCTTGCTGTACCAGCGTGAAGCGCAAAGGCTCGAAGCTTTGTATGGTACAACTGACAACCAAACCGTTTCCGGCTATGACAAATTTGGTGT
>NZ_JBFHJO010000002.1:0-175460 GCF_041595835.1 Marinobacter sp. | reverse complement strand
TCAGCACTGCCCGGCCCGACCACACATTGCCCGCCCTCACGCAGTGCAAGGCGCAGGTGGCATTTCCTGATTTCGGTTTCCAGTTCCTGCTCGGGAATACTTTTCACCGCAGCCAGCAATTTCATATGGAAAGGCGACCCCTCTCGATTAAGGGTATAGAAAACCCACTTTCCCTCTTTCTGTGCTGTCACCAGCCCTGCTTTTTGAAGAATCTTCAGATTGCGCGAAACGTTGTAATGGGTTTCTCCCAGAACATCCATTGCTTCGGCAACACAAATTCGCTCATCGATATGCACTAACAGCCAGAAAAGCCGCAGGCGATTGGCATCCGAAATAGCTTTTAACGCGTCTGTATAACAGGCATCTATCATTCTATTTCCAAACCTCCGTTGGTCTGGATCTTAAGTGATTACTACCAGGCCAGCAATCGGGAATACTGCACCCACCTTATTCAGACGATTTTCGGTGTTCGCTGAGCCCTTTCAGCATCAGAAAAACACCGGCAGAAAACACCAGCCCGGAATGGCAGCCATGGAAGATCAGTTCTGCTTTACTAGCACCAGTAAACAAGGCGATCCAAAAGAAAGGGCAGAAAAGTCCCAGCAGCGCGATAGAAAAACCGGGCTTGGCAGACGAGGGCAGTCTGCGTTCCCTGACCACCTGCCACAAATGGGTGTAGGCGCATAGATTTGCTAAAACTTGCCTGACTTTTCCCATGCATCCCTCCCCGTCTCGTTTATCCCCAGTAAAAACTGATTCAGCAACTGGCAGGTTGCGTCACTGTCGTCAGAGTCCCGCATTTCCCTGCGTGCCTGGGCCAGCGTTTTGCCGTCGAATTTGGCTTCGGCCACATTCAGAAACTGGTGAAAGAAATCACCCGTAAACTCCGGGTGCCCCTGTATGGTCAGAACCCTGTCTGTATGGCGCATCAGGTAATACGGACAAAACGTGCTGCCGCCCAGAAGCTCAAAACCCTCAGCCGGCGTAACAACCTGATCACGGTGCATTGCGTAGAGAGCAACAGGCCTTGAATCAGGGAGCCCCGCTATCCGCCGGTACAGGTGTACCGGGTAGATTCCCAACCCCCAGCCTGCGGCACGCTCTACATGACCTCCTAAAGCCTGATGAATCATCTGGTGGCCGAAGCAGATCCCCAACAATCGCCGATGCGCGCTATGCGCGTTCCGAATGAAACTTCCCAGTCGCTCAATCCAGTGTTCACGGTCAAACACGCTGGCAGGACTGCCACTGACCAGATAGGCATCGGCGTCCCGCACATCATCTGGCAGCTCACCTTTCCACGCCCGCCAGGTCCTGATTTCGGCTCCCGGGTTGTCGAGCCGGAGCCGTTTGACCAGACACTGGGCGTAGTCACCAAATCTCGATTGCAGGGCGTCATGCACATCTCCGCACAACAACAGGCCGACACGAGCCGGCCGTTGTTTTGTGCCTTGCCAGCGGTCAGAAGGGCTAGAAGACAACACTGAAAACAACCCCTCCAACGATGGCGAGGGTGATGACGGTAATCACGAAAGCCACCACCGCTTTGGGTTTGAGTACGGAAGAGATAATGGCGATTTCAGGCAGGCTGGCCCCTGTACCACCGATCAGCAGTGCCATGGCTGCCCCCATCCCCATGCCCTTGGCAATGAGCACCTGCAACAGGGGAAGGGCCATCTCAATTCGCAGATACAGGGGCACACCAATGCCGGCGGCTACGGGAATGGCGTACCAACTGTCCGCACCAATGTATTGCTCGACGATTTCCGCAGGGAGAAAGGCCGCAGACAGGGCGCTGATCACGGCACCAATCAATACATAGGGAATAATTTTCTTGAACAGTGCCCAGGCGAAGCGCATGGCCAGCTTCATTCGTTCCTTGTGCGGCACTGTGTCGGTGCTGGTAAAAGGGGCGCACGCGGTGGCTATACATTCTTCGAGTTGCCCTGACGGCGGCTCTATTGCCATTGCCTCAGCGCTGCAACTGGGCATAGCCGTTGCACTGCAGGCTGTCGCGGCAGGTGCCGGTGCTGAACAGGCTGATACGGGCGCTGACCCTGAGCAGGCAGAGGCCGGCGCACTGCCACACCCGCTAGCGCTTGTGGGAACTTCCTCAATACGACGGACAGCATGTTTTAACGGCGTCCAGCCAATGACGTAGCCCGCCAATATGGCTCCACCCAGAGTCAGTGCCAGGTATACAAGTGCCACTTGCCAGCCAAACACCGCAACGATAAGACCGACAACAACAAAATTACACAGAGGGGCGGAAATCAGAAACCCGAACACCATACCCATGGTTGCCCGCATTTCGATCATCCCCATAACCACTGGCACCATGGAAGCACTGCAGAAAGGGGTCAGAGTGCCCAGTAGTGCACCAACCAATGGGCCCCGTTTTTCGTTCTTAGCCAGTTTTTTCTGCAGCTTTTCCTGGGGAATGTATTCCCGGATGATGCCTGTCAGAACCGCAACCACGGCAATGATGAGAACCAGAGCGCCGCCCACATGCAGTAACTCATCCAGGGCGACCGCCCAGCTATTCTTGTCCATAACCTTTCCTTTAATGACGTAAATGCTCAACAAACGCATATATGCACATTCATGCGTTTGTGCACATTAAACGATCGGGCAAGGCCTGACAAGAAAAAATCACACTTGGCTCAATACACGCTAACAAGCTTCCAAAGGCGCATACGCAAGAACAAGCCATTTGGCCCCTTCAGCGAAGTTCACCTGAATCCGGGTATGGTGCCCGGTTCCTTCGGAATTCATCACAATACCTTCACCAAACTTGGGGTGTCGCACACGCTGACCAAGACTGAAACCAGCCTGTTTGGCTGAATCCTGTGCAAACAAGCTCTCGTTGGGCCGCCCCACCATAGCTGGCCGGGTCACCGTATTACGCAGCCGCACTTCCTGGAGACATTCCGCGGGAATCTCTCGAACGAACCGCGACAACGCATTGAATTTTTCCTGGCCATATAAGCGGCGGGATTCAGCGTAAGTGAGCACCAGCTTTTTCATCGCCCGGGTAATACCCACATAGGCCAGCCGCCGCTCTTCCTCCATGCGCCCCGGCTCTTCCAGAGACATGCTATGGGGAAACAACCCCTCCTCAACACCGGCCAGGAACACCAGCGGAAATTCCAAACCCTTAGCCGAATGCAGCGTCATCAACTGCACACTGTCTTCATGGTCTTCAGCCTGGGCTTCTCCAGCATCCAGCGCTGCCTGAGCGATAAATTCAGAGAGTGGGTCTACACCCTCCTCCACCTCAAAGTCAGACAATGCGTTTACCAGCTCTTCCAGGTTTTCTACCCGGGCCTGACCCTTCTCGCCTTTCTCACTGGCGTGGTAATCCTTCAAACCACTGGCTTCAATCGCCTGCTTCATAAGCCCCTGCAGCGAGGCTTCTCCGGCCATTTCCGCTAATTCATGAATGATACCCATAAACGACTGCAATCCGGTTTTGGCTCGACCTTTTACCTGACCCGCCGCCAGCAAACGCTCAGACGCTTCCCATAATGAAATACCCTGCTCCGTAGCGTATTCCCGGATATCTGCAAGACTCTTCGCACCGATTCCCCGAGTCGGGATATTGACCACCCGCTCAAATGCAGCATCGTCACTCTGATACTGAACCAGACGAAGGTAAGCCAGCGCGTTGCGGATTTCCTGTCGGTCGTAGAAGCGCAAACCACCATAAACACGGTACGGAATCCCTTGCCGCATCAACGATTCTTCCAACACACGGGACTGAGCGTTGGAACGATACAGAATCGCGGACTCGCTACGCAGGTTACCCTGGTTCACCCAATCGGTAATGGAGTCGGCAATGTAGTTAGCTTCATCCTGTTCATTAAACGCAGCGTACAGACTGATGGGCTCGCCATCGGGGCCATCGGTCCAGAGTTCTTTGCCCAAGCGGCCTTGATTATTGGCAATCACCGCATTGGCGGCCTTCAGAATCATCTGGGTAGAGCGGTAGTTCTGCTCCAGACGAACCATGCGGGCATTGGGGAAATCGCGCTGGTATTGCTGGATATTCTCGATCCTGGCACCCCGCCAGCCATAGATAGACTGATCGTCATCTCCCACAACCGTCAGGGGGACACGATTACCCGCCAGCACTTGCAGCCAGGCGTACTGGATTGTGTTGGTATCCTGAAACTCGTCCACCAATATGTGCCGAAACCGTTCCTGGTAATGAGCCAGCAACTCAGGCCGGTGCAACCAGAGCTCGTGGGAGCGCAGCAATAGTTCGCCAAAATCAACCAAACCGCCTTGTTGGCACAGTTTTTCGTACTGGCGGTAAATCTTCAGCATGGTGCTGGTGTAGTGGTCACCAGGGTTTTCCTGAATGTGATCGGCCCTCAGACCCTCATCTTTCTGACTGTTGATAAACCACTGGGCCTGTTTGGGTGGCCACTGGCTTTCATCGACCCGGAACTCCCGCATGACGCGCTTGACCATACGTAGCTGGTCGTCGCTGTCCAATACCTGAAAGTTCTCCGGCAGGCCCGCGTCTTTCCAGTGAGAGCGCAACAAGCGGTGAGCTATGCCGTGAAAGGTGCCGAACCACAGCCCCCTAGACGGGATATTCATCATCTCTTCGATACGATGCCGCATTTCCTTGGCAGCTTTATTTGTAAAAGTTACCGCCAGAATACCGGTAGGTGGCACCCGGTCCACGGTCATCAGCCAGGCAATCCGGTGTACCAGCACCCGGGTTTTGCCGCTGCCCGCACCAGCCAGTACCAGCAGGTGATCATTCTGTGCGGTAACAGCCTCACGTTGGGCGTCATTGAGAGGGTCAATTATGTGGGAGACATCCATGGAGATCAGCTTCATCACTGGTTAAATTTACAGGCATTGTAACAGGCCTGATCATATCCGTCCCTGTTCCAGCAGCCTACCCCCATTCGGGTATAGCGACTGAAAAATCAAACGCTATCTTTAAAGAAAAGAAGGCATTCCGCCGATACGCGAGGTAACACACTGACACATTAATTCTGTGTCAGATGTCAAATAAACAACCTAGAATGCCGCCAGACTAAAGTCGTAGGTTAAGTGAACAGGGACTGAAAACATGCTTTCATCACTGAAAATATCTCACAAGCTGGCAATGCTTGTAATTGTCGCTATTGTCGCTTTTGTGATCAGTCAGGCCTTCGCTATCATTACTGAGCGTAATAACTCTGACCGCCTTAATGAAGTCCGGAATCAGCTGTACCCTTCCCTGGAGCTCTCAACCATCAATCAGGGTTTACTTCAGTTAATCGAAAATCAGATCAGCGCCGCAGTAACAACTGGCGACGACCAACAATTAAAGGCCACCCGCCCACAACGTGATGAAATCACGAAAAATCTCGGGAAAATTGCAGAGCTCAACCCCACACTGAAAACTCGCGTGGAAACACTCCGTACCGATCTGGAAACTTACTATAACAACGCCACTAAACTCGCCACCTCTATCATTGAAGGCACGGCAGACTTCAGCCGAATCGGTGACGATGCCTCAGCGAACGCCCGGCGTCTGGAGACGCTGCACGCAGATCTCGACCAGATGCGTAACACCATGGAGTCTCAACTGACCGGCGCCATCGATGACACCATTTCAGCTTCCAGCGAAGCTGGCGTACTTTCCCTGATTATATTGGTTGTCACCCTCATTGTTCTGGTCGCGTTAAGCCTTGTTATCGGGAAATCCATTTCCCGCAGCCTGAAACAAATTATTAGCTCCCTGAGAAACATGGCCTCCGGCGAAGGCGACCTAACCTCTCGTATTGCCTACGATGGCAAAGATGAGCTACAGGAGCTGGTTACCCAGTTCAATCTTTTCATTGAAAAACTGCACAACTCTTTTGCCACCATTCAGCAGGACATCGGTGAGCTTAATGGTGTGGCGTCGCATCTTGCGGGCACGAGCCAAACCAACCTTCAACGAATCAGCCAGCAGGCACAAGCTATATCCTCTACCCGGAATTCCGTCGAAGAATTGGTCAAGAGTGTTGAAGAAGTCGCCGGGTTTGCCTCATCTGCCTCGGATCAGACTCAGGATGCGGCGAAATTTGCGACCTCAGGGCAAGAAACCGTTATTGGCAACATCCAAACCATCCAGAAATTGATGGCTGAAATTGAAAAAACTGCGGGCCTGGTCAATCAATTTGATGAGTTCTCTGTAAAAGTCGGCAGCCTTCTCGAAACCATACAGGTGGTCGCAGAACAGACGAACCTTCTGGCCCTGAACGCCGCCATTGAGGCCGCTCGGGCCGGAGAGCACGGAAGAGGCTTTGCCGTGGTGGCGGATGAAGTTCGCGGTTTGGCTGTGCGCACCCACAAAGCTACCGAAGAAATCCAGTACGTTATATCCGAGCTTTCTACGCTCTCCGGTAATGCAGTTTCCTCCATGCAGGGCAGTGTTGAAATGGCGCGCCAGGGTGTTGACGCCACCACTGAATCCGGTGAAGTACTGAGCAAAATTCTGGAGAACGTGCAGCAAATCAGTGAGCTAAACGAGCAAATTGCTGCTGCTACCTACGAACAGAGCACCACATTCGGAGAAGTCACAGAGCACATGGGCGATATGCACCGCAACGCCGAGGCTGTGATGGAAAGTACCGATGAACTGGACAACGTAAGCCGCAAAATCCAGGACGTAAGTAATGGGTTGCAGAGTGTAGCTGGCCAGTTCCGAGTTTAATGTACAACCAAAGATCAAGGACATTCCCGATGAAAAGATTTGTCTCAGTCGCGCCTTTAGTGCTGGCCATTGCGGCTGCACCGGCTATGGCTCAGCAGAGCACCGAAGACACGCTGGCACGCATGCAGCAACAGCTGAATTCCATGCAGCAGCAGCTCAACTCAGCGAAAGACACAGGCGTGCGCTTTAACGGCTTTTTCAGCACGGGGTACGCTCGTGCCAGCAATGATGCTGGCTATGCCGGTTTTATCGATGAATCCGAAGTGAACGACCTAAGCCTGTTTGCACTGCAGGGCACCTTTGATGTGACCCAAAAAAGCCAGATTGTGATGCAACTGGTTGGCCGCGGCTCTGATGACTGGGAGCCCGAGGTTGAGTGGGCTTACCTGAGCCACCGCCCGACCAACAACCTGCAGCTTCGTGCCGGTAAAATGCGCCTGCCGATGTTCATGTATTCGGATTCCCTGGAAGTCGGTTATGCACAACCCTGGGCTCGCCCTCCCCAAAGCGTATACGGCCCAATTGCCGTCACCAGTTATGTTGGTGCCGATGCCAGCTATAACTGGAACTTCAATAACTCATCACTGAATGCGAACTTCTTTACTGGGTTTACCGAAGAAGATGGCAACTCCGGTGACGTACAGTTGCGAAACATTGCGGGGCTGAACCTGACCTGGACAGACTATGTCTGGACATTCCGAGGTATTGCAGCGACGGCGGAAGTAGATATTGATGCCACACGGCTGGCAGCTCAGGCACCCGCAGGCGCTGACGTTAACACCATACTTGCCGACGGCGAACGGGGTAATTTCTTCGGCCTTGGCGCAAGCTATGACGACGGCAGTTGGCAGATCATTGGTGAAGTCACTCGCGTAGAAGTTGATGGTAAGTTCTCTGATACAGATTCGGCTTACCTGTCTGTAGGCCACCGGTTTGGCAGCTGGACACCTTACGTCGCGTTAGGCTGGCTGGAAAGCAAAGATGATGAAGAGCGCCTGGGCTTCGTTACCACAGGCGGTGGAATCCCACTGGCGCCGGAATCTATCCTGAACTATCAGCGTGAAGATTACAGCGTTGGTACGCGCTGGGATATCACCCCAGGCGTCGCCATTAAAATTGACGCCACCCACTCACGAGGTTTTGACAAAGGCACAGGTAATCTGAATCCGGCTTATATTCTGGCCACAGGTACCAACAGCACCAACGTATACACCATCAAAATCGACTCGGCATTCTAAGGAGGCCCCATGAAAAAGCTAAGCCTGATTTTTGCGGCCAGCTTGCTGGCTAGCCCCCTGGCCTTGGCCGAAGTGGTGGTGATCGGTCACCCCGCTGGCCCAGACAGCATCAGCGTAAACCAGGTTCGTGACCTCTACCTGAACCGCAGCAAAGCGCTGCCCGACGGCCAAAGTGCCAAGCCCTTTGAGCTGCCCGAAGGCAATGCCGCCCGCGCCGAGTTCCACAGCAAAGTCACGGGCCGAAACGATGCCCAGCTAAAGGCCTTCTGGTCTCAGCAGGTGTTTACCGGTCGAGGCCAACCGCCTGAAGAGGCCAGTAATGCCGCTGCAATGAAAGCGCAAGTATCGTCTATGCCCGGCAGCATTGGTTATATTGATTCCTCCGACGTAGACAGCAGCATCAAGGTCATTCTTACACCTTGATCATCCACTCGGCAATGAAAAAAGGCGAGCTGATCCTCGCCTTTTTTCATATGCATCCTAAACTCAAAAACCCCGGGGTACCGTTTGCGCCTCAACAAATTCAAACAAACCTTCCAGCCCCCCTTCGCGGCCAATACCTGAAGCTTTCATACCACCAAAGGGCGCTTCCGGTGTCGGGCCCGTTCCGGTATTCCAACCCACGTGACCAAACCGCAAGCCAGCAGCAACCCGGCGGGCACGTTCAGCATCAGCCGTGAATACATAAGACGCCAAACCAAATTCAGTGTCATTTCCCGCCGCAACCACTTCTTCTTCCGTGCGAAACAGCGCCACTGGAACCAGCGGACCGAAAGTCTCTTCCCGATAACAGCACATTTCGGGAGTAACCCCCATCACGACCGTTGGTGGAAAAAACAGCCCGTCACCCAATTCTGACGGATGCGTGCCAGCCACCAGAACAGCGCCATTACTGAGAGCGTCTTCCAGGTGACGTTTTACTTTGTCGAAGCCAGCCTGGTTCACCAACGGGCCAATATCCACATCGCCTGTCATACCATTACCCACGGTCATGCGCCCAACACGCTCGGCGATCTTCTGACTGAAATCTTCCGCCACATCTTCGTGAACGAACACCCGATTGGCGCACACGCAGGTCTGGCCACCGCCTCGGAATTTATTCGCCATCAGGTTATCTGCGGCCGCATCCAGATCTGCATCATCAAATACGATAAATGGTGCATTACCGCCCAGTTCCAGCGCCAACTTTTTAACCTGACCGGCGGTATCCAGAATCAGTTTTCGACCAACTTCGGTGGAGCCAGTGAAGCTGATCATGGGAACGTCTTTGTGCTCACACAACACCTTACCGATCACGCTGGCCTTCCCCATCACCAGGTTAACCATACCCTCAGGCAGATCCAGCTTATCCATCAACGCAAACAAAGCCACCATAGTTAACGGAGTTTCGCTAGCGGGCTTGATCACTGAAGGACAGCCCGCAGCCAGCGCAGCGGACAGTTTTTTAGCAATCATGCCAATCGGGAAGTTCCAGGGCACAATCAGCCCGACCACACCCACCGGGCGGTAGTGAACCGTCCAGGTACAATCTTTCGGTCGCTCAGGAATGGTGTGCGCATTCAGTGCCTCGATGTGCTGGGCGCAATAATCGAAGAAACCAGCCGCGTATTCTACTTCACCCTGCGCTTCGGCCAGCGGCTTACCGTGCTCCATGCACAAAATCCGACCAATCTCCTCTTTGTTTGCGTTCAGCGCATCACGTATACCTGTCAGCCATTTACGACGGGTTTCAATCGGCCAGGGACTGGCCAGCCGAAGCGCCGATTTCCCTGCATCGACTGCCGCATGAATATCACTTTCCGGCATAGATGGCACTGTCGCAATCAACTCCCGGGTGGCCGGGTTAAACACTTCAAAAGTATTGCCTCCGGAACTATCCGTCCAACGCCCGCCAATATAACCCGTAACGTTCTGCAGCAATGGTGACTCGATCATCTCGGCTCCTCTTGGATAACGGGTGCCACTCCAGCATGGAGTAACCCGACTTATACTCTCACGCCTTTCATAGTGGTAGCTGACTGGCAACCTGTAAAGTCTCCGTCAGTTTTTGACGCACCGGAGTCTCTGCCTATACTCGAAGGAGTCAACCAAGGAGGCCGGTTATGAAAGCATTTTTTCATCCCTCACAGGACCTACACATCCCGAAAACATATTTCACTCGGGGTCAGATGCGTCAGCCACAGGAGGTACCGGATAGAACGGAGCAAATGCTGGAGGGTCTCAAAGCGTTGGGCATTCCCGTGCTGCAACCAATGGATCAGGGCGCAGCACCAATTTCAAAGGTGCATGATCTGGGCTACCTTCGGTTTCTGGAATCCGCCCACCGTCGCTGGCAGGAAATGGATGACTGGGGCGATGAGGTTATGTCCAACATCTTCGTTCGCTCCCCTAATGCCATGCGAGGTGTCCTGGCAGAGGCTGCTCGCTATCTGGCGGATGGCAGCTGCCCCATTGGCAGGAATACATGGGAAGCGGCCTACTGGTCCGCTCAAACCGCCTTAGGCGCGGCCGATGCATTGTTGGCGGGCGACCACACCGCTTACGCTGTATGCAGGCCTCCAGGCCACCACGCCCGCAAAGATGCAGCCGGTGGATTCTGTTATCTGAATAATGCAGCCATTGCCGCAGAGCACCTGAAACGCAAATTCCCCCGAACCGTGATTCTGGATACCGACATGCATCACGGTCAGGGCATTCAGGAGATTTTCTACGCCCGCAGTGATGTGCTTTATATCTCTGTTCACGGCGACCCAACCAATTTTTATCCGGTGGTCACCGGATTCGAGGATGAACGTGGTGAAGGTGAGGGGTATGGCTACAACATCAACTTGCCCATGCCTCATGGTTCCAGCGAAGAAGACTTCTTTGCCAAAGTGGAAGAAGCACTAGCAGCTATCCGCCTTTACCAGCCAGACGTGCTAATTCTGACCTTGGGCTTCGATATTTATAAAGACGACCCACAAGCCAAAGTGTCGGTTACATCAGAAGGCTTCTGCAGACTCAGTACTCACGTTCGCCAACTGGGATTACCAACACTGGTAATACAGGAGGGGGGATATGATCTGGACACCCTAAGCGAGAATGTCCAGCAATTCGTTCATGGCCTGAAGGGCTAACGTACTGGCGCGTACACCTTCACATTCGCATGCCCGTCGGCTTTCAAATGGCCGGCGTGCATGCGGCTCATTGTGCCACGGTCACAGTACAGCAGGTACTGACGGTCGGAAGGCAGCTCCGCAATTTTCTGGTTAACCTCGTAAAACGGAATCTTCAGTACTTCGTTGTTGGTCAGGGCTAATGGCGACCGCTCTTCCTCAGAAGGATGACGCACATCCACAATCACATCGCCAACAGCCGGCGTTTCCACCAGCTCGACGTCTTCCGGTGTGACCACGCTATCCAGCAACTGGCTGACCATCACATCCGTACGATCCTCGATAGCCTGAGCCAGAACCTCCGGGTTCATTTTCTCTTCTTCTTCCTCAACCCGGTGCAGTTTTGCCCGAGTCACCGGCTTGCTTGAGATAACACCGCAATATTCCGGCATAACACGGGCAAATGGTTCAGTCCCGATGTCTTTGGCAATACGAATAATGTCTTGCTTGTCCATCGCAATCAGCGGCCGCAAAACCACTTCATCACTTGCCCGGTCCACCACGTTCAGATTGGTTAAGGTCTGGCTGGAAACCTGAGCAACTGCATCTCCCATCACCAGGCCACCAACGTTGTAATACTGACCAATCTCAGCAGCAGCTTTCAGCATCATACGCTTGAGCACCACACCCCAATGACGATGATTCACCGATCGCATAATTTCTGCGACCACGCCTTCAAACGGGACAGAAATGAACTTCACGTTGTGGGAGGAACCGTATCGATCCCATAGATAATGAACCACCTGACGAACACCCACCTCATGAGCTGTGCCACCCAGATTGAAAAACAGGAAGTGGCTGCGCATTCCCCGACGCATCATCAGATAGGCTGCGACGGAAGAATCGTAGCCACCGGAAATCAGCGTCATTACAGTTTCAACAGTGCCAATGGGATATCCCCCAGCACCTTCATGCCGACGGTGAGCGATGTGGAACTGGTCGTCTTTGACTTCAATACGAACTTCCACCTCAGGATTTCTCAGGTCAACACCGCGAGCCTCCGAGGCCTGCAACAGCATACCGCCTACTTTCCGCTCCAGATCAATAGAACGGAAATCGTGGTTGCCAAGACGACGAGCCCTGACCACAAACGTTTTACCCTCAAGGCGCTCAGCAAAGGCTGCAATGGCTTTAGCGCCAACATCCTCGATATCAACAAACGGAAAAACACCAATTTCCTGAATGGTGGAAATCCCGGGAATCCGAGTTAACTCATCAATCACGGGGCCCTCCAGAGCACGCTCATCGGGCACATCAACATCAACCCGGTCCCAGCTACCACCTACCCGGATGTCAGGATCCAGACGGACCAGAATTTTCCGGATATTCTGCCGCAAATGGCGCATTTGCTGCTGGCGAACGGGTTTACTCTTGATAGCCACTTCAGCGGCGGGGCGAATCAACACTTTCATAAAATAGGGACTTTAGTAGGAAGAACGTCAGGTAACATATGAGGCGGAAAGGGCTTAGTGTACCCTTTAGACCGATACGAATAAAATCAGTCATTGCCGAAACGTTCAGGAGCTCCGCAACCGATGGCCGAATCCACCATGAATGCCCTGGTTTCTCCAGAAGGCAGCCTCGAAATTCTATCCAACTACGAGGTCAACCGTCTCAAAGACAAGAGTGAAGGTGGTCTGTACCGTTTGTTCCGCCAATGCGCTCTGGCGGTGCTCAACACTGGCATAGAAACTGATGACTGCAAAGAATTGATGGAGGCTCACTCCGATTTCGATGTACACCTCGTGCCTCAACCCAGAGGGTTAAAGCTAGAACTACTCAATGCCCCGGCACACGCCTTTGTCGACGGCGACATGCTGCGGGCTATCCGGGAACATCTGTTCTCGGTTTTGCGGGACATCGTATACAGCCACTCACTTCCCAACTACGGCATAGGCTTCCGTAAAGACAACCCGGACGACCTGACCAATCTTGTATTTCACATCCTCAGAAATGCCCGGGTACTTGAGCCTGGGCGGCAGCCGGATCTTGTTGTGTGTTGGGGTGGCCACTCAATCAGCCACAACGAATACCAGTACAGCAAAGAAGTAGGCCACCAGTTAGGCTTACGAGGGCTCAGTATCTGCACGGGCTGCGGCCCTGGTGCAATGAAAGGACCGATGAAAGGCGCCACCATTGCCCATGCCAAGCAAAGAATCAAGAACGGTCGCTACATCGGCATTACCGAGCCTGGGATCATTGGTGCTGAAGCCCCCAATCCCATTGTTAATGAGCTGGTGATCATGCCAGACATCGAAAAGCGCCTGGAAGCTTTTGTGCGCTGTGGTCACGGGGTCGTTGTTTTTCCCGGCGGCGTGGGCACTGCCGAAGAAATCCTTTACCTGCTGGGCATACTGCTGCATCCGGACAACACCGACCTGCCCTTCCCCGTTGTGTTCTCTGGCCGCAAGGAAAATGCAGACTACTTCGAGATGATCGACAGATTCATCCGCGGCGCCCTGGGCGATGAAGCTGCCAGGAAATACGAGATCATTATTGATGACCCGGTGCGCGTGGCGCAGACCATGAAGCAGGGCATGAAAGACGTAGAAACCTTCCGGCGCGCAATGCAGGATGCCTATTACTTCAACTGGATGTTGAAAATAGATCCGGTCTTCCAGCTACCGTTCGAGCCAGATCACGACAACATGCGGGCACTGGAGATTCACCGGGACCAGCCTCCTCACCTGATTGCAGCCAACCTTCGCAAAGCATTCAGCGGTATCGTTGCCGGTAACGTAAAGGAAAGCGGAATTCGACAGATTCAGGAGAAAGGGCCGTTCGAGATTTCCGGGGACCCGACACTGATAGCCCCTCTGGAAGAGATGCTGGAGCAATTCATAAAACAAAACCGAATGAAACTACCCGGCAGCTCGGTCTATCGACCCTGTTACCGGATTGTCAGTGGTGCAGCCTGAGCTGCACCACTGCATCACCTTAGCCAGTTAACCAGCTTAATCAGCGATGACTTAACCTCCAGCCGGGAGACTAGAGAAGTAGGCCGCCAGGTTGGCAATATCATCATCGCTCAGAGCCATAGCCTGACCTTGCATAACCGGAGCTTGCCCACCTTGACGCTGACCAGCCTTGTAAGCCTTTATAGAAGCGGCCAGGTACTGTTCTTTCTGGCCAGCCAGGTTCGGGTAAATCGGCACCTGAGAGATACCGTTCTGACCATGGCAAGCAGCACACACGGCAGCTTTGGCCTTGCCAGCTTCGGCGTCTGCAGCCATAGCAGTAGCAGAAGCCATAGCACCAAAAGCGAACAAACCAGCAACTGCGAAGTGTTTCAGACTCATAGAGTTAACCCTCTCATCATTTAACGTTTTATAGTCGGTCTAAACCAAATCTCAAATTAACTTATAACACAGCACCCTATGTTCACAAATGTGATAGATCAAGGACATTCATGCGACCATAGTGCTGTTTTACTTATGAACAGACTAGACGAAAGTACAAATTAACCACAAAAATTTACCAAATAATAGAATCACCCGATCATCGGAGACGTCGTCCATGCCAGTAGAGGTTCAGGAACTTGCCTGTCGGGAAGGCCGTATTGGCTTGCTGACACTGAATTCGCCAAAAACACTTAATGCCCTGACTGCAGACATGGTGGACCAGGCGCAAAGTGCACTCGATCAATGGGCTGATGACAGCCGTATCTGCCTGGTGCTATTGCGTGGCAATGGTGACCGGGCATTTTGTGCCGGCGGGAACATCCGGGCTCTTTACGATGACATGACTTCCGATAGCAATAGCGACTCCGCACGACAGTTCTTTACCCGGGAATACCGGCTGAACTACAGCCTTCACCGTTTCCCCAAACCGGTCATTAACGTCGCCCAAGGCATCATCATGGGCGGTGGAATGGGGCTCATGTCCGGTTGTCGCTACCGGTTGGTGACACCAGATGTCACGCTGGCCATGCCTGAAATCAGCATTGGTCTGTTTCCGGATGTTGGCGCCAGCTGGTTTTTAAACCGACTGCCTGGCCGGCTAGGCTTGTTTATGGGACTAACAGGCGCCCGACTGAACGTAACCGATACGTTACGGGTAGGTCTTGCCGACATGATCATCGAGCCTGGCCAGACCGATACTCTTCTGGCAAAGCTTCAAGACGAACGCTGGCGAGGCGAGCCAGCCGCCGACGACAACCGCTTGTTCCGCCTGCTCAACCAAATAGAAGCACTGGATTATCGAGCACTGCCGTCAGGCCACCTGGAACAGCATGAGCAAAGAATCGCCAAACTAACGGCAGGTACCGAGCTTCCAGCCGTGGTCGAGCAGTTATTAACGTCTGAAAGTGATGACCCTTGGTGGCAGAACTGTATCCAGACCTTACGGAATGGCTGCCCGGTTACGGCCTGGCTGGTCTGGCATCAGCTAAGAAAAGGGCAGCAAATGTCATTGAAAGACATTTTCAGGATGGAACTGGCAATGGCGATGGAGTGTATCCGTCAGCCAGACCTGAGCGAAGGCATTCGGGCACGGATGGTCGATAAAGATCAGTCTCCGAAGTGGGCTTACTCCACCGTGGCCGACGTACCAAATGAGGTTATAGAACGGTTTTTCCAGCCCGAGTGGGATGACCAAACGGACCCCATGGGGCTGGAATAATGTGCTGAACCTGACCTTACCGGGCAGCCCCCGCATTAACCAGAAGCATTTCAAGATCCTGATTATTACTGGCTCTGGCAAGGTCCAGAGCCGTGCGGCCATCTTCACTTCTGTAATGCACATCTGCACCAGCTGCCAGCAACATCTCCGCGGTAAGGAGATCTCCCGTACCCACCACTTTCATCAGCAATGACTCACCGCCCTGACTCACGTTGACGTTAGCGCCCGCCGCCAGCAGGGCACGAACCACCGACAGGTGGCCGCTCTGGGAAGCATGGATAACAGGAGTGTATCCGGCGGAATCCTGCCCATTCACATCGGCCCCCGCCGCCAACAACAACCGGACAATACGCCGATTACCGTTTGCTGCCGCCACCATCAACGCAGTCTGGCCAGAAGCTCTCTGCGGGTCAGGATCCACGCCCTGCGTAAGCAAGTCGAGGACTGCCCGGTCCTCGTTGGCCTCAACCGCGGTCATCAGCGCTGATGCCTCCTGGCTGTCGGTCTGCCCTGGCGTACTGACGGTTGAACTGCAACCGGCCAGCAAGATCGCCATAAAAACCGCGAGATATATACACTTGCTCACATCCTTGACCATAGTCCTGAGTCTCTTTTGAACTTTCGGTTATTCTGGCAGCAAACGACTGCATTTAAATCGAGCAGATCACAACTCCGGCCCGTTTTGCAGAAGTTGACGCACTAACATACGAAGCTGCGTTTCACCGTCCTTCTGCCCAGAACACAAACCATCTCGCTGTATGGCCTGCCAGGACCACCCCTGACTGACTGCCCGGCACCACACTGAGAAGTGCTCCTGGCGGGCCAGCCACGCCACCACACCGGGACACCGTTCCAGATGCCGCAACACCGGTAGAGTTAACTCAAACCCGCGGAACCCTTCAGAAAAACTCACCAGATCACGCAGATCATCAGCATCCGGGAGCTCCTGAGCCGGCAGGTCAGCACTCACTGCCCCCAATAATCTGGGCGGCAAATCGTGCCAGTGCAACGGCACCAACACCGGCCAATGCCTGGCAAACCGACGGCGAAGCCCCTGCCCCAGACTCACCCCCCGCTCGGACACGCCTCGCAGCATCTGCACCGGAAACTCGCCGGTACTCGGTTCCTGGCGCAATCCCATCCGCACGACTTGCAAACCACTGGCCTGCCAAAAAGTCAGCAACCCGGATTCACCGCCAAAACTGGTCCCCAAACCGTCCAGGCCTTGCTCATTACAAGCAGCCAGCGCCGAAGCCACCAAACGCTGGCCAATCCCAAGATTTCGGGCCTGTTCCGATACGGCCACCCGGACCACTCGCATAACCCTATGGACAGCAGCCTCCGGAAACCCTCCATGGGTAGCCAAAGATTGTGCCAACATATGTCCACGAAGCCTGCGCCGCCCCTGAACCACCTGTTCCGCTAACTCCGGGGCAAGGCCACCTTCTACTGCAGCCCAAAGCACGCCCACCGTCACTCCGTCACACACGGCCCGCCAGCTTTGCACCACCGGATCATCCAGCCACTGACGCAGATCCGCTGGAGTCGTCCGGTAATGAGCGTCCACCAGCAAACCAAACGCCTCAGAAAGCTCCATTTCACTCGCCTTCTCAGGATGCCAGCGTTCAACCTCCACATCTTCGGCCAAAGGCCTCAGCCCTACCGGACTCTCCGCGGACAACAAAAACAGTTCAGACACCAAACGCTCTAGCGGATCACCCTCAGCCCAACGAACCGGACGCTGCAAAGTGATGGCCTGCCAATGAGGCGTCTCCCGGTCCAGAACCTGCCGAAACCGGATAGAAAACCCGCGGCCGGTACCCTCATAACCATGAACGGTGCTGGCAAAAGCCACCCTTGGCCAACTCAGCAAAATACTCCGCAACAAATGGGCAGGAATACTGGCGGCTTCATCCACCATCACGACCTCAGCATCAGGTTTGCCCGCCAACAAATCCTGAACCGGTATAAACCGAACAGATTGCCCACCCATAGTGACCAACTCATGGCCAGAGCGGCTTGCCAACTGGCCCTCAAGCCTCGCCTCTGCATGTCGGAAAAAACTCGTCAAACTATCGACTGAAGGCGACGTCACCAGAACCGACTGACGCCCTCCAAGCAACAGCTCTGCCGCAGCCATACCCAATGCCGCCGACTTCCCCCGCCCCCGATCCGCCGTCACGACCAACGGCCGCCGACGCCGCCCCAAACCGAAACGCACCAACTGCGACACCAACCTGGACTGTTCAGGCGTCGTCGTGGGCTCAAAAAACGGCAAGGCTGAATCCAGCTCAGGCAAAACCCGGGGTCCATCACCAGGCCGAATCCGTATCACATCCGGATCACCCGCCAGAACACGCGCCATCCGTGCAGCAAACGGGTGCCTTTCAACTTGGTCAAGCCCCGTTCGTAAGTAATCCAGATCGCTGAACGTGGACCAACTCTCCAATGGCGGCATCAACCAAAACAACAAACCACCTGCCTTCAACGTCCCCGCCAGTGCCGCCAACCCATCCGGCGGATTCCCCTGCCAGCCATCCCAGACCAGCACCCCGGTTTCACGGCCCAGCCATCGCTTGAATTGCTTCGACGTAATACCGGTCACACCGGCCAACTCCGCGTCCTCCGCACGCCCCACCCAAAGCGCCTGAGAAGTATCCAGCATTTCTAGACAACCAGACACCCATGAGCGACACCACTCCGGTTCACCTTCCACCAGCACCAGACGGCGCTCACCGGCAGCCCGCAAGCTGTCGGCAAGCGCTTGCCAGTTCCTTTTAGAAACAGATGTCATCGTCAAAAACAGACTCCAAGAGAATACGAGGCTCAAGGCCGGTCCGAAGTAGTAGCTTGTCGGGGAACGCCTTCCAAAACTGTGCGCAGCCATGGATGGCGGAGCCCAAGCGTCACAAGGACGTGCCGAAGGAGCGTGTTTTGGAAGGCGTTCCCCGACAAGGTACGGCCCCATAGCACGAGAAACAAACGCGAAGGCTACCATTATGGAGCCCAACTACCCCCACCGCCAGTTGCCAAGTACAATACTCACCATGCCAACCAATCCTCAGCCCCCCGACACCAGCTTCCTCCCGGATTACCTCACTGACGAACAGCGGAACATCGTCACCGCCGGGTACGAACATTCAGTGATCACCGCTGTTGCTGGCAGCGGAAAAACCTCCACCCTGGCCTGGCGCATCCGCTACCTGCTGGAACAGGGCCACGACCCTGGCCGCATGTTGGTGCTGATGTTCAACCGCAGTGCCCGGGTTGATTTCGAACGTAAACTCCAGCAGGTCTGCGACCACTCGGGATTAGCCTTACCCGAAATTCGCACCTACCACGCCATGGGATATCGACTTTACAAACGCTTCGTGCGTGACGGTTACCTACCCGGATTTTCAGACAAAATCCTCACCGAACAAGAAATCGGCTACCAGGCCTGGATTCTCACCCGAAGACTGGCCCCCGAAGATCTGGCCGATGAAATACGACGCAATAAAAAGGACTACGTTGAGACCGCCACCGGCTTCATCGACCTTGTAAAAACCAGCCTCTCACCAGCTGAAATCGTATTCGAAGAACTGGGCTATTCCGACAAACACAAATACCTGATAGACCTTTTTCACAGCTTCGAACAATGGCGCAAAAGCCAAAGCCGGATCAGCTATGCCGATATGATTTACGAGCCAGTCATGGCCATCCACCAGAACCCGCCGCTGCAGCGACTGGTGGGCAATAAGATGGATCTGATTCTGGTGGACGAATACCAAGATACCAACGAAATACAACACCTTCTATTGCGCTATGTAGCAGGAGACCGTGCTCGTGTTACCGTCGTGGGAGACCCGGATCAAACCATCTACGAATTCCGTGGAGCCAAGCCAGAATTCATCTTGCGCCGGTTCAGCGACGAATTCGAGAGTCCGCTCGAACAAACCCTGAGCTTTACCTTTCGTTATGGCCATCAGGTCGCCTTGCTCGCCAACCATCTGATCTGCCACAACACTGGTCGCAAGGATGTCTTGTGTCACTCTCACCCATCCACGCCGACCACTCAGGCAGTATTGCATCGAGCTGAACACGATGATGATCAGGTCCTGAAAATTCTGCACCTGCAGAGCCCGGAGCTAAACAACCAGACAGCCGTACTGTTCCGCGTTTGGAGCCAAAGCGTTCCTATCGAGTTAAAACTGCTGGCACGACAGATTCCCTACCGAATAGACGCCGGCAAAGGCGCTCTGTTCAGCCGGGAAGTTCAGGCAATAACGTCATTATTAATGGTGGTCAGCGGCCGAATAAAACAGCTTCCGAATTCAGACCGACTGGACGTAGCACGGCAGCTACTTCGCTTCCCTCACGCTGGTCTGAAAGAACCGGAGCTGGAGAACCTGGCACAGTTCCTGGCCGGTTTTCCTGAAAGCTGGCACGAGCGCCTGCTGGCTATGGATTTTTCGGCCCTTCAGCCCATGCCGGCCCGCAAACTGCGCAAACTCGGTGAAGTCCTGGCCCAACTTAAAAACTACAAGGGGCCAGTGGCTGGCCTGATACGCATATACGCTGAACACACCGATCTTTACGACGGTATTCGGAGCCTCGCACTGACCCACGACAGCGCTGAGGAACGGATAGATACCATTCAAGGCTTCCGGGATTACCTGAAAGGTCTGAATACCGATGCAGACGGTGCCCTGGATCACCTGAAGACACTCAAACAACAAGCCGGATCTGAAACAGACAGTGGCGTGTTGCTATCCACCATACATCGCACCAAAGGACTTGAATGGCCGGTAGTGATCATTCCCGGCCTGCAGGAGAAATACCTGCCTTACAGCCCCCGCCCTCAAGATGACGCCCGGGCTCTGCTGGAAAGCGAGCGCAGACTTCTTTACGTTGGCATGACCCGAGCACGGCATGCCCTGCATCTGATTACCCGGCCTGCCAGCCAACAACCTCACCTGGAGGGTGATCAGGGGCCGAGTCGCTTTGTCTCCGAACTCTGCTTCCCTTTATCCCACGAATTGGGAACCCGGCTTGATGAAAACACCCCCGCTACAGACAAGCCCTGGACTATGCACCAACCCATTACCGCCGTCAGTCTCCGTTATGCCGGTCGTGCTGGCATCGTTCTCGAAGGCAGCAGCGTCAATACAGATTCCAGCTCGCTGGAACCTGTCTGGTACAATCAACGGGTGTCACATACCGTGTTTGGAGCTGGTGAAGTCATCGGCGAAGACGAAAGCTCATTTGAAGTGCGCTTTGATAATGCCGACACGTTAAATTTCAGCAAAAAAAGTGCTCACTTATACTTCACGACAACCAAATGACGGATTGTGTCCGTATAAATCCGGAGAAGGTAACTCTGTCAATTTTCCGTTTTTTTTGGCCTAATATCCTAAATTTCGAGCACTAAGACGGCTTTCGGAATTTATCCGTAGATCCTGAGAGCGTTCCAGGAAATAAAAACCAAACAGGAGCTTTAGCATGAAAATCATGCGTCCGGTGGCCCTAGCCGCCCTTGCTACAACCTTTACAATCCCTGCTCTGGCCGACGACCAGCAGTCTATTTACCTGAACCCATTCGCTGGCTACCAGTATTTTGGTGATAAGCGCGACCTGAGTGAAACCGACACTTACGGTGTTGGCATCGAATACCGCTTCCGCCCGAACTGGGCCGTTGAAGCTGTTTACTCCCGTGCGGATGCTGACCGTAAATACGTCGCCGGTGATTCCGAGTTTGAAGAGCTCCGCCTGGACGGCACATACTATTTTGCAGGCCAGGAAAAAACCTGGAACCCATATGTTTCTATGGGTGCAGGTCATGCCAAATTCGGCCTGGGTGACACTATTTCATACACTACAGCTGGTACAGATCACGAAGAAACCCGCGTCAACGTAGGCGCTGGTTTCCGCTACAATATCAGCGACATGATCTCCCTGCGTGCCGATCTGCGCGAGTTCCATGGTATTGACGAAAGCACATTCGACACCATGGCTTCTCTGGGCTTGAGCTGGGCGTTCCACCGCACGACAGCAGCACCAGCACCAGCAGATGCCGATAATGATGGCGTGCCTGATACCCGTGACCAGTGTTCCAACACACCGGCTGGCGCACAGGTAGACAGCCACGGCTGTGAGCTGGATGCAGACAATGACGGCGTAGCCGACAGCAAAGATCAATGCCCCAATACCCCGGCGGGTGCTGCCGTGAACAGCCGTGGCTGTGAACTGGATAGCGACAACGACGGTGTAGTGGACAGCAAAGACCAGTGCCCGAACACCACTGCCGGCGCTGAAGTGGACGAAAATGGTTGTGAAGGTGTTACTGAAACCATCGAAACCATCGATCTGAGCGTCCAATTCCCGACCAACAGCTCGGTAATTGATGCAACCTACGACAATGAAATCCGCAAAGTTGCCGACTTCATGAAAGAGTATCCGGAAACGACTGTTGAGATTGCCGGTCACTCTGACAGTATTGGCAAAGCTGAATACAACCGCTTCCTGTCCCAGCGTCGTGCTGAAGCCGTGGCTAACCGCCTGACTTCCGTACTTGGGGTTAACCCGGACCGCGTAACAGCGGTTGGCTACGGTGAAGCTGAGCCGATTGCTTCCAATGACACAGCTGCAGGCCGTTCCCAGAACCGTCGTGTAGAAGCCCGCATTCAGGTGCTTCGCTAAGACAAGCTGGTTCTCAGTATTGAACAAGAAAGGCGCCTTCGGGCGCCTTTCTTGTTTCTGATGTTATAAAACCACTCGACGTTCTTTCAGCACCCCACAACCTGGTATCTCAGAGATCCCCGGAAAAGCGGCCCGGCCGAAAGGCATCCAGGACTACCGCAGGCTCTTCGCCGTCAATAACCTGAGCAATCACCGCAGCGCTGCCGGCAGCTAAGGTCCAGCCAAAAGTGCCGTGACCGGTATTAAGAAACAAATTATCACGGGGCCCCCGGCCGATAATGGCTGGGCCATCGGGTGTCATCGGACGAAACCCCGTCCAGGTTTCTGCAGCGTCCAAATCAGCGCAACCGGGATAGCGGGACCGTACAGACTTTTTGATCGTGGCGATACGCGCAGCGGGAATATCCCGATTAAAATCCGCCAACTCAACAAATCCGGTGGCCCGTAACCGGTTACCCAAACGGGTAGACACCACTTTGAAGTTGTCATCATGAATGGTACTGGCAGGCGCCTTGTCCGGATCACTCAGAGGCACCGTAATGCTATAGCCCTTGACCGGATATATTGGCAAAGTCAGACCCAGCGACTTGACCAGCTCTGGCGACCAACAACCCGCAGACACAACAAATGCATCAGCTTCCAGTATTTCAGAGTTACCGTCAGTTCGGCGGAGCTGAACGGCATTCACCCGCTGATGATCTGCCAGCAACGCCTCCGCTTCCACCTCATAGCGGAAATGCACGCCCAGATCTTCACACACCTTGCTTAACTCCCTGGAAAATAAATGGCAGTCACCGGTTCCATCCGTGTCGTAACTAAGCGCTCCGTAAAGCGGCGCACCCGCAGCCATACCGGGTTCAGCTTCCCGCACTTGTTGTGGCGAAAGCATACGCGAAGCCACCCCCATCTCGTTCAGAAGCTTATGTGTCTCCCGTAAATCATCCAGCGCCTCCGGTGTGCTGGCTAATGTCAAAAGCCCATTATGCCCGCCATCAAAAGCCAGGTTGTGCTCCTGCTCAAGTGCCAGGAACCGCTCACGACTATAGGCCCCTAAGCGCAACATGGCCCGTTTGTTAAATCCAAACAAGCCCGGCGACCAGGCATAACGCAGGGTAGCGAACATAAAGCGGATAGCCGCAACTGATGGCGGCATACGCATTTTCAGAGGTCCATCCTGCTGCAACAGCCAGGGCAGAGCTTTAAGCACCATTGAGGGATCAGCCCAGGGGTAAACCACGCCGTAAGAGCGCTGCGCAGCATTCGCTTTGCTGGTTTCATTGCCCGCCAGAGGATGCCGCTCCAAAACGGTCACCTGATGCCCCCTGCGAACCAGTTCTCTTGCCGTTGTTATGCCAACGACACCGCCGCCTACAACTACGATATGCATAGCACCTCCCCCTGATCACTGTTCCTGAGCTTACGCTTAACTCACTTCATTATCCTCAAGCTGGTAGACTGACTTATAACAAACTTCAGCATAGCAGCCACTCACTAACCGAGATGAAGCCTGGTAACCAGACATGAGCAAAAAACGCCGAGAGATTCCCGTTTTCGACCACCCTATCATCGAGACCCACTGCCACCTGGATTACCTGAAAGACCGACCATTGGAAGACACCCTTAAACAAAGTCGACAGGTGAATATCGAGAAAGTGATCACCATTGCTGTGGCTCCTGACAATCTGGCCGCCGTCAGAACGCTCACTCAGACCGAAGACTGGGTCTACGGCACCCAGGGCATTCACCCGCATGAAGCCGAGAGTTACACCGATGATGTCGACACAGAGATCCGCCAGCATGCCTCAGATGAAAAAATCGTCGCCATCGGCGAGATCGGCCTCGATTACTACTACGACAACGCGGACCGGGAAGTTCAGCGACAGGTATTTCGTCGACAGTTACAAATTGCCTGCGACCATAAGCAGCCGGTAGTGATCCACAGCCGGGATGCCGATGACGACACCATCACCATTCTTAAAGAATTCGAAAGCACGTTAACGCGCCGCGGCGTCATTCACAGCTTCACGTCTGGCCCCGGACTGGCACAATACGCCATCGATCAGGGCTGGTGCCTGGGCTTCAACGGCATCACCACGTTCAACAAAGCGGAAAATGTACGGGACATTGTACGGATGACGCCCATTGAACAGATTCTTCTGGAAACCGATGCCCCCTTCCTCACGCCTGTTCCCTACCGGGGCCGAGAGAATGCGCCGTGCTATTTGCCATTTGTCGCTGAGAAAATTGCCGAAGTAAAAGAGTTACCATTGAAACAGGTAATTCGCCAAACGTATCAGAATAGCCTCAGAACATTCTTTCCAGAACGGGGATAAGCCCCCAGCCATGCACGAAGGGAACCGCTTAGCCCAGAGACAGAAATATGCCCATAAGCACCGGGGAAAGGAATGACAACAAGAAACCCGACGCAATCGCTACCGGCACACAGGCAAGGCCACCACTGCTGCGAATCACCGGCAGCGTAAAGTCCATGGAGGTTGCACCACCGTAGCCTATGGCCATAGCAGGCCGTGCCGTGATGATGACTGGAATTAACGCTAAGGCAATAATTTCTCTGAGCACATCATTAAGAAACGCCACACCACCCCATGCGGGGCCCATAGCGTCACCAATGACAATACCGGACAGCGAGTACCAGCCAAACCCGGAAGTTATAGCCAGTGCCTGGTGCCAGGGTACTCCCAGCCAAGGTATGAGTGCTAAGCCGGCGAGCAAGGAGCTCGCGGCCATTGCCAGAGCAATACCCAGCCCCTGACGGTTCATCAGGAGCTTGCGCAACGACAAACCGGCGTTGCGCAGCTGGAGACCGATCAAAAACAGCAACGCCATCAAAGCCCAGGTAGCGATATCTTCAACCATGGGCAATTCAGACAACAAAAAATACCCAAGCAGAACGCCAACAATAACCGCCATCAGAGGTTTCAGTCCTGCAATAAAAAGCCTTCTATAGCCAGATTTCAGCTTGCTCTCTCCAGGGCTCAGGTCTAACGGCTGCCAACGGTGAAATAACCAGAGCGCTGCCATATTGGCTGCCAGCAGAACCAAGACCAAACCGCTGACCTGATACGCCATAGTTCCCAGGTGAGCCAGTAGGCTTTCCATCTGCCCGAGCCCAAGCCCTAACAACACCAGGATGAAGTACACCAAGCCTTCAACGATATAGTGAATCACGGTCATCAGGCGACGATTGGAGAGCGTAAATACAAAGCCCAGAAACAACGGAGCCAGTATCAGCAAGGCACCTGTGAGCATAAAAGCCTCGAAGGAACAGGGTTGATATAAAAAGAATGGGACGAATGCCTGCTAACGAAAAACTGTGTCAGTGGAGTTTATTGCCGGAGCGATCCTGAACCAGAACCCAAGGCGCCACCACAACCGCCCAAAGCTCCGCGTTCCTGTCATACCAGGCCCGGGCAAGATCAGGTGAAACATCACCGACCAATCCACTTGCAAGCCACTGTTCGAATTGTGCTTTGTTGTCTGCAGTCAGCTGAGCAGCCACATTCAGAAGATCCAGGTCCGGCTCCACTCTGACAACCTGACCCCGGGCATAATAGGTCTGGAGTTCATGCCAGTGAATGCGAGAGGTTTCCAGATTGAGTTTGGCTTTGAGTTCGTCCTGAGATTCCGGAGATGACATGCAATCCTCGATTCTTCATGCGCTGTTTTCAAGGCGCACAGCCTATCTCAAAACACACCTTTTCGCATCTGTCCGCTGATCGTCAGGCAGCTATTTCTGAACATGTTCATTAAATAAACGACGAATGTCATCAGCCAGCGTCATGGGGTCAAAAGGTTTGGGAATAACTCCGATGGCTCCCAGCGCCAGATATTCCTCAATTTCAGAACGCTGGATCCGAGCGGTCATGAAAATCACCGGCGTTGAACCAATTGCCTCGAGCTTTCGCAACTCCTGCAACGTTTTAGGGCCATCCATCTCAGGCATCATAACGTCCAGAAGAATCAAATCCGGCTTAAAATCCGGCGCTACCCTAATCGCCTCTTTACCAGAACCACACAGCACAGCCGTAAATCCCCCCACATCTTGCAACGCAAGCTCTGCAATGGCTCTGATATCGGGATCATCCTCAACGCATAAGATTCTGCTCACATCACGCTCATCCATCGATGTCATTCTGACCTTCCTTGGTAAATTGACTTACATCCAGACCAAGCCGGCGCAGCAAACGTTTAGACTCTTCTTCCTCCTGCCTGCCGTCGGCAATCAAGGCTGCAGCTCGCATGACAATCTGATCCTCTCGCGGACTATCTGCCGATAAAAAATGCACAGCCCCAATGAGTTCACGCAAACTTAACGGAAACTTCCAGTGAACCTTCAGTCGGTTACCGTATTCAGCAGACCACCGTACCAGACACTGATCAATCTCTGACGCCTCCAGTTTTCCACCACCAGCATCGAACTGATTCAGTACCTTAAGAACCGCCATCTCGCCCAATCGGCTCAATAAACCTGCACTCTGAAACAAACCCGGTGTTTTTTTCAGTTTGATAGCAATCTGTTGGGCTTCCCAAGCCACCGACAATGCCTTGTCGTGGTATGTTTTTGCCAAGACCTTTAACTCTGGCCGGGAAAGCTTGTTCGCAACATCCAAAGACAGTGCCAAAGCCTGATTCAGCGCCATGGGAACTCCCATAGTACCAATTGCCGCCCGGAGCGACTCCACCGGCTGCCCTGTACGTCTGAATGAGCTGCTATTAGCCACATCCAGTATACGCGCAGTCAAACCAATCTGTGTTCGCCAGATCTCCGCCAGTTCTGCTGCCGAGAGTTCATCCACACGTTCCATCAGATCAAGAATTTCACCAGGGTCCAGGTCTGTTGGCAGCTGAACAACATCGTTCGACGACTCAAGCAGAAAATCATGAACCGACTGGCTTTCAGCCGAATTCGTTGGCACCAGCTCGCTGAGCCGGCGATGTAACAACTCAATATCGAGAGGTTTGGAAATATATCCGCTGATGCCATAGTGGGCCGCCTGCAGCACAGATTCCCGATCCGATCGCCCCGAGACAATAACAATGGGTACCGAAGAATCGAAGGCTCGAATCTGTTTGACCAACTCGATACCTGATCCGTCCGGCAACCCCCAGTCAACCAGATACAGATCATATCGGTTTTCCGCCACACGTCGTCTGGCTTCAGTCAGAGAACGGGCAAGACTAACGTGCACCCCGTTAATAATGCCGGCTACTACCGTCTCAAGGAGCTCTCCAACCAGCTCGTCATCTTCCAGCACTAGTGCTCTCAACCGACAACTCCCTTAATTACCACGGCTATGGACTTCGCGGTCATAAACCGTCACTCCATTACGCCCAACCTGTTTACGCCCATAGAGCGCCTGGTCTGCCGCCTCAATCGCCTGACCCGAGACAGGAAAGTCATTGATTAAGGCAACACCGGCACTAAAAGTCGCCTGAAAACCGCCTTCTCCAACCGAAAACACCAACTCTGCAAAGCTTTCCCTGATGCCATCAATAAGTTCTGCGGCCTGGCTCGGCTCGCAGTTCGGCAGCACCACCAGAAACTCTTCCCCTCCGTAGCGGCCAATCGTGTCAGACTCTCTGAGTCGATTTCTTAGCAGGTGAGCCAGAGTCCGGATAACGATATCTCCCTGCCCGTGGCCCCAGGTATCGTTAACGCGCTTGAAGTGGTCCAGGTCCAGCATAACCACGCATGAGAAATGCCCGCCACGACGACAACGGGCTAACTCTCTGTCAACTTCCTGTTTAATCAAAGAGTGTTTCAGCAAACCGGTGAGGCTGTCACGGTTCATCAGGTTTGATAACTGGCGAGCGCGGTAACATCGAATGCGTACAGCCCGAATCAGATAAGCATCCGTCACCGGTTTCACCAGAAACTCATCAGCACCTTTCGCCAAGGCTTCAAGCTGAGTCTCCGGATCATCCTCTGAAGAGAGATAAACTATCGGTAAACCAAGCCAGCGAGGCTCATAACGTATGAGCCTCGCCAGCGTCACCCCTGAGAACCCACGCAGCTGGACATCCATCAACACAAGATCTGGCTCGAAGGCTGACAATTCCGACATCAGGTGAGTTGGCTCAGAAACCAACCTTGCTTTGATGCCGGCTCCCTCTAAAACCAGGCAATATCGCTCACCTAACTCTTTGTCATCGTCAACTATCAGTACCCGGCCCTGCTGTCTCGACCCTCGCTCCAGAGCGAGGGACTCAATTCGTTCAGCCAGCTCAGGCATATTTAACGGCATGCTGAAATAAGCGGTCGCTGCCTCTTCTGCCACCTTATAAAGGGTTTCAAAAGAACTATGATGACCAATGCCAATCACTGGATAGAGCCTGCGTTCGGCTTGCGGAAGGTGTTCAGCCCGGAAGCTGACAACATCACTTAACGCTGAGTCTTCACACAGGAGAATCGTCGCACCGGCATGTTCTGCAAGCCGTTTAACTGCGGCTTCCGGTTCATCCAGCAACATCACATCACAGGCAAAACCATACCCTTCCAGTTCAGTCGCCAAACCTGAGAGATATTCAGTGCTGTGCCCCAGCGCCATGACATGAACCTGCATGCCGTGGACACCGTCGCAGAGATCTGCATCGCTACCCTCTGAATCAACATCACCTTCGCTGGCATGGCTTCGGTTCTGGAATAGCTGTGCCAGGTCATGAATATCCCTGGATATCTCAGTTGATACAACTACATCACCAGACCCATCGCTGACGGACTTGTCTGAGGCGTCAACAAACGGCTTAACCTTTTTTTCAATCAGGCGTGCGGCAGTGCCAAGGTCAGGCAGGCCAAAAGTACCAGCAGACCCGGCCATCCGGTGTAAAAGCTGGTAACACTCAACCAATTCACCCTGTGACAACGCTTTCTGATCCATCAGGTCAGCATAGTTACACAATATTTGTATATCGACCTGGGCGCGCTCGACAAAGCGATCCTGCAACATTTGCAGCCGTTTCCGGAGTTGATCACTGGCTCCGTTGGTCACAGCACTCCCCTCAACATTTTCTTCAATGGGCGAATTCTACTATCCTCGCTTATGTAATCATGTTTTCTTCCATACGGCCATCACCACAAGGGTCTTCTTTGAAAACGCTCAGCCTCAGTACTCGTGTCGTTCTGATTACCAGTCTAAGCATCATCATCAGCGTCGGCCTGATCTTGTTTATAGCCTACGATCAACTATTACGCGATTTCGAGCAGGTACTGGCAGAACGACAATCGTTACATACATCAATGGCTGCCAGCCGGGTTAACCAGGAGCTGGCTATTCGCCTTAACACACTCAGCGCCTTTGCCAGCATACTGACGGATGGCGACAACCTGCTGCCCCTCGAACAACTCAATGACACGCTTAAACGGCAGCCTGCTTTAGAAAAGTTGTTTGATGGTGGATTGATCGTTCTGGACGATCAAAGCAGAGCCATTGCTGAAAATACCTTTGTCCCGCACCGACTGGGGACGTCTTATGCAGATCGTGCACACTTCAAGCGGGCGATTGCCTCTCAAAAAGCGACTGTCAGCCGCCCAATTATCGGGCGAGTAACCGGCTTACCACTATTGTCCTTTCTCGCCCCTATAAAAGCTAACGATGGCACTTTTCTGGGCTTTGCCGCAGGCACAATCAATCTGGCTAAAAACGGCATTCTTCCTAAAGGAATGGTGTCCGGCACTGGCACCATATTCAAAGTACTGGATACGGGTCACTTCATTCAGGTAGACGCACTCAAAGACGGCATTCAGGCACCTGAACTACCAAATCCAGGCGATGACCCGTTAATTGATGCAGCACTATCTGGCGTTTATGCCGGCGTGATTACAGACAACAATGGTGAACGATGGGTATATGCAACCCAACACCTGGAACGACTCGGCTGGCTGTTCCTTAGCGCGGCACCCTACGAACAGGCAACCCTGCCTGCCAAGGCCTCATTCCAGAAGTTTCTGTGGGCCAGTGTCGCTGCCATGCTTCCATTACTATTGATCACTTACTTACTGACCAGGGTAGTTACACGCAACCTCAGCAGCATGTCAGACAAAATCAATCGAATGGCATCCAACAACACGTTTAACCAGAGATTACGCGAACAAGGCTCTTCAGAAACACGGAACCTGGCCAAAGCATTCAATACGTTAATGGAAGAACGCGAAGCACTGGACAGCCTGAAAAGCCAGTTTGTCTCGAACGTCAGTCATGAACTTCGCACCCCTCTTACCTCCATCAACGGATCCTTGAAGTTGCTAAGCTCCGGCACCCTTGGTTCACTTTCGGAAAAAGCCGCCTCTATGGTTGATGTAGCGCTCAGAAACGGCGAACATCTGCAAGTGCTCATCACCGACCTTCTGGACTTTGACAAGGCCATATCCGGCAAACTGAGCATCCAGACCTGCACGTTCCATGTGGAGGACGCCATGCGCTCAGCCTGTGAGGACAATCAGTCTATGGCCTCACAATATGGCGTGCAGTTAACAACAGAACACGCTGGTGACCTGAAAGTATGTGCAGACCCCGACAGGTTCCGACAAATCCTCAGCAACTTCCTCAGCAACGCTATCAAATATTCACCCAATGGCGGGCTAATACGCGTCAAGGCCGAAGCCATAACTCCGGAATTCATTCGTATCACCGTTGCTGATCAGGGCGATGGCGTCCCCGAGCCTTTTGTCGAGCAACTGTTCCAGCGCTTTGCGCAAGCAGAACGGGGGTCTTCCCGGGCCAAAGCAGGTACGGGGTTAGGTTTAGCCATCTGCCGGGAGCTGGCGCTACTCATGGGGGGTGATGTGGGTTACTTATATCAAAATGGTGCCCAATTCTGGGTTGAATTGCCCACGGCAGAGCATAGAAACGGGACAGACCATGAAAATACCTGAGCATCCAGCTAACGAAGCGCAGAGGCTTTCCGCGCTCGAAGCGTCCCAGCTTCTGGATACCCCACCGGAAGACCGATTCGACCGAATCACCCGGCTGGCAGCCCGCCTGTTTGACGTTCCTATTTGCCTGATTTCCCTTGTCGACAAAGATCGGCAGTGGTTCAAGTCTCGCTATGGTCTGGGTGTCAGGGAAACGGCAAGGGATATTTCGTTCTGCGGGCATGCCATTCTGGGAGCCGAGCCTTTTGTGGTGGAAAATGCCTTAGATAATGAAGATTTTGCAGACAATCCACTGGTAACCGGAGAGCCCAATATCCGCTTTTATGCCGGAGCGCCACTGGCCGACAGACACGGCAACCGCCTGGGCACCTTATGCCTGATGGATAAAACCTCCCGGGACTTTTCCAGCGACGACCTGCAGTCTCTTCGCGACCTCGCCGATATCGTAGAGCGGGAGTTCGCCTATCAGAAAGTGGGGACTTACTACGCCGAGCGCTCTCAAGCTCTCAACATCCTCAACGATATTTCCCTCGACTCTGGCGGCAGTGTACAAGATCGGGTTGAACGTGCTCTGGCCGTTGCCAATACATACCTGGGGATGGATACAGCAGTTGTCAGCAGTATCACCGGCGACGCCTATACCATTCTCTGGCATCACGAGCGTCACCCGGCCTCTTCCCTAAAAAATGGTTTAACCCTGCCGTTAGAACAAACCTATTGCTCCATTCTGATCCCCAGGGGTGAGGCACTGGCCATCGACCATATGGCCCACTCCAGATACAGTGAGCTACCCTGTTACCTCCGCTTCAGGTTCGAAAGCTATCTCGCGGCACCTATCTGGGTTGATGGTGAAATCATAGGTAGCCTGAGTTTTTCCTCAGCCACACCACGTCGACCCGGTTTTACCGAAACCGAAAAAACGTTTGTTAGCCTACTGGCTCGCTGGGTGGCTGATATAATCCTCCACCGAGATCAGGCGGATACACTCGACAAGCTGGTTGCCAACGCCCCGGGCATGCTCTACCAGTACCGGCTCTGGCCCGATGGCCACGCCACCTTCCCTTACAGCAGCATCGGTGTTCAGTCTATCTACAACGTGACCGCTGAGCAGGTTCGTCAAGACGCCAACTCGGCGATTCAACGTATTCATCCAGACGATCTGGCTGCAGTGGTCAAGTCTATCCAACACTCTGCCGACACCCTGACCCCCTGGGTGAGTAAGTACCGGGTTCTCTGGCAAGATAAGAGCTGGCGCTGGGTGGAGGGCAAGGCAAACCCTGAAAAGTTACCCGATAACAGTATTTTGTGGCATGGATACATCGTTGATATTGATGAGCGCCACAAAAATGAAGAGATAAAAAACCAGTTCATCTCAACCGTCAGCCATGAACTACGTACACCTCTGACCTCTATTGCGGGGTCTCTTGGACTGATTCTCGGCGGCGCCACAGGGGAGCTGCCGGAAAAAACCCGAAGCCTGCTCGCCATCGCTCATCGCAACACCAGCCATCTACGCTCTCTGATTGACGACCTGCTGGATATTGAAAAACTGATCAGCGGGAAAGTTGCGATCAAACTGGTACGGCAGCCGGTCGCGGATATTGTCACCACAGCCATCGAAGACATTCGGGCTTACGCCGACCAGAAACAGGTTCAGCTCCGACAGATAGAATCAAGCAGTGAATTGCTCGCCAATGTTGACCCACAACGTCTCCAGCAGGCACTGACCAACCTGCTTTCCAACGCCGTGAAGTTTTCGCCACCACACAAAGACGTCACGATTAATATCCGTAAAGCAGGCGGCCAGGTATTGATTGAAGTTTCAGATCAGGGACCAGGCGTTCCTGAAAGTTTCCGTGTGCATATTTTCAAAAAATTTGCACAGGCTGACAGCTCCTCAGCCCGGCAAAAAGAGGGAACCGGGCTCGGCCTGGCAATTACTCAGCAAATAATGCACACCATGGACGGCCATGTGGGCTATGACTCAGAAGAAGGCAAAGGCGCCACCTTCTGGCTCTCACTGCCAATTGCCACAGCGAAATAACCGAAGCCGGCTAACAGAGCCGACTTCGGTTTGCCATCAGGCGTTACTCAACATCTCCCGCACCACATAGTGCAAGATGCCGCCGTGTTTGAAGTACTCCGCCTCGTTCGCGGTATCGATACGGGATTTCAGATTGCAGGTTCTGCTAGTGCCATCCTTGTACTTCACGGTCATGGTCAGGACCTGCCCCGGTTTAATGTCGCCGGACAGTCCTTCGATGCTAATGGTTTCCTCACCGGTCAGCCGCAGGGTTTTACGGCTTTCACCTTCAGGGAACTGCAACGGCATCACGCCCATTCCGATCAGGTTAGATCTGTGGATACGCTCGTAAGATTCTGCCACCACAGCTTGTACGCCCAGCAAGCGGGTGCCTTTGGCAGCCCAGTCCCGGCTAGACCCGGTGCCGTATTCCTTGCCCGCAATCACCACCAGTGGCGTTCCCTGCTTCTGATACGCCATTGCAGCATCGTAAATGGCCAGCTGCTCGCCGGTGGGTAAAAACCGGGTGTAGCCACCTTCTACGCCGTCGAGCATCTCATTCCTGATACGAACGTTGGCAAAAGTGCCCCGCATCATCACTTCGTGGTTCCCCCGGCGGGAACCGTATGAGTTGAAGTCTGCAGGTTCCACGCCGTGAGCCTGCAGATATTTACCCGCGGGAGTATCAAGCGCGAAAGAGCCCGCCGGAGAAATATGATCGGTGGTGACCGAATCGCCTAGCATAGCCAGGATACAGGCATCGTTGATGTCTCTGATCGGTTCAGGTTTTACGCCCATGCCTTCAAAAAAAGGCGGGTGCTGAATGTAGGTGGACTTGTCGTTCCAGTCGTACACCTTGCTGTCTGGTACCTGGATCGCTTTCCAGGCGTCATCACCCTCGAAGACTTGACCATACTGTTTACGGAACATGTCCGTTTTTACTTTTTCCACCGCTTCAGCGACTTCCGCCTGAGAAGGCCAAAGGTCGCTCAGGTAAACAGCCCGGCCTTCCTGGTCAGTGCCCAGCGGTTCTTTTGTGAGATCCAGCCGAACATTCCCCGCCAGCGCATAGGCTACGACCAACGGCGGCGATGCCAGCCAGTTAGTTTTTACCAGTGGGTGCACCCGGCCTTCAAAATTCCGGTTTCCCGACAGCACCGAAGCCACGGTCAGGTCACCTTCAAGAATAGCCGTCTCAACGGCCTCAGGCAGCGGGCCAGAATTGCCAATGCAGGTAGTGCACCCATAGCCAACCAGGTTGAAACCAAGCTTGTTTAAGTCATCCTGCAAGCCGGCGACAGCCAGGTAATCTGTCACCACTTTAGAGCCAGGAGCCAGCGACGTTTTCACCCACGGTTTGGTTTTCAGCCCTTTCGCCACCGCTTTTTGGGCGACCAGGCCGGCAGCCATCATGACACTGGGATTAGAGGTATTCGTGCACGACGTAATCGCAGCAATCACCACGGCACCCGGGTCCAACCTAAACTGCTCCCCGTTCAATTCCAGTGGTTGACTGGCAGGATGTTCGAAGTAGGCTTCATCCACCCCGACAGCGGTCCCTCCACCTTCAGACTCCATTTTTGCTTGCCGGGCTACCGCCGGACCTTCCGAGGTTTCCATCACCAGTTCAAATGCGGCTTTCATGTTTTTCAGCGCCACACGATCTTGCGGGCGTTTAGGCCCTGCCAGACTAGCCTCCACCGTCCCCATATCCAATTCTAAACTTTCGGTGTAAACAGGCTCGTGCCCGGGCTCTCGCCACAGCCCCTGAGCTTTGGCGTAGGCTTCCACCAACGCCAGCTGATCATCCTCACGCCCCGTCAGGCGCATGTAACTGAGCGTCTGCTCGTCCACTGGGAAGAAGCCGCAGGTTGCGCCATATTCCGGCGCCATATTGGCAATTGTGGCGCGATCAGCCACCGGCATGTCTTTCAGGCCATCGCCGTAGAACTCTACAAATTTGCCCACGACACCTTTTTTACGCAGCATCTCAACCACGGTCAGTACCAGATCAGTGGCTGTGATGCCTTCGCGCAACTTTCCTGTCATTTTAAAGCCGACCACTTCTGGAATCAGCATCGACACGGGCTGGCCCAGCATAGCGGCCTCAGCTTCAATTCCGCCAACGCCCCACCCCAGAATCCCAAGACCATTAATCATCGTGGTATGGGAATCGGTTCCGACCAGTGTGTCCGGGTATGCGAGAGTCTTGCCATCCACCTCTTTTTGCCAAACGGTTTTACCCAAATATTCCAGGTTGACTTGGTGGCAGATACCCGTGCCTGGAGGCACTACGCGGAAATTATCAAAGGCCTGCTGGCCCCAGCGCAGGAATTCGTAGCGCTCCTGATTCCGTGCCATTTCAATAACTACGTTTTCTTTAAAGGCTGACGCACTGCCGTAATTGTCTACCATTACAGAGTGATCAATCACCAGGTCGACAGGGGACAGTGGGTTAATCAGAGCCGGGTCTTTCCCCGCTCGCTTCACGGCCTCACGCATGGCGGCCAGATCCACAACACCGGGTACTCCAGTAAAGTCCTGCATCAGAACCCGGGCCGGGCGAAACTGGATTTCAGTGTCAGATTTGCGATTTTTCAACCACTGCGCCATAGCATCTATATGGGATTGATCTACGGTTACGCCATCCTCATTGCGTAGCAAATTCTCCATCAGCACTTTCAAAGAGAACGGTAGGCGACTCATATCACCCAAGGTATCTTCAGCCTTTCTCAGGCTGTAATAGTGAAAGGTTTTACCACCTACGGCCAGAGTGGAAAGCGTGTTCAGACTGTTTTTACCAGGCAATACGTTCGACATGGAGTGCCTCCTCTATTGCATCGCGCTTCAGGGTCTATAGTTAACTATCGCACCGAAAACTCAGACTTCAACCGCAGGCTGGTAAATACAGACAATTTGCAATGAACAGACACCACGATGGAAACACCTTCATGGACACCAGCAACCCGACAATACTCCTGACTCAGTGCTAAGGCAGTTGATACCGGTTTATCAGAGCATCAACCTGGCCCAGAGCCTGGCCAAGATTTCCTGACATAGCCAGTACCTTGTCGGCTTCTTCAGCCACCTGGCCATTCCGGGTCGCTACAGAATGAATGTTTTCATTGATCTGCAGAGAGGTTGCAGCCTGCTGCTCACAGGCTGCCGCGATCTGATCATTCATGCTGCTGACAGCGCCAATAGCCTGCTCAATGCGGCCAATCGCCTCTGCTGCAGTTTGAATAGCTCGGGTAGACTCACCTGAACGGGTCCGCCCCATGTCCATGGCTGCCAGGGTTGCTTCGGATAGATTTTTCAACTCGTCCACTGTGCTACGAATTTCATCAGTAAGCGCTTGGGTGCGGCGCGATAACGAACGAACTTCATCAGCGACGACAGCAAAACCACGACCATGCTCCCCCGCTCGGGCGGCCTCAATCGCCGCATTCAATGCCAGCAAGTTAGTCTGGTCTGAAATATCGTGAATCGACCCGGTTACCTGAGCAATCAGATCCACTTTTTCCGTCAACTGCTGAACCATCTGGCTGCTATCGTCCAACGCCTCGTTGGTGGCGTCGGTCATTCTGCTCGCGCTGGCCATAGCGTCGCTACCTGCACTCGAAGCTTTAGACGCGTCGCTGGCCGCTTCAGAGGCGAGCTGAGCATTCTGGGCCACTTCCTGCACACTGGCAGCCATTTGGTTACTGGCAGCAGCGACCTGGTCCGACTGTTGCTGTTGATCTTCAACATGCTTCCGGGTGGTTTTACTGCCGTCGGCCAATTGATTTGCACTCTGCCCCAAAACGCCTGAGAAATCGCGGAGTTCCTTAATCAGCGCACAGGTTTGTTCCATCATCTGATTAAACGACTGGGCGGCTGCACTCTGAGCCTGATCAGGTATCCGACCCCGCAAATCCCTTTTGGTATCAAACGCCCGAACCACATCAATCATCTGAAGCGTTTGCTTTTGTTCAGCCCCCATTCTGACGGCAAAGAACACCAGAATGCTTGCTTCAAACACCACGAACACAGCGTGCAGAAAGGCGATCCCCCAGCTGCAACCGTAATTAAAAATCATCAGAGGCATACCGCCAACCTGAGAATCCGAAAGCTGCAACGCCGTCAGCAACAGGTGATGGCCGGTAATCACGCCGGCAGCGACTAATACCGGCAACCAGTCCCGGTAGATGATGACCAGCGCCAAGGCCGAAAAAATGTGGAAATGCATTTCGATCCGGCCCATCTGAGCCTGGATCATCACGGCAGAAAACAGCATCAAACACGCTGAAAACAGAGCAGAACAAGCCCGGGTACCACGTAGCATGACGTAGCCGACAAGTGCCAACCCGCCTACCAGCAAAGAAGCAACAATTGCGAATGCATGCGTACCATGCCCCCATGGGACCAGCAAACCTACCACGGGCACATGAGCCAGCAAGATGACCAGCATCTGTTTGTCAGTCATCAGCCGTTGCTGACGGATTAAATCATTGTCCTGCGTTGATATGCTCATTTTAAGTTTCTTCCTTTCAAGCCGGCCAGGAGCCGTTCGATGTCCGCTTCGACCCTATCAAGATCCAGTTCAGGTGTTACATAAAGCAAATGACGGCGATTATCTGGTGTCACTGCGTAAATACGGGCACCGTGGTTGAAGTCATAACCTTCAGCGGCGGTGACTTTTCCCGCGTATTCCGAAAAACCCATCGCCAATGCCTGCGCCTCAGCCTGAGTTTCAGGGCGCACAGCGTAAAAATTCTCTCCCATAGCCGACATAATCTGATCCAGCTCTTGCTGACTGTCACGCTCCGGGTCAAGGGTAACAAATACAAAATTCACCGGCTGCTGCATCAGGCGTTTGTGCAATTCTTTTAAGTTCATCAACTGCAGCGGGCAAACCGTGCCACAGTGCTGATAGCCAAAAAAAACCAGGCGTAACCGTTCGGCCTCCGCGTCATACCCCGGCAGTACGGGTACCTCGAGGTCTGTTTTGAAACCGTAATACTGGCTGTCTTTGGTGATATGACCCAGTAAAGGCAGTGATACCAGCAAGCCCAGTGCAAAAACGAACAACAAAATATTTCTATAGGACTTTTGCATTTGCTGCTATCTCACCGGATGCTCAATAAGGGTTGTCGACCATTGAGACCAGAACTTGAGCCGACACTACTTACCAACCGGTCAGCAACTGTATCCGGCAACATTAGCTTCTGATATGCAAACAGATGTAATGCGGCTTTTCGGTACTTCTGTCATTATTGCGTCTGATTTCTGACGGATCAGGACTTCTGCTTTGAAACACGATTGTCATTACCATCCGGGTGACCCTGCAAAATGGCACTGCAGTGAGTGTCAGATGTACTACTGCCACAGGTGCATGCCCGACGCAGATACTCGCCTGCATAAAGCGCTCTGTCCCAAATGCAGTAAAGCCATGCGATACCTGGGCGCCGCAACAGAGGTTGTACCTTTCTGGCACAGGATCGGGGAATTTTTCCGATACCCTTTCTACACAGATCCCCTGATCGTTATTGCCATCTGCACTCTGGTGCCGCTTATTGCTCCGGCCAATATCATAGGGCTGATCATCTGGCTGACGCTGGCGCTGGCACTGTTCAAATATACCTACGCCGTGATCAATCGCACCGCCGAGGGGCACCTGAAACCGCCCCCTGTATCGGAGGCGTTTACCGGCAGCGGTTTTAATATCGTAATCCTACAGCTACTGGTTTTTATTTTAATGGGAGCGTTGGTCGGTGCTGCTGCTATGCTGGGCGGGCCTGTTCTTATGCTGCTGGCGTTAGCATTTGTAGTGCTGGCGCTGCCTGCCAGCATCATGGTACTGGCCATGGAGCGTTCAGTCGGAGCGGCGATAAACCCCATGAACCTTGCGGTGCTTATTTCCCGAATCGGCACTCCATATTTTCTGCTTTACGGCTATTTGATTTTACTGACGCTGGCATCGGGTGCCGCACAAGACTTCGCCGTCACCCATTTCCCGTTATGGGTGGCACAACCGCTTGCGGGTTTTCTTAACAGTACCTTTACCCTGATTCTGTTCCACATGTTGGGCTATCTTCTGTTCCAATATCAGGAAGAGCTGGGCTTTGCCTCCGACATTCAGGATGAGGAAACCACGGCAAGCTATCAGCAGCGGGATCGCTCCAGCCGCTTTGATGCAGATCTGGATATGAACCTGAAAGACGGCAATTACGACCGCGTTCAGCGCATGCTCAAAGACGCACTCAAAAAGGACAGAGACGACCCTCGCAGGTTAGGCCAGCTCTACCAGCTACTGACAGCCAGAAACGATGTACAGGAGCTGTACCGGTACCACCCTCGACTGATGAGCTGGTTAGCCGAACGTAACGACGGCGACAGCTTGAACGGGCTGATCAACACACTGCAAACACTGGAGCCCAACTTTCAGCTGGACGACCCCGAGCTTTCCTTCAGATGCGCTACAGCGCTGTACCACGGAGGGCATTTCAAAGCGGCACTTCGGTTACTGCAGGACTTCCACAAACGGTTTCCTGACAGCGAACAACTGGCACCCGCTTACCTGTTGGCAGCTCAAGCGCTGGCGAATGGCCTCCAGCAGTGGGAAAAGGCCAGTGCGTTTTTGTCTTTTATTCAAAAACGTTGCCTGACTCATCCGGTTCACAACCAAATTGGTGTGTGGTTGGAGCAAGCACACAACCGGGAGCCGTTGAAAGGCCCCAAAGCCAGCTTCGGGGCGCCTGAGTAGAAACACCTGACCGCCTCTCCGTAGTCGTGGCCAGCGCTTAGTTCAGGCCCTGGAGTAGTTGCCTGTAATGCCGGGCTTTGGGTTCCATCTGGAGCTTTTCAAACTCAGCAATTAGCAGCCGGCAAGCTTCGTGAACCATTTCGGGCTCAGCTCTCAGCCGCATGCGTTCAAACGCTTTTTCGGCGGATTTTAAGTCATGCTGTTTCAAGCTGAAAAACAATACCCGGTTATGATCTTCCCCTGCCAGCGGATGATGAGCCTCGCCTTTACTCAGATACTCCTGCCACACAGAAAGCAGTTGTTCCGGCTGCCGACGGGCCAAGGCGTCTGACATCAGCTCAGTCGCCAGGTCCCGGTATGCAGGCATGTCTGGCCGAAGCTTAGCAAGCTGATACAAGTGTTCCAGTAAAACCGAACGTTCCGGATAGTGTTCCCTCAACGCTTCAAACTGGCGACGAGCCAGGTCAAACTCCATACGCCCCAGGCTGGCCATGGCCTGAGCGTAGCCAGAGGTGAAACGGGCATCCTGCTCTTCCGGTTCCGGCTCATAAAACTCTTCTTTGACTTGCAGCCAGCTTTTACCAAGCAGCCCGACCAGGCCTGCGCCAGCCAGAAGGCCACCAGCGTGAGCCATGTATGCAATACCTGTGGCCCCTGCAAACCAGTAATCATAAATTTCCTTACCTAACCACACCGGCAGCATGGCAATAGCCGGCGCTCGGAAGTAGTTGAAATAAACTCCCAGAAAATAAAAAAAACGGATTTTTTGCAGGCCATAAATGGCTACGTACATCCCCATCAAACCGGATATGGAGCCCGATGCGCCCACTAGTGGAATCAAACTCCCGGAGGAAAAGACCGTAAACACCAAACCAGAAAGTGCGCCGCACACCAGATAAGCCACCAGATAGCGGCCAGGCCCCAGTGCCCGTTCCACGGTAAACCCCAGCAGGAACAGAAATACCAGGTTACCAATGATATGGCCCCACCCACCGTGCAGAAACTGATAGGTAATAAGGGTATAAAGCGAGAGGTCCGCTGGTACCAAACCCAGCTGAAACGCGCTCATCTGGCTGATCCACTGTTGTTCTATGGCACTACGCTGCTCCATCCATTGGCTGCGCTCTGCCGGGGTCCAGATAATGTCGCTATTGTCTTTCAGGTACTGATAATACTCACGGTCCAGCAACAGGGTGACAGCCTGCCAGGGCTCGTTCCCCTGCGCCCTGAGCTGTTGAAAGTCCTGCAACTCCAGAACTCGCTGCTGATCATCCTCGAAACGGATTTCCCGTTGCAGATAGTCTTCATAGGCCGGCGCCTCCTGCGCCAGCAATCCACTGCCGAGATATTGTCCAATGGCTGATTCCAGCTTCTGTTCATCGCCTCCCTGATAGAACAGAAATACCATCAGGCAAGTCATGATAAGCCCCAGCGTCACCCAAGGAGGGCGCTTCCAGTTAACGGCATTTTCAGCAGGAATAATCAGCATAGGCGGTCACTATTCATCACAATCTGTCCCTGAAAAGCTGTTTTTTACCACAGCGCGGCCTTCTTTTCTCGATGTAATTGTCATCAGGCGGTCATACAAGTGCCATTCAATGGCTCTCCGTGCACACGGATTCCTGTATCGACTATTCGCCAATTGCTGTTGTTGCTCTATCACTAAATAGTACGAGAGTGATAACAAAAAGAACCTGACTTTGGATGCAAGGATACTGCAGATGACGACACTTGTTTTGGACAACCCTGAAATGCTGGCCAGAGCCGCACTGGCGTCCGGTTTTTTGGCGGGCCAGCATCATCAGGAGGCAGGTCGCCCTCACCGTACTCGCTTTCACTACGGTTTCAACAAACATACTCTGGATACAACCGATACTGAGATCCTCAAACAGCATGCGCTGTATCTCAAGAACCACCCTGGCATACGAGTAAAAATTCACGGCCATTCCGATAACTTTGGCTCTGGCGACTACAACCGGTTTGTTGCCCGTCAACGTGCCAACGCTGTAGCTCGGTTACTGACACAAGAGGGTGTTTCTCCATCGGCCCTGCTTCTGACCACATGGGGCTCAGATCGCCCTCTGGCACGGCCTGAAGATCATGCTGCCAATCGCCGGGTAGAGCTGGAGTATCTTTCTATGGAAATTGCACAGGCGCTTTAACCATTCCCCATTACAAAAACGGGGCCACAAGGGCCCCGCTCATTCAGATCTGGCGTTAACCGTAAACCTTACCTACATTCCACAACAGCAACAGTGCGGCCACAAGGATGGCCAGCCAGGTTAGTAGTATTCCAATCATCCGGGCTTTGTGCTCGCCCCCCTTGCCGTTGATCATGCCAAAAGCATGCAGAATGCGCCCGGCAACCAGAGCCATGCCAGTCCAATAAATCAGCGTATTGGAAACCCCATTCAGCTCAGCAATGGCAAGCATGATCAAGCCAATTGGAGCATATTCCACAAGGTTCGCGTGAGCACGCACCGCTGCTCCAAACTCCGGGTCCTCATTGACGCCCATGCCCATCCGGTATTTCAGCCGGTATTTCACTACCAGGCCGGACAACACCAGCAACAACAAGCCAATAACGGCAGCAAATACAGCGGTAATAGGTATGATCATCTCAGCCCTGCCTAATTTTATTAACGACGGCCAGTAACAACACAGCACCTGCGGTAGCAGTCACCAGTTCACCAACCATGCTTTTCACGGCCAGACCCAGAAGGCCAAACACAACGCCACCAATCACTGAGCCGACAATACCAATGCCTATATTAGCCAGCACTCCAAAGCCCTTGCCCTTCATGATCAGCCCCGCCAGCCAACCGGCAAGACCACCAATAATCAGAAACCAGATCAGACTCATCTATCCGTTCTCCTGTCACTGTCCCAATAACACTGATCGAAAGACTGCCCTGTTTCCCTGGGCCATTCAAGCAGTTCCTGGAGTTTCCGCAAGGCCGGCAATGGCTTCGGCCATCTGCTGATGACAACGGGCCATTAGCTCTGGGATATCTGCATTGGTTAAACCCTGAGTTTCAATAGGCGGAAGAATACGAACCGGTACAGGTTTCCTGCGCCCCAACCACCCCTGAGTTTTGCCGTGATAATCCGCTACGCACACCATGGTAATCGGCGCGCCTGCCGCAATGGCCATGTGAAATGCGCCTTTTTTGAAACGGCCCAGACCGCGGCCCCGGCTACGGGTACCTTCAGCGAAAACCCAAATGCTTTTGCGGTCTTTGTTAATGGCGTCACTGGTGGCTTTCATTGCTGCCACTGCTTTATGAGACTGACTACGATTCAGGATGATGTTATCACCCAGCCAGAATACCTGACCAAAGAAGGGAATCCAGAGCAAAGCAGACTTACCAACGGCAACCGTGCGCGGAGGTAACAGGTCACCAACAATCAACAGATCGTCATTTTCCTGATGGTTGGCCACAATCACCGTTGGCCGGTCTTTAGGCATGTTTTCTGCGCCATACAACGGGCGTTCCATGCCCAGCACCCGCCGGCAGAACCGGGCAATGACCCAAGCCAGCAAACGGTTGTTGTCTGGATTAAAAGGGCGTGCCAGATACAGCACAAAAGACAACAGACAGAAAACAGCAACACACAACCAAGCGATTATTTTTCTTACAACACCCATACTGCGCTTCCGGACCTCAGAGTTTTAGCGTACAAGTGTACGCCAAATTACAAGGTCGCAACAGTATTACCAAAGTCCTCATCAGGTAACGGCCGCGCTTCCACGACATACCGTAATGGCCCTCCCGCATCCATGGAATCAAAGGGATAGCAGGTCACCAAAAGCACAGAGTCTGCGGCCAGGCGATGGGTATCTATCGACTCGTACCGGCTATCGACAATTCTGGTATCCATGACCTGATACCTCTGCCATTGCTGGTTCTGATTTTGCAGCCGGAGATGGTATCCCTTCTGCAAGTTCTGCAAATGCCTGAAGTGCGTATCGCGATGGCCCGCCAGAATCAAAGCCCCCCCCTCGCCACCAAAAACCCGGCCCGGTCCAAAGGCCAGGCTTTCACCATGGCCGCCCTCCAGCACAATCATGGATACACCGAGCTCTGGCAACTCCAGTTTCGCAACAGGCCAGGTATCAGCCCAAGGCCAAGGCCTCTCTTCGCTTTGCCCGGACTGACTTTCAGCCCAGGCTCTTTCCAGTAATTCCTGAGCCACCAGTGCCTTGAACGGAATCCACAACCCAAACATCAACAGCAGCACTGAAGAGCTTGTCAGAAGTATCAGAAATCGAGTCATAGTGCCGGCCTCCGGCTCAGCATCGCAATTGCCAGCGCAAACATCAGACCCAACAAGCCCAAAGCACTGAGCAAAGGCCAGAAGGTAGCTGTTTGCGGATAACGCAGCATTCCGGAACGACTGCCCGCCGGCAACAGGGTGGGCAATTGCTCACGTTCAAGGTTCTCTGAGGCTGGCCGGGCGGATTTTTCTTCGATCGCAACAAAACTTGTGAACGGCGACATCACGCCATGCTCCATCGACAATCTGGTAATGCGCTGTTCATCTGGCAAGTCACCACTCAGGCTGGCAGCATCTATCAGTTCATCAATTCGGCCTCGGGCCCACTGACGATTCAAGCCGTTAGCTTCCGCGGCATTGCTCAGGTTCAACCGGGAGATCCAGCGACGCCCCCCGGGCAGTTTCCCGGACACTTGCAGCTCACCCGCCGCCGGAACCCCATGAACGACCTGCACCAGCGGGCTACCCCGGAAAAGATCACCGGATTTTGCAGGCACGGGTTCCACGTCGTGGCCTTGTGACGGCCACCGAACATCAAGATCCGTTAATACCGGTGCCTCCATCGCCGAAAACAAGCCTTCCAGAGCGCGGTTCACCTCACTACTGTCATGAATAGCGGTGTATGCGCCTCGCCCCCAACGAGCAGCTTCACGCATAAAGTGCATGTTCGGCGCAGCACCAATACCCACGGTGAACAGTCGACGGTCGTTCAAGCCACGACGGATCTGGTCAAACAGTGCAGATTCGTTGCCGACAGCCCCATCGGTGATAAACACCATTTGCTGTACCAGATCGTCAGCGGGTGCCTGCGCCATCGTCATGGCCAGTGACAAAGCTCCTGCCATTTCAGTGCCACCGTTAGCTTGCAACCCCTTAACATACTGGCGGGCACGGGCCAGATAATACCCTTCGGAGGGAACCGGCCTCGCAAACAGACTGTGCGCTTCGCTATTGAATTGAATGATGTTGAAGTAATCACCCTGTCGCAGAGTATCCAGCCCACGCAACAGTGCCGAACGGGCCTGAATCATGGACTCTCCCGCCATAGAGCCTGAGGTATCAATCATAAACAGCAATTCACGGCGCAAAACCGGACCGGTCGTTTCCGGAGGTAAGACCATTGCCATCAGAAAGTCTTCTCCCTGCCATTGCTGATGAAACACTGCAGCCGTTGGCGTCCGTCCGGTGACCGGACGCCAACGGACGATCACATCCCGATCCATCAATACCTCATCACCTTCCGGTGTCACCAACACGTGGCTATCGTCAATTTCTGTCTGGAAGCTATGACTTGGGCTGGTGACTTCAGCCAGCGGAAAACCGCTTTCAATATCCAGCTCAATGGTGGCCCGATGACTTTGTTGGCTCACATCTTCCGGGCGCACGGTGAAGGGAGTGATTTCGTCGGCATCTGGCACCTGTCTGGTGGGCAGAGCCCAGCCGGACTGCCATGCTTCCGGAGTTTCAGAAATGCTTTCACCCGGGATATAGCGGGGCGTTAAAGTCGTGGGAAGGCGTAACTCAAACTCGCCGTTACGATAGCTGACTACTTGTTGGTAACTGATTTCTACACGAACGGTTTCGCCCGGCGGAATATTGGCGACCCGGCTGGTAAACAGGTTCGGGCGCTGCTGTTCAACAGTAGCCGCATGGTGCCCGGCTGACTTGGCTTTCTCATAGGTCTGACGAGCCTTTTCTTTCGGTTCAATACGGCCCGTCACCCGGCGTTCGCCCACGGCCATGGTCAACCCGTATACTGTAGCTTTTTCCGGCAGTGGGAAGACAAATATGCCTTCTTGCCACCGATCGCTGGTGTTTTTGAATTCCCGGCTCAATTTAGTCTGAGCCAACAAACCGGACACTTGTACTTTAAAATCACTGTTCAGGATCAGTGCCGGTTGCTGCCAGGCACTCTGACCATTCATCAGGTAGAGTTGTCCGGCTTGTTCCGTATCAGCCAGGCTGGCTTCAGCATACAACGGGTGCACAAACAGCATCAGCAGCATGGCCAGCCACAGACTGACACCTTCAACAAAACGCAGCCGTTTGCGTGTATCCGCCTTTCGTTTTGACGAGTGGGCCGGGTTAAGCTCAGCTCTTACGGCTGGCTTGGCAAGCAGCGATAGCAACATCATCACGACATCCTTTTTTTGGAAGTTAGTGATGCCATTGCAACAGCCAGACAGGGCTTCACCGTGGCAGAAGCGGGCAAGCCAGCGATAGAAAATGATGAATTATGGCAATAGTGATGCTCTTGCTTGTACCAGCCCTTGAGCATGGTTTAATGACACAACATCCTGCTGAATTACACACACCATGAAAAAACACATTGTGCTGATTGAGGACGAAGCGGGCATTCGCGATAACTACCGGGCAGCCTTTGAGCGCCGGGGCTATCGGGTGTCCACATTTGGCGACCGGCCCTCTGCCTGGCAGGTTTTGCGCCAGACGCTCCCGGACCTCGCCATTATTGATGTAGGGCTGGGTCACGAACCAGAAGGTGGCTTCACCCTGTGCCAGGCTCTGCGGGCACAGTCTGCCACCCTGCCGATCATCTTTCTGACCGCTCGGGACAGTGACATTGACACCGTTCACGGCCTGCGGTTGGGTGCAGATGATTACGTCACTAAAGACATGAGCCTGGACCACCTGCTGGCCCGGATCACCGCCTTGCTACGCCGGGCCGAGGCCTGGGCTGAAGCTTTACAGAAACCCGATGAAATGGTGCAAAGGGGCCGCATGGCCATGAATGTCGACCGCATGACCGTCACCTGGGATGAGCAACCGGTTGATCTGACCGTCACTGAATTCTGGATGCTGCATTCACTCGTACAGCACCCAGGCCATGTCCGCAGCCGTGAACAACTGATGGAAGCCGCCAGCACCGTGCTTGATGACAACACCGTGACCTCCCATATCAAGCGCATCCGCCGCAAGTTCATGCAGTTGGACAACAGGTTTGATGGTATTCAAACGGCTTACGGAATGGGTTACCGATGGAACGCCCGTGAGGTTTAAGCTGTGAGCCTGAAGCGCCAGCTCTTTCTGGCCAGTTTACTAATGCTTCTGATTCCCTGGGCAGGGCTAAAATTTGTGCTGGAACTGGACAACGCGCTTCGTGCACAAGCCATACAGCAGCTGGACGAAAAAGGTGTCCGCCTCGCTGAACTGGCAGGTGACCTGATGCTGGGTGCCCCGGTCGTTGAAGGCGCTGAAGCCATCTATGCCATACCCACTGACCAATCACCCAAGGTGGATGGTTTCACAACCACCTGGCCCGGTTTCAATGAAAACGAGGAGCAACTGCCCTGGCAGTTCACCCCCGGGCAAAACAACCTGAGATGGCTGGCTGTCAGCAATGATCGATACTTCTACCTGCTGGTGCAAAAGCGGGATCAGGGCCTGCACCCGTACAAACCCAATAACCCTGAACAACCCTATGATCGTTTCGACTTGGTACTTGAATCGCCCGCCAATGATCTCGAACAATCCAGCCACCCACGCAAATGGCTCATCAGAACAACAGCACCGGGCGCCAACGTCCCGGCTCTGATTGATGGCGATGCCAATAAGCCCGACCGCCAGCTCGCCGTTGCCTGGGAAGACCTTGGGTCTCGCTGGCAGTTAGAGCTACGGATGCCTAAGCCAGTACCCGGCAGTCGACTGGGCTTTCAGGCCCTGCAAACCGGCGAAAATCCACGCACCCAAGGCACCTCAATCTCACCGCCACCCATGCTGGTGCAACGAAGCACCGACCTTGAGCGAGCACTTAAAAGCCAGCTAAGCGACGGACAACAGATCACCGTGATGGAACCCGCTGGCTGGGTTGTTGCCCATACCCAACCTGATGCCACAGGCCAGACACCGGATTTTGACACCTTCTCCGCCAGTCAGATCCTTGAACAGATCACCCTGAACGCACTAGGCAGTCTGGTCAGACTGTATCAGCCAGAACCCAAAAAGCTTGCTGAAACCAGCCTCCAGCTACATACCGGGGGGCTGCCTGAACACCGCTTGGTCAAACAAGAAGGAACCCTGTGGCTGGCCACGGAGCATTCTTTCTTCGGTGGCCGCTCACTGCTGCTGAAACAGTCTCTGGACCAGTTGCTTAGCGTGTCAGGCTCGGCACTCGGCAGCGTGCTGGCCCGGAGCCTGTTGATCATCCTGGCATTGACTCTGGTGCTGCTGGGCTACGCCAGCTGGCTATCCTGGCGCATTTCACGACTGCAGCGACTGGTCAGTGCCAGTGTCGACGACGATGGCCGGATACGTGAAGCCATCCCCCCGGCACGCTCACGGGACGAACTGGGCCAGCTTCAACAACACTTCGGCCAGATGGTGTCTCGCTTACAGAGCTACAACCATTATCTGGAAAGCTTCTCCCGCCGATTGTCCCACGAGCTGAAAACACCCGTGGCCGTGGTGCGCTCATCACTGGAAAATCTCGCCCACAACCACTCAGAAGAGGAACGGCAACAGTACCTGAAGCGCGCCTCCTCCGCGACCGAACGGCTACGCCGTATTCTGTACAGCATGAGTGAAGCCGCCCGCCTGGAACAGAGTTTCGATCAGGCAGACAAGGAAGACTTCAACCTGGCTGAAGTCGTCAGCCAGGCTACCGCCGCCTATCAACAGCTGGCGCCCGAATATAACTTTCACTGCCAGATACCGGAAACCACTTGCCCATTGCGGGGCTCACCAGAGATGCTCGTACAAATGCTGGACAAACTGGCCGACAATGCCCGGGATTTCACCCCTGAAGGCGGAGCAATTGAGGTGTGCCTGAAGCAATACGCGGACCATTATCAGCTTGAGGTGTTTAACGAAGGCTCCAGCTTGCCAACCGGCTCGGGTGTGGACATTTTCAGTGCGTTTGTCTCCCACCGGGAAGGCAAAACAGAGGGCCATCTGGGTCAGGGTTTGCTGATTGTCCGACTGATAGCGGATTTTCACGGCGGCCGTGTTGAAGCACAAAACCACCATCGCAACGGCATTGACGGCGTATGCTTCCGCGTTATCATCCCCAAACTTTATAACGAATCAAGGACAGACCCGTGACCAAGCCCCTTGCCCTGGCTTTTCATCCCCAACGCACTGACCTTTACCAGGAATTGCACTCTCGCCCGTTTCAGGTGTTACCAGCCCGCGCGAGGGTAACCCACATTGCAGTGATGACCACGCCAGAGCAGCGAGAGCGCCAGTTCAAACACCTGCAAGCTCTGCACCGAATGCTTGGTGAACCCTGGCCCGAACAGGAAGTTACCTGCTACGAGCAGAACTTTGACCAGTTGCGTGTTCGCCGTGAAGTTCATATGGAGTTCACCGCTTACACCTTTACCAACCTGGCTCCTTCTGAGGCCGAGCCTTTTGACGAAACCGGCCTTAGCGCCCTGCCGAAAGGCTGGCTGGAACGACTTGAAGGCACGGTCGTTGCCGCATTTCATATCGAGGTGAGCCCCTCGTCGGAAAACGCCCGCAACGAACCGGCGTTCATGCGCAAGCATTTTGAAGGTATGCGACTGGTTGGCAGCAGCCCTCAGGAAGGCGCTGCCCGGGTGCTGGGCACCTTCCAGTTGCACAGCGACAACTTCGGGCGCTTTATGGTGCTCAACTACAGTATGTCAGATAGCCAACTGGGGCGACTCGTTCAACGCCTGATGGAAATCGAAACCTACCGGTTGATGTCTCTGCTGGCACTGCCCGTGGCCAGGGAGATCACTCCGGCCCTGAATGAAATGGATCAGCAACTGGCCACCATTACCCAGGCTCTGGCCGACAACGAAACTCTGGACGAACAAACCATTCTCGCCAAGCTGACCAACATGGCTGCCAGAATCGAGGCGTTCCGTGCCCACTCCACCTTCCGGTTTTCCGCCACCCAAGCCTACCATCGCCTCGTACTGACCCGGCTGGAAGAGCTCCGGGAAGATGAAGTGTCTGGCCACCTGACCATCACGGAATTCATGACCCGGCGGTTAACCCCGGCAGTCAAAACCTGTGAAGCCGTGAGCGTCCGGCTGGAAGATCTATCCCGACGGATAGACCGGGCCTCCGACATGATGCGAACCCGAGTAGAGCTGGCCATCCAAAGCCAGAATCAGGAACTGCTCAGCTCCATGGACAGGCGCTCGCGCATTCAACTGATGATGCAGCACACCGTAGAAGGTTTCTCGGTGGTGGCTATTTCCTACTATTTGATCGGCCTGTTGAGCCTTGGTCTGAACGCTCTGGCGGAATCCGGCATCCCACTCAACAAGCCAGTACTGCTGGGCATCGCCATTCCCGGAGTTCTGGTGCTCGTTTTTGTTGCCATCCGACTGATTCATCACCGTTTTATCCGCCTGGCGAACCGGCAATAAAACAGCTCAGCTAAATCTAGGATCGCCAGCAAACTGACGATAGAACTGCTGGGCTGAACGGCCGTTGCGAACACCTTTACTGGTTGCAAAACGCACGGCTTCAATGTGCAACTGCTCCCGATCAGTCACCTCAGGAAAGAGCGCGTCCACTGCCTGCAGATAAGTATCCTGAGTGAAGGGGTAAAACGAAAGCTGAAGCCCGAATCGATCCGCCAGCGAAACCTGCTCCTCAATCGCTTCTGCAGGATGTAACTCGCCATCACGCATTTCGCTTTTCAAGTTGTCGCTCATAAATTCAGGCATCAGGTGACGACGGTTAGATGTGGCGTATACCCGAACGTTCTCCGGGGGCAATTCCAACGAGCCTTCCAGTATACTTTTCAGCGCCTTATAACCAGATTCACCCACATCAAAAGAAAGATCATCACAGAAGATCAAAAACCGGAACGGCAGATCGCAAATATCATCGACAATTTCCGGCAGATTCACCAGGTCATCTTTATCGACTTCAATTATGCGCAACCCCTGTTCATGGTAACGATTCAGCAACGCTTTAATGAGCGAAGATTTACCCGTCCCACGAGACCCCCAAAGCAACACATTATTGGAAGGCTGCAGATTCAGGAAACGCTCAGTATTGCGAGCCAGCGCCTCTTTTTGCTGACTGATGCCGGTGAGATCATCCCAGCTGATTGAATCCAACCGGCGAATCGCCCTGAGGCCTGCCCGGTGACGGCGCCATACAGCCGCGGGCGTGTTTTGCCAGTCAAAAGAGGTCTCGCTCATAACCTTACTCCATATCGTTCTTAAGTTTACCTGACGCGGCACTAGCATTAACCAGACCCTCAAAGGTAGGATTTCCGAATCTTACCAGACAGCAGGAACAAAGCATGGCACGTATCTACAACGACAACTCCCTATCCATCGGCAACACCCCGCTCATCAAGCTCAACCGGGTAAACGATGGGGCCACTATCTGGGCTAAAACCGAGGGCCGTAACCCGGCTTATTCGGTCAAATGCCGGATTGGTGCAGCCATGATCTGGGATGCCGAGAAACGTGGCGTACTCAAACCGGGAATGACGATTGTTGAGCCTACCAGTGGCAATACAGGCATTGCACTAGCCTTTGTGGCTGCGGCCAGGGACTACAAACTGGTACTCACTATGCCAGCATCCATGAGCCTGGAGCGCCGCAAAGTTCTGAAAGCTCTGGGAGCAGACCTGATACTGACAGAGCCCGCCAAAGGCATGGCCGGCGCGATCGCCCGGGCAAAAGAACTGGTTGCTGAGGATCCTGACAATTACTTCCTTCCCCAACAGTTCGAAAACCCAGCCAACCCGAAGATTCATGAAGATACGACAGGCCCTGAAATCTGGAACGACACCGATGGTGAAGTGGATGTTTTCATTGCCGGGGTTGGCACAGGCGGCACACTGACCGGTGTTTCCCGTTACATCAAAAACACGCAAGGCAAAGCAATCACCACCGTAGCGGTCGAACCAACCGATTCGCCTATCATCAGCCAGGTGCGCAACGGACAAGAGCCAAAACCCGCCCCGCACAAAATTCAGGGCATTGGCGCCGGCTTCATTCCAGGCAATCTGGATATGGATCTGGTAGACCAGGTAGAAACTATTTCCAATGAAGACGCCATGGCAATGGCCCACCGCCTGATGCAGGAAGAAGGCATCCTTTGCGGTATTTCTGGTGGTGCTGCTGTTGCAGCAGCCGTGCGGGTAAGTAAACAGCCAGAACACAAGGGCAAGAATATTGTCGTCATTCTGCCAGACTCAGCTGAACGCTACCTGTCTACTGCTTTGTTCGCCGATACCTTCGGAGAACAAGAAAACCAGCAGTAATAACAAAAGAGCGCAGCCTTTTCAGGCTGCGCTCTCTGCTTCCCGGCCATTATATCCGGGTTCCTGAGCGGGCAGCCCCCGCGAACTCAACCACTGCCTGGCCAGCAAACGACACACAGTTGTAGCTCAAATGCGAGATACCGTGATGGCACGCCTGAACCACCCGACTGGTTGGCCGGGTAACGGGAACGGCTGTCAGCACCCGAAAAGCTTCATCTGCCACCGACAAGTGAATTCGTTTCACCTTGATCGCACCATGCTGCACACCATGGCCCAGCAAGTCTGCCAGGCCCAACCACCAATGCACACAACTTTCCGGCCTGTTCATATCAGCCACTCCTGTAGTTGCTTACTCACCAACGGGTGATGAGCCAAGCGAAGATGATCCACTCCTGAAAAATTGGCACTAGCCGTCAGCGCCCAACCGTCTCTGCGCTCACCGTAAGCGCTGGATTGCTGTACCAACGCATCACCAAACCAAACATTTACCGGGTGGCTCTCGCCCTTCACCAGCAACCCACTCACCACGAAATGCCGGGCTTCGGGCAATAAAGGCTGATCCTCCATTCCCGGTTCAAACACCTCGCCTCGAGAAAGATTGCGAATACCCTCACTACGCAGGTCTATCACCTCACCCACAACCTTCACATAATCTCGGGACGCCCTGGTCAACATACCAGCAAGCTTGTGTGCTCCAATAGCCAGCCAGGAACCATCATGTGGCGAACCAATATAGACGCAATCCAATAATTGACTTACCCAGCTGTGCCCCTTCGCTAAACCGTAGTAGCAGGCGCTGCGAACCATCAGCCCCCCCATGCTGTGACCCAGCAAAATAATGCGCTTCACGGGCACAGGCCAATGAACCACTAACTGCTCTAAAAGATCCGCAAGATCCTGACCATTCCGATAAATCGGGCGCCCCGAGTTGAAACGCAGTTTCACGGCACTGGTATCGCCAATAGATGCAGCTAACCGGCTACCGTAATACTCACCCGCCCGGCCAGGAAAATCCCAGACCGACTCCAGTTCCATCAGACCATGAATCGACAAGCAGACCGTACTACCCGGGTTTTCGAGCCTCGGATTTGAGGCACTCAACGGTTTACCGTCGACAAACAACGTCATTGGTACCGCCAGCCCATTGCCACGAGCTTCCAGCCAATCACCCAGGAAACCACTGACGATGGCCGAAACATGTTGCTGAACTTTTCCAGCCGACAGAGCTGACACCATGGAAATTCTCCTAGTTATCTGTCCAGTGTACTCTCTTCAACGACATCAAACATGGACGACCGCTAACGGCCCCCGGGCTCGTCATCCCGTACACGAAGAAAGCTGGCGAAACGGGGCAACCCCGTGGCCGTGAAGCCTCGATACCGGAAAGTCACCGTTGCTCCGATGCTCGGCGGATTACGTCGGTCAGCATCACGAAAGCCCGTACCAATGCGAAATCGGCGGCCATTCCCCAGCTCCACCTCCAACGCACCCATCATGCCCAGGTACTTACCTTTTCCCGGTATGTGCGCTACCACGACCGCCTCCGCATCAGCAAAGGTTTTCACCTTCAATAAATCATCTGAGCGCCCGGCTTTATACAGGCCGGTTTTACGCTTGAGCATCAGGCCCTCACCGCCCGCCGCAACAATCTGGTTCAGCTCTGCCATCAATGCATTGTGGCTGGCCACCGGGCTCTGCCTGACCAGCACCAGATATTTCGTTCCAGCCTCGTTCACCAGCCGTTTCAAACGCTGATAGCGCTTCTCAAACGGTGTATTTTCCAGAGGCAAATCAAAAGCATGGAAGCGAATCTTCCGCCACGCATTGTGTTCGGGTTGTTGCTTTCGCACCACACCGGATACTTGAGCAAACTGCTCTCGCCCGGCCCACAGCTCTCCGTCCAGTGGATGATCCGGAAATTGCCTGGTAAACCAAGGCGGTGCAGCATAAACGTGCCCACCCCGGGACCAGAATTGCTCACCGTCCCAGTAGGCACGAACACCATCAAGCTTTTCACTAACCCAATACTCCTGAAGATCAACGCCCTGATGGTAGACATTGGCCAACGGAATTGCCGGTGCCTGAGCAAGAACTAACGATGAATAAAAAAAAGATGCGTTAAAACATAAATGACAAACTGCCAGAACCCAAGATCTGGCAGTTTGGATAAAGAAGAGCGGCATAATCCTTTGCCTCAAAACGTCCTGTTAGTGATACCCCCGTGACGGAGTGATTACGCGGTAATGTATTTCAGCAGTTCTACAACCTGCTCCGGAGTTTGCGCCCATGCCATGGCGGCAGCGTCCACTTCTTTCAGCGGGTGCACAATATCTTCATCGTGCAGCGTAACGTAGGGCGTACCCATGGCCGCACAATATCCGGCATCAAACGCTGCGTTCCACTGTTTGTACTTGTCACCAAAACGAATGACGGCCAGATCACATTGCTCCAGCAGAGTTTTAGTACGGATCGCGTTCACCTTGGACGACTGATGATCCCGCCAGAAGTTATTTTCAGGCTTACCCAGAAAATCACCAGCCGCATCGCTGGAATCATGGTCGGTATTAGCAGAAACAAATTCTACCGGCAGGCCAGCGGCTTCAGCACCAGCAGCAATCTGCTCACGCCAGTCTGTGTGAATCTCACCAGATAGATAAACGGTCCAGATCATTATGGTCTCCTGTCATGCACTTAAAGGCTTTGATCCGACGATGATACGTCAAAGGCGCACGTTCTTCATTGCGGGTTACCGACTCTTCAGCCGTTAACCCGCATGTGTGCAGTTCCCGTGACACGCCAGCGGATTACTATGCCCCGAAATCCACCACCACTTTACCGAAGTTCTTTCCTTCCAAAAGACCAATAAACGCGTCCGGCGCGGCTTCTATGCCCTGCACCCGATCTTCCTTAATACGAATCTGGCCCGCCTTCAGCCATGCACTCATTTCCTTGGCGAACGGCGCGTACCCGGTTTCGTAATGATCCATGATAATGAACCCCTGCATCCGAATCCGTTTGCGCAGAATCATGCCCATAAGCATGGGCACACGATCCGGCCCCTGAGGTAATTCGGTTGCATTGTAGTGGGCAATCAAACCACACACCGGAATTCGGGCGAAATCGTTCAGCAGCGGCAGAACCGCGTCGAAAACAGCACCCCCCACGTTCTCGTAATACACATCAATCCCATTCGGCACGGCTTTAGCGAGTTCTGCCGAAAAATCCGGTGAGCGCCGGTCCAGGCTCACATCAAAGCCCAGTGTTTCCTGAACGTACCGCTGTTTGTCACCACCACTGGTAATACCCACAACCCGGCAGCCTTTCAGTTTTGCAATTTGGCCAACCACGGAGCCTACCGCACCACTGGCTGAGGCGACGACAACTGTTTCTCCAGGCTTTGGCTCGCCAATGTTCAGCAACCCGTGGTACGCCGTAAAGCCAGGCATCCCCATCAGACTCAAGGCGTATGAAGGCTCAGGCAAGCCTTCGACCGACATCAGCCCTGACCCGTCAGATATCGCGTATTCCTGCCACCCACTGGCAGACAGAACCTGATCACCCTTCGAAAACCCGGAATGTTTTGATTCCACCACTTCCGATACGGTGCCACCAACAATCACCTCGCCGATGTTCAGAGAAGGAGCATAAGAAGGAGCCTCGCTCATTCGCCCCCGCATGTACGGGTCCAAGGATAAGTAGCGGGTTTTGAGTAACACCTCACCTTCATTGAGGCTCGGTACCGCACTCTCCACCAGTTTAAAATCTTCCGGTGCCGGCGCGCCTTTCGGGCGCTGGTTCAAAACCCACTGACGATTTATCAACGATGAATTCTCCATGTTCTTTTCTCCTCCGTTACAGGCTTGCTTCCAGAGCACGACGGCTGACATCCGGAGTCACATCTCCGTGCTCTCCGAGCTTGGTCATACCATGGTGTTCAAGTTGGCCGATGATATCGTCGATGGAGCTCTGATCGAGCCCATAATCTGGCAATCGGGTGGGAATAGACAGGCTCTCAAAAAACTGGCGAGTCGCCTGGATTGCCTTTTCAATACGTTCTTCTGGTGAGCCTTCCCGAATGTTCCAAACCCGCTCGCCATACTGCAGCAACTTGTCAGCTTTGGACTCACGGCGCACCTCGAGCATACCCGGCAGTACAATAGCCAGCGTCCGGGCATGGTCAATGCCGTACAGCGCCGTCAACTCATGGCCAACCATATGGGTTGCCCAATCCTGAGGTACGCCCGCACCAATCAATCCATTCAAAGCCAATGTCGCCACCCACATCAGGTTCGCTCTCAACTCGTAGTTTTCCGGGTCTTCCAGTACTTTCGGACCGATCTCAACGAGCGTCTGCAGCAAGCCCTCAGCAAAACGATCCTGAACCAACCCATTAGCCGGATAAGTCAGGTATTGCTCAACAATATGAGTGAACGCATCGGCAACCCCGTTACTGACCTGCTTGAGCGGCAGCGTGAAGGTTTTAACCGGGTCCAGAATAGAGAACGCGGGATAAATCAGCGGGCTGAAAAACGGAAGCTTTGCCTGCAGCGCCTTATTAGTCACCACAGCTCCGTTATTCATTTCAGAGCCCGTGGCCGGTAGTGTCAATACGGTTCCAAACGGAATGGCCTGGGTAATATTCCGCCCCTGCTTTTCCAAAATGCTCCAGGGATCACCATCAAAACCAACGGCGGCGGCCACAAACTTGGTGCCGTCAATCACCGAGCCGCCGCCAACCGCCAGCAAAAAGTCGAACTGGTCCTGCTCGATTAAAGCCACCGCTTTCATCAGAGTTTCGTAGGTCGGGTTTGGCTCAATGCCACCAAACTCTGCAACGTGCCGGTCGCCCAATGCTTGCCTGACCTCATCGATAGTGCCTGTTTTCTTCGCACTTTCACCCCCAAACAACAACAGTACCCGCGCATCAGCAGGCACCAGGCTATTCAGGCGCTGAATCGTGTCTTTTCCAAATACGATTCGTGTTGGGTTGTAGAATTCAAAATTATTCATGAAGCCTCACTCTTAGACCGGTCGTCTATTGTCTGGGAAAATAAAAAGCCGTTCAGATCGGCTTATTCTTTACTACTTGTTCTCAGTCTAACTGACGACTAGACCAGTCGTCTACATGGATCATAGTATGATTTTATTCTGTCGCAGCCTCACAGACCAAGCCATGCGCGCGTTGCCGCCAACGCACACTCCATGGGCTCGCGGTCACGAGTGATTTTGCTGCGCAGGCTCGCCCCCAGCCACAACTGGTAAAGCGTTGACGCCGTTAACTTTGCATCTAAAGAAGCCGGTAAAGAGTCATCAGCGATACCATCCTCAATCGCCTGCTCCAAGCGAGCAATGACGCGAGCCGTTTCCCGCTCCAGGACAACACGCATCGGCTCCGACAAATCACTGACTTCTGCGGCAAGCTTAACAGTGAGGCATTTTCCTTTCGGGTCGCAGGCCGACTGGGTTTCCAGCCAGGACTCCCAGTAGCCGATCAGGCGCTCCGCACCTGACAGGCCTGTACGAGAAAGCATGGCATCCAGAGTCTCTTGGTAATCGGCAAAATAGCTCTTGAGCAACTCTTCACCAAAGGCTTCTTTGGACCCGAAATAGTGATAGAAAGATCCTTTAGGCACCCCGGCAGTCTGCAGGATTTCGTTTAATCCGACAGCACTGAATCCCTTGCCACTGATGATGGTTTGGGCTGTTTCCAGGATGTGGCTGCGCACATCATGACTTGCTACTTTTGGTTCCATGGCGAAATTCTAAGCCCGGCTAGACCAATTGTCTAGAACGCGAGTCACCGGCCCCGGATGACTATTTCCGTTCCAGCAATCGATCTTGCAGCTCCCGAATCACTTTCAACACCCGGCTCATTTCCGTTTGGGTTTTCAGATCCAGGTCCAACTTACCGTCCATGGTTTTCACCAATGGCACGATGGATTCCTCAAAAATCCGGGCAAAGGCCATCAAGGCTTCGCCAACCTGTGGAGGACTATCCAGATTTACCGTCACTGAGGGGCTCAGTTGCACAGACTGTAAACCTTCGGTCAGGCCGGTTTCCAGGGAGCGGGACAGTTGCCCCAGGGCTTGACCGAGATCTGGTTCAGAACCTTTCTGACTTTCCAGGCCTGCGGCCAACTGTTGTCCCAATTGCTGCATTTGTTCAGCAATCACACCCAGTTGGCGTACCACTTTCACGCCGGTTTCTTCGTCACCTCCAGCCTGCTGCCGCCGGCGATATTCTTCACAGATAGCCTGCCACCGGGCAGCTTCAGCTTCGGTTAAGGTGCCTCGCATCTGCTTGAGTTTAAGCAAATTCTCTTCCGCGCCCTGAGTCAGCAGCTGAGATTCACCCTGGTAGTGATCGTCAATCAGGGCTTCCAGTTCTTTGTCACTCATGACCGGCGACAGCTTTTCCGCCAGTTTGTTCATGTTCCGGTAGCTGCCCTGCAACTTGAAGGCAGGCTCAGTACGATAGGCTTCAGCCTGAGCACTGGAAGCAATGTACGCCTGGTTTACCCGCAGAACGGTTTCCCGCACCCGCATCATCTTCTTCAGCAGGGAAACAATTTCATCCCGCTCGGCAGCACTGTAGTCGTGCTCGAAATCCGAATCCGCCACTGTTTTGCCTTCGGCCAGATCCGCAAACCGATAGAAGTCTGCCATACCCCGGGTCGCCAAAGGTGCCAACACCCGGTTGGCACTGAGGCTATTCTCTATGTAAGACAACTCAAAGGCATGCTCCATGCCCGACAACACATCACCCAAATTGTAGATATCCGCCCGGTTCGCCAGCATGTCCGGCACTTTGAACATTTCGCCGCTTTCGGTATAGGGATTACCGGCCATCACCACGCAGAACCGCTTGCCACGCATGTCATACGTACTGGTTCGACCACGCCATACGCCTTCAATGCGCCGGGTGCCGTCACACAGGGAAATGAATTTCTGCAGAAATTCAGGATGGGTATGCTGGATATCATCCAGATACAACATCACGTTGTTGCCCATCTCCAAAGCGAGGTTAAGCTTGACCAGCTCCGCTTCGGCGGTGGAATGGGGGGCTTTTTCCGGGTCCAGCGAGGTGACATCGTGGCCTAAACTCGGGCAGTTGATCTTCATGAAGATCAGGCCCAGGCGGTTAGCGACATATTCCATCAGGGTGGTTTTACCGTAACCTGGCGGCGAGATCATCATCAGCAAGCCGGACTGGTCTGTGCGACGGTCTTCACCTGCAGTGCCCATCTGTTTGGCCAGGTTGTCGCCAATGATTGGCAGATAGCTCTCACTGATCAGTTTATTGCGCACAAACGACGACAGCGGCCGGGGCCGATATTCCTCAAGGCGCAGCTGGTCGCGCCATTTTGCCAAAACCTTATGACGGACTTCCTGTAACTGCTGCCAACCGGGAATGACTTCCTGCTGATGATAACGCAGGCGTTCATCGAACTCATCCAGCTGCAGGCTCAGGGACCGATCGTTAATGCTGGCATGCTGACCCAGCAAACCGTCAACCTCAAACGCCAGTTCAACACTGCGTACGGCCGTAGAGATAGCGTCTCCGGCGTTGAGCACCGCCACCACTTCCGGCAGGTAATGCAGTAAATGCTGCTGGTTGGCCTTGCCCATCCAGGCTTTTACCCAATGGCTGGTGATGCTCCAGCGCGCGGCAGGCTTTCCGGCCACCACATTTAACGCCGTCTCGTACTGGGCAAACTGATTATCCCTCTTCAGGGCTTCAATAAAGCCTTCGGCCAGCTCACCGGCATAGCGAGTGATTTCAAAGGCTTCTGCTTCTTCTGCCAACTGTAAAACCAGATACTGGGCTGCGGATTTCAGCAGAGTGCGTTCGGCACTGCCTTTTTCGGTTAATCTGAGCTCATGAATCTCAACAAATTCCGACAACTTTGGCCCAAGCTCCTGCTCCAGAGACTGCAGCAATTCATTGGACTGCATCATGCGCCTCAGTATGCCAGCCGACAGGCAGCGAGAACGCAGCTGTTGTGCAGAAATCTTCTGTTGAATCAGCTCTGCCCAGAACAGCATAGCCAGCGCACGGGCATTCGGGCTGAAGCGCAGCAGTCCGGCGTTTTGAATGGCGGGCCACAAGGTTCTGACAAGCAATGCGGCATCGTGGTCATGGATACCTTTCTCGTAGCCTTCACGATAACGGGGCGAAGCAAAATGACGAATATAACCAGTCAGCTCTTCAACATCGGCAACGTTCACCGGTAAATCAGACGACTTCCGGAATTCTTCAATCACCAGCGCTGCCAGATACTCAGCCCGGTAAACCTTGTCGGACTCAGACGGCTGGCTCATGTTCCAGTAACCCCGCAGGCGATCCAGTTCCGGCTCATCCAGCCGTTCGTAATACTGGGTGCCGGTGAGGTGTAGCAGCACATGGTCATCCCGGGGAATCAGAGTGAGATCCAGCTCTTGCTGGTTTACGCTGAACTTATGCCTGCCGAGACGAATAACCGCGCCACCTTCTTCGAAGATGTCAGCTTTGTCCCGCACGCTGCGCAGAGCGGTATCCTGAGTGGCTTTCAGCTGCCCCAGGCAATCGTCAGCTTCCATAGCTGCGCCCAGGTCACGAAGCTCTTCAGCCATGCTGCGCAGGCGCGCCACCATGGCATCGGAGGCAAAGAAAGCGTGCAGTTCTTCCGGGCTGGAAAAACGTTCCGTTCGGCGACTGACGTTTTTCAGAATACGTTCAGCCGCATCCGTCAACGTTGTTACCCGGCGTTGCTGCTGATCCTGAAGCTGCTGACGCCGGGCCTCAATACTTTCGTGGGCGTTTTCACGCTGTTCCAGAACGGCAGCAAGAAACTCATCGTACTCACCAAACTGGCTCTCGAGCTCTTGTAGCTGATCAAGCATGCGGGTCATCAAACCATCACATTCCCGCACATCTGAAAGCGCACTGACGCCGTTTGCCAGACTCTGCTCAAACAGCCGGATCCGGGCGGCAAACTGAGCCCGCGCCTCGGCACTGCCCTGCTCTTTCAGGCGAATTTCTGCTTCTGAACGCTGCTGATTGATACTGGCGTATATCCCCGAAATGTTATCGGTGATGGCCGTTTCCAGCGCAGCATCATCACCCGCCATGGAAGCCAGCATGCCCTGAATCATATCCAGACCGGTGGTCAGCTCCCGGTATCGCTCTACAATCTTTTTCAAAGCATCCCGGCTTCCGGCTTCCGCCAGTGCGGCTTGCAATTCTGCCAGGGTATTGCGGTAACCCTCTAAAGCTTCGGGCGAAGCAAGGAAACGGAACGTTCGATCCGTCAGCCTCTCTTCCGCCTCCGCCAGCTCCTTTTCCAGGGCCTCTATGCGGTTTTTGTCTGCGTAGCGGCGATCACTCAGCGTCCGCACCCGGCCCCGGTGTTCCCGAAGCCTGGCCAGATAACCCACAAACTGATCTGGCGCTTTCCAGCTATCCGGTTTCAGATCGCGCATCAGGGCACTCTGAACATCGGCCACTTCACTGATAGCCATTTCTGTTTGCGCCCGGATGCTCTGCACTTTTTCGTATTCGTCCAGCACCAACTCGGCGGTATTGCGAATCGTGCTCAGCTGCTCATGCAAGCCAGCAAACAGCGCTTCATCCTGCCTCGCTGTAAGCCAGTAAAACTGGTCGAGAACACGGTCTACGGTACGGATCAGTGCTGTAAAGTGACGCTCACTGGCGCTCTTGGCTTCTACCAGGGTAATAACCGTATTCAGTTCAGCAATGCCGCGCACCAAATCCGGGTTACCGATACGGGCCAGTTCAGAATCATTAGCAACACTGGCCTGTGCATGGAAACTCTCCGAGGTAAACGGCGTATCCCAAACCTGCAGCGGGTGCACCAGCGTCGGCTCATTATCCGCATTGAAAACCACCAGATGGCCATTTTCAAAGAGCGCAAACCCATGGCCGATCAACGGCACATCCGCTTGTTTACGGATCAGATTGTAGCGGAACAGAATGACCTGCCCGGTAAGCTGCTCAAAAAACACATACAGCACATCCTCACCGTTAGGCGAGCGCAACGAACGCTTGAGGCGGAAGTCGCCTTCCGGGATCTGGAAGGTTTTCAGTTCACCGGTAGTGAGGTAGTAGCCGGAGGGGAAGATCAGGCCATGATTATCCGGCAGCGATGCCACCGAACCCGCCATGCTATCCACCCGTTCAATTTTTCGCTGGGTACGGTTGAACAGGTAATAGCGCCAAAGTTTTTCATTGAAGGGCAGAATCCGCACCAGAAGAATCTCGCCCAGGTCGGCGTATTCAAACGTGGCGTCGTCCAGAGACTGAGAGTCCGATTCTACCGGATCTGCATAAATGCCTTCCCCGGTGGCAGTATTGTTTTCCACCTTGAAGGTAATGTCACCCCGCAGGTTATCCACAAACAAGGTGTCAGCAATGTTCAGGTGCGGAGAGCGGCCCTGAACCTGCAAATCACGACCAACGGGTTTCCAGGGAAAACTGAAGCGTTCAGGGAAAGTCAGATCCCGCTCACCCCGATTGTCGATATAGCGACTGACATCGCCACCCGGCGTCAGCTCCCAGCGGAAAATCCGCAGATCATCCAGCTTGTCGCCGATGCGAAACGCCATCAGCAGCATGCCTTTGAGGATCACCAGCTGAGACAGCGTGGCCGTGTTGTAGTACTGCTGCAGCTCCCGGAAGTCAGTGGCAAACCGGGCATCCTTCAGGAAAGTCCCTTCAATGGTGGCTTCGGTCATTTCAAAGCCATCATCACCGTCGTTCAGGTGATACAGGCAAAAGACATCGTCTATTTCCAGGGTTTTACGCAACCCCAGTTGCAGGTTAAAGCCAAACAACAGCTTGTCACCCAGACGCACCACATCACGTGGAATGGCGTTATTCTCGGTTCTGACCCGGGCCCGCCCGAGCACACTCATACTGGCACTGCCGAAAATTTCTTCACGGGTCTGATTCAACCCGGATACCTGCGAGCGCAGTTGCCCCCCCTGCTCTTTCAGCCGACGCTGAATGGTTTCAAAAGCAGAGCCTTCCTGAATGATGCTTTCAAGGCCGGAGCGATCCGTCGACATACCAAATCTTCCTGAACTGGGGGAGAGGAACTTGAATAAAAACTGGCACCACTCTCTTAAGAAGCAGCGGTGCCATGGGCTTTTTAAGCCGACTCAGAGGTATCGCCGGACTTGTCACCCGCAACCCGCCCGGCAATGCCCGCTAAAGCAGCCTGTAGCGATGGGCTTTTGTCCAGGACGCCCTGTACGCTCTTGCCATAACCCATTCCCTGGGCGAACTTCTCGAAGATACCGCCATCACCACCGATCATTTCAAACTTGGCATCCTTCAATGCGGCAGCCATTACCCGGCCATTTTCCAGAATGCCCGTCTGGTGAGCTTCAATCCTGGCCATTACTTCTTTCTCATGAACTTCCAGGTTCATACGGAATTCTTCAAAGTGACGGGCTTCTTCAGACATTCCATCGTACGCTTTCAGTTTTTCTACCAAGCCAGAAGCTTCAGCCTTCGCCATAGCTTCACGGGCTTCCGCTTTCGCATGGCCCATACGCTCCTCACCTTCGGCCTCAGCCAGAACCATGGCCTTACGGGCATCGGCCTTCGCCAGACCCAGCTTCTCTTCACCCATAGCTTCCGTTTCAAGCCGCTGTTCCAGCACTCGAACTTCCGCCATACCAGCGTCTTCATCCGCTTTGGCTGTGGCGGTTTTAACCTCGGCACGGGCCAGGCCATCCGCACGAATGGCAGAGGCCTGAGCTTCTCGAACCTGTGCTTCAGCCAACCCGTCAGAAGCAGACATAGCCTGACGACCACGAGCCCGTTTTTCATCAGCGATGGCTTGCTTCTCAGCGGCATCCAGCTCCGCCTGCGCCGTAACACGAATCTGTTCTGCTTCCAGTTTAGAGCGTTCAAACGCGGCTTCTGCGGCTTTCACATCCTTCAGTTTCAGTTCATCCGCATCGGCTTCAGCCGCCACCACTTTCGTAACTTTCAAACGCTCAGCTTCGGAACGGTTGCGAACATCCTTGATGTTCTCTTCCTCTTCCGCCACGTTGCGCTCAACCGCAATCCGCTGGCTGGTGATGTCGGCAATTTCTTTGCGCTCACCTTCCAGCGCTTTTTCCATACCAATCCGCTCGATTTCAACCGCACGTTCACGGTTTACATCTTCAAGTTCGCGAGCCTGGCGAATCCGTACTTCTTCAATCTGTACCGCACGTTCACGGGCTTTTTGTGCCATTTCAATCTGGCGCTGCTTGTTCTCTTCCGCAATGGCCAGCTCCTCATCGGTCTTGATGCGAGCAGCTTCAGCCCGGGCTCGTTCTTGTTCGCGCACCTGCTCAGTTTCCGACGTTTCACGAGCCTGCAGGGTTTCAATTTCGCGGCGCTGACGAGCTTCCGCATCAGCCTGACTGCGCTCCAGCTCCAGCGAGGCTTCACGGGCAGATACGTTCTTGCGCTGAATTTCCAGTTCCTGATCACGCTCTAAGCGGTTCGTCTCGACATTATGGAATGCCGTAATTTCAGTAATCCGCTTGATGCCCTCGGAATCCAGAATGTTGTTCGGATCCAGCGACGTTTTTGGCGTCTGCTCCAGGTAATCGATAGCTACGTCTTCAAGGATATAGCCGTTAAGGTCTTCACCAATGGTTTCAATGATGGAGTCACGGAAGTGCTGGCGCTCTTCAAACAGCTGCATAAACTCCAGCTTCTTACCCACGGTTTTCAGCGCTTCACTGAATTTGGCGTTGAACAACTCGTTCACCGCATCACGGTCTGAAGCACGACCAACTCCAACCGACTTGGCAACCCGAAGAACATCTTCCGGGGTTTCATTCACACGCAGATAGAAAGCAACGGTGATATCCGCCCGCAAATTATCTTTACAGATCAACCCTTCCTTGCCAGTACGGTTCAACTCCAGTGTGATAACCGAGATTTTCATGGTCTCGGCGCGGTGGATAACCGGCAACACCATGGCACCGGTGAAGTACACCTTCGGCGTTGGCGAAAGGTCGTTCACAATCAGTGCCTGGCCCTGATCTACTTTACGATAGAACGCTTTGAACAGGGTAAGCACACCCAGTATCAGCAAGACCAGAACACCAACGGTCATCAGTGCCGGCATCATCCACGATAAATCCATTTAGCAATTCTCCTGAGCTGGTTGAAAGGGAGATTAAGTCAGCGTTATCCGGCAGAATCACCGGAATGAAATTCCGATTCCGGGACCACCCACCAGGCATTGTGTTCCGGAATATGTTCAATAATGACGGCCCTATCCCGATGGGACAACGGCGAATGGCTGCGAATCTGAAGCACCAGATGAGCACCATCAAGAATACTTTCACCCCTGCCAGAGGTTTCAGTCACCGTTGAAGAAAGCACGACACAGGGAGTACCGATAATTCGCTTTTGAAGCGGCGGTAAGAATGCGCGACGGAACAGGGGCCTGAGCGGACGAACAACAACCGCGGTAGTCAGCACACCAACCACCAGTGCCACAAAAATAACGACAATTCCAAATAGCCAGTGCAACACACTACCGGGAACAAGCGCACCGAAAATAAGATCCATAAAATAACTGGCCAGCCAGCCAAACAGGAACAAAAGCGTCAGCACCAGCGGAAGCGGTACACCCTGAAGCCCCAGAGTCACCATCAGGCCGCTAAAGTCGCCACTGGCGTCAATTTCACCGTCTGCGTCTATATCCCCCATACCAAGCAGAGAGATCAGCCAATAAATAATGGCTACACACAATAGAACGGAAAAAACCACCGTTGGAAAAGAGAAAGCTACAATGAAGAATGTTTCCATACGCGACTGGACATCCGTTCTGGAAAAACGAGTGACTGACAGTTTGTGTCAAACGAAAAAACGTTATAACGCAAACAAACTAACTCTTGCAAATGTTTAATTGCGAGGTATAGACTCAGTTTATTGACATAAAATGTCAAGCCATAGGACACGGTCCGTTCGAATCGGCCGAACCGGTTCAACGCCACAGGAAGGAGCTATTTGTGGATATTCAAACTCTCACCCTGGCCCTGGGAGACGCTACCCATGCAGGCCGAACCTTCGACGTTATGCCCATTTCCGGGGATGAACCGGTACTGCAAGTAACCGTTTCCGGGGCAGAAGAAACACCGGTGTACGTTACCGTAACCGACACGCAGATTCTGTGTCTTGCGTATCTTTTTAATGAACAGGAACTGAACCCGGAGCGCATACAGGACCTGCATGAAAACATGCTACGCATCAGCGTTCCCATGCCACTAAGCTCTCTCGGTAAAACCGGGGACCACTATGTGGTATATGGCGCTCTCAGCCCAACCTCCGGCACAGCCGAAATCATGCAGGAACTGGTCACACTGGCCGAAAATGCCATCGACCTGTTACAGACATTTGAAGACTACCTGGCTTAAATGAGGGCTGAGACATGAGATCCGTACTGAAAAAGATTCTGACCGCTATGCGCGGTGGCGTTAACGAACTGGGTGAAGCCGTAGTGGATAACCAGGGCAACCGTATTCTGGAACAGGAACTACGCGATGCTGAGCAAGAGCTGAAACAAGCCAAACATGAGCTTGCCGGACTGATGGCTGAATCAGCATCTTTAGCACGCCAGATTCGCTCTGAACAAGACAGCTCCAGCAAACGAGAGCAAGATGCCCGCAAGGCCATCGCTGCCGGTCAGGAAGATTTGGCCAGAGAAGTCGCCGAACGCATTGTTGGCCATGAACGCCGTGCCGCAGAACTGACTCAGACCCGGGAATTGCTGCAACAGCGAATTGCAGGGCTGAAAGAGCGAGTACAACGCGCAGAGAAACAACTGGGTGACTATCGCAGGGAACTGCAAGTGGTGAAAACCAACGAGCGTGTGCTGCGCACCACCGCCCAGATTGACACCAACATCAACAGTCAACAATCCTCCCTGAGCACCGCCAAAGAAACTCTGGAGCGCATCCGTGAGCGCCAGGCCCGGGAAGAAGATCGACAAACCGCCAACGCCAGCCTTGAAAAAGAGCTGACCGGTGCCGATCTGGACGAAAAGCTGAAAGCTGCCGGCATTGATGGCGAACAAGACGCTGTAAATAGCGTACTAGCTCGCCTCAAAGATAAGTCCGCACAATAAAATCGATGCCCCCGCATGCCGGGGGCATAACCCTCAGGTTATACTCATGGCAAACAAACCGGATTGGTCAAAAGAAGAGCAGGCGGTTCAGGCCGTACAAATGGCCTTCGACCTCTCCAACGATATTCAAAGAGCTTTCCGGGTGTCTGCTGCCATGCAGGATATGAGCACCGCCGATATGGTACGCAAGGTTCTCCAGCTGCCCTATCGTAAAGGCAGAGCCCGCCCCCGGCTGACCATTACCCTCAAGGACGAAGACTTCGAACTGCTGGCCCGGAAGTATAACCTTGCTCCGCAAGACCGGGCGACCATTCGTCAGCGTGTCTCAGAGGACTTACAGGCCTTTGCCCACAACTACCTGACAGAATCTGACTAACCCATACGGACCACTTATTTCTACAGGCTCCGGAACAGACACCGAAGCCTCCGCTGAATCAGGAAAAGGATTTCATGCCCAGAACACACGCTAAACTTTGTCCTTCCTGCACGATTGGCAGCCTGACGCCTACCAGCAACCCGGCCATACTTAACTGCCGGCACTGCCACGGCGTCTGGTTTGAAGACGGATCACTGAACCAGGCCATTGCACAGCAGCACGAGTTTATAGAACAGTACAGTCACGAGCTTCATCTCGGCCCAGCCCTTCGCACCAGCGACCGCTTGTGCAGGCGTTGCCGGGTACCGATGACCCACTATCAGTTACTTACGCACTACACTACTGAAATCGACTGCTGCCCGGACTGTGATGGTGTCTGGCTCGATAAACATGAAATAGATCAGGTCATGCACTCACCCAGGCTGAAGCAGGCCCTAACAACCTTGAATCAGAAAGTGACCTGGAAGTCCTGGTTATTCCAGTTTCTGACGGCTATGCCGGTGGAGTACAACATACAGCCCCATCGAACCCCCTGGGTTACGCGAACGCTGGTTGTTTTGTGTGGCCTGATTTTCGGCACTGGCCTGCTGTCACCGGCAGCGAATGAATGGATTTTCCTGAACCTGGCGCTGAACTCAGAGACCCAAAGCCCCATACACTTTGCCCTGCAACTATTGACCTACCAGTTCGTCCACGGTGGCCTGATGCATCTGGCCGGCAACATGTATTTCCTATGGATTATTGGCGACAATCTTGAAGATGCCCTGGGCCATAGTGCCTTTTTGGGGCTCTACCTGTTCATGGGAGCGGTGGCAGCGTTGATCGAATTACTGGTATTCGACAGCAGCCAGGGCCCTTTGCTGCTGGTTGGCGCCAGCGGTGCGATTGCGGCTCTTTTCGGCCTGTATCTGATGTGGTTCCGCCACGCCAGCCTTACTTTCATGATCATCATTTACCAGAAAAAACTCGCACCCCACTGGTACTTCCTGATCTGGAGCCTGATTAACCTGTTCGGCATGTTCACTGCACAGGGCGGCGTGGCCTGGGCGGCACACCTGGGCGGGTTTATGCTCGGACTTTTGCTAGGTTATTTGCTCAGAGATTACATCTTCCGGAAAAATCCGTTGATCGCCATGCTGAACGGGCCGGAGGCTGTGGTACAAAGGTGAAAACCTGCGATGCAGGCGGAAGCAGATTCAAATGTCGCACTCATTCCGGACGCGCGCCCGAAACTCCTTACGGATCCTTTCGTTTTCCTCATCGTCAACGAAAACACGCTCGCCATCCTTATTTAATCTGTAGAGGCGGGACACTCTCTCAAGGTGTTTCATGCGCGCTATCAGGCCCTCACACCGAGCTTCCCGCTCGGCTGCCTGGGCCTCTTGCTCGGCCCGGACTTTTTTTCGAACCGCACGTTCTTTTTCGCTTTGCGCGACAAATTCGATCATCCGCTGTTTGCGCTCACTGGCAGCCGCATCCACCGCTGGCTGTGCTGTTTCCAGCTGCACCTCACTGGAAACAGCATTCGCAGGAGGCCGATCACCAAAGTGGGTCTGGCCGCTCTCATCAACCCAGCGATAGGCTTCTGCTTGGGCGACGGAAGCCACCAACAATAGAACGAGAACTATAAAGCCTTTCATCACGTGTGATCTCTGCATTGATACATTGGCACATTTTAGCCAGTTCGGGGGCATGTTGCGTAGGCATTTGATCACCCTCCCCAATAAAACGCCGGTCACAAACGGGGAATGAAGGCTTTGTAGTCTTCTTCGTTCATATTGCGCCAGTACGTCTTCGCGGTTGGTGGTGGCAGCAAGAAGAAGGTTGATCAACCGATAGAAAGATTCATCCGGTTCGGTTTAGCTCCTGAGTCTGATTGCTTTGCTCGGGAATCGAGTCAGAACGGTAGCTATGCGATCCATAATAATCACTCGAGTGACCGGGGCCAGTTTCGGGGTGTCGCCGTGCTGGTAGCGGTAGTGCCAGCCTTCTTCGGCGGCCAGTCGTTCCAGAAACTGAAGGTCGGTTTCCCGGTGCCGGCTCCCGCCAACCCGGGCACACATACCCGGGCGACGGGACACAGTTTAATACAAGCTGCGGGGAATTCGGTAGCCTGCAAGTAGCTGCTGTGTGAACGGGTTGGTATTACTGGCCGCATGCAGGCGGTAACGCATCTCGCCATCATCCACTTTGAACATCACGTCCACCGCGTTACTACTGACGCCAGTGATATCTGCTTTATCCAACAACCGGAACAATGCCCAGGGGCCATTTTCCGAAATACTCCTGGGCGAACGGTTGACCTGTACCGGCACCAAAGTAATTCGGCTTTCTACCGCATCCCGCAAGGTATTGGGCCATACCAAAGGTATGCTCTGGCGCGGCCCATGAGAGAACTCCACCAGTTGGCCATCAAGATTGACAACGGCTCGGCGCTTATTATTGGAGAGGTTCAAAGGCTCCAATGCAAACTCTACATCCAGAGTTCCGCTTCGCGTAAAGAACGCCTGGCGAATCTGTCGTGCCCGGTTCAGTGCAGCAAGTACATCCCGACGCACCAGGCTTGCTTTACGGGCATCGCCCACCTGTTCAGGGTGATCTTCCAGGAACAGTTTCAGGTTGTCGTTGTAGAAGTTTTCCAGTATGCCGTCCGGTGCGAAAAATCGCTCAAAATCCTGCAGGGCAGCGTCCCGACCCGCTTCGGAGGCAAATGGGTAGTGGCGAGCCAGATTCTGCTGGAATGGCTGATACACCTCCCTGTACCACTCTCGCTCAAGCTGAGCCACAGCCTTATCAAGCACAACCCGCCAGCTCTCGGTCGCAAGGCGATTCAACAAGCGGTTCAACGGCTCTGGCTGATGGCCTGCCATGCGCTGTAAAGTGAATATAGGGTCTGCACCCTGAAGCCCCATGCGCGCTCGCGCTGCGCTCAGTGCTGCTTTACCAGCATCCGGCGACTCCTGAATACTGCGCATATATTCGTGCAGTTCCGTGACCACCACCATAATTTCATCCAGCCCCGTCGGATGATCACCTTGTTTTCGCGTTAACTGATTCAGTTCATCAAACTGGCGCTCGATATCCTGGAGCATTCTGAAATGAGGTGACTCCTCAAGCAGCTTCCGGGCTATTTCGGCTTCGCCCTCACCCACAGGAATCAGGCGAGTATTATTCTGAATCTCACCTAAAAAGCGGGCCAACGGTTGGTGGCCGCTGGTGAGGCTTTCCAGAATACGCACCCCATGATTGAGATCTGTAAACCGGTGAATGTCGACTCGACTCAGCGCAGTGCGCCAGGTGTTTGCGTAGTTCTCTGCATACAGGGTTTGCAGGCTGGCCAGTAATTCAGCTTCGTCCGCTTTACTGAAGTCAACGTCATTCCGGCGCCCAAGCACCCAGGCATCAACCAGCGCCAACTCGGTCACAGAGCCAGATTTACGCAGGAACCACTTCTCCAGCCCCTCTCGCGTCAACAACATATCGATTGCGATGGGGTCCTCTTCAGTTGGTAGTTCTCCGGCAAGTGGTTCCCCATATGCATCAACTCGGGTGAACACGGTGGAAAATGCCGGGCCCGAACTGCGCGCCAACTCCAGAGGCGACTGCAATTCCCGGCGCGCTTCTGCCTCCAGATCCTGGTAAACGCGGTCCGGTGTACTGATGCGACCCAGTTCATGCTGCGCCCACTGAACACTACTGCGGAACGGTGCCAGCGCCATAATTGCAGCCTGGTCACCTTCTGCAGCCATTCCAGCCAGATTGGTATGGGTCATGGCGTACTGTAAATGGCTGTACAGGCGATTTTGCACATCCCGCTGACCGGGGAATCGAACTTGCCAGTATTCCCGCATGTACGCAAAGACAATATCGCTGCGACGCCCGCTCTCATCGTACATCATGCGAAGCACTCGCAAGTGCTCCAGCCGTTCCGTACTGTTGTCGGGTGCCTGGCCCATTTCTTCCATCACACCGAACATCAAAGTCGGCAGATATTGATAGGCCAGCATGTCCAGATAGGCTGTATCAACTTCCGGCCCGACTTTATGGCCCTGATACAGTCCCATATCGGTGACCAACGGCCATTCCTTGCGGTAGTCGCCGAAAGCCAGCGTGGCTTCCCGCAGTTCATCCAGTGGCTGGAGCAGGTTTCGGCCAGTACTGTCTGGCTCGTAACCCACAGGCTGCCAGTTGTTGAGGAAGGAGTTAACCCGGTTTTCCACCTGGACAGCGGCTTCAGCATTTTTGATAAAATAGTGCTGCCAGCCGGCAGTTATGCCAGCTCCGGCACAAAGGGCAACCATAGCCGCGAACGCAACCTTCCTGCGGCGCTTGATCACAACCTTGCGATTGTCACCGGCCAATCCTGCTTCCCGATAAATTACTTCAGGAAACAGATCTTTGGTAAACAAGCTGACAGACTGCCCACTGCGCTGGGCCGGTTGAATGGGGCTGCTGATCTGGTAATTGCGGGCCGCTGCAGCCACAAAGGCATCTTCCGGCACACCTTCCTGAAGAACGGAGGTGAAATAGGAACCTCGGACCAGGGCCGGGGTTGAAAAGGCATCGGCTGACAGCAGGTCACTGAGAAATTGCTCAATGGCCGGCTTAAGCCCGGCCAGTTGACGGGTAAACGAATATACGGCAGCCCGTTCTTCGGGATCTCGGGTATCTGAAAGTACATCCGGTAAGCGCTGGCTTAACTCGTCCACCATTTGTGCATATCGGTCAGCAAACTGCTCAAGCCATTGGTCATGGTCTTGCTGGCTCTCCAGCCGGAAAGTAAAGCCAAGTGCTTTCTCTTTTTCCAGCTTCGACAAGGTGCGAACAAAAGGCGTAAAACCGTACAGCAGGTCCATTTTCGTGAAGGTGACATACACTGGCAGGCGTGAGCCTAGTTGCTCCATCAATTCCCGCACGCGCGTCCGCAGCAGAATCGCCTGGGCTTGACGTTGCTGATCGCCCTCGGCGCTCAGTCGAGCCAAATCTACAGCCAGAATAATACCGTTCAGAGGACGTTGCGGCCGGCTGCGTTCCAGCCAGCCGATAAAGTGGTTCCACAACCGATTCTGAATTTCGCTCGTGGCACCTTCGCCCTGGTTTTGACTCAGCAGCTCACCATCCGGATCAATCAGTACGCCGTGGTCACCAATCCACCAATCAAAACCAAAGGGGTTACGCTCTCTCCGATTGTTACGGGTGACATTGGTTAGTGTGTAGGTTTGCCCCGAACGTTGAATCAAGCTGGTTTTACCGGCATCTTCCAGCCCCATCACCAGATACCAGGGCAAGCGATACAGCCCTTTGCGACCGGGCAAATTGCTTTTTAGTGCCTGCAACTGCCGGTCGAGCAGGCGTTGCTGCCGCCGCTCCATGGGCAGAATCGGATCTTCCTGCTCCTGTTGCTCAGCGGCCTTGGCCTTGTTGACCTTACCCAAGCGACGAGCCAGGGCCATGCCCCAGAACATCACGACCAACAGAATCACTCCAAGGGTAACCAGAGCCCGCATTTGCCAGGCAACCAAAGGGTATTCATCATTAATTTCCAGGCGAGGGCCAAGCCACCAGGTTGCCACCAGCAGGGCAATAAGGCTCAACACGAGAACAACCGGAGCAGCGTTCCGGAGGTACGGCAGAAGCCAACGTCCAATGAGTAATGCTTTTCTCCACATGGTATCCATTCCTGCGTTTAATGCGGACGGGCGTTACGCCAGTCGTTCCATTTGTTTGATAAGGCCTGGTTCCCAGTTTTCGAGAATCAGCCCGCGAACCTGCCCCTGCAGATCCTGAATCTGTTGTGCCGCCATGGCTTTCAGGCCGGTTTCTTTCATCAGCTTTGCAATAGCCAGACGCCAGTAGAATTGCTCCCGAGGCTCCCGGGCATCGGCCAGCCCCTGTTCCAGGAGTTCCAACGCAGATGACAACTTGTTTTTCTGCGCCAATTCGAGGGCGCTATCCAGCGCCTGCTCCCAGGGATTGGTTCCACCACCACTGGCCCCGGCTGAAACGGGAACCGTGTGCATCCATTCCGCAGCCTCTTCACTGAGAAACGGTGTTTGGTCATTGAAGGTCAACTCTGCCAATTGCGGCAACTGTTCAACAAAAGCCTTCAAGGCTTCCCTGATTGCTTCAGCACAACGGCTTTTACCTAAAGCCTGGGCCACGCGAGCGCTCAGCCAGTGGCCGTCCAGCCAGAACGGACTTACCGATAAACTCTGCTCAATGCGTTGCCACAACTGGTTATCTGGCAATTTATCCAGCGCTTCTTTGTAATCCGCTACCCGGTCTGCGCTGACAGCAGCCAAATCTGTACGTTTGCCATCCCGGGTTGGAGGCAGGCTGGTGATACTCTGCCAGATGGCATAACGGCGAACCTGGTAACCCAGCGGGTTGCCTGGCTCGATACTGGTCAGCCATTCCGCAACTTTCAGTAAACTCTGGCGGGTAGCCCGCTCATTGCCCGGGTCCAGAGTGAGACTCCCCAAAGCAGCAGAGGCCGTACTGGAAGTAGGTTGTTTGGCCGTCGGTGCGACCTGAGTACTGGCCACACTGTCTGTCTCAGCATCAGAGGGCATCGGGTTATTGGCGTCCTGATCCGGTTTCGGCAGTTTCTCTACCGCCCGTTTTAAATCAAACAGCGGGTCATCCGGCAGGCCTCGCTGTTTCGCCTGGTCATCGAGTTTGCTAATCAGATCCAGACAAAATTGACGTCCGTCGCCTACGCTGGCGTCAAAGTCCAAACCTTCGACGCTTTTCAATGCCCTCTGCAACATCTGGTTAAACAACATTTTACGAGCCCGTTGGCCCTTTGCGCCGGGAAAGGGCCAGGCCTTTTCCCACCAGTCATCCAGCACCCGGTGCAGCACGTAAAGGGACAAGGCAAAGCGCTCACCATCGCCGCCCCGCTGCAAGGCCAACATCAGGAAACCCAGCACTTTGATATCTTTGCTACGATCTGCCAGCAGTTGCAGCGATTCGCTTTCAACCCTGTTCCAGTTGATGTCGTTGTGGGCCAGCGAGCCTACTTTCCTTACTTCGTCTTCCAGAAATTCCAGTACGCAGTCATCTTCAAGACTACCACCGGTACTGGAATCTCCCGGAATAGCGGTGAGTATTTGATCGACGTAAGGATGCTGTTCGATTAACTGCATGAGGCTCCCTCCTTACCAGCCGCAAGCTTTTCGTAACGGCTTGATAGCGTCTTCATAGCCGCTCAGGTCAAACAACAGACCATCCAGTTCCGGTGCATTGGCGTGAATTCTGGCGTCGGGCTGGCTGGCTACCCCCGACACCAGCCGAATGGCGGGCAGACCTCTACCGGCACTTACCACTAAGCCTTCGTCCCGCACTCGCCATTGGCTGCGCTCCGAGCCCAGAGTTACGTCAACCCGCTCCAGGCCTGTCGGTTCGGGTAGCATCACCATCAGCTCGGTGATGTTGTTATGGCACTGCAGCGTCAGCACCGGCCGTGGAGGCTGAGTACCCAGGGCCGTAACCGTCACAAGATGCCCGGCCACTGTGCCGGTATTCCGATAAATCACGCCTCCGGTGTCATCATGACCTGACTGTGCAAAAGCCTGGCGCCAGCGCTCAGATTGATGAATTACCACCGCCTTTGTGCCTTCTTCATAGCGAGCCAGTGGTGTGCCAAACACCTCATCAAAACAGGCCAGCCTTGCCAGCCGGTTGGCTTCTTTCGAGCAGGTTTCCGCTCTGCTCAGACGCAGATCAGCCAAGCTGCTGCTGCTCGCCAACAACAGCACCAGACCAAGCAGGCCATGTTGGATTTTCTCTTTCAGGGTCATACGTCGGTTACCTGATACTTCAGACATTTATGGGCCAAGGTACGCTTGGGCAAACCCAGGCTTTCGGCGGCTTGTGCGCGGTTGCCGTTGTATTGCCGCAGGCGATCTCGGATAATCGCTGCCTCAAACGCCTGCGCCGCGGCTTTCAGGTCACGAATTTCGTCGGTCATCGGCACACCGGGCATGATGTGAGCTTCTGCTTCAGCATTTATGGGCCGGCAGGTATCCGAGAGTGGATCATCGAGCCTTAAGGCTTCAGGCTGAATATCGTCACCCTCCGGGGTTTGCAGGCACGCGAGTTCGATGATATTGCGCAACTCCCGCACGTTGCCCGGAAAGTTATAGCCTGCCAACGTATGCAGGGAGTGACTGCTGATACCGAGAGGGCCACTGCCTTCGCGCTCGGTGTATAAGCCAATGAAATGGCGACTCAGAGCTTCCAGATCTTCGGTCCGCTCACGCAGCGGAGTCACACGTAGCGGGAACTGGCTCAGGCGGTAAAACAGGTCCCGACGGAACACGCCCTCTTCGATGCCCTGCTGCAAAGGCTGATGGGTAGCAGCTACCACACGAAAATCTGAATATTGCTCTTCCCGGGCTCCCAAAGGCCGGAACTGTCGGCTTTCGAGGACTCGCAACAGTTTGGATTGCAACGCCATAGGCATGTCGCCGATTTCATCCAGAAACAGGGTTCCTCCATTGGCCTGGGCCAGCAGGCCATCTTTGGCTTGATCCGCGCCAGAGAATGCGCCCTTGGTGTGACCGAACAATTCGCTCTCCAACAGGGTGTCTGGAATGGCCGCACAATTCACCACCACCAGAGGCCCACTGGCGCGGTCAGACATATCGTGAATACCTCGGGCAACGACGTCTTTGCCACAACCAGTTTCACCCTGGATCAACACTGACAGCTGGCTACCCGCCGCACGCACCACCTGGGCCCGGAGGTTGGCCATGGCTTCGGAATCACCCACCAGGGTGCAGGCCAGCTGCCTGCAGCGCTGGCGCAGGCTTTCAGCATCGTGCAGGTGGTCGAGGGAGCGCTTGAGCAGCCGCCGTTGCCACACCTGATCACGGGTTTGCAACTGGCTGATCCATTGATGCACCAGTAGCTGCTTGAGCCCGCTGTACAGTGACTGAGCAACGATGCCTTGCCAGTCAGGGTGATCGCCGCAAAGTACAAGCATGCCAAGGGTCCGGCCGTCTTCGCCTTTGAGGGGTTCCAGCCAGAAGCTTCTCGGGCGGCCACTAAGTTCCAGGAGCGTCTGGAAGCCGGCATGGTCCAGGCGATAGCTGGCAGCACGGGTGAGCTCCCTCGGCTGGCCTGTCTGCAGCACGTGGGCGAAGGGGTGGCTGAAGTCGTTACAATCAAACTCGCCCGCTTCGTCCAGTTTGCTGCAGTGCAGGGTCCGGCCGCTGAGGTCGAGTTCCAGCGCCCAGCACTTGCTGAGTCCGAAGGCATGTTCGAGTTGCCGGGTGGCGGTGTCCAACAGCGCTGTCAGCGTGTCCTGTTTGATCAGTGCCACGGCCAGATCGATGCCGGTGTGCAGTTCCTTCTGCATCCTTCCCATGTTTCTGTTTCCAAAATGATTACTTGGGAGTTCGTCGCCCGCGCATCCTGCGGGGTGGCTTTCCAAAACACGCTGTGAATACATCCCTGTACGCTCCGCTCCGCCCTCACTGCTTACTGCTCCTGCGTCGCAGTGAGGGTCCTGTCTTAGCCATCCCTGGCCAACCCGTGAAGGGCTTTCACCCTTCACCCATGGCTCCGCAGGGTTTTGGAAAGCTATCCCCCACGGTGCGTTACGATTCAGGAAGCCTCCAGGCTAAGCGACGATTCCTGTGAATTTGTTTTCTTCCACACCCAGTGTGACCTTCGTCACCGGCTCCCTGGCCGCCAGTTTTTCCAGCAACGCCAGCGACACCGGTGGCAGCAGTTCGCCTTCAATGATCGACTCCAGCATCCGCGCGCCGTTTTCACTTCTGGTGGCGCGGCTGCGGATAGCTTCGACCAGGCCGTCTTCCAGTACCACCTCGGTGTGGTAACGGGCTTGAATCTGGTCAGCCAGACGCTGGAGTTTGTCGCCAACGATGCGGTTGAGGGTGTCTTCACCCAGCGGCAGGTAGGGCACCACTTCCATCCGCGCCAGCAACGCCGGCTTGAAGAAGCTGGCCAATTCCGGATACAGGGCTTCTTCGATCTTCTCCGGCTCGTCGGCGTGGTTGACGATGGTCTGGAAGCCGAGGTTGGAGGTCAGGAAGAAGACCACGTTTTTGCAGTCGATCAACCGGCCTTCACCGTCGGCCAGTTCGCCTTTGTCGAAAGCCTGGTAGAAGAGGTTGAGCACTTCCGGGTGGGCTTTTTCGACTTCGTCGAGCAGCACCACGGAATAAGGCTTCTGGCGGATGGCTTCGGTAAGAATGCCGCCTTCGCCAAATCCGACGTAGCCTGGGGGTGAACCGATCAGGCGGGAGACGGTGTGCTTCTCCTGGTATTCAGACATGTTGATGGTGGTGAGGAACTGGCGGCCACCATAGAGCAGTTCGGCCAGTTGCACCACAGTTTCGGTTTTACCTACGCCGCTCGGTCCCACCAGCAAAAAGGCACCCATCGGGCGGCCTGGACGACGGAGATCAGCGCGGGCGGTGAGCAGGTGCTGGTGCAGGCAGCTAATGGCGGTGTCCTGGCCTTTGATATGGGCCTGCAGATACTCCGGCAAATGGGTGATTTTTTCCAGCTCGTCGGTGGTCATGCGATTAACCGGGATGCCGGTCCAGTCAGCGATGACTTCGGCCACCTGGCGTGCGTCCACCCGGGCGTGTACCAACGGTTCGTCGGCCTGGAGTTCAGCCAGTTCCTGTTCGATGGCGGCGGCTTCGCTTTTCAGGTCCGGGCGCTCTTCATGATCGCTCTCGGCTAACTCAACTGCAGCGTCATCGGTGGTTCGGCCCTCAATATCCTCCGCCAACAGCTGTTCGCGGACCTCGACCAATCGGGCAACAAGTTCGCGCTGATCATTCCAGCTTTGTTCCAGCGCTTCGGATTCAGAGGTTAAGTCAGCAATCTGTTGCTCCAGGGTCTGCTCCCGCTCGGCATCCACGTTCTGGCCAAGCGTGTGTTCCCGGTTCAGAAGCTCCAGCTCCTGGACCAGCTGATGCAGTTCACTTCGCACATGGCTGAGACGGCGTGGCGGTGTGCTCAGGTTCAGGCTGACTCGGGCACAGGCAGTATCCAGTACGTCGATGGCTTTGTCCGGCAGCTGGCGACCGGCCAGGTAACGGGCGGACATTTCAGCAGCCGCTTTCAGGGCGCTGTCAGCGATCAATACGTGGTGGGCCTTTTCGTAGACCGTGCGCAGGCCTCGGAGGATGTAAACGGCTTCACCCGGTGTCGGCTCATCCAAAGCCACCGGCTGGAAGCGACGGCTAAGAGCCGGATCTTTTTCGAAGTATTTCTTGTACTCGCGCCAGGTAGTAGCAGCGATGGTGCGCAGTTCGCCCCGGGCCAGAGCAGGCTTTAGCAAGTTGGCCGCATCCGAGCCACCTTCATTGTTACCTGCGCCGATCAGGGTGTGGGCTTCATCGATAAACAGGATAACTGGGATAGCCGAACCTTTAACGGCTTCAATCACGCCCTTCAAGCGTTTTTCAAACTCGCCCTTCACCGAGGCACCAGCCTGCAGGGCACCCATATCCAGGGTCCAAAGTTCGACGTTCTTCAGGCGGTCCGGCACATCGCCGTTAACGATACGCAGGGCGAGCCCTTCAACCACAGCACTTTTGCCCACCCCGGCATCGCCCACCACGATGGGGTTGTTCTTGCGGCGACGGCACAGAATGTCGATCATCTGATCGATCTCGGCATCCCGACACACCACGGGGTCCAGTTTGCCTTCCCGGGCCAGCCTGGTGAAGTCGGTGGCGTAACGTTTGAGCGGGTCCATATCGGCCTCAACCGCTGGATTGGCACCACCGCTTTCCATCAGCTGCGGACGTTCCACAGAACCCTCGGTTACCCGATCAAACTGCTTGCGCAGCTGTTCCCGGTTGATGTCCACTAATGCCTGGGCGACCCGGGGCATCAGGTATCGGTCAGCGTTCATCAACAGCGCCAGAAACACCCCCCCTGAGCGAAGTTCCGTGTGGCCCAGTTCAGCCGAGGCCAGCAGCCAGGCATCCTGCATCAGCTCTACCAGCAGCGGTGAGAACGACGGGTACGGCTCAGCGGTTTGCGGTTCGCCATTCAGGCTGTCACCCACCACGGGCTGCAGTTGCTGGTGGTTGATGCCCGTGTGTTCCAGAATCTGGCGCACATCCGAGAACGGGGTTTCCAGTAATTTAAACAGAAGGTGCGCCGGGGTGATTTCCGCACCCTGACGACTGATACACAGGGCCGCTGAGGCTTCCAGTGCCTGGCGTGAAATGTCGTTCAGGCGCCCGATCAGCGCCGGCAGTTCTACCCGAATCACAGTGATATCCTTATTTTGGTAGTTGGTCCAGAACGCTGAGCACATCCCTGATGCGTTCGTTCAGCGCCACGTTATACAAGTGGTAAATGCCCGCCATCGCTGCGATAAACAGACCTCCAATACCCCAGACTGGCAAGCCGCTGCGCAAACGGTTACGAGCCGGAACCACGTTTTCTGAGGCATCAGCCAGCGGCCGTGGATCCCTGTCGCCTCTTAGGTCTCGTAACTGCTCATACAGACCACGTACAATCTGATCGTATTCTTCCCGACCGTTTTCCATCACCTTGTAACGACCTTCAAAACCCAGGCACAGGCACAGATAGATAAAGCCGAGCATATCCCTGTAACGCTCCGGCTCTTTCTCCATGCGAGCCAGAATGGCGAAGACTTTTTCCCCACCCCAGGTTTCGTTGTGGAATCGCGATAGCAGAGAATGCTGGGACCACACACTGTGAGCCCCCCAATCAGTCCCCAGCACTGCTTCGTCGATGAAAGCACACAATACATAACGGTAGGCCACAACGGTGGGACGCTCATACCCCTGCTCGACCAACTCTCGGTCGATAGCGGCGACCTCGTCCAGTACCTGCTGGTACAGACTTTCCACATCCCGGAAGTCCGCCAGCCGGCGAACCCGGATAACCAGACCCAGTAACGATGTGGCGGCATCGATCAAGCGGTTTTCTTCCAGCCCTCTAAGCTGAAAAGCTGTGTTATTAAACTCTGGCCGGTCGCCGGTATTCCCGGAGCCCGCAAACAGAAGTTCACTGAATGCACGATCACCCGAATCCGTGGTGCTACCTGGTCCATCCATTACCGGTGCATCTGCCATGATTTAGCTCCTGATTGCCCAGAATTGCATCTCCAGCCCCGGATAGCTGCCCGCCACATGGAAGGCGAAACCGCTGGCGTTGTCGAGCATCTGCCAGGCCTGGCTCTGATCATCCAGCCGGAAGTACACAAAGCCCGCATGATAAGGCAATTGGCGCGGGGCTACCGGCAGTGCGGACAACGGAATGCCCGGCAGCTGCAGGCTGATAAGGTCGCGAATTTTCTCCACCGAGGCCACCTTGCACTGCTGAGTAAACTGTTTGCGCAGGTCGTCCAGCGGCATATCGGATTTGACCGCCAGAATAAACTCGGCATCGTTGATTAGCTGACTGTCCTGCACCGGTGCAACGGTCAGTCCGTACTGACGCTGCTGCAGAGAAATAGACAGGGCCCGTGGTTCCAACACTGTGCTCAGAGCCTGACGCAAGACTTGCATAAGTGGGCTGAAACAGCCCTCCGGAAGGTCATGGTCGTAGGAGATAAACTCACGTGGCATACGGCTTTCATCAGTGAAGGTCACCAACTCTCCACACAGCTCCAGCAAGGCTTCGTAGAGCCTCTCCGGATGCAACTGACGCAAACGTGCCAGATGCATAAACTTCGGGTGCGCCCGATTCAACAGTTGCAGCAGCATGAAATCTGAGACATCGGCAACACTACCCTGGCCTGGCGCGCCCACGCGCTCAGCAATATTGCGGGCGCGCTCCTGCATCAAGCCTGACATTTCACCCACAAACCGGTGCAGGCGTGGCGCTGAACGCACACTGAGCATGGTTGGCAGGAAATGGGGGTCCATCACCAGGCTGCCATCCGGGCGTTTTTCCAGAATCCGACCAATAGCCAGTGCCGCGTAGGCGCTTCGGTCTTCCCGTTCCAGCATCAGCCGTGGCGCCACTCGCCCGACATCAATGCTATAGGTATCACCGTCGACCGAATGCAGGTCTCGGATTTCAACCGAGAGCGCACGAAACCGGCCAGCGACAGGGCCATCTGGCCACTCCACTTCGGCCAGAGAGTCACTACCCAATGGCAGAGCCAGGTACACCACCTGGTTGGCTACCGAGGCATCCGTGATTTCCAGCGGATCAGGCATTACATCATCTTGAGGCAGATTGAATCGGGTGCCATCCGGGAACAACCCGGATGCCCGCACCAACCCGATCCGGCCAAAACTCAGATACTCGGCATTCAGCTCCAGATTACTGAAACCGTATAAGTAATCTGAGATCGCCAAAGCCCGTTCATTGATCTGGTGCTCAAGATATCGCTGCTGTTGCTGGAAGTGTTGCGGCTTGATGAAGAGTCCGTCACTCCAGACTACCCGATTGATTGCAGTCATCAGCTTTCATCCGAAGGTGTCAGTTTCACTTCCCGCTCACGCAGGTTTACCAGCAGGTGATAAGTACCTCCGATCGGATTAACCTTCACCACTTTTTTCCACTGGGACAAGTTGGGGTAGGCATAAAAGGCAATCACCCCGATAAACCGCGTGTCTTCGCTGATTTCAAAAGGTTCGACAAACTTGAACTGGCCAGGCACCAAGGTGTAATCGCTATGATCCACGTAGTTCCGCCCGAGCGAGCCCTCAAGGTTGTTCAGCAACTGATCGAAGTCACCCGCCATCAACAACGAACTGTCCCGCAATTCGATGATCTGAAACGCGATCGGCGTCGGTGCCAAAGACTGATTCGGGTTTACACTCGGTTCCGCAAGCATGGTGAGATCCACAAGAGTGGGCTGATCTTCCGGATAGCCCACAGGGATATCAGGGTCCCACAGCACTTTGGCCGTTTTGGTAACTGCGTTATAAGGGGTACTGCACCCCACCAGAAATATCACAATAGTCAGCAAGCTCCATTTGCAGTAATTCACAATCAACTTTCCCTCTGTAATTGGCGCAAGTGTTGGTCGTATGCCTGGTCGAACACTTCCTGAAACAGGCGTTCAAAACCCTGCTGACGACTGGACCTCAGCTCTTGGTAATAGTGTTGGTACATGTTCCAGGCCCAGCGGCCCTCGTCTTCGTTATCCTGCAAGCCCCGGCGATAGCCGTGGAACCTGCGCAACAACGCTTCTGGCGAAAAGGCATGAAGTATCGCTTCCAGCGCTTCACGGATTGCCTCCTGCGTTGCCTGTTGGTGATGATTCAGGCTCTCCAGGCTCTCCCTCACGGCGGCCGGGGCAGACAGATGAACCGGGCTTCGCTCGGCGGCAAACAGTGCCCGGATGGTACCGGCGTAGTCATTGCCTAACCGCAACGGGTTATCTTCGATAGGTTGAAGCCGGGTGCGCAGAGCTCGATGCCGGGTGTCTTCGCCCATATGTAGTGCCAGCAGACCATTGACAGCCGCCTTCAGAGTCTGGCCGGCTTCTTCAAGAAACAGCCGCATGTCATCACTGTCGGCAAAATCAATTTCAGTGCCCAGGCCACGCATCAGAGGAGCCCCGCTGATGTGCTGACGGCTGGCATCCGGACCCGGTACCTTGCTCTCTGACATTCCGTGTCGCTCCTTTGTTACGTATCTGTTATTGCAGCTATCTGGCTGCTGCCAAGACGCCAGCGGATCCGTGTTTTGCACGTTATCATCTGATGCCTTAAGACCTTCCAGAGGTTCACGGCCTTCAGATACATCCTGTTCATGCCCGGAACGACGTAACTCACCATCGCCAACATCCACAAGCTGATGATCCAGCCCCTCCTCTCCCTCAAACCATGACGTTCCAGAAGAACAATCATGGAGCTCTGCTCTCATCTGGTAGCGCCCGATGGTCACCGTGTCACCATGGCTAAGGCGTGCGCGACGCCCCCGCCCAACGGGTTGACTACTGCTGTTGATGAATGTTCTGCCACTACGGTCAATCAGGCAAAACTCACCATCCAGATAACGCACCTCAGCATGGCCAGGCACAGCGCCCGTGCGATGTGGAGACAAGCGCCAGGTATCATTAGCCGCCGTTCCGATAGAGCCACCTGTCGAGCTGAAACAATGCTCGATACTGGCCCCCCCGCTGATTTCCGTGGGGTTGGTGATCACCAACGTCAGTTCTGCTCTCTGTTTTGCCACGTCTCCGGCTCCTTGCCTTAACGTCGAATCTGGATTCGCACCGCAGGGCGCACACTGGCCCGTTCCGGTGTCACAAATGAGTTCCAGCCCAGGCGCACATCTTCGCCCAGCTGCATCGGCCGGATATCCTTGGGGCGCATCGCCAACTCCAGGTCATAGGCCAGCTGTTCGCGGGTCGCAAATTCCACCAGTTTGAGCAACCGCTCATGCTCTGCCCCGTTCGGCAGAAAATCAGCAAAACGTTGTCGGGTCAGGTTACGTAGCCGAAGAATAAATTTGCCACTACGATCCCGAATGCTGGAGCCCAGCAGCGTGTCGTACCCAAGGCTGGCACTGTTTTGGCCCAGTCGGGTTTGCTGGTCTTCCGCAATCACCACTTTGCGCAGTACCCATTGCTCAATGCTGACATCATCGAGATCAAAGCAATGAGCAATCATCCCGCTGACCACTTCCGGGGAGCGACTTCGCCCTGCCATCAAACCGGCATAGGCCAGCATTTTCGACCAGTTTACCGGCGTCGCTTCCCGTAAGCGGCGGTCACCCAATCCGGTCAGGGAAAACACCAGTTCAGAAAACCCGTCACTGGCACCTGGCTGGAACCGGACGTAATACCGGTATTTGCGCCACGCCCTATGAAACAGAGTCACCAGCCGGTGATTAAAGAAGTCCAGAAAGTGCCGGCGCACCCCCAGATTCTGGCCAGCTTCCCAGGCCATATCTTCCAGGTAATACCCCGGCAATGGCGACTGAGAGCCGTGTAACCCAAGAAAGCTGACTTCCATTTGATAGGGCGCGTGCTCATGCTCTGGCGATAATGCCGACACGACATCACTACCCGGAAAACCCAGCCCTGCCGACGCTGAAAAACGGATACGCTCCTGCAAGGGGTCGCCCGAACCTGAGCGTTCCAGATCGTCACCATGGTGTCGGTGAATAAGATCAACCAGCTGAAAAAAGCTGTAGCGCCTCGCGTTTCCGAGAATGGGTTCCAGCCCGGCTACATCAGCGGCTGCTGACCTTGCTGTAACGTCCATGTGTACCGTTCCTTATTCTCTGTATTCACCACTTCCAGCTGGTGAAAGGCGTTAATACTGGCGTAAAGCGCAAAAAACTGGCTTAACACCGAGCCAAACAGGTATAAATCCCCTTCACTGGCAAAGTTCTGCTGATCCAGCGTCAACACGGAGCGTATGCCACGTACAGGTAACCCCCGGATCATCCGGTCCACCGGTTGAGTCGTTATTTCGCGGATACCCGCCAGCCGTTTCTGGGAGACCCGCTCCGCCTGACGATCAACCAAAGCCCGAAAGTCATACACACGCAACACCGTACGCAGAGCATCCACATCCAGCATGGACAGGTAGTTCAGTGAAAGATTGGAGATCAACGTCCACAACAAGCTACCGTCCAGTGTTGGCCGCAAGGTGGCTGTAGGCCGGGTGATGTTACTGAAAGAGGCGAAGGCCGGCGTAGTTTCCGTAGCCATACAAATCTCGCCTACCGCCAGTTGCTGAGGCAATTGCCGATTAGTACAGGTGAGCGTCAGAGAAACCGCTTCCTGTCGGTTCATACAGTCGGACTCATCCCCCCGAACAAAGGCGATGTAGTGATCAAAGCCGTCACCCCGGACGCTTTCCCGGGTGCGCACCCGGTAATACAGTGCGGCACGGCCACGATCCCGCTCCACTTCATGCTGGAAGCTTTCAAACCCGGTATAGATACGCGGCTCACCGCGGCCAGAGCGGCCTTCCAGCCAACCTTCAACCTGTTCAATGCTGAACACTTCATAGTGCTCAGGGCAGCGACTGGACGGTGAAATCCGATACTCGGTTTCCCGGCCGTTCAGGTCTACCGGCTCACCCTCATGGCGGAACAGGTTTACCGCAGGTGTACAGTAAAGCTGCATGGAGTCGCGGGTTACCCGAGTGTCCGGAGGCAACATACGGCTAAAATGGAAACGAAGGCTGACTTCATCCGCTTGTACCGATGGCAACCGTAATTTCAGGCCGGTGACATCGATAAACCTGAATGTCTCCGGAAAGCTCAGGTATTCCTGAATAATCCGGTAACCTGCATAGGCATTTTTCGGATAGGGCAAAATGGCCTCTTCTGACGCAAACCCGACAGGCTTCAGCAGAGACGGTGGCAAGTTATAAACACTCTCCCCCACCACCAACTCCATTCGGCTGAGGTAGTGATTTAGCCACAGATACAAGGTTTCAGCCGTATGGTTATCACCACCCAGATAAAAACGCAGACATTCAAGACTCAGCGTGTTCAGGGGCTGATCGGTGTGCAAGGCCAGGTCTACAGAGACAGAAGATACCTCCCGTGAATGTTCGGCGTGAGCCTCTGCCACGCTGATTGGGAAAATATCTACGGCCCGGCAGGTTCGGAACCGGCACTGGGTCTGGCGGCTGGATTCGCCCACAGGTCGGCTTTTGATTTCGGTATGACGCTCAACCCGCTGACGTTCACTGATAGCGTGAAGCTGTGGGTCAAAACGCATAATGGTGCAACTTGGCACTGGCCGCAGGTAATTAGGCCAGAGCATGTTTAGCAGCGAGTGCGTAAGCTCCGGAAATTCGTCTTCAACTTTTTCTCGCAGCTTGCCGGTCAGGAAGGCAAAGCCTTCCAAAAGGCGTTCTACATCCGGGTCGGTGCTTTGTTCAGATAAAAATCGGGTGAGCTGCGGATGTGCATCGGCAAATTCCCTGCCTTGCCGCCGCAAAAAGTTCAACTCATCCCTGTAGAACCGATTCAACTTCATAAATACTGCACCAGTCTGACTCCGGGCGGATTCATGCTATCCGGTAGTACCGCTTTTCATCTAAAACCAGGTCTATTGTGGTTCTGTCATCACTTCCTGTGACGCTCAGATAAACCGTAACCTGAAACTTCAACTGCAATGGGTTTGGGCCCGGCGGCAACGCCACCACGTCCACCCGTTTCACTCTGGGCTCAAACTTCTCGATACACTGACGGATCGCCCCGCGAATCTGGATACTCAGATCGTGAGTACCCAGGGTGGCGTCGTTGAAATCCAGCAAGCCCAGGTCCGGCACGCTTGCGCTGTTGCCTGGATGAGCGTTCAGCAAGCGCACTAAATGGCGTTTGATGGATTCCACCACATGAGTCACTTCTCCCATGCCTTGCCCCGCGGGGGCAGCAGCCTGCTCGAGTCTTTCGAACAGGCTGCCTGTGTTGCGAACGCTGTCAGTCGCAGTGTCGCCAAACACGGATTAATCCTTGTCCAGCCGGCCAACCAACGAGAGTTCGAAGTTCGCACCCATGTACTTAAAGTGCGGGCGTACTGCCAGCGAGATCTGGTACCAGCCCGGGTCACCCTCTACATCAGACACTACAACCTGCGCGGCACGCAGTGGGCGACGACTGCGAACTTCGGCCGGCGGGTTTTCCTGGTCTGCCACGTACTGGCGGATCCAGGTATTCAGCTCACGCTCCAGATCCTGACGTTCTTTCCAGGAACCGATCTGTTCACGCTGTAGCACTTTGATGTAGTGAGCCAGGCGGTTCACAATCATCATGTAAGGCAACTGAGTACCCAATTTGTAATTGGTTTCCGCCTCCTTACCCTCTTTGGTATTCGGGAACTGCTTAGGCTTCTGCACCGAGTTGGCCGAGAAAAAGGCTGCGTTGTCACTGCCTTTGCGCATGGTCAGGGCGATGAACCCTTCTTCAGCCAATTCGTATTCACGACGATCAGTGATCAGAACTTCCGTCGGGATCTTCGCTTCCAGCTGACCAAAAGATTCGAAGGTATGTACAGGCAGATCATCAACCGCACCGCCGCTTTGTGGGCCGATGATGTTCGGGCACCAGCGATATTTGGCGAAACTGTCCGTCAAACGGGTGCCCAGCAAGTAAGCCGTATTGCCCCACAGGTAGTGCTCGTGATCACCTGAGACGTTTTCTTTGTAGTTAAAACTGCGCACGGGATTTTCTGTCGGGTCATAAGGCGTACGCAACAGGAAGCGCGGTGCCGTCAGGCCCAGATAACGAGCATCTTCAGATTCGCGCAGAGAGCGCCATTTAGCATATTTCGGTCCCTCGAATACTGCGCTTAGCTCTTTAATAGCCGGCAGCTCCTGATAGCTATCGACACCAAAGAAAGATGGCGCTACCGAAGACAGAAAGGGTGCGTGAGACATAGCCCCCACTGAAGACACATACTGCAGCAACTTCATGTCTGGCGTCGCCGGACTAAAAGCATAGTTGCCAACAATGGCACCAACAGGCTCGCCACCAAACTGACCATATTCTGCAGCGTAAACATGCTTATAAAAACCGGTCTGGGTAACGTCCGGAGCAAATTCAAAGTCTTCCAGCAGTTCCTGTTTGGTTGCGTGCAGAATGTCTACCTTGATGTTTTCTCGGAATTCAGTGCGATCGATCATCAGCTTCAGCCCACGCCAGGAAGATTCCAGTTCCTGCAGCTTCGGAGCGTGCAAAACTTCATCCATCTGAGCGCTGATCTTGCGGTCCAGTTCTACCACCATCTGGTCCACGAGGGCCTTATTGACCGGCTGGCCTTTTTCATCGCTTTTCAATAGGTTGGCAATAAAGGTTGCGACACCCTTTCGGGCAACATCGTAACCTTCATCGGCCGGCGCCATGCGGCTGTTGGCCATAACCTGGTCAAGCAGAGAGCCCTCTGCCACGGATTCGGAGGCAGCAGATTGCTGCACAGCAGTATCAGACATACCACATCCCTTCAGTACGTAATTGATAATTGGTGTTGGTTGTACCCGGTTCCGGAAACGCGATTACTCGCCGCTTTCAGTCGCCAGTTCCAGCTCAGCCAGCAGCGATTCCCGGGCGCTGTCGTTATCCAGCAACTCCTGAAGCTTGGAGCGGAATGACGGAACGTTACCGAGAGGGCCCTTGAGGGCAACAAGCGCTTCACGCAGTTCAATCAGCTTTTTCAGCTCAGGAACCTGGCGCGCGATGCTGTCAGGGGAGAAATCTTCCAGCCCTTCTATCTGCAGGTTAACCGGCAGGTCATCAGCATTGTCTTCAAGCTTGTTGGGTACAGAGGTAGAGATAGTAAGCCCAGCTTCCTTCATAACAGAACGGAAGTTGTTCTTATCAACAGAAATGGCTTTACGGTCTTCAATGGGGGTTTCTTCAGCATGCCCCTTGAAATCACCAACCACGAACATCTTCAGCGGCAGTTCAGTTTCAGCCTGCTGATCTCCTGTAGCGGGGACATACTTGATATTGATGCGCTCTTTTGGCGCGACAGAACCATCTTTGCCAGACATGACGTGCTCCCTGTGCAATTCATTTGCAGCGTATTTCAGTCCTTTATGCCTGCCTTCCTAGCAGACAACGGCAGGAACTTTACACCGGAGCCCGGACTTTCTCAACCAACAACTGGCCAGAAATGGCTCAAAATGAGGACTTGGGCAAACTTTTGCCAGATCGCCATAATGCCAAGTCTGACGCTGTTTCAGTCAATGACGGAAGTGATTGCCGCAGCTATACTCCGGAATCGTTAAGGGAGACAACCTTTCAATCCAAGGAGCACAACAATGAGTGACCTGAAAACAAAATTTGAAGAGTCGGTAAACTACATCAAGACCGCCGATGGCGATTTCCAGCCATCAAATGAACTGAAACTCGAATTCTATGCCCTGTACAAGCAAGCCACTGAAGGTGACGTTTCCGGCAAGCGCCCGGGCATGATGGATTTCGTTGGCCGCGCAAAATACGACGCGTGGGAGAAACTGAAAGGTGCCTCCAGCGATGAAGCCATGCAGAAGTACATCGATAAACTGGAATCCCTTAAGTAAGCCGTTCGAGTAACCTGCCGGCACCTGCCGGCGGGTCCCCGCTTTTTTATCACCTTGTCCTGTCTCTGTATTTTTGCGCCTTTCACACGTTTGTCATATGATGCGCGCAACATAAGAACAACAAATCATACGGAAGAACCTAAAATGGACATCACTGAAGCGCTGGAGCAATCACGCCCCGGCATGGTAAACCTTGTTCAGGTTGCCATCCGAAAACGTGAACTCAACCAGCGGGCAGAACAGACCTACCTGCACTGGATCAGCCGTTTTATGCTGTTTCACGGCCTGAAGGACCCAGATAGCCTGGCACAAGAAGACCAAACTCTGTTTCTTGGCTACCTGAGTGAAAAGGTACGAGTATCAAGGGCAAGGCTTAATCAGGCAAAGCATGCGCTCGCCTTCTTCTATGAGGATGTACTGAACAAAGCCGCCCAACCCGATACCGCTGCAGCCTGAAGCTACGGCAGTTAAGGGCGCTCTGTCATATTCACATTGAGCGCGTCGTAGGTACGATTTGTAGGCTGGCGAATCAGGTAGTTGTTACTGTGTGTCTGACCAGGCACCACCTTAGGATTCTCGAAGCGAATATCCACCGGAATTTCAGACCGGCCCAAATCGGTTCGCTCATCTCTCGGCTGAAGCGCCAGTGGATCGAGATAGAAATCAGCATCTTTGCCTGACTGCACAGGAACACCCGCTGCCGGAGCGGCCAGACCACCCTCTATAATCGTATTAGCGAGAGCCTCTTCCTCAATGGAATTGAATGGAATGGTATGAATGGTTGAGCGCTCTTCGTACTCAAAAGCGGGCACTTCAGAGGGTTCCGGCTGAGCAAAGGCCATCCCTGAAACAATCAATCCCATCGACAGACCTGCACAACCTACTATAAGACCCGGCTTTGTGACTTTTCCAGCGAGTTGATTCAAGGCATCCATGACAGCTTTCCTGATTTATTATTCGCACCCCACCCATCAAGAGTGACAATATTCAATCAGTGTATAGCCAAACTTTACACTTCGCTCAATAAAAAGACTGTTTTGTGACAACTCTCACTTGTCGGACAATCATGCGCTATAACGAATATCTGTAATCAAAACCGTTTTCCAGCCCTCTGGCGTCCTCACAGACACTTCATCATCCAGATGTTTACCTATCAACGCTCTGGCCAGAGGTGCATTAATGCTCAGATAGCCTTTGCTGAGATCAAATTCATCTGCCCCCACCAGCCGATAAGATTGTTCATTACCCTCGTCGTCTTCAACGGTTACCCAAGCACCGAAGTACACACGGCTCTGATCCTCCGGCAGGCGATCCACCACCGTCAGCTCATCCAGTCGTTTGCTGAGAAAGCGCACTCTTCTGTCGATTTCCCGCAACTGCTTCTTGCCGTATATATACTCTGCATTTTCAGAGCGATCACCTTGCGCAGCAGCTTCTCGCACAGCTTGAGTCACCTCCGGTCGCTTAACCTTCCACAAGTACTGTAGCTCTTCGCGTAAGGCGCGCTCCCCTTCAGGGGTAATGTAGCGAGGAGCATGCCCGGGAGTCGCTGTCGTTTTCACCATGTCGCGTTATGTCCAGCCTGGCTCAGAAGTTTTGAGGCAAAAAAAACCCCGTGAATCACGGGGTATAAGGCTAGCGCTGTGCTGGAGGAAGAAGCAAGCTTGTTGCGGACCAGCTCCCTCACCTACACCTCTATTCTGCATGATGCGCATTACCCTGCCGTGGCCACCAGGTTACCTTTTAGCAAGACAAGCCTTTCGGCGGACACCTGAAATTAGGTTGCACACTCTAGCCTCGATCGATAGCGTTCATACCCAATAAACATTAACCATCGTCTATTGGAGACACCAAAATGAACACTCAAAAGATTGTAGGCCTGGTACTGGAAGGCGTTGATAGCCTGGGCTTCAAGCTGGACGAGATGGGCATCACCAACAAGCTGAACCGCCATAACATCGCAGCTTTTTTGATGGCAGAACAGAAGCACCTGGAAGGTGAATGGGACAGTCTGCAGGCAAAAGTTGACCGACGCCGTTCACAAATCGAGCATCTGACCCAACACGTAGAAAACCGTGCCGACGCGATTTTAAGCCCTGTGCTGACACACGTTAATCGCTTTCGTGCCAGCCACTGAAATCATGCCTGAGAGCCCGCGGATGAACCAAGCTCATCTGCGGTCTCATTCTGCTCAATCTGAGTAGCCTTTATACGCTTCCTTACACCGGTAAACGCCGGCATCCTGACCGCAACGGTGAGCCCCGGCGGATCGTCTTCCGGGGCAGTGTCTTCCAGAAAAATCTCGCCCTGATGGATTTCCGCCACGGCACTCACCAGACTAAGGCCCAGCCCGTTGCCCGGTAACGAACGACTCTTGCCGACCCGGTAAAAGCGCTGAAACACCTGATCTTTTTCACTATCGGGAATCCCGATGCCAGAATCCTTGACCTCAAATACCGCACTGGCCCCCTCCTTACGCACCACCACAATAATGGCACCGTGTTCCGGGGTGTATTTAATGGCATTGTCGATCAGATTGCTTACCATCTGGAACAACAAATCCCGGTCGCCTTCAATCATCACGCCGGTTTCCAAAGACTGGCTGAAGTCCTGCTCTTTATCTTCCGCCAGCGCTTCATAGAGTTCACAGGCATCGCTGACCAACTCATCCAGCGACACGACTTTCATATCAGCCGAATTACCCCGGGTTTCCAGGCGGGCTATGCGCAGCAAAGCGTTGAAAGTCGCCAGCAGCTGGTCCGCTTCTGAAACTGCGCGACCCACTTGTTCGCGGGCTTCGTCGTTATCAACGGATATCAGAGTTCTTTCCAACTGGTTCCGAAGGCGCGTAAGTGGAGTGCGGAGGTCATGGGCAATGCTGTCGGATACGTGTCGAATGCCTTCCATCAGAGACACGATACGGTCAAGCATCTGGTTCAGGTTTTCGGCAAGCTGATCAAAATCGTCGTCTGTACCGCGGGTGGGAATTCTTAGCGACAGATGGCCATTCATTATTCGACGAGAGGTATTATTAATTATTTCGATTCGCCGCGTAGTGCTTCGGCTCATCAGAAAGCCACCGAGCAAGGCCAGCGCCAGAGTAATTCCCATACCCCAGTTGATAGCACCTTCGATCACCCGTTTGAGATTGGTCAGGTCATCAACATCACGGCCCACCAATAAACGAAGACCGCCCTGCACATCAAAGATACGGGCGCGCGCCAGTCGCTCTGGCCCATGCCAGCCAACAGCTGAGTCCAGAGTAAAGTTAATCCAGCCGCTTTCTGCTGAACGGCTACCTTCCGGCCAGGCCTCAATGTTGCCCGCAAGTTTCAGAAGATCATCCGTGGTAAGAAGATAAACAGATTTGGCGTTCGGATCACGGGCTACACGTTCCCGAATGATGGTGATCAGCCCGTTTACGCCGCGCCCCCGATACTGCTCCGCCAAGCCTGCAATTTCAGCCTCAATGGTTTCATCGGTTTGGGCGGTCATGAACCCAGCTGTGCGCCAGTATATAAATGCCAGAAGCAAAAATACCGAGGTGGCAAACACCACCATATACAGCAGCGCCAGCTGGAAAGAGGACGTTCTAAGCTGACTAAGCAGTTTCACGCAACATGTATCCTGCACCCCGAACCGTCTGCAACAGGGGAGTATCGAATTCCTTATCGATTTTGGCGCGCAGGCGACTGATGTGCACGTCGATCACGTTGGTTTGCGGATCAAAGTGATAATCCCAGACCTTTTCCAGCAGCATAGTACGGGTAACCACTTGGCCGGCATTACGCATCAGGTATTCCAACAAACGAAATTCCCGCGGCTGAACATCAATGTTCTGGCCGGAACGCTTGACTGTGCGAGCCAGCAGATCCATTTCCAGATCTGCCACTTTCAGCACAGTTTCCGTTTCTGCAGCCTGCCGGTTACGACGAATCAAAGATTCGATTCGGGCCAGCAATTCCGTGAACGAAAACGGCTTGGTGAGATAGTCGTCACCGCCACCACGCAAACCTTCGACCCGGTCGTCTACATCACCCAGAGCACTAAGGATAAGAACCGGCGTCTGGTTACCCGTCGCCCGTACAGTTTTAATGATGGAAAGGCCGTCCATGCCCGGCAGCATGCGATCGACAATCATGATGTCGTATTCTTCACTTGCCGCCATCATCATGCCGTCTTTACCGTCGGCAGCGTGATCCACCACGAAGTCAGATTCCTTCAGCCCCTTTAACAGGTAACTTGCTACATCCTGATCGTCTTCGATTACCAGTGCTTTCACCGGTGTGTCCTCCTGATAGCGGAATACATTACCTGTAAGGTTACGAATAACAGGTAGAGCGAGCCAGTTACGATCTTGTAAGAGGGTGTCGCCTCTGGCGACGGTCAAACTAGACCTTGAACCAACCCAAGGTGTGCTCGGTCACTGCTGAAGGCCTGTACTCTGCGCTGGCCCAGCCTTTGTAACCCATTTTATCCAGCGCAGCGAAAACATTCGAAAAGTTAATTTCTCCGGTTCCGGGCTCGTGTCGGCCCGGATTATCTGCAAACTGTATATGCGCAATCCACGGCAACAAACACTCCATGGACCGGATAACATCCCCTTCCATGATCTGCATATGGTAGATATCGTACTGCAGGCGCACATTATCAGCATCCACTGCGTCAATCAGCGCCATCACTTTACCGGTAGTATCCAGCATGAAACCGGGCATATCTACGCGGGAATTGATGGCTTCGAGACATAAGGTCAGCCCAGCTTCCGAAAAAACCTCAGCGGCATACTGAACATTTTCGGTCAGGGTATTCCAGGCGTCTTCCTCGCTCAGCTCTTCCGGCTTCACTCCGGCCAGACAATTCAGCTGCTTGCAGCCCAATGCCTTTGCATAAGCAATGCCCTGATCGACGCCAGAGCGAAATTCTTCAACCCGGTCCGGCAAACAGGCAATCCCACGCTCCCCGGCCCCCCAATCTCCTGGTGGCAAGTTGAACAGTACCTGTTCCAGCCCATGTGCCTCCAACTCAGCCGCAATCGATTCTGCGGGCCATTCATAAGGAAACAGATACTCAATCCCGGTAAACCCGGCAGCCCGAGCCCTGGCAAAACGCTCAAGAAACGGTACTTCCGTGAACAACATGGATACATTAGCCGCAAAGCGGGGCATGGCAACCTCCTGATTCAGCAGACTATTATTCTTTAGGCCCACGGCCCAGAGAACCCATCAAGGTACTGTTCATATGCTCGAGCTCCAGCAGCAATCCGCTGTGATCTACATCACTATGACCATTCGCCACTAGAGACAAATACTCATTATGAACCTGCTGCGCCAAAGGCAAGGTCAGACCTTCTGCGCGAGCCTCATCCAGAATCATCCGCATATCCTTCAGCTGAATCCGCGACGGCGCACCCGGGGCAAAGTCCCTGTCAATCATCCGCTGACCATGCAGTTCCAGAATCCGACTCCCGGCAAACCCTCCCATCAACGCTTCACGAACTGCCGCAGGATCTGCACCACCCTTAGCTGCCAGCAACAATGCCTCAGACACTGCACCAATAGTAATCCCGACAATCGCCTGATTCGCCAACTTAGCCAGTTGCCCCGCCCCAACCGGGCCTATACGAGTGCATTTGCCCAGCACATTGAACACAGGCAACGCCCGGGCCACATCGTCCTCGGAACCACCCACCATAATACTCAACCGCGCTTCGGCCGCACCGACAGTTCCTCCGGACACCGGAGCATCCAGATACCCAGCCCCCTTCTCCGCCGCCAACGCAGCATGGCTACGAGCCACCGAAGGTTGCACTGAGCTCATATCAATCAGCAGTGCTCCGGCCTTCAACGCTGCAATCCCGCCTTGCCCCACCAACACATCATCCACTACCTGTCCGTTCTCCAGCATGGTGATAACGACATCGGCATCAACGACGGCTTCGGCAGGTGACCGGGCAATCGTTGCCTCTTCAGCAAATGGCTCGCATTTACTCCCGGTGCGGTTCCACAACGTCATTGGATAACCTGCATTCAGCAGGTTTCTGGTCATGGGTGAGCCCATCAGACCAATACCGAGAAAAGCGATACGAGGAAGCTCTATGTTCATCTTCTGGAATCCCACTCAAGTATTCGAATGAAGGGGTTGGAAAGCGCGTTCCAACCCCTTCTGCCCCAAGGCATGTTTTGTAACAGGTGCGTCGATTATACAAACAAAAACGCCACCAGCCGCGAAACGGTGGTGGCGTTTTCAAACACTCAAACTAAAAGAACTGCTAGGCTGCTTCCGTCATCTGAGCCTTAATCTTCTTCATGGCATTCTTTTCCAGCTGCCGGATCCGCTCAGCAGAAACACCATACTTATCCGCCAGCTCATGCAACGTCGACTTACTGTCTGTCAGCCAGCGCTCTCTCAGAATATCCTGACTACGCTCATCCAGCATGCTCAGAGCCTGCATAAGGCGGCCGTTTGAATCTTCGGACCAATCGGAATTCTCCAACTGCACCGCCGGATCAGCACGACGATCTTCAAGGTAATGCGCAGGAGCCTGATACGCCGTGTCGTCATCATCGTCCATCGGCCCATCAAACGAGGTATCGCGAGACGCCAGGCGACCTTCCATCTCACGAACCACCCGGGGCTCAACGCCTAAATCTTCGGCTACTGCTTTGAGCTCATTGTGATTCAGCCACAACAGTTTCTTCTTCTGACTACGCAGATTGAAGAACAGCTTACGCTGAGCCTTAGTCGTTGCCACTTTCACAATGCGCCAATTGCGTAAAATGAACTCGTGGATTTCTGCTTTGATCCAGTGCACGGCAAAAGAAACCAGACGCACACCATATTCCGGGTTGAAGCGTTTAACCGCCTTCATCAACCCGACGTTACCTTCCTGAATCAAGTCAGCCTGAGCCAGACCGTAGCCGGAATAACTCCGGGCAATATGAATCACAAAACGCAGATGAGAAAGTACCAGTTGGCGTGCAGCCTCCACATCACCATCATAGTAAAGCCTTTCTGCCAGATTTTGCTCTTCATCCACGGTAAGAATCGGAATGCGACTTGCCGCCTGAATGTACGATTCAAGATTCGCACCCGGAACCAGTCTGTCAGCCAGCTGTAAACTCGTACCCATGCATTAACCTCCGAACCTGACGGCCGTAAAATATATCAATTAAGCGTAAGACCGCCAAGATCTTGATAAGTTCCCGAGAATTCCAGTAAAACGTTAATTATCAACAATCTGGAAAACCCACCGTGCTTTTCTGACTTTTGCGCTGCAGCATCAAGCTACGCCAGAATCGGCCCTCTATTCAATACGGTATTGCCCTGACAGATCACCCGCCCGCAATTTCGCCTGGCTCTATGTCGTCCAAGTGGCGCTTCACTGCCACCCAGGCACCTGACCAGCCTAACAGCATTGCGATGATTATCAATGCAACTGCACCCTCAAAGCCCAAACCCTGCAACGAAAACTCACTCTGGTATAAACCCGCGAGCCGTTCAATCGGACCACTCAACCACCACAAAGATATCTGAATCAGCAACCAGGCAACGAGACCGCCGCCCAAGCCAAACCATGCGCCAGCATACAAGAAAGGCCGACGCACAAAGGCATCGGTGCCACCTACCAGCTTTGCCACCAGGATTTCATCCCGGCGATTTTCAATAGCCAGGCGAACCGTATTTCCGATCACCAGAATAACCGCAGCACCCAGAAGTATCGACAAGGCCCACACAGCTCTGGCCAAAATGTCGGTCATCGCGTTCAGGCGCTGCAACCAACCAAGATCAACCTGAACCTGATCCACACCTTCAATACCTTCAATATAAGTAGCCAGAGCCCGCACGCCTTCTGCAGTGCGAGCGCTGTCTTCCGGCGTGATAAGCAAGGTATGCGGTAACGGATTTTCACCCAGAAAGTCCAGCGCATCACCGAGCCCCGACGACGCCCGGAATTCCGCCAAAGCCTGATCACGTTCTACCAGCGCAACCGCTGTAATACGGCCATCGTTACCAACTTCAGCCGCTAGTTCACGAGCCTGTTCCGCAGTGACATCCATTGCCAGATAAGAGGTTATCCGGGCACCGCTCTCCCACCCAACACTCACACCCTGCAAGCTGGCCAGCAATAGCAGCAGTGCAACGGGCAAGGCCAGCGCAACCCCCATTACCGCCCAGGTCATCAGGCTGGACACGGGCGTTTTCAGGAGGCGCCGGGCCGAATCCCGGGCCACCTTCCGGTGATGATCCAGGTAGCTTCTGGCCTGCGCATTAATTGGAGACTTCGTTTGTTTCGCTGCCCCTCGCGGGTTGTCAGTCCTTTGTCGTGGATCAGCGGCCATTCAGACCTCCTGCCACAGACGAACCGCCACCAGCAATCAACTCACCCTGATCCAGTGTCAGGCGTCGCCGACCCATTTTATTTATCAGTGCAATGTCGTGGGTAGCTATCAGTACAGTCACCCCAACCTGGCTGAACTCGGTAAATAGTTGCATGATGTCCGCTGACAACTCCGGGTCCAGATTACCGGTCGGCTCATCCGCCAGCAATACCGGCGGTTTATTCACCACAGCCCGGGCAATGCCCACTCGCTGCTGCTCACCGCCCGATAATTGCATGGGGTTCATTTTTTCTTTACTCAACAACCCCACTTTATCCAGAGCTGCCCGCACCCGACGGCCAATATCATTTGGCGACACCCCCATAACCTCAAGCGGCATTGCCACATTGTCGAATACCGTGCGATCAAACAACAACTGGTGATTCTGAAAGACCACACCAATATGCCTGCGAATGTAGGGAATCTGGCGCTTGGGCAGACTGTTGAGCTGCTGCCCGCCAACCACTACTTCACCAGCAGTTGGCCGCTCCATAAGCATAATCAGCTTTAACAGGGTGCTTTTACCCGCCCCAGAGTGACCGGTCAGAAACGCCAGTTCGCCCCGCCCCAGATGAAAACTCACCTGACGCAGGGCGGTATGGTCGGTATCGTAGCGCTTGGTAACCTTGCGGAACTCTATCATCTGGGGTTGTGGCTCCCGGGCCAATATATCAGTCGTCGAACAAGGCGCTTACAAAGGTTTCGGCATCAAAGCTGCGCAGGTCTTCAGCCTGCTCGCCAACGCCAATATAACGGATGGGCAATTGCAACTGACGCGCAATAGCAAACACGATACCGCCTTTCGCGGTGCCGTCCAGTTTCGTTAAAGTAATACCTGAAACACCCACCGCCTGCTGGAACACCTGCGCCTGGCTCAAAGCATTCTGGCCTGTACCCGCATCCAGCACGAGCATAACCTCATGGGGTGCAGACTCATCCAGCTTTTTCATTACCCGAACGACCTTGGTCAGTTCGTTCATCAGGTTATCTTTGTTCTGCAAGCGCCCGGCCGTATCAGCAATCAGAATATCGGTACCCCGGGCTTTAGCCGCCTGAATGGCGTCGAAGATCACTGAAGCGCTATCGGCACCAGTATGCTGGGCAATAACAGGAACGTCATTGCGCTCACCCCAAACCTGAAGCTGTTCAACCGCAGCGGCACGGAAAGTATCACCGGCGGCCAGCATGACAGACTTACCTTCATCCTGAAATTTACGGGTCAGCTTTCCAATAGTGGTGGTTTTACCAACGCCGTTTACGCCAACCATCAGAATGACATAGGGCTGTTTGCCTGCATCAATCTCCAACGGCCTGGCAACATCTTTGAGCAGACTGTGCAGTTCGTCCCGCAGGGCTTGGCGTAAAGCATCGCCATCTTTCAACTGGTTACGCTCCAGCTTCGCGGTCAAGGCATCAATGATTTCAGACGTTGCTGTTACACCTACATCCGCCATCAGCAGTGTGGTTTCGATCTCTTCCAACAGGTCTTCATCAATTTTTTTACCGACGGAAAACAGGTCTGCCAGACCGCCAGCCAGGCTTGCCCGGGTTTTACCCAAGCCCTTCCTGATACGTTCAAAGACGCTAATCTGCGGCTCTGGCTCTGGCTCTGATTTTACCGCCGGTTCGGAAACAACCTCAGGCTCAACAACCACTGGTGTTTCAGGCTGAAGTTCGGCGGCCGGTTCACCCGTTTTGTCCCCGGCTTCCGGTGCTGGTGCAACCGGCGCCGGGCCCGTTGTAATGTCAGGTTTGCGCTGTGGCACAGGCCTGGGACGAGGAATCCGTTTGCGATTGCCGGCTACATCCAGCAAAAAGAACAGAACAAGAAGGGCCAACAGGCCAATTGAAATCCACTCTGCCGTCATAGTCTTACCATCTGTCTGAAAATGGGCGGGCGAAATAAAGCGGACATTCTAACAGACTGCCCGCCCTAAGTGATGTGTCGGACGGTTATCGCCAGCCGTCGCCTTTCCGGTACTATGGCGCACTTATATCAACTCATCCAAAACTCCGGAGCAGACTATGGCGAGACGCAAACCAGGCCCCAGAAAATCCGGCGCTGGCGCTTCAGGAAACGCCGGGCAACATGGCAGTGGTGAGTTACGCATTATTGGTGGCGATTGGCGTAGCCGTAAGCTGCGTTTTCCGAATGCCGGCGGCGTTCGCCCCAGCCCAGCCCGAATCCGTGAAACCCTGTTTAACTGGCTGAGTTATCATCTGGCAGGAAGTGACTGCCTGGATCTGTTTTCCGGTTCCGGAGCGCTGGGACTGGAAGCATTGTCTCGTGGCGCAGCACAAGTAACACTGGTTGACCACACGCCAGCTCTGGCGCAGGCCCTTCGGGAAAACTTAAGGCTCCTGAAATCCGAAAAGGGCACCGTGATTTGCCAGGATATCGAACGCTTCCTGAGCCACCGCCAGCAAGCACCCTTCGATATTATTTTTATGGACCCACCGTTCCGCCAAGGGTGGCTTGATAAATTGTTCCCATTGCTGGAATCAGAACATTGGGTGAAGCCCCGCGGCTGGATATATGTAGAGCATGAAAGCGAGCTGCGCACCCTGCCAGCCCCCGCCAGCTGGGAGCTACACCGACAAAAAACGGCCGGCCAGGTTACTTACAACCTGTATCGAGTGAAGGCCGAACCGGAGGAGGAACAAACCTACTCCACCCACGTACGTTCGCCTTAAACGAATAAAGCCCGGATGACATTGTCATCCGGGCTTTATTCAATACCGCTCCATATCAGGCGGGGCGCAAAGAGTATGCTCTCAAATGGGCAGAAAACTCTTCCAGGTACCGAATGCCACTGGCTTCGGCATCTTTACACCATTCCAGCAATGCCTGCAGTTTTTCCTGCGGTTTCAATCCACGCTGACGCCACAGAGCCTGCAATTCCTGATTCTTTTCATAAATTTGCCGCAAGATCTCATTACGCTCTAACAATGTATCCAGATGTACTTTCTCCCGCGGCTTAATAAGCGCCTCTTCACGGTACAAAAGCCGTTTCAGCTTACGGTACAGCGGTCGGATTTCATCGTCCATCAATGTCCGCTGCTGGCGCAACACCGGTTCCATCACTCGCTTACGATACTGGCGCATAATGTCGAAACGATTATTGGCAATGGCCTGCACAGTTTCCACATCTACTTCTGACTTGCCCGGTACATAGTGAGCGATCGGGCGGTAACCTTTTGGCTTGGCTAAACCAAACAACTGGAACAAACGGATATAACCCCAACCAACATCCACTTCAAACCAGCGCCGGGAAAGCTTGGCAGAATTTGGGTAGGTATGATGATTATTGTGCAGCTCTTCACCACCAATCCAGATACCCCACGGTGAAATATTGCGTGCATTATCTGCACACTCGTAGTTCCGGTAGCCCAGATAATGGCCAATGCCGTTGACAACGCCAGCCGCCCAGACCGGAATCCACATCATCTGAAGTGCCCAGATCCAGATGCCATTCACACCGAATAACAACAAATTGATAATCGCCATGAGCGTAATGCCCAGGTACTTGTGCGGGGTATATACCTTACGTTCGATCCAGTCTTCCGGCGTACGCTGGCCATAACGCTGAAGAATTTCCGGTGTGGCGGATGCGGCATACAACTCCGCGCCTTCAAAAAGCACTTTGCGAATACCCAGCACAACAGGGCTGTGGGGATCTTCTTCGGTTTCACATTTGGCATGGTGCTTACGGTGGATAGCTGTCCACTCCTTGGTGTTCTGGGCCGTAGTCAGCCACAACCAGAAACGGAAAAAGTGTTTCAGTACCGGGTGCAGATCCAATGCATTGTGGGCCGAATGGCGATGCAGATACAGCGTTACGCTGACGATGGTGATGTGCGTCATCACCAGAGCAGCTGCAATCAACTGCCATACAGAAAGGTCTAGCAGACCGTTAAACCACATAAAATTTCCTCAAAAATCAATCATCTTCGAAAAGCGGCACGGTTGAAATTTCGCGGGCACTCGAAGGTGGGATGTACAACTAACACTTTAGCTTACAGGTGTACGCTTGAACAACTATGTTTGGCTGACTTTTAGATACTGTCTACACTAATCGCCCTGAGAAGCAGCCGTTCGTGGAGGCCCTGTGCCCGAATTACCTGAAGTAGAAACCACCCGCCAAGGCATCGCGCCACACTGCGAGGGACAAGCAATAACGAAAACACTCATACGGAACGGGAAGCTACGCTGGCCAGTACCTGAAGACCTTCCTGACCGACTTCAGGGACAAACCATCCGATCCGTTGATCGCCGGGCAAAATATTTATTTCTTCACCTTGATGGGGGGACTGTTATCGTCCACCTGGGCATGTCCGGAAGCCTGCGTGTAATTACGAACAACGCCCCTGCCGACAAACACGATCACGTAGAACTGACCCTGGAGAATGGCCGAATTCTTCGCTTCAACGATCCCCGGCGCTTTGGCTGCTGGCTCTGGGCCGATGATTGCAATACTCACCCCCTGATTAAAAACCTCGGCCCCGAGCCCTTATCAGACGAATTCGGCGGAGCTACCCTGTACCGGCTGTCGCGAAACAAGCAAACACCTATCAAATCGTTCATTATGGATAACCATGTGGTGGTCGGCGTCGGCAACATATATGCCAATGAGGCCCTGTTCAAAGCGGGAATTCATCCAAAACGCAAGGCGGGGCGCATCAGCCTGGACCGCTATCACAAACTGGCCGAGGCAATAAAAGAAACCCTGAGGGCGGCCATCCTGATGGGAGGCACCACACTTCGGGATTTTGTGAACAGCGATGGCAAACCCGGGTACTTTGCACAATCGCTGCTGGTTTATGGCCGGGGCGGAATGGCGTGTGCCGAATGTCACGTCGGCCTGAAAGAAATACGCATGAATAACCGATCTACTGTTTATTGCCCTCGCTGCCAGCGTTAACCGTCTAAACAATTCGTGCGCCACAACACTTTTCGCCGAAAATCCGTTTGAAAATGCAGCAATATGATTCATAGTTAACGGAGTATTAATGACTATGCGCTACAATCAAGCCCGTCATTTTTTGCCTGCAGATATTTCGGAGTAGATATTCCGGTTATGCCGGGCCGATTCGTTCAGGAGAGAATAACCATGATTCGCAAGATTTCCCGTACAATGGTGGCAACAATCGCCGCTTGTTTACTGGCCTTTTCTTCCTTGGGCCATGCCCGGGCGATTGACGAAAGCCCATCAGCACTCGCCATGACAACGGATGCTGTAATCCTGCGCCCAGCACTGCTGGCAACCACCATTGTGGGCGCTGCAGTTTATCTGGTTTCTCTGCCGTTTTCGGCCTTGGGCGGCAATGCCGGGGAAGCAGGCAAAACTTTAGTTGTCGGCCCGGCCAAAGCCACGTTTGTGCGCTGCCTGGGCTGCACCATCAGTGGGCGCAAGCAAGAAACCGTTGAACAATCCAACAACTGACAGCCCGGCGTTATCGGTATAATTCCGTCTTGCCAGAGCCCAGAATCTAAGGCAGCCTGAAGCAAATTCTTCAGGCTGTTTTTTTTATGGTGGATTGGTCAACGCTCGACACTGTGTTCCTGGATATGGATGGAACACTGCTGGATCTGCATTTCGATTCTCATTTCTGGCTTGAGCACTTGCCGAAACGCTATGCGGAGCAGTTCAACCTTCACCCCCAACAGGCGAAGGATCAACTGATCAGCATGATTATGGCAGAGCGGGGAACCCTGAACTGGTATTGCACCGATTACTGGAGCGACCGGCTCTCCATCGATATTACCCGATTGAAACAGGAAGTAAGCGAGCGGATTGGCTACCGCCCCCATGTTCAGGATTTTCTGACCTCGATACGCCATGCCGGGCTTCATTCTGTAATTGTAACCAACTGCCACCCGGACCCACTGGCTCTGAAGCTGAACCGAACCGGCCTGGATCAACAGGTAGATATGATCATCTCCAGCCACGACCTGGGCCACCCCAAAGAAGACCAGAAGTTCTGGCAGAAACTGGTGGACAGGGTGAGCTACCGGCCTGACAGAACGCTGATGATAGACGACAGTTTCCCCGTACTTGAGAGCGCCCGGCAGGCGGGAATTGGCCAATGCCTTGCCATTCTGGCACCCGACAGCACCCAGGACGCCACCCCTCATCACCCAGAGATTCCGGGCATTCTTCATTTTGATGAAGTTCTGCCCAGCCTACGGTCACACCTGATACTGCCATCAGAATGACCAGACAGCTATAATTCACCGAGTGACAGCAAGAGCCACCCTGAGGAGACCCCGGCAGGTGAGGAGATATGAAGGCAACAAACACTGACGATCAGAAAGTCCGGCTCGATAAATGGCTGTGGGCTGCCCGTTTTTACAAAACCCGTTCTCTGGCCAAGGCAGCCATTGAAGGCGGCAAAGTCCACTACAACAGCCAGCGAACCAAGCCCGGCAAAATCGTGGAGTCTGGCGCAAAAGTCACACTACGCCAGGGCTGGCAGGAAAAAATCGTCGTGGTCGATGATATCAGCGACCGCCGCCGGGGGGCCCCGGAAGCTGAGAAGCTGTACCACGAAACGGAAGACAGCACGAAAAAGCGGGAGGAGCTGGCCTGGCAACGTAAAACCATGCAAACAGCCCAATTGCCGCCGGCGCGTCGACCCAGCAAGAAAGACCGCCGCAATATACAGCGATTCCGGGAAGAAAACGGCCTGTAAGCTATTCCAGCCGTGCGCTCACAATTCCGATATCGACGTTTGTATTCCTATGCCTTGATGGCACAGACACCCAATTGACCGACAGCTTCAGGAGACACCATGGCATCCCGAGACCAGTTTCAGCGTTTTATCTTTGAGCACAGCCAGGTTCGGGGTGCCTGGGTGCAACTCGGTGACAGTTTTAATGAAATCACCAATCAGGCACCCTACCCGGCCTCAATCCGCCAACTATTGGGCGAATCTCTGGTCGCCAGCGTGCTGTTAAGCAGTACCCTCAAGTTTCAGGGCACAGTGTCACTGCAGGCGGCCGGCGAAGGCGCATTGCGTACCTTGATGTCCGAGTGCAGCCATGACCGGAATATTCGCGGCCTTGCCCGCTTTGACGAGCAAGCCATGGGTGACCACTCTCTGCACGAGCTTTTAGGTGAGGGCCGCATGGCCATTACCATTACCCCGGATCAAGGCCAAAGATATCAAGGGGTTGTTCCGCGGGAAGCAGACACTCTCGCCGGCTGTCTGGAAGAGTATTTTGAGCGCTCCGAACAGCTTTCCACCAGCCTGTTTCTGTTTGCCAACGAAGAGTCGGCTGCCGGGCTTCTGCTGCAGAGGCTGCCAGGGCACACCGAAGAGGACGACGATTTGTGGAATCGGGTTAACCATCTGGCCCGCACCGTTGAGGCTGACGAACTGCTGAACCTCGACAGTGAAACCCTGCTTCACCGCCTGTTCAATGAAGAAACCGTCAGGCTGTTCGACCCCGAGCCTGTGACCTTCCATTGCAGTTGCTCCCGTGAACGCACTCTCAACGCACTGGAAGCGATAGGCAAGGAAGAGTGTTACAGTATCCTCGACGAACAAGGCAGCATCAATATGGATTGCCAGTTCTGCCATGCAAACTATCAATTCGATAGAAACGATATTGACCACCTTTTCACCGGTCATACGTTACACTAGTACTGACTTAACGTACCTGAAAGCCGCTTCTGGAGCCGCTTTCAGGGCATTCGTTTTTTTCCGGCGTCTCTGGCATAATAGCGCGCCTGAATTGACCCGATTGTTCAGATTTCCGCCAGTTTTTTGGAGCTACGGCCTGAACAATCACTAAGACATCCCGAGGGCGAGGTCGAAGTGAGCAACACTTATAATGATCTGAATGCAGCACGACTGGTCGAGCTGGCACTTGCAAAGAACGAAGGCCAACTGGCTGCTAACGGTTCTCTAGTGGTAACCACTGGTGAGCGCACCGGCAGGTCTCCGATGGACCGTTTCATCGTTCAGGAGCCCAGCACATCTGACGATATTCACTGGGGTCCGATCAACCGCCCCTTTGACGCCGACAAGTTCGACGCCCTCTGGGATCGCGTTGAAGCCTATATTGCCGAAAAAGACCAGTTCGTGTCTCACGTTCACGTTGGTTCTGACCCAGAGCATTATCTGCCGGTCAAAATGACCACTGAAACCGCCTGGCAAAACCTGTTCGGCCGCAACCTGTTTATCCGCCCGGAGTCTTACAACCCTTCCGACAAGCAGGAATGGCAAATCCTCAACGCAGCTAACTTTGAGTGTGTGCCTGAGCGTGACGGCACCAATTCCGAAGCCTGTGTAATCCTTAACTTTGCCAAGCGCAAAGTACTCCTTGCAGGCATGCACTACGCTGGCGAAATGAAGAAAGCCATGTTCTCCGTGCAAAACTTCCTGCTGCCGGAAAAAGACGTTCTGCCAATGCACTGCTCGGCCAACGTCAGCGAAAATGGCGAAACCTGCCTGTTCTTCGGCTTGTCCGGCACCGGTAAAACGACACTGTCTGCCGACCCGCACCGTTTCCTGATCGGTGACGATGAGCACGGCTGGGGCCCTGGCACAGTCTTCAACATTGAAGGCGGCTGCTACGCCAAGTGTATCGACCTGAGCCAGAAGAACGAACCGATCATCTGGAACGCAATCCGCTTTGGCGCGATTGTTGAAAACGTCGTCATCGATCCGGAAACCCGTGAGCCGGATTACACTGACGTTTCTCTCACAGAAAACTCTCGCTGTGCCTACCCGCTTGAACACGTCGAGAAACGAGTTCTGGAAAACCGGGCTGGCGAACCGTCACACATCATTTTCCTGACCTGTGACATGACGGGCGTTCTCCCTCCAGTTTCTATCCTGAGTCGTGAAGCTGCGGCCTATCACTTCCTGAGCGGCTACACAGCTCTGGTTGGCTCTACCGAGATGGGTTCTTCTTCCAAGCTGAAGTCTACCTTCTCTACCTGCTTTGGTGCCCCATTCTTCCCACGCCCTGCTGGCGTGTACGCTGAACTCCTGATGAAGCGTATCGATGAGTTCGGCAGCAAAGTATTCCTGGTCAACACAGGTTGGACAGGCGGCCCCTACGGTGAAGGCAAGCGCTTCAGCATTCCTACGACCCGCGCCATCATTGCCGCCATTCAGAACGGCGACCTGGACGACGTAGAAACCGAGCACCTGGATGCACTGAATCTGGACGTGCCCAAGCACATCCCGGGTGTAGATAGCGAATTGCTGAACCCACGCACCACCTGGATCAGCCCGGAATACTACGACGGCAAGGCTCAGGAGTTGATTGCTCAATTCGTTGAGAACTTCAAGAAGTTCGACGTAACTGACGCCATTGTTGAAGCTGGTCCGAAGCTGGGCTGAGTTTCAACAATCAAAAAAAGCGCCCTGCGAAAGCACGGCGCTTTTTTTATCCCGGTTTACCGGGAACCTTCCGGCTCCCGAACGCTATGACTGCTTAATGAGCGTAAAACATCAAAGGTACAAAAGCGACCAGAACCAGAGATATTCCCATGGCGATCAGCGGCATAATAATGCGCTCGTGGCGCTGATAGAAAGTCCCGCCCTCCTCTTGTGCAGCCAGTACTTCTGCCTCCCCGACCACTTGCCGGGTAAGTAGATGGTTCAACGCAACAGGAGGACTCAGGTAACCCAACTCGAATGCCACCAGCGTCACCATCCAAAAGTGTACCGGATGAATACCACTGGAATAGGCAATGGTTGCTACCGTCGCTGTAACCAGAATAACCGCACCGAAGGCATCCATTATCATGCCGAGAATGACCAGAATGACCACCATCAACAACATTGCAGACCAGGCACTGTCAAAAGCCTGAGGGAAGACGTCCATAATATGGGAGCGTTCGATAACACCGCCCACACTGACCGAAAGCCCCAGCAACAAAAGCAAAGCCCCGATTTCTGCCGTAGTATCATTAGTTGCATTACGAACACTCCGCTCCAGCCCCTGGTGATTAATTTCACCCGAAGCGCGGCCACTGCGGTTTTTCAAGCCGATGTGCTCATACAGCAAAATCGAAAGCATAATCACCGGCAATAGTCGTGGTGCAGAAAACTCATCCATTTTTACGTCAAGCGCAAACCGGTACAACAACACCACCGACATAATCACCAAGACATATGGAATCAGCGGGCGCAGAGCCATGATGGATGCAGGAAATGCCTCAGAGCTCGGGGCCAGGTTGAACTGGCTTTGTCGATTGACCGTCGTGGCCACCACACCAAACAGCGTCGCTGTTAATACAAATACCCAGATACCCCAGCCGAAGAGCTCATCGGTGGTCACTTCACGATTCAGGTAAGCGATCACCACCACTAACAGGCAGGGCCTCAACACCACACCCAGAGAACCGGACATCGCAGTTGCCGCCAAAGCGAGATGACGCCGGGCACCCGCCGCTCGCAACTCGCTGTATATCACTGCGCCAGCGGCTATAACAAAGATACCAGAGGCTCCGGTGTAGGCCGTCGGAATGGCCGCAACCAGTACAGCGACAACCGCCAACATCTCCGGCGGCATACGCCATGGCCGGAACACGTCGAAGACCAACGTCGCAAGCCTGGTTTGCTTGAGCATCATGCCCACCCAAACATATAGCCCGACATTCAGGAACATGTCCGCCAACTCAACCATCTTTCCGAGATAGATGCCGATCCCGGACGAATGGCCAATTAACGCAAAATAGCTCCCGGAAATCAGACACATCACGGTATACAGAGGTACCGCCATAAAAGCTTTGCTGGGATTACCACCTTCTTCCAGATCATCCGGGACATTGAACAGTCGATACAGGCTGGCCAGCGTCAGGCAGGCAAAACCAATAATCCAGAAATTGTGGAGCAACAACTCCTCACTCGATATGGCCGTACTACTGCCAAGGCTCGACTGCCGGAAGATCACACTCGATCCGAGTAGCATGGCGTTAGCAATGGTCTGGAGGGTCAGGGAAACCGTGTAATCCAACCGGGTTTCCATGGCACGCATAGCAATATGGTGACGAGTCAGTGTTGCGGTAACTGCACACAGCATGACCAGTATCACCAGTGCATAACGCTGGGCAGCAAGACCAAAGGCAATCAGATCCGCAACAAACAGCTCAACGGCCCGATACGCCTTAACCCCCGGGGTAAGATGATCTTTCAGATTTTGATAACTGGCGTGGGCAGCCCGACAATCTGCCACTGAACGCTCTATTGCCAGGCGCACCTCTGCGGGATCTTTCTCATAATCGCCGAGCAGTGCCGCCATGGGGTCGTCCGCAGGGGCGGCTTTGGCCATTTCTTCAGCCACCGCCGCATCAATATCCTGAACAACCTCACATTGTGGTCTCACAGGGTCCATGCGGAGCTTGTAATAGCCACTCCACATCTGTTCCCCACCCCGGAGCATCTGGTTATGGATATCACTGCTAGTCGAGAAAATGACAACAGCAAGTAACAACAGACAGGCTGGCAGTGAAGAGAACCACTCCAGCCCACTACGACTTATTCGACCCTGAGTCATAACAGCCCACTCTGGAATATGACGGTTTACAACAGATCGTCTAGATCCATGGTTTCGACAGGCTCCTGCTGGTCATCCCAGAAAGTGCCGAATTGCCCCATCGGGGTACGATGGCCGGTGTTCTCCATCCAAAGCCTGTCAGATATTGAAACCAGCATGCTTTCAGCCATGGCATCCACAAAACGCCAATCCTCATTCGCGTTATCTGTTTTCACAGATTCTGAGTAATCACGGATGATCGATTTAACCAAGTCACTGTCATTTTTATTGGTTGCTGCGATAGCGTGAAAAACGTGACCCAGGCGAACACCGGCTTTTTTACCCTGCTCCTGTGCTATCGCCAGCCGTTCAAAGGCATCTTCACCTTTTGGTTCGGTGCCTGGAACCATGGCCCATACGGTCGCTCTCAGCGCCATGGGGGCGCCCCACCACTTATTGTTATCCAGACACTGACTTGCCCGGCCAACAACGGAGGCCGTATTAAACGGAACACCAATAGAGGAAGTCGCCTGAACCTGCCCGTTCAAGGCTTGCAAGCCGGACAAAAGCCCCGCCATGTAGATGAACTCATCCATCTCATCATCAAAATCCGGACATTCGCTGTCATCCGGCTTGCCATAATATGCATTATGGTGCTGCCAGCCTTTCAGATAGCGTTTTGCTGCCAGGCTGTAGGCTCGTTTTTTCTGGATAAATGCATCTTCGGCAGCGGTGCCGTCCATCGCATACATCTTCGCAAGCCCTGCAAGCTCATACTCGTTGGCCTTTTCTTCGGCACAACTGCCAGCAGAGAGGTACAGCATAACGGCCAGCTGGTCCGGTTCGCTGGTGACACGACCAAAGGACATCAGCAAGGGTGCGGTTGCTTCACTCATCGCACAACCCATTGCAAGGTCGTCTGATTCCAATAAGTAGGGCACTGTGTGATTACGGGAAAATCCTTGCATCACATCACCAGTGGTTTTGTAGATCATGTTATTCACAACACCACAGCCACTGAGGGCAAAACTTGCTGCCAGTGCTGTCACCAGCCCTCGCCCCCTTACACCAGAAGAATTTGTTTTCCGGAAAACTGCCATAACATCTATACCCTTTTATTCTTGTGCGTGCTCGACAATCGATGCGGACCAAGCTTCCATGCCACGTCTGTGACATTTTGTAACCAGTTGAGCATTATGGCTAAGTTGAGCGCTGGTTAATGAGACAAACCCCGCAAATGACGCCATGAAGGGCGTGTCGCCACAGGCTGGGGTTTGCACATTACAACCAAACACACTATAGATTGCATACGCTGTCTGTATCCGGCAGCTCATACATAGGCAACAATCAAAATAAAAGACAGGAGTACTTCATGCGCAAACCCGAACTAGCTGCCGCCATCGCGGATCAAACCGGGCTCACCCGTGAAAAGGCCAGCGAAGTGGTTAATGCGGTCACCGACCAGATCACTGCGGCAGCAGCGCGAGGTGAAGATATAAGCCTGATCGGCTTCGGAACCTTCTCTGTACGCAAACGGGAAGCTCGGACTGGCAGAAACCCCCAGACAGGAGCCACTATTCAGATAGCCGCCAGCAAAACGGTAGGATTCAAGCCCGGCAAAGCGCTTAAAGAGGCTGTCAGCTGACCGGATTCTGGCCCGCCATCTGGCGGGCCACCGTCAGGTTCAGGTCACGATGCACATTCAGATCTGGAGCCATCAACCCTGCAGCGTATCGCTTTCATTAACTTGATAGCACGCTCGTCATAGACCCCTTCCTCAAGCAACGACAAGCGTACCTTCTGAAGCATCTTGTCGTACTCAGCCGTGTCTTCCTGCGGCAGGTTCACCCATACTTCATCCGGAATACCGGCTTCTGCCTCGGCAATGATGTCGTAGGCCTGATCAATGCGCTTAATAGACTCGTCCCGCACCATTTGAGCGGCATCGTCCGGAAAACGATCACTGTGGATGACCACCTGGAAATTCATATAGCCCAAGGCGTACTTAAAAACTCCGCCCTTAGTGCCAATCCCCTTGTACAACTCCAGAGGCTGATAAGCCACGGCTGGCGCGTAGGCGAAATCAACACTGCCATTATTGAACTTACCGGCAAAGTTCGCAGAGTTAGAGCCCACAACGGATGCGCCTACGTGGCGAACCATACGAACGGAAGCAGTATCGTAGTCGAGCGTAGCGACCCGCTTGCCCTGCAACTTCTCAACGGTATCCAATGTCCTGTCACGGGCATGCAAGTAAACTGCCCCACCCGGGAAAACACCAGCAACTTCGTATGGCCCTTCAATCAGGAACGGACGAGCTTTTGGCTGACTCAGGGTATTGAACAGAAGGCGCATTTCCTGTTCTCCAGGTACCGCTCCCATTGCCTCAAGCGTGCCGGTAAACTTGTTGAACTCCCTGGCCCGGGTGCCGGTTAGCATAACCGCATCACACTGACCGGCCTTAAAGTCTTCTGCCGCCACTTTTTCATCGGTGTAGGCCCGGAGGTCCAGCTTGATACCAGCTTTCAGAGCTACCGGCTGAAACTCTTTAGTGATGGCAAACAGTGGGCCATTGGCACCTACCGGATCGAAAACGCAGAATGTACGCTCAAGCAGTTCCGGCTGAGTCTGAGCGTTGGCCAGGATAGGAGCAGCCATGCCGACACACAGGGCTGCAGCCATAGCTATGCGGGAATATTGTCTTGATTTCACGGGATGACTCCTGATTATTATTGTTGGAAGCTGGCACCATCGAAGCACCAGCAACGTATTGGCTTATTTCAGCCATAATTTGGTTCGGGACAATAGGATACGTTGGCGGAGGTGCCCGGCAGCAAGGCTTTTCCTGAAGTTTGAGCGGAATCTGTGATGGGGTCGACAGAGGCGAGGCCGCCTCTGTCATTCTCAGTCCTTTCTGATCAGTTCATGTCTGACCAGACCGGACGGCCGCCGACCAGCGTCAGTCTGACCCGTCCTTCCAGGTCCTGGCCCAGCACCGGCGCATGCATACCAGAAGACACCAGTGTTTGTACCGAAGGCTGCCACCGGGCAGTCGGATCGAAAATACACAGATCCGCCTCTGCACCTTCCACCAGGTCTGATGATAGACCAATAATACCGGCAGGCCCCTTGGTGAGCGCCACCAGCAATCGCTCCCGGCTTAACTCACCCTTACTGACCAGTCCCAAACCCAGTGACAGCACGCTCTCGATGCTGGAAAGCCCGGGCTCGGTGGCCCCTAACGGCGCCTGTTTGGCGGCGGTATCATGGGGTTGATGCTGACTGACAATGGCGTCAATCAGGCCATTCTGAACACCCGCGACCAAAGCCTTGCGGTCAAGCTCCGAACGTAACGGCGGGCGAACGTGGAAACGGCTGTCAAAGCTCGCCAGAGCCTCTTCGGTGAAGCACAACTGATGCATTGCAACATCAGCGGTGACCGGGATGCCTCGCTTGCGTGCATCGGCCAGCATCTCGACACTTCGTCCGCTGGAAAGCTGACTTAAATGCAGTTTCACACCGGTTTCTTCCGCCAGTAATAACATTTCCATCACGGCCGCGGTTTCTGCCACTTCCGGAATTCCCAACAAGCCCAGGCGAGTAGTCACCTGACCATCGTGAGCATAACCATCGGCAGCCAGTGACTGGTTTTCAGGGCTAAACATGACCGTCAGCCCGAAGGTCTGGGCGTAGGACATGCACCGGCGCAGAATCCGGGCATTTCGAATACCGCGAGAACCATTACCCACCGCGACGCAACCAGCATTTTTCAGGCCCGCCAAATCGCTTAGCAGCTCACCGTCCAGCCCCCGTGTAATCGCCCCTATCGGTAACACCTCTACGGAACCGCGAGAAGCTGCAACATCACGAATCAAATTGGTCACAGCACTGGAATCATTAACCGGCGACGTTTCCGGAGAAGCGCAAACGGTTGTAAAGCCACCGTGGGCCGCCGCAAGGGTTTCTGAAGCGATATTACCTTTCTGACCGTTACCCGGCTCCCGCAGATTGCAGCAAAGATCCACAAAACCCCGGGAGATTACACAACCCCTGGCATCGAACTCCTGTTCTGCTACAGCATTCAGGGCCTCCTCACCAATAGCTGCAATTTTGCCTCCCTGAATCAACAGACCTGGGTTATCTGCTTCTGATGCTGTCCCGTCAAACAGGGTACCGCCGGTAATTTTCAGACTGTCATACTGCTGCCCAACCTTCATGCCCGGCCCCCTTCCATTGCCACCTGCGTTTGCTGGCGTTCCGCCACCTGCCCACCCATCGCCATGGACATCACCGCCATGCGAATAGCAATACCATTGGTTACCTGATTAAGAATCACTGATTGAGGGCCGTCTGCGACCGCTGACTCAATCTCCACACCCCGGTTAATCGGGCCAGGATGCATCACAATACAATCCGGCTTGGCCAGAGCCAGTTTTTCCTGATTAAGACCGTACAGGCGATAAAATTCACGCTCACTCGGCAATAAAGCCCCTTCCATGCGCTCATTCTGAAGCCTCAGCATAATCACCACATCCAGATCTTTCATACCCCGGACCATGTCGTATTCCACGGTACACCCCAGATCTTCCACATCCCGAGGAAGCAAGGTGCCAGGCGCAATCACTCGAACCTCTTCAGCCCCCAACTCATTCAACGCACGAATCTGAGAACGGGCCACTCGGGAATGAAGAATGTCACCTACAATTGCCACCTTCAGACCAGCGAAGGAGCCCTTTTTCTGACGGATGGTCAGCATGTCGAGCATAGCTTGAGTAGGGTGTGCGTGCCGGCCATCTCCTGCGTTGATAATCGCCACGCCAGGAGTCACGCTCTGAGCAATAAAATGCGGCGCACCACTCTGGGAGTGCCGGACCACAAACATATCGCTCGCCATGGCCTCAAGATTCAGTAAGGTGTCGGAGAGCGATTCGCCCTTGGAAGTAGCAGAAGTGGATATGTTCAGATTAAGTACGTCTGCAGACAGACGCTTGGCCGCCAACTCAAATGTACTACGGGTGCGGGTACTGGATTCAAAGAACAGGTTTACAACGGTACGCCCCCTCAATAGGGGGACTTTCTTAATACTGCGTTCTCCCACCTCAATAAAGGAATCGGCGGTGTCCAGAATGTCCGTGAGCAGCTCGCGGTTCAGGCCATCCAGGGTAAGAAAATGCCGCAACTGACCATCCCGGGTCAGCTGCAAGTGGTTCGGGGAAGGGTCATTCGCGGTCATGGCTCGCCTGTTGTCAGTTGGGAGGTGTTACTGCCCGGTTTCCTGAAGTTCAATGTGCAACGGTTCGGGACCGCGCAGTTTTACTCGTTGATGGGCTTCCAGTTCAAGGACTTTGCCGACCACATCCGGCTGAATCGGCAACTCTCTGGCGCCCAGATCAATCAATGTAGCCAGTATGATACTGGCTGGACGGCCGTAATCGAAGATCTCGTTCATAGCGGCCCTGATCGTTCGCCCACTCATAATGACATCATCAACCAAAATTATATCTCGACCTTCAGTGTCGAAACCCAGGCTGGACGGCGTGACCTTCGGGTTCAGCCCGATGCGACTGAAATCGTCCCGATAGAAGGAGATATCAAGTTCCCCGAGAGGCTGTTCCAGACCGAGACGCTTGTTGAGAACATCCGCCACCCAGACGCCACCAGTGCGAATACCGATCAACGCCGGGTTGTCGACACCACGCTGTTCCAAAACCCTGCGTAAACCGGTTTCCAGTTCGTCAAGTAACTGGTTGATATCAAGCAATGCAGTCATTAAAACCTCATCAATCAGGTCAGCCGGCCTGTTCCCGGCACCAGGTTTCCAGTATCAATACGGCGGCCAGGTCATCAACACCATGCCGACCGAAATCCCGGCTACCACCAGCGGCCATCACATGGCCTTTTGCTTCGAAACTGGTCAGGCGCTCATCCACCATTTCAACGGGCACATGATAGCGGCCGTGCAGCCGCTTTCCGAACTTCCGGGCCCGGGCACACATATCGTTTTCAGTATCATCCATGTTCAACGGCAAGCCGACCAGAACCAGGTCTGGCTGCCACTCTTCCAGCAATTTTTCAATGTGACGCCAGTCCGGAATTCCATCGCGGGCTGGAATCATCGCCAGCGGCTGGCCGGTACCCAGCATTTCCTGGCCCGTGGCCACACCGATGCGCCGAGTACCGAAGTCAAACGCCAGAACGCTTCGGTTACCGGAATCAGGCATGACCCACCGAATCGCTAAGCTGATTCAAATCCACCCCGATCAGCCGCAGTACAGCTTCATAACGCTGTTCGACCGGCGTGCGGAAAAGTACTTCTGTATTGGCCGGGCATGTCAGCCAGGCACTGCTACCGAGCTCTTCTTCCAATTGACCTTCACTCCAGCCTGAATAGCCAAGAGCAACAAAAAATTCATGCGGCCCATCATCCTGCCCGATACTTTCCAGCACATCCCGGGACGTCGTCAGCAAGACATCGTCGGTCACCTGCGCGGTATTCTGCCACTTACGGCCCGGTGAGTGCAGGACAAACCCCCTTTCGGGCTGAACCGGCCCACCGGCGAACACCGGCAAATCCAGCTCTCCCCCCTGCAGGTCGAGCTGCTCCAGGATTTCACCCAGATGAATACCCAGCGGCTGATTGATCATCAACCCCAGAGCTCCGCTCTCAGAATGCTCACACAGATAGATAACGCTACCATGGAAACGAGGGTCTGAAAGCCACGGGGAAGCCGCCAGAAAGTGGTGTTTTAGACTGCCGGCAGACTGAATATCATTCATCATCCTGAACTGAGCCCCCGCTTCTGAAATGACCAGGTCCGTATGATTTCCAGCTCATCGGCTTCTTTTCGCATCGCCTCCGGGAAAGGTGCAAAAGGCGCAGCCATACGAACAATTCGGATCGCCGCATCGTCCAGCACTGAACTACCAGAAGACTGGAGAATAGCCACTTCCTTGATTGTGCCATCTTTCCTGATAGATACCAGCATCCTCAAATCGCCATAAATCCCGGCGCGGCGCGCCTCTGTCGGATAATTAATATTACCGATCCGGGTCACCTTGCTTACCCAGTCCTGCACATACCAGGCATTATTGGACTTTAAAGTAGACGCTGCGGTTACCCGCATAACCCGGGGTTTACGTGCATATGCCTGTTGCTGAGCATCAAACCGGGCCTCAAGACTGGCGATTTCAAGGCTGCGCTCCATCAGCGTTCGCCGTTCACTCCTGGGCAATGGCTCCTGCTCTACGAGATCATCAGGTTGCACGACCTTACGGCTAGCGCTCAGGGTATCGACCACAGCCCGTTCATAGACTGGTGCAGAGGCCGTGGTGGTTTGAGGTTCCGGCTGCACCTGGACAACCTCCGGTTGAGAAGAGTCTGCGGGCTGGGGCGAGGTCATTTCCAGCGGCTCATCTTCTGTTCCGCTGCCCTGCTGGTTGGTCTGGGCGAGAAAATCAGCCTTATCCGGAGCTGCCTCGTCTTCAAACTGCGATAGAGTGATCTCCATGGTTTGCGCCGAGGGGCTCGGCAACTCCGGCGCAAACGTAATACCCAGCACCACAACGGCGTGAACCACCACTGCCATGAAAAGGGTAAAGGAAAACCGGTCGAAATCGCTTACCTGAACTGCCATCACTTGTCCTGATTCTGCATCCCGGGCCTGCTTCAGCCTTGTTTCAGGTGCCGTTCCACCGCATCCATTAACATGCCGGCGATATCGATCCCGTACTGAGCATCCAACTCCCTGATACACGTGGGGCTGGTAACATTGATCTCGGTGAGGTAATCACCAATGACATCAAGCCCGACAAACATTAACCCTTTCTGCCTGATCACCGGTGCAACCCGTGCACAGATTTCCCGGTCACGGGTCGTCAGCTCACGCCCTTCGCCACGACCACCTGCCGCCAAGTTCCCGCGATTTTCGCCCTGGGAAGGAATTCGTGCAAGGGCATAGGGCACCGGCTCGCCATCAATCAGCAGTATGCGCTTGTCGCCGTCAGAGATTTCAGGAATGAACTTCTGGGCCATAGCCTGATGTTCACCATGGTTAGTCAGGGTTTCAATGATGACACCAAGGTTGGCGTCATTCTCTTTCACCCGGAAGATCGAGCGACCACCCATACCATCTACCGGCTTCATAATAATGTCGCCATGCTCCGCGTAAAACTCCCGGAAGCGCTTGGACGAGCGAGTGACAACAAGCGGTGGCGTTAAATCCTCAAACTGCGTGGCAAACAGTTTCTCATTGCAGTCCCTGAGCGTTGCTGCCGGGTTAACCACATATGCGCCCTGCTGCTCTGCCGCTTCGAGGATATAGGTAGCCATCAGGAATTCACGATCAACAGGAGGGTCCTTGCGCATCAGGATCACATCCAGATCACCCAGCGCTATGTCCTGGGAGGGGCCATATCTGAACCAGTCCTCGGGATTATTATGCACCGTCAGGCTTCGGGTGTTGGCTCGGGCCTGACCACCGGCCAGATACATGTCCTGGAGTTCCATGTATTCGATTTCCCAACCGCGGTTCTGTGCGGCCAGCAGCATCGCCAGTGAACTGTCTTTCTTAAACTGAATATCCTCAATGGGATCCATCACTATCCCGAGCCGGATTGTCATAGTGTCTCCTGGAGTATCAAATTGGAAATCTGCGAAACATGCCACTGAAAACAAGAACCGGTCAGCAGAGCGAACCGCAAATAAAGTGTTATGCTGATGATGGTATTGTACCCCAGCCACGAATGCATCCGGAGAAATCCTGAGCTGAATACGTGACGAGGAATGCAGAAGTACATTTAGTCACAAACTAATACTTTTTATCCAGCCATGGATACTCTATAAATGAGAAGGGTTTATAGAACAACCTTAAGGTTTGTGTTAAAACCCTCCTTAAATTATGACACCCGCTCGAGCGCAAGGCAGTCGGACAATGGATGACAACTTCGAGAACTTGAAGATCATGGTGATCGACGATAGCAAGACCATTCGTCGCACCGCAGAAACCCTCTTGAAAAAGGTTGGCTGTGAGGTCATTACTGCCACTGACGGCTTTGACGCTCTGGCCAAAATCGCCGATTCCCAGCCGGACATCATCTTCGTTGATATCATGATGCCTCGCCTGGATGGCTATCAGACCTGCGCTTTGATCAAAAACAACTCCTCTTTCAAGAAGACACCGGTCATTATGCTGTCGAGCAAAGACGGCCTGTTTGATAAAGCAAAAGGGCGCATCGTAGGCTCGGACCAGTATCTGACTAAACCGTTCAGTAAGGATGAACTGCTCAATACCATCCGCCAATACACGTCTCAGGCGGAACAGTAAAACCTGCTGACACCCAGAACCATCGAGGAAGCCATGGCTCGCATTTTGATTGTTGACGATTCGCCAACTGAAGTTAAAAAAATCTCCACCATTCTGGAAAAGCACAAGCATGAAGTGCTGACCGCTGACAACGGCGCAGATGGTGTTGCCAAAGCCCGCGCAGAAACACCCGACCTGGTGCTAATGGACGTTGTCATGCCGGGCCTTAATGGTTTTCAGGCTACCCGCCAGCTAACCCGCGCACCGGAAACAGCTTCTATTCCCGTCGTTATCGTTACCACTAAAGATCAGGAGACTGATCGCGTGTGGGGAACCCGTCAGGGTGCCAAGGGTTACCTGGTAAAACCAGTTAACGAAGACGACCTGATCAAAACAATCAATAGCCTGATTGCCTGATCCTTCGCCGTGGAGTTAAGCATGTCCGCCCAGGCCGCCCCCTTTGCCGTTCTGACGGATATCGCCCAGCGCAGCCGGTCTATGGCCTCTGGCTTGCCGGAGCAAGAGAAAGCTGTTGAGCTGTGGAACGGCATCGGCTTCATTCTGGCCGGTGAACGCTACGTAGCTCCCATGGGCGACGTTACTGAAATCCTGCACGTACCCCGGTTCACGCACATCCCCGGGGTGCGCCCGTTTATGATGGGCGCCGCCAACGTTCGGGGCCGACTCCTGCCTCTGGTAGATCTCGCCAGCTTTTTTGGCATTCCCCGGTCATCGCGCAGCCTGCGCGAGCGCCGGGTTCTGGTCATTGAACAAGGCGACATTTTCAGTGGTTTGGTCGTAGACAGCGTTTTAGGCATGCAATATTTCGCAAAAGACAGTTTCAGAGCCAACCCGAAAGGGGTGCCTGACAGCGTTCAACCGTTTGTAGATGGCGGTTATGAGCGCAACGAAGAGATCTGGAATGTGTTCTCCGCCGCCGACCTGGTGGATGACGAACACTTTCTTGATGTCGCACAGTGGTAAGGGTGATGGTACTGGCAGGAACGTCACCCTGACCGTCTGAAACCAGATACAACAACTTGCCATTTCCAGAAGAAAGAGGCCGGGAGCCAGAAGATGAAAAACAGAGCCGGAAGACTCAGTATGGGACAGGGAGGCAACAAGCTGGTTGCAGGCCTGATCGCAGCGCTGATTGCACTCACTATCCTGCTCGTTGTGGTGCTGTTCATCATCAACAAAGACAGCCAGAACGATCAGGAATACATTGCTAACACCGCGGAAATGCGCGTGCTCTCTCAGGAGGTCGCTAAAAACGCAACCGAAGCAGCCGGCGGTACTGCCGAAGCCTTCGACCAGCTTAGCCGTTCCCGGGATGAGTTCCAGCAACTCTGGACAAATGTAACCCAGGGCAACCCCGAAACCGGCCTCCCTGCCAGTGAGCTGGCTCAGAAGAGCGATACTCAGAAGCACTGGAACCGGGTTCGTGAAAATGCCGACAGTATTCTGTCTACCCGAGAAGCGGTACTTGGCCTTCACGAAGTAGCCCGCACGCTCAACGAAACCATTCCTCAGCTACAGGTAGAGTACGATGACATTGTACAAATCCTGCTGGATAATGGAGCTCCGGCCGAGCAGATATCCCTCGCTCAACGCCAGTCTCTCCTTGCTGAGCGTATTGTTCGCTCTGTAAACAACGTACTTTCCGGTGATGAAGATGCGGTTATCGCAGCCGACCGTTTCGGCCGTGACGCCAGCCTTTTCGGCCGCGTTCTGGATGGCCAGCTTAACGGCAGTCCTGGCATGGGTATCACCCAAGTAGCTGACGAAGACGCCATTTACGGCCTGGAAGCGGTTGACGAGCTGTTCGAGTTCGTTTCCCAGAACGTAGATGCCATCCTTGAAGCCTCTCCCGACCTCTTCAAGGTTCGTACAGCCGCCAGCGACATTTTCCAGAACTCAGAAGTTCTATTGGATGAACTGTCCACTCTGGCGGACGACTTCGGTTCACAAGCCAATTCGCGTCTGATTAACGCAACCCTCGCCTTCTTTATTCTGGCAGCCATGATTGCGATTGTAGTCTTCATCGGTTTCGCTCTTTACCGTGATGCTCAATCTCGTCTGGCATCTACGCAGGAACAGAACGAGCAAAACCAGAATGCAATCCTGCGACTACTGGATGAACTGGCCGACCTCGCAGACGGTGACTTGACTACTGAGGCCACCGTTACGGAAGACTTCACTGGTGCGATTGCAGACTCCATCAACTTCGCGATCGACCAGATGCGCGGGTTGGTACAAGCGATTCGTGGCACCGCCGTGCGAGTAGCTTCAGCGGCTCAGGAATCCCAGGCCACAGCAATGCACCTGGCCGATGCTTCCGAGCATCAGGCCCAGGAAATTGCAGGCGCCTCTGCGGCCGTTAATGAAATGGCCGTTTCCATCGACCAGGTATCTTCAAACGCTGCAGAGTCTTCTGCGGTTGCGGAACGGTCGGTTGCGATCGCGAAGAAAGGCGCGGAAGTGGTACAAAACACCATCCGCGGCATGGACAATATCCGTGAGCAGATTCAGGAAACATCGAAACGGATCAAACGCCTCGGTGAATCTTCCCAGGAAATCGGCGACATCGTATCTCTGATCAACGACATTGCCGACCAAACTAACATTCTGTCTCTGAACGCGGCCATCCAGGCCTCCATGGCCGGTGATGCCGGCCGGGGCTTCGCAGTTGTTGCGGACGAAGTTCAGCGGCTTGCGGAACGCTCCTCTGCCGCAACCAAGCAGATTGAGGCTCTGGTTAAGACGATCCAGTCTGACACCAACGAAGCCGTTATCTCCATGGAACACACCACCGCGGAAGTGGTACGTGGTGCCCGCCTGGCACAAGATGCGGGTATCGCACTCGAGGAAATCGAGAACGTATCCATGAGCCTGGCGGAACTGATTCAGAACATCTCCAACGCCGCACGTCAGCAATCGTCCTCTGCTGCACACATTTCCAACACGATGAACGTCATCCAGGAAATCACCTCGCAGACGTCTTCCGGTACCAATGCGACCGCGAAGTCTATCGGGAACCTGGCCGAAATGGCGTCTGAGCTGCGGTCTTCTGTTGCCGGCTTCACTCTGCCGGACGAAGAAGCCACCAGCGAAGAGGACGAAAACAGCGACGTCCCGGTGGTCAGCTGACCATCGGGCCGGGGCAGATAGAGGTTTATGGCTCACACGCATAACCAGTTGTCACCCAAGGAAGGTATCTGGGCACTGCGCAAGCTTCCTGATATGGATGAAGCGCAGTTCAATCAGTGGCAAACCCTGCTGGAACACCGGACAGGGATGACACTGCCCCCCGATCGCCGTTCATTTCTGGAGACCAATCTGAGTATCCGGATGCGGGAAATTGGCTGCAGCAGCTATCAGGCCTACTACGAAAAAATCGTAACGGGCCCGGAGGCTGTCCGAGAGTGGGCAACACTGGTAGACCGGCTGACGGTTCAGGAAACCCGCTTTTTCCGGGATCCCGATGCCTGCAGGCTGGTAGCTGATTATGTAATGACTCGTCCCCGGGAACAGCTAAAAGCCCGGGCTATTGAAGCATGGAGTGTGGGTTGCTCAACCGGCGAAGAGCCATACACCCTGGCCATGATTCTTGATGAGTGCATTGAACAGTTAGGCATGCGGCCTCTGTATGGCGTTACCGGCTCAGATATCAGCCAGCCTGCCATCGAGAAAGCCAGACAAGGGCTGTTCAGTGCCCGCAAGCTACTGGGCATGGATGAAGACATGAAGTCCCGGTATTTCCGACCTGCTGAGCGGAATACCATAAAAATTGTGAACCGCATCCGTGACCGGGTGTGCTTTGCCAGGCTCAACGTTCTGGATCTGGACAAAGCGCCCATGCACGGCATGAACATTATCTTCTGCCAGAACCTGCTGATTTATTTCCGCCGCTGGCGCCGGCGCGAAATCGTCAAACGGCTTGCAGAGCGTCTGGCACCGGGGGGGTTACTGGTGCTGGGCCAAGGCGAACTGACCGACTGGCAGCCGCCTGGCCTGCAGAGGGTTCCCTCGGAAAAAGTGCTGGCGTGGATCAAACGTCAGTCCGACGAAGAATAACCGGAGTGGTTATGGGCAATCACCATGACAGTATCGCCCTCGACTGGGTTCGGGGCGAAATACAGGACACGCTGACTCAGGGTCAGCATGCACTCGAAGCGTACGTTGACAATCGTGACGATACCGCGCGCCTGCGCTTCTGCCTGAACTACCTTCACCAGGTGCATGGCACGCTGCAGATGGTGGAGCTCTACGGTGCAGCACTGCTTACCGAAGAGATGGAAAAACTCACCCAGGCCATTCTGAATGATGCTGTTGTTAACATAGACGACGCTCTTGAAGTCTTGATGCAGGCCATTCTCCAATTGCCTCAGTATCTGGAGCATATCGGAAGCAGCCAGGACGACTTCCCGATGGTTCTGCTGCCGTTGCTGAATGACCTGCGAGCGGCCCGCGGTGAATCGCTCCTGTCTGACACCTCACTCTTCAAGCCTGACCTCGCGCCTTCTCGCCTGAAGGTTACCGGCAAGGTTTCTGAGCGGCTGCAAGATCCAAAAGTGCTCGGACATCTTCGTAAACTGCGTCAGATGTACCAGTTTGCGCTTGCAGGGGTCGTTCGCGAGGAAGATCTTGACGCCCACTTCGGCTACATGCAGAAAGTCATAGCCCGACTTTGCCGGCTTTGTCAGCAAACAGCCAGGGGTGAACTCTGGAAAGCCGCAGGTGCCTTTGTCGAAACTCTGGAAGCACGAGTTAATCCGGTCAACACGGCCGTCAAATCTCTGCTTCGTGAACTCGACAGCGAAATACGAAAACTGACGGACGAGCACGCCGACATCCTGCTACAACCGGTTCCGGAAGCCTTATTCAAGAACCTGTTGTATTACGTAGCCCGCGCCAGAGATCTGGACCGCCCGCAGGTCAATTATTTGCGCAAGACATACCAACTTGCAGATGCCCTGCCCTCAGATGATGACGTCAGTGCAGCCCGTAATCGGGTTTCCGGCCCAGGCCGGGATGCCATTCACTCGGTCGTCAGTGCGCTGAATGAAGAACTTGGCCGCCTGAAAGATCAGCTCGACCTCTTCGTGCGCGCAGAACACCGCCAGAACAATGAACTCGACGACCTCCTGCCCAGTATGCGTCAGGTTGGCAACACCCTCGCAGTCCTTGGCCTCGGTATTCCGCGAAAAGTAGTAACCGAACAGATTGAACTGGTTGAAAAACTGTGCTGCCAGGCTGAAGTCATAGATGACGGAACCCTGATGGATATTGCCGGCGCACTGCTCTACGTCGAGGCAAGCCTTGCCGGCCTGGATACTGACCACCATCCTGAAGCCTCGGCCAGCACCAACGAAACCGGCTCCGCCAATATCGGTTCCAGAGAAATTACTGAAGCCAGCGAAGCGCTGATCAGAGAATCCCGGAACACTCTGGAGCAGGCAAAATCGGCCATCGTAAACTTCATTGCATCCCAGTGGGACACCCAGGAAATTGAACATGTACCCGGTTTGCTTCACAGCATTCGGGGTGGTCTGAGTCTGGTGCCGGTGGAGCGCGTACCTGAAATGCTGGACTCCGCCGAGCGTTACGTTTCCGACGTCTTGCTAGCCAACAAACAAATCCCTGACTGGCGTCAACTGGATACCCTCGCTGATGCTGTCACCAGTATCGAGTACTACCTGGAACGTCTGGCCGAGGGGATCAGCGACAACGACGCCATCCTCCAGATCGCTGAAGACAGTTTGGCCAGCCTGGGTTTCCCGGTTGGGCAAGAGCCTACCTGGGGCCGGGCCTCCGATTCCGACACAGACGCAACAGAAGACGTTCCCGTACTGGAAGAGGTGCCGCAAGAAGAACCCGAACAGCAACAAAAAAGCTCGGACAGCGAATTGCTGGATGACGAAATTCTGGGAATTTTTGTTGAAGAAGCTGAAGAGGTTCTGGAAACCATCCATGAATATTACCCCCGGCTTCGCCAGGATCATGCCGACCGTGATGCACTGACCGAAGTAAGGCGTGCCTACCACACCCTGAAAGGCAGTGGCCGGCTTGTTGGCGCCACCAGCCTGGGTGAACTGGCCTGGTCTGTTGAAAACCTGCTGAATCGGGTAATCGACCAGTCTCTGAAGCCAACGGAAGACATGTTCACGCTGGTGGACGACGTGAATATGCGAATCCCTGATCTGATTCAGGAATTTCGCCGTGGTGAAACTACAGGTGACGTTGAGGCTCTTATCGCTCGTGCCGAGGCCCTTGCTACAACTCGCCGCACAGATACCTCCGCACCGGAAGTTCCAGACTCCGGCGAAGCTCTTGAGCCCACTATTGAGACTTCAGCCAGGGACTCACAGCCTGCTACTCCGCCGGAAGCGACCGATGAACATGAACCGGCCACCAATCTTCCTGAATCGGCGGCCGAAGGCGAAGACGATCTCATCGACGATGAGATTCTGGAAATATTTATCGAAGAAGCGAGCGAAGTGCTCGACACCATTCGTGAATATCTACCTATGCTACTCCGCCAACCTGACGACCGGAGTGCCCTGGCCGAAGTGCGCCGCGCATTCCACACGCTGAAAGGTAGTGGCCGCATGGTCAATGCCACTGTCATTGGCGAGCTATCGTGGTCTATCGAGAACCTGCTTAACCGTATTATAGACGGCAGCATTTTCATGAATGACGACATCTCGCAGCTACTGCAGGATGTGACAAGTGTCATTCCAACGTTGGTCCGTAATTTTGAAAACCGTGTAGCTGCCTCGGTAGACACCTCCGGTTTTGAAGCCCGGGCTTACGCGCTGGCCAGCGGTGAGCTACCGGATACTTCAGCCATGCCGGCCGCGGAATCGGCAGAGACTCACCTGCAGCCTGCCGCTCAGGGTATCGAAACCCTGGCTGACAACGCAGGTTCAGAGCAGCAGTCCCTTGATGATGTTGATCTGGTCCTGCTCGAAATTTTCGAGCAGGAAGCTCAAACACACCTGCAGACAATTCAGAACTACCTGTCAGCCGCTGGCAACAAACCTGCTGCCGTCTATACAGATGAACTTTCCAGGGCTCTGCATACCCTCAGGGGCAGTGCTAACACTGCGGGCATTTCGCCCATTGCGACCGTAATCACGCCTCTTGAGCGATTTATTAAAGAAGCCCGGGCGCAAAACAAGCGAGCCAATCAAGATGTTCTGGAATTGCTCGCCAACGCAAGTAGCTTCCTCACCCAAGGCTTGGCGCAGATTCATGTCAACCCTCAGGCAGAGCTTGACGGCACCGCAGACTATCTCGAAAAACTCGAGAGAATCAGCAAGCTGACACTGCAAGCCCAACACGACGACGATGAAGCACAGCCCGCGGCTCAAGTATCGACACAACTGGTCCAGCTATTCCTGGGTGAAGGCCTGGACATTGTTCTGGATGCCGAGACCATTCTTGATGAATGGGCTGAGAACCCGACCGAAACCAGTGCCCTGACAACACTGCGTAGCGAGCTCGAAACCCTGACCGATGGCGCCGCAGATGCCGGCCTGGCCGACGTAGCCAATCTGGCCGATGCGCTGACCAGACTCTACGGCGCTGTCGCCGCACAAGGTTTGTCAAAAACTGACATTTTCTTCAGCACCGCCCGTTATGCCCAGGAACAACTGATCAACCTGATGGATCAGGTTGCTGCTGGCCTGGCCACGGATCCTTGTGACAAACTCATTCTTGACTTGAACGCTCTCACCGAAGCAATACACCGAAACGAGCCGGATGAGTTTGAGCAACAATTCACAGAAGATCTGGAAGAGATCGACCTGAGCCTCGAGATCAACGATCTGGATGACCAAGGCCTGACCTCCGAAAGTATTACCCTGCAGTCACCGCCGGAATCTTTCGAAGATGACAGTGAAATGGACGATGAGCTCGCAGCCATCTTCCTGGAAGAAGCCCGGGACCTCATCAACAGTTCTGCAGAAACCTTACAGAGCTGGAATGAGGACACCGAAAACCTCGATATCCTCCGTTTGCTTCAGAGAGATCTGCACACTCTCAAGGGCGGCGCACGTTTAGCTGATATTAAGGCGATTGGCGACCTTTCCCACGAACTTGAAAATCTGTTCGAAGGTCTGACCGAGCACAAGTTCTCGGTTAACGACAAACTTTCGGATCTGCTGTTCCGCTGTCATGACCGCCTGGCCAGTATGGTCGATGCGCTTGAAGCGCAAGAACAACCAAAGCCAGCACCTGACCTGAATCAGGAAATCCAGGATTACATTTCGGATTCCCGGAGCGCCCGACCGGTCACCGACATCACCCCCCTTGAAGAGCAGCCAGAAGGCTCAGAGCCTGACAGAGCCGGTGATCACGAATCAGCTCTCACAGAAATCGAAAGCGCCTCAACTGAGGAGGATGTGGCTGACCTGTCTCATCTCGACCCGGAACTGCTTGGCATATTCCTGGAAGAAGCTTACGACCTGATCAACTCTACCGGCAGCGCCCTGCATACCTGGAGTGAAGACCCATCAGATCGTGGCGTTGCCGCGGAGCTCCAGCGTGATGTACACACCCTTAAGGGTGGCGCGCGCATGGCAGGTGTTGATGCCATTGGTGACCTTACTCACGTTTTAGAAGACCTCTTTGAGAAAGTCGCCGAAGGCCAGCTAGAAGCAAGCAGCTCCATGATGGACCTGCTGTTTGCTTGCCATGACCAGCTGGCCCAGATGGTCGAGCAGGTTGCCACACAGAAACCATGCCCGGCAGCCAGGCAGCTGGAAGAACAGGTTAAGGCGATTCTGAAGGGAGAAAGCCTGCCGGAAGCTGAAGAGCCGATACCCGAACAGGAACAATCCGAAACCGTCCAGGATATCAGCGAGGAAAGCGAAGCTGATTCACAGGAAGTCCTGCCAACGTCAGCAGATGACGACATCCTCAGCATCTTCCTGGACGAAGGGCTGGAAATTCACGACTCTATCACCGAGACCCTGAACCAGTGGCGTGAGGATCCGGAAGAACTCACGACTGTTATTGCGCTTCGACAAGAGCTGCATACTCTCAAGGGGGGGGCCCGCCTGTCAGACGTAGACGCCGTCGCCGACCTGGCTGAAGCCTGGGCTCATGCTCTGGACGAGGTTGTCAGCGGAAGTAAACGCCCGGAAACAGCCCTCGCCCTCAGTGATCGCGCACTTGCCAGCTTTAAAACCATGCTGGGTGCGATTGAAGAAGGCAGAAAGCCTGAGCTCGACTTCAGCCTCATTGATAGCTTAAGCCAGACCGAAGAGCAGGTTACTGAGACACATCAACAAGTTAGTGAGCAACCGGATACCGGCTCTGTTGAAGCCGTAGATCCTGAAGTGCTGGAAATCTTCCTGGAAGAGGCCAGCGAAATCATGGATCAGCTGGAGCAGGTGCTGGCTGACTGGCACAAAGAGCCTGCCAACCAACACTTTAATCAGGAGGCTCAGCGGGCCATGCACACCCTCAAGGGTGGTGCTCGTCTGTCTCAGCTTTCCGGTCTGGGAGATAAAGCCCACACCTTTGAAACGCTGCTGATTGACCTGGGCAGCACTGCTCCTACTGAAGAACAGTGGCAAGAGATCGCCCGGCACCACGATGGCATCATCGCAATGGTGGCGGACGTTCGTACCCGATATGAACAAGGCTCAGCCTTGCCTCAGCCAGAACCAGCGCAATCCGCGGGCGAACCGGTGGCCGAAGTAGCTGACACAATGCCAGAGCCGAAAGCTCCGGCACAACCGGCTGCACAACCTCAGAAACCAGTGCGGAAGCCTTCGAGATCTCGTGGCAACAGGGCCGCCGAAGCTCAGCGTGCCGCTCAGGAAACCATTCGGGTTTCTGCGCCTTTGCTGGACGAGTTGGTCAACCTGGCAGGTGAAACCAGTATCACCCGGGGCCGTCTGGAACAACAGTCCAGCGATTTCAGCCACACTCTGGATGAAATGGCCGCCACCATCGAGCGCCTGCGAGAACAGCTGCGCCGAATGGAAATCGAAACTGAAACTCAGATTCTGTTCCGTGCCGAACAGGAGCATGGCGCAGATTATGGCGATGATTTCGATCCCCTCGAAATGGACCGGTATTCGTCGATTCAGCAGCTGTCACGAGCTCTGACCGAGTCGTCTTCTGACCTGGCAGACCTTCGGGAAACTCTGGCGGATCGTGTTCGCGACACTGAAACCTTGCTGGTTCAGCAGTCCCGGATTAACACGGAACTCCAGGAAGGTCTGATGAAGACCCGAATGATCCCGTTCTCCTCCACAGTACCCAGGCTGCGCAGGATTGTCCGGCAAATCAGCGGTGAGCTAGGTAAGAAGGTTGAGTTCGATGTCCGCAACGCCGAAGGCGAAATGGACAGAACCATTCTTGAACGCATGGTTGCGCCTTTGGAGCACATGCTCCGGAATGCTCTCGACCATGGCATCGAAACGCCAGAAGAGCGCCAGCAGGCCGGTAAGCCCGTAACTGGCGAAGTCACTCTGTCACTCACCCGTGAAGGCGGTGATGTGGTTCTTCGCATGATCGACGATGGTAAAGGCATACCATCGGATGTGATCCGGGACAAAGCCATTCGTCAGGGCCTGATGCGTGCAGATGAAGCGCTGTCTGAACGGGAAATCCTGCAATTCATTCTGCAACCCGGCTTTTCAACGGCCCAAAAGGTCACCCAGATTTCCGGACGGGGTGTGGGGATGGACGTCGTCGCCAGCGAAATCAAACAACTTGGCGGCAGCCTTGATATCGATTCGACCTTTGGCCACGGCACAACCTTTACCGTACGCCTGCCATTTACAGTATCGGTAAACCGCGCGCTGATGGTTTCTACCGGCGAAGACTTCTATGCCATCCCGCTCAACACCATTGAAGGTATTGTTCGGGTCAGCACGTATGAGCTGGAAGAGTATTACAAGCCTGACGCCCCCATGTACGAATATGCCGGCCAGCAATACCGGCTTCAGTACCTTGGCAACCTGCTGAACAGCGACCATCATCCCAAGCTTCAGGGGCAGGCTCTGCCACTACCGGTCATTCTGGTACGGGGTGCAGAGCAACCTCTGGCACTGCAAGTTGACCAGCTGATGGGTAGCCGGGAAATTGTTGTTAAGTCTCTTGGACCGCAGTTCAGCACTGTTCGCGGTGTGTCTGGCGCAACCATTCTCGGTGACGGTAACGTCGTTGTGATCCTCGACCTTCCAGCCATGATTCGCTCGGATATTTTGTCGGACCGCCAGCGTCTCGCCAGTCTGGCCAAAGACCGGGGAAGCAAACGTTACGAAGAACAGGTCACCACGGTTATGGTGGTGGATGACTCGGTTACCGTACGCAAGGTTACTTCGCGCCTGCTGGAGCGGAACGGTATGGAAGTCATTACGGCCAAAGACGGTCTGGATGCAGTAGCACAACTTCAGGATCACCGCCCGGACGTTATCCTGCTGGATATCGAAATGCCCCGGATGGATGGCTTCGAAGTGGCCAGTTTTGTGCGCCACGATGAAAGCCTTAAAGACACGCCGATCTGCATGATCACCTCTCGAACCGGTGAAAAACACCGTGAGAGAGCCCTGGCTATCGGCGTGAATGAATATCTGGGTAAGCCATTCCAGGAGTCTGTGCTGCTTGAGACCATCAAACGGCTAACTGAGACCAAGTGATGTCCGGGCGGGCCGGTCGACCACGGGTCGGAATTGTTTCTGATGAGGCGCTACAGCGTCGACGGCTACAGGAAGCAACCGAAAAATTCGGTCTTGAGAGCTGTTTTTCAGGAGGTCCGGACAGGCTAATCGCCTATCCGGATTTTCCGGAAGCAGCACTTTGGCTGGTCACCCTGCAAGACGAGGCTGACCACCCTACCTTTTTCGATCATTTGCTGGAAAATACAGATGCTCCGGTCCTGTTCGGTGTCGACCTTGCGCCAAAGCCTGGCGGTACCGACTATTTCCGTTGGGAGCGGCGACTCATAGATAAGCTGGAGCGCCAGCTCGGCCCTCTGGAAGAGCTGGACACCGCTAACGACCTCGAGGAACTGGTTGAGACAGAGCCCGAACCCCAAACGTCACCGGAATTACCCCACTGGATTACTCCGGCAGCACCAGACTCTTTAGCAGACGAGATCTGGATACTGGGCGCCTCGCTGGGCGGCCCTGCAGCGGTGAAGACTTTTCTGGATAACCTGCCGCCCGGGTTGCCTGTCGGTTTTATCTACGCCCAACACATTGACGGCAACTTTACCGATGTTTTGACCCGGGTTTTGGGCCGCCACGCCCACTATCAGCTACGGCGGGCAGAAGAAGGTTACCAGGTGCATAATGGCGATGTTGTACTGATGCCGGTTGAACATGAGTGGTCCTTTGACCACGAAGGTCGTTTCACCCAATCAGACAGACCATGGCCCGGCCCCTATGGCCCCTCTATTGATCAGGTTTTGCTCAATGTAGCAGACCATTATGGCAAACGCTGTCATGCTATTCTTTTTTCGGGCATGGGCAATGACGGTGCCATTGCGGCGCCGATGCTCAAAGCCTATGGTAGCCGGATATGGGTTCAGGAAAGCCATGGCTGCGGCAATAGTTCCATGCCTGAATCCGTCGCTGCAACCGGCTGTACCAGTTTTTGTGGTACACCAGAACAGCTGGCTGCAGAGCTGGTAAAAACCATTGAGAACAACTGCCTGCTCAAAGGCCGGCAAAAACGGGATTCTGCCTGAGGAAACATGCGATGAACGAAAACAGCCAATCCTTGTCCTGCGTCATGATACCCGTCAGCGACCGGCAACTGCTGCTACCGAACGTCTCGATTGCCGAAGTCGTAGACCTGAACAGCACCAGTGCTGATACCAATACCCCGGATTGGCTGGTCGGATTTATCGAATGGCGCGGGCTCAACTTACCCGTCATATCCTATGATGTGGCCAATGGGGGCAATCTGGTTATGCCGGGTGCTAACCGTGGCAGAATTATTGTGATCAATACCATCGGCCCGAAACACGAACAGCTTCCGTTCATGGCCCTGGTCACTCAAGGGATTCCCAGCCAAAACCATCTGACAGAAGAACAAATTCGTGAACTTGAAGGGCAACCAGGCCCTGCAGACCTGATGCAGGTAGAAGTTGACGGCGAAGCGGCCTGGATTCCCAATCTCGAATACCTGGAATCTCTAGCAGCCGAAGCCAGGCACTGATTCTTCAAAAAGCGCTCGTGTCGGCCGCGCCTGCAAATGTTATAATGTTTCAAAAATTGCAGGAACCGGATTATGTCAGAGCGCGCGCTACCCTACCGCCCCCACAATCATCAGGCGTGTGTCAGTCAGGCACTGTCTGAAGCCCGATCAATCTGCCGTGATCAGAATGCCCGCCTTACTCCAATCCGTGAACGGGTGCTGGAACTAATCTGGCAATCACACAAGCCGCTCGGAGCCTACGATATTCTGGGCATGCTTGGAGCAGAAGGCCACAATGCTGCCCCCCCTACGGTTTACCGTGCTTTAGATTTTCTACTGCAGTACGGTTTGGTGCACCGCATTTCATCCCTGAACGCATTTATTGGTTGTGCCCATGCCGGTGAATACCATCGTGAAATGTTTCTGATTTGCCGACAATGCGGCAATGTTCTTGAACTTGCCGCACCAGCGCTGTCCAAATCCATCGAATCTTCAGCAAAAACAGAAGGCTTCCTGCCGGAGGATATCACTCTGGAAATAGCAGGTTTATGCCCTCGCTGCCAAGGGGATTCCAGTCATGACTGATCGACTGGTTCAACTGGAACAATTGACGGTTCGCTTCGGTGACCGGCCAGTTGTAGACCACGTAAACCTGACGGTCAACAGGGGTGACATTCTTACCATCATCGGGCCTAACGGCGCAGGTAAAACAACTCTGATCAAAACTATTTTGGGGATTCAGCGAGCCACCAGTGGCAAGGTGTTACTCACCCCCGGACTGGTGATTGGCTACGTCCCTCAGCACCTGTCACTGGAAGCAACTCTGCCACTGAGCGTAAAGCGCTTTATGATGCTGAGCGGACGGTCTGCCAGCGAATGTGAGGCGGCCTTGCAACGCACAGGCGTAGCACATCTACTGGAAGCCTCGGTACATCATCTTTCCGGTGGTGAAACACAGCGACTGCTGCTAGCACGCGCACTGGTCCGTCAACCTGATTTGCTGGTACTGGATGAGCCGGCTCAGGGCGTTGATATCAACGGCCAGGCTGCCTTGTATGATCTTATCCGGGAACTCAGAGACGAACTGCACTGTGGAGTGATCATGATCTCCCACGATCTGCACCTGGTTATGGCAGCCACCGACAAAGTCATTTGTCTCAATCAACATATTTGTTGCAGCGGCCACCCGGCTGACGTCTCCCATGACCCGGCTTTTATCGAGACCTTTGGAAACCAGGTTGCCGAATCACTGGCGGTTTACCATCACCACCACAATCACAAACACAACCTGCACGGCGATGTTGTGAATGGAAACGAACCTCACGGAGCCTGCGACCATGAACATCATTGACCAGCTTCTTGGAGATTTCTTCTGGCGGGCTTTGCTCGGTGGATTTGGGGTCGCCTTAGTTGCCGGCCCTTTGGGCTGCTTTGTGGTCTGGCGCCGGCTGGCCTATTTCGGTGATACCCTGGCCCATTCAGCCTTGCTGGGTATTGCTCTGAGCTTCCTGATCAGTATTCCGCTCAATCTTGGCGTTATCATCACCTGTCTATTAATCGCCATAGCGTTAGTCTTGCTATCTCGAACACGCGCTTTAGCCACCGACACATTACTCGGCATTCTGGCTCATAGCGCTCTTGCGATTGGCCTGGTAACGCTCAGCTTCATGCCCGATATCCGAGTAGATCTAACCGGACTCCTGTTCGGTGACCTGCTCGCCATGACACGACAAGACCTGCTCTGGATTTTTGGCGGCGCTGCGGTGGTATTGGGCCTTCTGACAGTGCTCTGGCGCCAGCTGTTAATGAGCACCATCCACGAAGAACTTGCCCGGGTGGAAGGGATACCGGTTGAGCGGCTCCGGCTAGCGCTGATGCTGATGTTTGCGCTGGTGATTGCCGTGGCCATGAAGATCGTCGGAGTACTGCTGATCACCGCCTTACTGATCATCCCGGCAGCCACGGCACGCCGGCTGGCGAAAACACCGGAGCACATGCTGATGCTGGCGATTGTTTTCGGATTTATTGCCGTATCCGGAGGACTGACCTTATCCTGGCATCTCGATACGCCGGCCGGCCCGTCCGTGGTGGTTACCGCGTTTCTGGCGTTCTTGCTGGTGTACAGTACTGCAAGAAATGTCAGCAACTGATTCCTCCAGCCTTTCCCACGGGGCCAGGCTGGTCTAAAGTTATCTCGCATACCAACAGGAAACGTCAGGGAGCACCCGGGGCATGGATAGCAGCCTTCAGGCTATTTCGGCAGAAAAGGGTATCCACCGGTTTTTATGGCCGGGTCTATGGGTTCCGGCGGTTATTCTGATTCTGGGCGTCGCCCTTAGCTTGCCCGCCGCGAGGCTCGCGTCTACTCTGGTAAAAGAACAGGCCCACCAGCTCTATCAAGCGCAACATCAAGCCCTCGCCAACTTGATTGCCAGCCAGCTCCAAAGCAAGGAGAACGACTTCACTCTATTGAAGGAGACCTTGGCCAGAGCCCTGCCTGAGCACCTTAACCTGCGCGTTGACACCCTCGACCGGCATACCAAACAGCCTATTCTTGAACTTGGCTCAACCAAAGACTCCCTGTCCCGCCAATCACTCCGAAGCGAACTGGATTTAACCGGAGGCCGATGGATGGTCACTACCCTGCCCGGAGCCGAGCTGTTGATATCTCCGGCACAAAGCGTACGCCGGAGGGTGCTGTTCTGCGGGCTGGCCATTACTTTATTGGGTGTTGTTCTCTCTCTATTCCTGTGTCGGCGCAATGGCATAAAACAACAGTTAGCCAGAAACCTCGAAAAAGACGTTCAGGTTCAGAACCAGAAAATTGCCAACCTGAACATAGAGAAGACCGCTTTGCGTCAAGCGCTTAATGACAGTGAAACAAGGAGCCGGGATCTGGTCAGATTATCCGGCACCCTGATTGCCGAGCTGGATAGCCAGGGGAGAATTGGTTTTATCTCAGACCTGGCGGTAGAAATGTTAGGCAGAGCTCCGTCTGACCTTGGCCAGACGCCTTTTCAGGATCTGGTGGCAGAAACTGATCAACAGCGATTTCTCGAGTGCCTGAACGCCTCGATCAGCGACCATGACATAGCCAGGGCCGACCTGACTCTTATAGGGAAGAACGCAGAACAAACCGTACCTGTTGCCTTGCGAATCAAGGCCCTGAAAGAACCTGTGCGAGGCATAACCGGATACAGGCTGAGCGCACAAGCAATAAACCCGGCAGCTTAAAAAGACTGAATCCGGTCCACAAGACAACCGTTTTCTATCAGTTCCAGAAACTCATCCCCCATCCGATCACTCTCAGCGATCGCCCGGCGCCATGCCTGCTCCCGGCCCGCGTCATCACCCTCATATCTCTCGAAGTCCTTACGATCCGGCAACTTACGATCCGGCAATGACTCAAGATACTCCCGAGAGGGCGAAATCAGCAGGACATCCTGTAAACGCGTCGCATCGCCTGTGCGCCACGGGAGAACCTTATCAAACCAGCCAGGCACAATCCTGTCCGTAAAGTGCGGATAGAGAATAATGCCCGGCTGCTCATAAGGGAGATCAAGGTGATAGTCCAGCAGCCCCCCGTCTCGATAAACCCCTTCCGGGGCCCCGGGAATATTACGCACGCCAGACATCACCATAGGAATAGAGGCGGAAGCCAACAAGGCAGATAGCAGATTGTCGCGGGAAAGCACTACTTCATGCCGGGGAAAATCCGCCAGGCCTGAAACCGGTGTTTTAAGGCGAGGATCATGCACAATGCCTCGCTCCATAAACCGGGTCAGATAACGACGATTGAGCATATTGGCACTAATAGCACTCATCAGCCCCAAGCCCAGACGACCTTTGGAGTCGTGCTGCAACAGCCCAAGACTCCGAACAACCACAATATTAAGCCGATACCATGGGTGCGTCAGCAAATAATCTTCTCGCCCGCCTAGAAGCTCGTCCAGAAACTGAATACTCTTGCGGGTAACCTCTTCAGCACTCACCCCTTTGGTAAAGCGCTGATGCGTGTACAGTTCAGCAAGTCTGGCCAGCTGAGCCCTGGGGTTATCAGAAGAAGCGATGGCTGCAAAGCGCCAACTACCGATGGACGAGCCTATCAGCGCCCGCTCCTGTTCCACCCGTGGTAACCAATCTCCGAATATAGCCTTATCAAGTCCGCTGATACCTAAAGCCTTTGGGCCACCGGCAGCCCCCGGAATCACATGAATGTCTGAAGGCTCAAGCGGTTTCTCGCGCAGCCGCGCCAGAGCCCTGCTACCAGCCCGGATGGTCAGTGCCGGGGCACGAGTATGAATGGCGGTCATTCGGAGTCCTCTTAATTGGCCGGCAAGAGTGTAACGAAGCCCTACTCTCCAGCCAACTGAACAAAGGTCATAGCGGCGATCAGCAGCTTACACGTCATACCGGAAAACATGCAAAAACTCGTAAAATGCCCGGTTTTGGCCTTTTTTATCAAAATCTCCGTGCTAGAATTCAGTGATTAGAATGGCCACGGATGTGGGCTGTTTACTTTCAGCAGGAGCTGGGCTGTGAACTTTCTTACCTCGCCGGAAACCATGGCGACCAACCCCAACCTTGCAGTGCTCGGGTTCAAACGCCAACTGGCTTACCACCTGCACTTCTGGGCATTCCTCTCGGTGGCGCCACTGGTTCTGATTCAGTGGCAAAAAGAACACCACCTGCTCGCGGTCTTCCTGCTCCTGTTCTGCATCAATGCTGTACTCGTCATTGCCTTCTTACGCATAAAAGGACGCTATTTCCTTCAAGGGCGCCTGTTCCCGATTCTCGCCATGATCTCGGCTGCTTACTCCACGGCCCTCAATGGTCACTCGGGCCTTTACTGGGCCTACCCTGCGGCCATTGCTCTTTTCTTTTTGCTACCACTTAAAGAAGCCGGTATCTACAGCATCCTTTTTGTTACTGTAATTGCTGTCGTTTCGTTTCTGGTACTACCGGAGCCCGATTTCTGGCGAGTCTCCTTTTCTCTCGGCCTTAGCTGTTTGTTCGCCATGATTTTTGCCTGGCTTGTCGGGCGCCTGCAGCAGGAACTTACAAGACTTGCTACCACAGACCCATTAACGGGCTGCCTGAACCGTTCCCAGCTGGCCGACATCCTGAATGTCCAGATTCAGATGCGGGAGCGGTACGAACGGGTATCCAGCCTGGTGCTGATCGATCTGGACTACTTCAAAATGATAAATGACCGCTGGGGACATCTGGCGGGAGACAAGGTCCTGAAAGAGCTCACCTTGCGGCTTCGAAAACGACTGCGCGAAAGCGACCAACTGTTCAGAATTGGCGGCGAAGAATTCATGATGGTGCTGCCGGAAACCCGTATGAAAGATGCCGACGCGCTGGCACGTCAATTACTAACCAGCATCAGCGCCCGGCCATTTCTGGACGATATCCGCGTCACGGCTAGCGCCAGTGTCGCGGAAGTCTGCAAAGGTGAAACCTGGTCTGTTTGGCTGAATCGTGCCGACCAGGCACTGTACACGGCCAAAAACAAAGGCCGTAATCAGGTTGTGAAAGCATCCAAATCGGCCTCTCCATCAGCGATATCGCCTGCGGGAGCCAGCGAAGGCCGAGAAATCGCCTAACCGGCAGAGCCGGTCTCAAACACTTGCTGCCTGAAATCCTGATAGGCTGAAAAAACATCCCTCGGTTTCTCAAAATGCGGGTAGTGCCCTACATGCCTCATGCTGACCACATCAGCCTCCGACATCAATTCCCGGTAACGCCTTACCATAGCTGCGCCTGAAACCGGGTCAGCCGTACCTGAGATAAGCCTCGCAGGCTGAGTGGCATTCTGCAATGCTCCTACCCAACGGTTACGGTGGCAACGCCGCTCTTCCATAAACTGAATCAGCTCATGCAAAATCCCGCGCCCGTTGTTGTATGTAAGCAGATGCCAAAAATCCAATAAATCCTGACGGTCTGGCTGGTTATGTGCCCCGAATAACCGCCGGAAATTCCGTTCGAATGTACCCTTTGACAGCCCTCGGCTGATCACTCCCCCGAAAGGGCTACGGAGCAGCTTCTGAATCAGCAGGGGGTTATGAACTTCAGGAAACAGACCACCATTGAGCAAACATACACTTTTTATATGAAAACCCAGGGAAGCTTCCTGGTCTCTGGCGAGCAGTTCCTGAACCACAGAGGTACCGTAGTCATGGGCAAACAGGTGAACTGCCGGTAAACCCAAACCTTCCAGCCAGCCCTGAACCAAGTCTGCCTGGTCTTCAATACTGTAGTGGTAATTCTGAGGTTTGTCGGAAAAACCAAAGCCCAGCATGTCCAGTGTCAGCAGGCGGTAGTGACGAGCCAGCATCGGCCATATCCGGCTCCAGTCCCAACTCGCCGTAGGAAAACCGTGGAGCAACACCAGGGGCTCTCCGCGCCCCGCCATACGACTGAAAATGGCGTGCCCACCGTAGCTGAACCATTTCCCTGCGTGCTGCCACGCTTCTAACGTGAAGACATCCTCGTGTCCAACCACCGCTGATCCGGACAAAACCTGCTCCATGACTGCCCCCACCCGATTCCCAAGACGACAACTTTAGTTCAAAGCAAAGCACCTGACCACCGCAACAGAAGGCACCACATGATCTAAACCATTTCCTCCTGACCGCCGAAATCATGGAGGTAAAGGGCAATTTGCCTTAAGCTTTACACTTTGACAGGCACACTACCGGAAACCACTATGTCTCAACCCCTTGATGATCTCACCGGCCACTACCACGCGATTCTCGAAGGCTTGGGGGAAAATCCCCACCGTGAAGGCCTCCGGGACACTCCCGTTCGCGCCGCAAAAGCCATGCAGTTTCTGACCCGAGGCTATCAACAGGATCTTGAAGACCTGGTGAACAATGCCGTGTTCGAGTCTGCCATGGACGAAATGGTCGTGGTCCAGGACATCGAACTTTACAGTATGTGTGAACATCACATCCTGCCATTCATAGGGAAATGTCATATCGCCTACCTGCCTCAGGGCAAGGTACTGGGGCTGTCCAAGTTTGCTCGCATTGTGGATATGTACGCCCGCAGGCTTCAGATCCAGGAAAACCTCACCAGGCAGATTGCCGAAGCCGTCGAAAGCGTCACCGGAGCCAAAGGCGTCGGGGTTGTCATCGAAGCACAGCACATGTGCATGATGATGCGCGGCGTTGAAAAGCAAAACTCCCGCATGAAAACCTCCATGATGCTGGGGCAGTTCCGTAAATCCCAGGCCACCCGCAGCGAATTCCTGACCCTGATTTCAAACAATCGCGGCTGAAGATGGAATAATCTCCCACTCAAATTGGCATTTTCGGCTGCTGCAGAACAGCAACAGCTCCGGCAGGATGGAACGGTATTAGCATTCATCGTTCAGGAGCTGTTATGCGTTTTCTGGAAAACAAGACCATTATTATCACCGGCGCCAGCCGGGGTATTGGACGTGAAGTTGCTTTGGTTTGCGCAGCAGAAGGTGCAAACATTGTTATCGCAGCCAAATCGGATGAACCACACCCCAAACTGGAAGGAACAATTCATTCTGTCGCAAAAGAAGTGGAAGAAGCCGGCGGTAAAAGTTTAGCGATAAAGGTAGACGTCCGCAGTGAGGAAGACGTTGATAACCTCATTGCGAAAACCGTAGAAACCTTTGGTGGCATCGATGCCATTATTAACAACGCGGGAGCTATTGCGCTATCCGGTGTTGAGCTGACACCGTTGAAAAAGCTCGACTTGATGATGCAGATTAACTTCCGCGCAGTTTTCCTGCTTAGCCAGAAAGCTTTACCCTATTTGAAAAAATCCGAAAACGGTCACATCCTCAGCTTCTCCCCACCTCTGGATTTAGACCGTCGCTGGATGCGTAATCACTCACCGTACACCCTCACAAAATACGGTATGTCGATACTGACACTGGGTATGTCGGATGAATTCAAACGCTATGGCATTGCCGTAAACGCCCTCTGGCCACGCACCGTTATCCATACTGCGGCAACATCCTTTGGTGGAAAGCAATCGTTTGACCGCGCCCGTAGCCCGAAAATCATGGCAGATGCAGCACTCGCCTTGTTGAAAACCGAAAACCGTGAAATCACCGGCCAGCTCTTGATTGACGAAGACTTCCTTCGCTCTCAGGGCGTAGAAGACTTTGAGCGCTATCGTGCAAACCCTGAAAGCGACAAAACAGACCTGATGCCGGACTTGTTCGTGCAAGATGCCGAGGCCTATGTTCGTGGCTCCGTACCTCCCCTTGCAGGCTTAACCGAAGAAGACTGATTTATGTCCCTGATGAATCTGCGCAACGATGGCAAAGTCGCCATTATTTCAATGGATAATGGCAAAAATGCCAACAACCTGATGTTTGCTCAAGAGCTTTTGGGCCGGCTGAAACAAGCTGAAGAAAACAAAACCAATAAAGCGCTGATCCTTGCCTCCAGTGATGAAAAGAACTGGAGTCAGGGCATTGATGTGGCGTGGTTAATGGGCAGCATTCAAAGCGGTAAGAGTGACGATGTAAAAACCTTCTTATCAACCATGGATGAAATTTACTCGGTGATGATGCAATACCCCATGCCCGTCATTGCGGCCATCAACGGCCACACCTTTGGCAACGGAGTTGTGATCGCCGCCGCCTGTGATTTCAGGTTTATGCGCAGCGACCGAGGCTACGTCTGTTTTCCGGAAGTGGACATGAACATTCCATTTGTGCCTGGCTTGATCGACGTTATTCTAAAAGCAATGCCGCGATACAAATTCAACGAAATGATTCTGACGGGCCGCCGATTAGGAGCCGAAGAGCTTTCAAAGGCGAATTTTATTGACCAAACGTTTGACTCAATTGAAACGCTCAATGACGGTGTGATGGCATTTGCCAAAACCTTCAACAAGAGCCGTGCCATATTCGCTGAGCATAAGCGCCGTCTGCACAAGCCCGCTCTGGACGCCCTGGCAGAGAAAAACCCGCCAGTCATTGAAGCGTTGGACATACTGTTATAGCGGTTGATAAAACCGGCATAACGTTTGGACAACAGCCTTCATCCCGGGCCAAAAGCATTTTTACCGCAATAGCTTTCGGATATAGGCTCCAACCAGCACCGTCACAAAAAGTACACCAACAGCCGACTCAAGGGTGACCAGTATGGCCAGCGGCGCGGTTGCCAATGTTTCAGGCCACTGGCCAAAAAAACTACTGATGAACGATTGAACACTTAACATCAGAGCTTCAGCGGGCGCGAACCCCGACAAACCATAGGCAATAGCGAACAATGTCACCAACAGAATGGCCGAAGTAAGAATATTACGAAAGCGGAGCCCCCAACCAAACATGCCGCCCAGCACAAGCCGGGTTACCAGGCGCTCCTCCTTATAGTGACGCATATGGAAAAAGGCACAATCTTCTTCCCGCAAATGACCGGAATCACCCATCCAGTTTTTGAATCGCGTGTAGGCCTCAGCCAGCGATTTTCGTGTCTCTGGATCTATGTTTTGCCGGTGTTCATCCGCCAGCACACCAAAAGCCCGAGGCCTTGCCAGATGACGTCGGGGCTTATCGCCATATACCAGGCTTACCGGCTCGAACCAGGCCTGCTCAGCATGAAAACGCTCCATCGTTACTTTCGGCGTACCCAGCTCAGGATGTTGCAATTCCATTATCCAGGCCTGACCAACCGACGTGCCCGACAGATCGCAAGGGCCTCGCAGATACTGACCTGTCATCCTCAGGTTTCTACTGATTATCGTGTTGGTTATCGATATTCCATCATTCATATTCACAACACCAATATTCTCGAGCTTCAGATCCTGAGTTAGCTCACATCCCCGGACAATCAGGTTCGCCGAAGTGGTGTTCTGAAACGTTAGCGAGGCCAATTGACTGCCATGCACCTCGAGATTGCCACGGACGTTATAGCCGTGTATTTGAATACCTGAATCGAAGCTGTTTCGAGTTAGTCGCTCAGCCTTGTAACTCTGCCGCCCAATATAGACATTGCCCAGACTCGGAGAGTCGTTCACCGGAAATTCATCCTGCCGGGCCAACAACTGCACAGGTGCGTTAAAGCTTCCGTTCAGTGCGAGGCATCCCGTTAGGCTCATTTCGTTTAGCCACAGCATGTCATCACTACCCCGGGTGCCAAACTCGATAAATACCGAGCAGGCACGAACACCGCGAAATGAAATGCCTCCCGCACCACTGAAATCACATCCAAAGAAAAGCGCGCTACCGTCCAGGTGGGCTGCTTTCAGGCTAAAATGCTGATGGAACCGACAATTGAAAAACCACAGGCTGCCAATGCATCTGGTTCTCAGCCAACGAAAGTCCCCTGTCACTTCACAGTTTGCAAAAACCACAGACCCGCTAAGTATTAAGTCCTCAATCTCACAGGAACTAAACACTGCATTGGAAACAACCGTCACAGGATCTTCGGTAGCAACCTGCTCAAGAAATTGGCCCACAGTGAGTGACTCAGATGGACGAACAGCTGCACCGGTAGCATCAGCACTCCCCCCTTCAGAGAAACGTGAGGGACAATTACCCACCACCTCAGAAACGACAAGTGTTTTACCATCACGCTTATCCAGTACAAGACGCACATAAAACCACTGCCCAATCCGGACCGCCGGAAAATTCGCTAACTGGAACGGCCGCCAATGGCTGTATGCCAGTTTCTGATCCTCTGTCACCAGAACCAAAAACCGGCCAGACGCCTGATCTGTATGGATAACGCGCGCTAAAACACCCACCTCACTCAAAGTTCGAACTCCTGTCCCTGAGTCGCAAATCCAGCGAAGTCCTGTTCCACACGCTCACGCTGTTGCTCATATTCATCCTCATAACTCATCAGATACATGCGCCGCCTGATGTTTTCCGGATAGTTTTCACATAACTCTTGCAGCGAAGCATGCACCGGATTCCAGTCCGCCAGGGTCGCATCGTGCAAAATCACCTCAGGGGTATAGCGGTTGAGCACCTCCGGAATGGCTCTGGTGTCACCACTGAACAGCAGCCGCTCATTAATCATAAGCCCATAGGATGGCTTGGTGGGGGTATGCTGATTCTGAAAGAATTCAATATTGACGCCTCCGAACTGAAAAGGCTTGTCATCCAGCAGCACCACATCAAAATAATCCGCAAGTTCAGCGGGTCCCTCGCCCACCTGGCCCAATACCCCTTTCAACGTCTGGTCCCACAACTCTTCATATACGCCCGGAGGCAGGTAGAGTGTTGGTTTAAAACCGTATTTGAACCGGCACTCATAGGCCAGGCGCTCCAGACCAAAGCAGTGATCCGCATGGACATGGGTAATGAATATTGCGTGAACATCCGCCAGTGTCAGGCCCCGATCTCGCAAGGCAAACTTGATGGTGTAACCCGCATCGATCAGGAGTCGCCGGTTAGCAACCTCAATCATTGCGTTATTATTCCAGTGAGCCAAAGATTCTGAATGGCCAACGCCAAGCATTTTCAATACAGCCACGTTACTTCCCTCATTCCGTTGTCCCGATACAACACGGATTCTTTTATACAATGGTAAGAGCCAACATTGCCGGAGATTTTAGTCGCAAAAATACATATCCTGACCCTAGGTGATTCCAAGGAGAAAACCAATATGCCAATCCAGAACGAACAAGACATTCGCAACATCCTGACGAATGTTCGAACCATTGCCTTAGTGGGCGCCAGCGAGAAAACCAACCGCCCCTCCCACGAAGTCATGGAGTACCTGCAAAATCAGGGCTATCGGGTTATCCCGGTCAATCCCAGGCTTGAGGGCAAACAAGTGCTGGGAGAAATGGTTTATCCAGACCTGGCATCCTTACCTGAACCAGTCGATATGGCAGAACTGTTCCTGGCTCCAGAACGCACTGATGCGGTAATCGATCAGGCAATTGAGCAAAAGATTCCCGTACTCTGGCTGCAGCTTGGCGTTATCAACGAATCCGGAGCCTCCCGAGCGGAAGCCGCGGGCCTTAAAGTTGTGATGAATCGCTGTCCAAAGCAAGACATCCCGAAATTTAACATCCCTACACCAAACAGCGCTGGCTAACATCTCCCATCTGTGCGCAACTTCAGACATTTCAGTGATCCGGTATTGCCAGCCGGATATCACTGATCTAATCTAAGTTTATACTTATAAAAACGACATATTCATGAAGCCCAGAGATAACCCAGATACCCCCCTGAAGGGCGACAACCGCGGTTCGCAGGCTGAAACACACCTGAGCAGGGCACGCATTCCTGTCGATCTGCTCCAGCTTGGCATGCGCATTGTTATGCTTGACCGGCCATGGACGGATGTCCCTGTGTTATTTCAGGACTTTACTCTGTCCACGGCTGAAGAAGCCCGGGTGTTACGCCAATACTGCAGCTGGGTTGTAGTCGAAGATACAGAAGAGCGTTTAACGCCTGTTCTTGCCCATATCCCCCTGCTCAAGCAGAAAACCGCCTTACCCCTTTCCGAAACCAAGACGATTGAACAGGAACTGCCACGGGCCAAAAAAACCTGGAGCCGCACGTTAACGTTTGTCGACAGACTTACTACAAATATAATTAAAAACAATGCCCTGGAGCTTGATGAAGCCCGAACGCTCATCAAATCGTGCGTTGACAGCGTTAAAGCCAACGCCAGCGCCATGCTCTGGATGGCTCGCATCAAAAACAGAGATACCTATACCGCCGAGCACTGCCTTCGGGTTGCCGTATATGCGATTACGTTCGCAAGATTTCTTGGCATGCCGGATGAAGATCTGGAAACCGCGGGCATGTGCGGACTTCTGCATGACCTAGGCAAACTTAAAATACCAGGCAACATTCTGAACAAACCCGGGCGACTCACCCCCGAAGAATTTGCCATCATGCGGGAGCATACAACTCACGGCTACAACCTGCTCAAACAGGACAAAAACCTTACTGAGATCGTCCGTGACGTCACCCTTCATCACCACGAACGTATAGACGGTAAAGGTTATCCCTCCGGCTTGCCAGAGAATCAGATCAGCCGCTTTGCCCGTTTAATCTCCATTGTTGATACCTACGATGCCATCACCAGTGACCGTTGCTACAAAAATGGCAACTCTCCATCCGATGCCGTCAGGATTCTTTTCCAGTGCCGGGGCACACAGTTTGATACCGATATGGTCGAAGCTTTCATTCGAATGATTGGTCTTTACCCGCCAGGAAGCTTAGTCGAACTGAATACAGGAGAAATTGCCTTGGTGATCAGCAGTCACCCGGGTCGTAAATTAAAGCCCCGTGTTGAAATCATTCTTGATGCAAACAAACACCCTATTACACCTTACATTCTTGACCTGGCTACCGAGACAACCGAAGATGCACTTCATCGGGAGATCAATTCACCACTCCCCGATGGTGCTTACGGTATAGAGCTTAAAGACCGCGTTCAGCAACTATCTAACGATCGAAAGAACTCTGCCGTTAACCTCTAGGAAGCAGCCAAGGTGGTAGACTCGGAGCAGAGAATTTGAGCAAGCCCAAGCCGTCCATGAATTTCATTCTTCGGGCTCTTATGAGCCCGATTTTCCCTGCGCTCATTTTTTTCGTTTTTATAGCGGTGGCCTGGACTCTGCGCGAAGGGCTTATTCGGCAAGACACTCACCAGATACAGGCGAATCTGGCCAATGAAGCCCAGGCACTGACCAATCATCTTGAACGGGAATTCATGGTGCAGGTGGATGCCCTCGGTCGTATGGCTCGCCGCATGCTGGTCAACCCTTACACAACAGAAGCTCATTGGCAGGAAGACGCCCACACTTACCTGAACGATTTTGGCATTTACCAGGCAGTTGAATGGATCGACCGACACTATATCGTGCGCTGGCTTGAGCCAATGGACAATAACCGGAATGTCGTGGGTTACAACGTTGCGTTTAACGACCAAAGGCGAAAAGCATTAGAGCTCGCTGCCACTACCGGGCAGCCTGATACGTCAGGGATTATTGAGCTGCACCAGGGTGGAAAGGGCCTGGTCATCTACTATCCAATTGGTCATGGCGCTGACAATAATGGATTTGTTGCCGGTGTTTTCAAAATGGAAGTTCTTGCCAGACAACTGTTAGCGGACCAGGTTATAGATCCGTTTCAGATTGAAATACTCCACCAGGGACAAACCACTTACTTTCTCAACTCTTCAGACAATATTGACAACGCGTTCAGTGAAACCGTTGCTATAGATCTCCCGCTACTTGACTGGGTACTGACCCTGCGCCCCACCAAAACCTGGACAGAGAATCAGCGTAGTAACTGGCCAACACTGATATTCCTGAGCCTTGTACTGATGGGATTGCTGACCAGCCTGAGCACCCGGCTGATACAACTGGTCCTCAAGCGCAACCAGACTCTTCTGCAAACCCAGCTCGAACTAGAGCGAGAAGTCGACCAACGTGTTGCGGTGCAGGTGGACCTGGAACGACTGGAGTCCACCGATAGCCTGACCGGCCTGGCGAACCGCCGGTTCTTTATCGAAGATCTGGAGCACACTCTCAGCATCGCAGATCGCCAGATGCGTCAGGTAGCCTTGGTGATGATTGATCTGGACCGGTTCCAGGTACTGAATGACACCCTGGGTCACCAGTTTGGTGACGAGCTATTGATCAAGGTCTCCGAGCGGCTGAACAAGCTCAGCAACGAGCGTATTCTGGCCGCCTACGCTGGCGGCGATGAGTTCATGATCTGTCAACAGCAGGTGGAAGACATTGACGATGTCATTCACTTGCTCGGTCAGATCAAACAGTGCTTCGCTGAACCCTTCGAAGTTCTGGGCGAAGTCCAGGCCATTACGGCCACCATAGGCGTGGCTGTTTACCCTCAGAGCGGCCATGATGCCGACACACTGTTACGCAATGCCGATATCGCCCTGTATCGGGCCAAAGAACAAGGCCGTAATACGTATCAGTTCTACACCGAAGGTATGCAAGAAAAAGAAATGATGCGGCTGGAACTCGATAAAGACCTCAGCCAGGCTCTGGCCAATGACGAGTTTGTACTCTATTACCAACCGCAATTGAATCTCGACACGGGTGAAATCAACAGTGTTGAGGCTCTCATCCGCTGGAGACATCCTCGTCGCGGGCTGTTGCCGCCCATTGAGTTTATTCCTTTAGCCGAAGAAAGCGGCCGGATTACCGAGATTGGTCGTTGGGTGGTTCTGGCCGCCTGCCGTCAGCTCGCCCAATGGAAAGGCACACCTTGCGACCACCTTCGAATAGCCGTCAACCTGTCAGGCCGGGAACTGGAAGATGTCACACTTGTGGACCACGTGCGGGACGCACTAGCCAGTGAGAATGTCGACCCGGCCATGCTCGAACTTGAATTAACTGAAGAAATCTTTATTCAAAACATAGCGCACAACCGCAGTCAGTTATCACAACTACACCAGCTTGGAACCCACCTGGCGATTGATGACTTTGGTGTCGGTTATTCATCTCTGGGATATCTGCGGGATTTCCCGGTGGACCTGCTGAAAATTGACCGGTCATTTATCACCAATGTGACTGAACGCCATGACGATGCAGTCATTACCCGGGCCGTCATCAACCTTGCCCATAACCTTGGTATTCAAGTTGTGGCAGAAGGTGTGGAAACGGAAAATCAGCTGAACTTTCTCAAGACGCACCAGTGCAATATGGTTCAAGGCTACCTGATCAGTCGGCCGGTTCCTGGTGACGCTCTGGCGCAGGCCATTATAGAAGGCTCGTTGTTTACAGGGCAGAATGAGACTTCTGAATTGTAATGGTAGCTGCGAGCCTGCACACTTTACAGCACCCCTTTTTGTTGAGCGCTTTTATGTCAACCAGATATTTAACTTCAGAGCAGGATGCGAAGCTTCGTCGCTGGGAACGGTGGAACCGGAACTATTTTATATTTGCGTTTTTCTCACTGATTGTCGTACTTGTGTTCAGTAGTCAGTTGGGGATTTCTTCCGGTGATGACTGGGGGTTTCTGGGAGTTCTTCTGGTTCTCCTGGTGATTCCGATCATCGTGTTGCAGGTCCGGCTGAAGTGCCCTGCTTGCGGCACCAGGATTGGCTGGCAGGCTAAACTGATGGCGCCGGATCAATGTAAATCTTGCGGCGTTTTTCTGCGATCTAAAAACGCTTCTTCCTGTAAGTAGCATTAAATTATGAGCCAAACACCTGCTTTGAAGGCTGTGCTAAGTATTTCCGGGGCATCCTGCCAGGGCTGTGCGAAGAAAATTCGCAACGCTTTGGCACCGTTAACCGGAGACCCCGAACTGGTTGAAGTCAATATTGAAAGACAAACAGTCGCCCTGCCCGAAGGGGTGGACCTATCCGAGGCGGCTCGGATTTTGGCAGAGACAGGGTACCTGGCCGAGTCGGCCCCACCTCAGCGAACTGAATCTACCCTTCATTCCAGTCGCGATCAGGTTCATCTTGCCGTCACAGGCGCTACCTGTGCTTCCTGCGTGAATACTATTGAGAAGGCACTGTTATCCGTACCCGGCGTAACCCAGGCGCACATGAATCTGGCCGATAACACGGCCACGGCCACGGGAGCGCCCAATACCGCCAGCCTTATAGACGCCATCAAAAGTGCAGGGTACGGGGCCAGTGAAATTGAGGATGAGGACGAAGCGGAAGACCGCAGGCAAGCAGAAGACAGGAAGCAATACAAAGCCTTGATGATCAAGATGGCCGTGAGTTTGGGGCTTGGTCTTGGCTTGATGATCTGGGGAATGGGCTTTGGTTCAATGATGGTCTCGGGCGACAACCAGATCACCTGGTTTAACCTCGGCATTCTGACTCTCGGTGTAATGATCGCTACCGGTGGACATTTTTACATCGGGGCCTGGAAGGCATTCACTCATCACAACGCCAACATGGACACCTTGATTGCCCTGGGTACCGGCACTGCGTGGTTGTACTCAATGGTGGTCGTCAGCATCCCCGAGGCGCTGCCAGCAACGGCACGGCACGTGTATTTTGAAGCCTCAGCAATGATCATTGGCCTGATCAATCTGGGCCAGGCTATGGAGCTGCGCGCCAAGGGCAAGACATCGGAAGCTGTGCGGCGATTACTGGATCTTCGGGCGAAAACGGCCCGGGTACTTCGTGATGGCGAAGAGCGGGATATTCCCGTAGAAGCTGTTCTGAAAGGCGATCACATCCGGGTTCGCCCGGGCGAGAAACTGCCGGTCGATGGAGTGATTGTTGAGGGCAGCACCCGCATTGATGAGAGCATGCTCACTGGTGAACCCATGCCCGCCAGCAAAGCTGAAGGTGATGAAGTGTCCGCAGGCACTCTGAACACCCACGGTTCAATTATTTATGAAGCCACCCGAGTAGGCAGTGAAACCGCGCTCGCGCAGATCATTAAACTGGTGAAAAAAGCCCAGGGCTCCAAACCCGCCATCGGCCGCCTCGCCGATAAGATCTCTTCTGTTTTTGTTCCATCGGTAATGCTGATTGCCGTGGCAACAGCCTTGGTCTGGTACAACGTTGGGCCAGAGCCCGCCGTGGTGCACATGATGATCGCGGCGACTACGGTTCTGATTATCGCCTGCCCCTGTGCTCTTGGCCTGGCCACGCCTATGTCAGTCATGGTTGGCGTTGGTAAGGCTGCAGAATATGGTGTGCTGATTCGCCAGGGCGATGCCCTGCAGACCGCCGGCAAGATTGACCTGGTGATTCTGGACAAAACCGGCACGATTACCGAAGGTCATCCGACGGTAACTCACATACACGCTCTGGATGGCGATGACCGTCGGCTGCTGGCGCTGGCCGCAGCGCTGGAGCAGCATTCCGAGCACCCGTTGGCGGAGGCCATTACCAATAAAGCCAGGCAGAACAAACTCCCCCTTGAGTCTGTGACCGGCTTTGAGGCACTGAATGGCAAAGGCATACTCGGTCAAATCAACGGCCAGACCCTGCGCTTTGGCAATCGCCGCTGGCTGGAAGCCGAAGGCGTGTCCGTGGTAAGCCTGACGGACGCCGCTAAAGCCATCACCGATGAAGCCGGCACCCCTCTCTACCTGGCCATAGACACTGACGTGCTTGGTGTGATCGGTGTAGCCGATGCCATCAAAGCCGACTCCCAAGCGGCCATCGAACGCCTGCATCAGGCCGGAATCAAGGTCATGATGGTCACGGGAGACATCGACGCTACCGCCCAGGCCATTTCGGCCAAAGCAGGCATTGATGATTTCCGGGCCGAAGTGTTGCCGGAAGATAAAGCCAAAGTGGTCAATGAAATGCGTGCAAAGGGCCATACCGTGGCGATGGTGGGTGATGGTATTAACGACGCACCGGCATTAGCCGCCGCTGATGTGGGCTTTGCTATTGGCACTGGAACGGATGTTGCCATCGAAAGTGCCTCGATCACTCTGATGCGAGGCTCACTGCATGGGGTACCTGATGCCATCGAGATTTCTCAGGCCACCGTGAACAACATCCGCCAGAACCTGTTTGGTGCGTTTATCTACAATTCACTCGGCATCCCCGTCGCTGCTGGCCTGCTTTACCCGCTATGGGGGATACTCATGAGCCCTATCCTGGCCGGTGCTGCCATGTCTTTGTCATCAGTAACGGTTGTGTCTAATGCCAACCGCCTGCGTTTCTTTAAAACCAGTCAGCGATCCGAACAGCACACGGAGTCGAACTGATGGCAACTTTTCTGGTCAATGTTGGTGGAGTCACGCTGATGGCCGCCATTGTGTGGTGGTTCTGGCTGTCCGGTTCGGGAAAAAATTCTGCAGATAACCAACATAAGCACTGAGGTAACCTCCATGAAAACACACTCTCTGGCCTTCAGCTTGATGGCAGTTCTGGGATTCTCCACCACGGCTCTTGCCGGTGGCTCAGCTCCTGGCATTCACGTATACAAATCCCCGACCTGTGGCTGCTGCAGCGACTGGATAGACCATCTGAAAGAAAACGGGTTTGATGTAACCTCCACCAACATCAACGATATGGGCAGGATCAAAGTCGAAGCCGGCCTGATCCCAGGTTTAGGTAGCTGCCACACCGCAACTGTGAACGGCTACGTCATCGAAGGCCATGTCCCGGCTGATGACATCAAGCGATTGCTCAGCCAAGCACCCAAGGCCTCCGGCCTGAGCGTACCGGGAATGCCGGTAGGCGCTCCAGGCATGGAAATGGGTGATCGAAAAGATCACTACAAGGTAATTCTGTTTAACGAGCAGGGGCAAACCCGGGTGTTTTCTGAACACCATTGACCCCATCAATACGGTGCCGACGCTCATAAGCCCCGACACAAGCTGCCTACTTTTTCTACACTAAGGCACCCTGGTGCTCTATGATTGAGTCTCACCCAGACAGACCAATAACAGGGACACCTTTTTGAGTCTCAAGACCCGATTTCTAGGCATCGTAACGCTGCTGATCGTTATTGCTGCTGCCGCATCCTGGGTGGCCTATCAACAACTGTCTGAAGGCATTATTGAACGCTGGGGCAAGCAGGTAGCAGAAATTCAGGTGCGCTATGACAGTGCCCGCCTGCTGCAATCTTTAGAACGGGAAATCGGCCTCGCCCGACAAATGGCACAATCTTCAGCCATTATTCAATGGGCAAAAAATCCAGGAAATGACAACGCCTCCAAAGCAGCCATCAATCAGATGGAAAGCTTCAGAAATAACTTCCGGGGTAAAAGCTATTTTGTCGCGCTCAGCAGTAATGGCCATTATTACTACAATAACGCGGATAATGAATACGCAGGTAACCAGTTTCGGTACGTGCTTGATCCAAACAACCCGGACGATGCCTGGTTTTATCAACTGGTTAACGAGGGCCGAGACTTCCACCTCAACGTAAATCCGGATCATGAGCTTGGTGTCACCATGCTCTGGATCGACGTGCTGATGCGCGATGACAACAACAGAATCCTCGGCATGGTCGGTACCGGCCTTAATCTGGACGACTTTTTGGAAAATGTCGTCGATCTCAGACAGGAAGGCATCACCACTCTGTTTGTTGATGACAGCGGGGCTATTCAACTCTACCGCGACCGCAATTACATAGACTTTGCCAGCATAATCAAACCCAAAGACAGCAGAAATACCATCGACTTGCTGTTCCAAGCTCCCCAGGACAAACAAAAGATTCTGGGCATGCTACAGATGCTCAAAAAACGCACAGATGAAAACAGTCCGATTGAAAGCGGCTTCGTTACGGTTAATGGCAAAAAACATCTGGCCGGCGTCGCTTTCCTGCCGGCCATCGGCTGGTTCGAGATTACCTTACTGGACCTGGACACACTGCTGCCAACCAGTTTCCTCTGGCCGCTGATTGCGGTTTTTCTGGCCAGCCTCTTTGTTACCCTGATTGTCTTTCACCAAATTATTCAATCGCGCATCCTGAAACCGGTAATGAGCCTGGAAAAAGGCGTCCAACGTTTACAGGATGGCCGTTTCGATCTGCCATACCTAGCCAAACCGGATAATGAGATTGGCCGGCTGGTCGATCATTTTGAAAAGATGACTACCGCGCTGAGAGACACCACCCACAACCTGGAAAGCAAAGTTGCCCAGCGCACCGAAGAGTTGCACCAACTGGCACGCATAGATGCCCTCACCGGATTAAACAATCGTCGAGGCCTGGACGAGGCAATTGCCTCATCTATCCATAAATCCCAACGTGAAGGCACTGGTTTCGGCCTTATCTGGCTCGACATCGATTATTTCAAAATTATCAACGACACACAGGGTCACCAAGCAGGAGACGAGATCCTTCGGAATGTTGCTCTCTGCCTGGAAACCTCAGTACGCCCCTATGATCACCTGGGTCGTTGGGGCGGAGATGAGTTTGTAGTGCTGCTGTCTCCCTGCGATGAACAGATACTGGAACACATAGCCCGCCGGGTACGGGTGTGCGTAGAACGGGAAAGCGCTTACACCGGCTACCCGGTGACAGTAAGCATTGGCGGGTATTTCTGCCAACCGGGCGACAGCCTCGATACCATTCTGCACAATGCGGACAAAGCTCTGTATATTGCCAAAAAACAAGGCCGAAACCGGGCCTGCATCCATACCGCCAATGGCGAAGAAATTCATACCGTCTGACAAATCTGACTCACACTGGCAGAACCGTTATACTTCGCTGCATCATCCATTTTAAGACCAGGTTACTTCTTCATGCTCAATGCCGACGCTCTCAATCAGTTGCGCCAGCTGAAAACCAATATCAAAGAAAGCAAGGTGGTCTTCCCCGGTACCGTCAAGTCCACCAATGGGCGTTTTGGCTTTGTAGCCCTCGATGAGGGGCGGGATGTGTTCCTGCCTCCCGAGGAAATGCAAAAAGTATTGCCCGGTGACCGCGTTAACGTCACAGAGCAGGAGGTGGAAAAAGGTAAAACTCAGGGCGTCGTCGACGAACTGCTGGAAACCCGCCTGACCACCTTTGTTGGCCGTTACCTGATCAAAGGCAAAGGCCACTTTGTGGTGCCCGAAACGCCAGGCATCAACCGCTGGATTTTCATTCCTCCGAAAGAACGCATGGGAGCCGAGCCAGACGACTTTGTGTATTGCCAGATTCACCGCCACCCGATCAAAGACGGTAAAGGCCAGGCAAAAATCCTGCGCATTATTGGCAAAGCTGGCGAACCGGGTATCGAACGCGCATTCACCCTCGCAAACTTCGACCTGACCGATACCTGGCCCGAGAATGTCCAGCAACAGGCAGACAGCCTCACGGAAGACAGCATTGCCGCCCTAACGGATGGCCGCGAGGATCGTCAGGCTCAGCCTTATGTGACCATCGACAGCCCGGGCACGCAGGACATGGACGATGCCTTGATGGCTACGCCAAACGCCACCGGCTGGACCTTATCGATCGCCATTGCCGATCCAACGGCACTGATAGATCCTGACAGCCCGGCCGAGCAGGAAGCCTTCAAACGAGCTACCGCGATTTACTTTCCCGGTGAACCGCTGCCCATGCTCCCGGACAGCATCAGCACACGCCTGTGCTCGCTGATGCCAGATGTGCCACGCCTGGTTCTGGTGTGTGACCTGCAAGTGAATAACGATGGAAGTCTGGGGGATTACAGCTTTCACCAGGCCGTCATCAGCTCCAAAGGCAAGCTTAGCTACGAGTTGGTCTCGCATCTGATCGAAGGGCGGGAAGACGACGACATCAAAGCCTTACCCGACGAAGTAGGCAACAGCCTGGACCAATTGCATCAAGTGGCCACAGCCCTCCGCAAGTGGCGCGCTGAACATGCACTCCTCAGCAGTGACCGGCCGGAATTCCGTCTGCGATTGGATGAAAACCGCCGCATCCGCCTGATTGAGCCTTCGGTGCAGAATGAAGCGCACCGCTTGGTGGAAGAATGCATGGTTGCAGCCAACCGCTGCGCTGCTGATTTCCTGAGCAAGCAGGACCATGGTCTGTTTATCCAGCACCCGGGCCTGCGAGATGATCGCGCCGACAACGTCCGTAAGTTGCTGGAAGGTTATGCACCTCATCTGGCAGAACTGAATGCCAACACGGCGGAAGGCTTCAAAGCGCTGATGAAACAGTGTGACCAGCTGGAAGCAGAAGTGCCCATCAAAGCCATTTTGTCCCGACAGCTGGCCCGTGCAGAACTGCATGCTGAGGCGGGGCCCCATCAAGGAATGGGTCTGGCCGCCTACACAACCTTCACTTCGCCCCTGCGTAAGTTCTCGGATTACTACGTGCACCGGCTGATCAAAGCGGCCCTCTGGGGCACACCGATCAAAGCTCTGGACAACGAACAACTGGAAGTTCTCCAGGCAACCCAGTTCCGGGCACGACAAGCCGCAAACTCACTGGAGACATGGTTAAGGGCTGACTTTGCGAAAACCCTGCCGGAAGATCCGATGGAGGGCACCATTAGCCGTACGGTACCATCAGGCTTCTTTGTTCGCCTGGACAACAATGGCCTGGAAGGCTTTGTCAGTTGCCGGGATCTGGATGGCAAATTCGGTTTTGACCCGATCACCCTGCGCCTGGTTCACAACAAAAATGGTCGCATTTTCCAGATTGAGCAGCGGGTAACCGTGAGCTTCGCAGGAGTCGATGACGAGCGGAGGCAAATCAACTTCAAACTGATTAAGGCCGATGAAATTTCCACCGGCCAGAATAACGAGGGCGGCTAACGCCGCCCTGGTTTATTCTCCCAGCATCTTACCCAGGCGGGCATCTTTAGCCTGCCACTGCGCACTCAACCATTCTTTGACATTACGGCGATGCTCAGCATCGCTCGTATAGTCGCGCCCTTTCAGGTGCTCAGGTATCGCGACAGGTTCAATGTGCATTTTAATGCAGGGCACCCGACCACAGAGAAAGTCCCAGAAAGTCGGAGCCCCGCCCGGGTATGCGATGGTGACATCCACCAGAGTCTCGATAGAGTCGCCCATGGCATCCAATACAAATGCTGCGCCGCCCGCCTTGGGGGTCAGCAAATGCTTATAGGGAGACTGCTGCTTATCGTGTTTCGCTTTGGTGAAGCGAGTGCCCTCAACAAAGTTCATCACGCTGACCGGCGTATAACGAAACTTTTCACAAGCTTTACGCGTAGCCTTGAGGTCTTCTCCGCGCTTTTCCGGATGCTTGATCAGGTATTCCCGGGTGTAGCGTTTCATGAACGGGAAATCCAGCCCCCACCAGGCCAGACCAATCACCGGCACCCAGATCAGCTGCTGTTTCAGGAAAAATTTAAGAAATGGTGCCTCCCGATTAAACACTCTCTGCATGGCCAGAATATCTACCCAGCTCTGGTGGTTACTAAGTACCAGATACCAGCTTTCCCGCTTCAGGTTTTCAGCACCGGTCACTTGCCAATCTGTGTTTTGGGTCAGCTTCATCCAGCCGGTGTTACAGGCTACCCAGGATTCGGAAATCCAGATGATCACTTTGGTGCAAATAACCCGGAAGCCCTTGTGAGGAATGATCAGCTTCAGCAGTGCCGGAATGTAGAGCAGCACACACCAAAAAATAGTATTGATGGCCAGGAGAATAGAGTTGAGCACGCCGATAAGAGGAGCTGGCAGAAAACTGAGCATGGTGATCCTGTTTTGATTATTGTTGCCAAAAGAGCCGACATCATAACAATCAGCGGCACGGTTTGGCAGTGGCCTGATGTGACCACTTCGCCGGTAATTAATGACTATTCTGCCATGGCCGGAACATCAGTTCGGCTTTATGCTTGAGCCAACCATGACCAAGCCGCACTTACGGAAAGACCTATGTTCAATCCCCTGAAGCTTGCCATCAACACAGCATCCGGCCTGACTCGCCAAACCGCGAGGTACGCAGGCAATGCATTTGACCGTGTATTCAAACCGGCGAGCCTCGTTCAGGCCGGGCAAACACCTTTTGAAACGCTTCATTCCGATGGTTTGGTCAGCCTGCGTTACTACCTCCCACTCAGGGAAAATCTCATTCAGCTTGGTGATAAGAACATCCCGGTAGAGCCGGTAAAGCACCGCACACCTATCGTCATCATTCCACCGCTGGCCGTAAATATGCTGATCTATGATCTGTTCCCGGAGCGAAGCCTGGTACGCTTTCTCAGGGCAAAAGGATTTGAGGTTTACCTGATCGATTGGGGCGTACCTCAACGGGAACACACTCACTATAACCTGCATACCTATGTCGCTGAACTGTTGCCCGACTACCTGAACCGGGTACGCAAACACAGTGGCCAGCAGGAGCTGTCACTCCACGGCTGGAGCATGGGCGGTATGTTCACCCTGTTTTATTCCGCGTTAAGCCAGGATCCATATATCCGCAATGCCATTGTTCTGGGACTGCCCATCGACAGCCATGCATCTGGCGTGCTTGGCTGGATGTACCAACGCCTTTCCGATGTTGCAGGCGCTATACACAAGCGAACCGGTTTCCATATCCATAATGTGAACCCCAACTGGTTCCACACCCCCGGCTGGGCCAACACCATCGGGTTCAAGCTTTCCAACCCAATTGGCAGTGCCAGGGGCTACTGGGAGTTGCTGGTGCGACTCGGCGACCGGGAGTTCGTCACGAACCATGCCACGACGTCTGCCTTTCTGGACAAAATGGTGGCCTATCCTGGCGGAGTGATTCAGGACACTCTGGTGCGAGTATGGATAGACAATCAACTGGCCAAGGGAAGAATTCAGATCGGCGGTGAGATCGCACGCCTTGAGAATGTAAAAGCTAACCTGCTGGCCATCGCCGGGCAGGACGACACCCTGGCAACTCCAGGAGCAGCAAAGCGGGTGATGGATCACGTCAGCTCTGTGGATAAAACTTTCCGGGTAGCGCCGGGAGGCCACATGGGGATTCTGGCGGGCAGCAAAGCCCCTGAATCCAGCTGGCTTTATCTGGCAGAATGGTTAGCCGCCCGCTCAGACTGAGTTCAGGCGTGGGCTGGTTTTGGGTGAGCCGTGACATTGCAGTCCCCCTCACCTAAACTCCGATCCATGAAAGCTATTGATATATTAAACCTGGACCTGCGCTCGCTGGTCACCTTTATGGCCGTACTGGACGAAAGCAGCGTATCCCGCGCAGCTGCCCGCTTAGGCGTTAGCCAGTCAGCCGTCAGCCATACCCTGGACCGTCTCCGGCTGGCCTTTGGTGACCCGCTATTTGTGAAGTCCGGCCGCGGCATCGTACCTACGGAATATGCTCTGCGTACCGGCCCTCATATCCGCCAACTGCTAGACGACATCCGTACCCTGCCCTCCGGACCTCCATTTGAACCAGCTACGGCGGAGTTTACCTTTACCATTGCGGCCAACGACTACCAGCGGGACCTGCTGCTACCCGGCTTGGTGAATATCCTTCGGGAACAGGCTCCGGGCATTCATTTGCAAGTGATTCCTTCCGGCATTCCTAATCCCGATATGCTGCGAAAAGAAGCCTGCGATCTCGTCATCAGCCCCCATGCGCCGGAGGCAACCGACATCATGCAACGAGGCTTGATGGGCGACAGGATGGTCGTGTATTACGACCAGAATGAACGTGAAGCACCTACCGGCATAAACGATTACATGTCCGCTGACCATATTACCGTGCTCTTCTCCACTGGCGAAAAGCTCGGCCTGGATACAACGCTGGACACCCGGGGCATTAAACGAAAAAGTAGCGTGATGGTCCCCAATTTCTCTGGTTTGCCCGCATTTTTACGCGGCACCACTATGCTGGCTTCGGCTCCTGAACGCATGAGTAATCAGCTGATGCGAGACTTCGCCTACGCTCCACTACCCTTCGAATACAATCCCTTCACCCTGCTCATGCTATGGCATCGCCGTCACCAAACCGACCCCGCTCACCGCTGGGTTCGTAATCAGGTGAACTCCGTCGCGGCCACCATGAACGGCCTTCACAACTAATCAATCGATATCATTCATATATCAAATGAAAGCCTGACCGTTATTTTTTTCGGTCTACCCCCCTAGAATTCTGCAGCACAGCCTCGCTCCTCACTCAAATGCCGGAACAAAGAATGCTCGCACTTACTAGTATTTGGACAACCATATTATTGGCCGCTGCCGTTGCCCTCGGGCCAATGGCCATCGATATGTATTTGCCAGCACTCCCCCAGATCGGCAGCGATTTCGAGGCGAGTACCGCCCAGGTTCAATTGACCCTGAGTATCTATATCGCCGGCTTTGCGATTGCCCAATTAGTCTGCGGCCCTCTGGCAGACCGCTATGGGCGTAAACCCATCATGATTGGTGGCATGCTCCTGTTTGCACTGGCCAGTATTGGCTGTGCGCTGGCCACCAATATTGAAATGCTGCAGCTGTCCCGCTTTCTTCAGGCCTTGGGCGGTTCCGCCGGGCCAGTACTTGCCCGCGCGATTGTAAGAGACATATACACCCCAAGAGACGCCGCAAAAATCCTGGCCATGCTGGCCGGCATGATGGCACTGGCTCCCGCTATTGCACCTACGCTCGGTGGCTTTATGGTTGCTGTCTTCAACTGGCACTGGATTTTCATTGTCATGGCTGCCTATGCTCTGATCATGGTCGCCGTCATCGCCATTGGCATCCCCGAACCCCTCCACCCACACAACCAACAGCCCTTCCGGCTCTATAGTTTGTTGCGTAATTATCGACTCGTGAGCACAGACCCAACATTTATCGGCTACACCCTCACCAGCGCAGCCATTTACGGTGGCCTGTTCGCATACCTGTCTGGCTCTGCTTTCGTACTGATTGATGTTCTCGGCGTAGCCCCCGAACACTTCGGTCTCTACAATGCCGTAACCGCCGCTGGCTACGTCCTCGGTAACATCGCCTCTATCCGTTTTGCAAGCCACTGCACCGCCGGTCAAATCCTGCGATATGGCCTCATTGGCAGTCTGGTGTCAGGTGTCATTATGACGCTTTTGGCCTACAGCCAGATCTACACTCCATGGGCCGTGATTCTGCCCCAGACCGCCTTTATGGCAGCTCTGGGCATGATCCTCCCCCAATGTATGGCCGGCGCCCTGGCCAACTTCCCCAAAATGGCCGGTTCTGCCTCCGCATTACTCGGCTTCGTACAAATGGCTGCAGCCGCCACCGCAGGAGCCCTTGTTGGCCACCTGCACGACGGCACGCCTATGGTTATGGCCATCATCATTACCGTTTGCGCAACATTGGGCCTGCTGGGTTACCTATTGCTTGTGCAGCGTTATCCTGCCCAGGATTTCGAACCACAGAGTGCCGGCTCACAAAGCTAGCGCTCACCGATGCAAACCAAAAACCCCACAAACAACATGGATGAAAACTCCACCAAATTAAGCTACACAGTGTAGGTACCAGACCTCCATTCAAAAAAGGAAAAAACCATGCCTACCAACGTCACACTCGATGGAAACCCCATCGAACTTAGCGGCACATTCCCCCAAACGGGTCACAATGCTGCGCCATTCACCCTGACCAGCAGCGACCTCGAAGACGTCAAGCTCGATAACTGGGCCGGTAAACGCAAAATTCTGAATATCATCCCCAGCATCGACACCGGCGTCTGCGCTGCCAGCACCCGAAAATTCAACGAAAAAGCCGGCAACCTCGAGAATACCGTCGTTCTGGTCATATCTGCGGATCTGCCTTTTGCGGCAGCAAGATTCTGTGGCGCCGAAGGCCTTGATAAGGTTGAAACCCTGTCCACGTTCCGCAATTACAGCTTCCAGCAAGATTACGGCGTGGCCATCCAAAACGGCCCCCTGGCCGGCCTCTGCGCCCGTGCGGTTGTGGTATTGGATGAAAACGACAAGGTTATCCACAGCGAACTGGTAAGTGAAATCAAAAACGAGCCAGATTACGAAGCAGCGTTGAAAGTACTCTGACCAACTCAGAGTACCCGTACCCTAACTCACGCACCGGGGAAATATATGCCGGTGCCTGAGTAACCGTGCGCCAAAAGCCAGAGCTGTTAGAATCAGCCTCATCCCCAGAACCCAAGGCTCCACAATCAACGTGCAACAAGCCCGACAAAATGCCTCCCTAGGCCGCCAGCTCTACCACATGACCTGGCCAATGCTGTTCGGCGTCCTCTCCCTGATGACATTCCAGCTGACCGACAGCGCCTTCGTTGGCCAATTAGGCCGTGACCCACTCGCTGCACTCGGCTTCACCGTTCCCATGCAACAACTTGTCAGCGGCATGTACGTCGGTCTGGGCATTGCCACTACTGCCATCATTTCCCGCACCCTGGGGCAAGGTGACAGTCTGCGCGCGCAGCGCCTGGGCGGCCTCGTCATCACCATCGGCGCCACCCTGGCACTGGTCCTGTGCCTCTCGGTCTGGCTGCTGCAAAGCCTGATTCTGAATATGCTCGGCGCCGAAGAAGCGCTGCGCCCAGCCATCCGCGAATACTGGATGCCATGGCTGCTCTCCGCCTGGGTCGGTGCTATGGTCTACTTCAGCTACGCCATATGCAGGGCCAACGGCGACACCCGCCTGCCCGGCTACATGATGATCATCACCAGCTTGCTCAACATCGCTCTGGACGCACTCTACATCTTCGTTTTTGACTGGGGCCTACCCGGTGCAGCCTGGGCCACGATTACTGCCTTTACCATCGGCGCACTGGTCATCTATCCGTTAATACTCAAACGCCAATGGCTCCGGTTTGACCTGTTCCAGCTGCAATTTCTCAAAGCTATCCGCCAACTTGGCGGTATCATGGCCCCGGCCATGGTCAGCCAACTGATGCCACCTCTGTCCGCCATGTTGGCCACAGCACTGGTGGCCGGCTATGGCTCCGCAGCGGTTGCCGCCTGGGGGCTTGGCACCCGGCTGGAATTCTTCTCCATTGTCGTGGTGCTGGCACTCACCATGTCCATGCCACCTATGGTAGGGCGCATGCTGGGAGCCGGTAAACTCGAAGATATCCGAAAACTGGTCAGAATTGCCGTTCGCTTTATCGTAGGCTGGCAACTGTTCATCGGGCTGGTATGGTTAGGCGCTTCCGGGTTCGTTTCTACCCTGTTTAGCCCAGATGCCAACGTACAGAACGTCCTTTTGAGTTACTTGCTGCGGGTACCGTTGAGCTACAGCGGCTTGGGTGTGTGCATTCTTATGGTATCGATCAATAACGCCCTGGGCATGTCCATGCGGGCCTTGCTGATTTCAGTATTGCGGTTGTTTGGCTGTTATCTGCCAATGCTGTGGATCGGAGCACAACTAGCAGGGCTACCAGGCCTGATGACCGGAGCCCTGATTGGCAACTTAGTGGCTGGAGTCATGGCATACAGCTTATACCGCCAGGGAATGAACCGGTTACGCCAGCAGGCCTGACTCCCACTTTTACGCAAATCGGGCGCGAAAGCTTTCCGGAACAGCCATTACTTCACGGGTGTTGTAGTTGAAAAACACAAAACCGTATTTGGCCATGGCAACGGGTTGGCCGCTGTCGACTTTGGTTACCCGGAACACAAAATCGCCACCGTACTTGTTAAAATCCATCAGCCCAACTTCAAATCGCAGCATATCTGGATAGAAGGATTCACTCTGGTACATGGTGGCAAGATCAGTAACAACGATGCCGTGACCGCGCGGATCGCCTTCTTCAATGCCATTTGCCACCAAAAATTGCGCTCGCGCCTCAGAAAGCATGGAAATGAGCGCATCATTCCCGAGGTGGTTAGCGCCGTTAATGTCGCTGATTCTGACGGGCATCCTGGTTTCAAAGCAGAAGACGTCATCCGGGAATTCCAGTTTGATTCTTGCCACGGTGGTTTCCTGTTCCAGATCTTTCATTGAGTTTATAGCGCATCATACCCTTGCGGTTGTGACTTCTCATCTTGTGCCTGTATCGGGTATCTTGGGTTTATCGCTGATACATTTGATGCACGCCTCAGATAACAATTAAGAGTAATTTATGAGCATTCGTCCTGCGGCCACTTTGGCTCTGACCCGAGACACCTCAAACGGCATTGAAGTCCTTTTATTGCAACGCACGTGGGACGCCATTTTTCTGCCCGGCTATTTTGTTTTCCCCGGAGGCGCGGTAAATGAACAGGAACCCGAGGGCCGGGACCATGCCATCGGAGTTGAGGATGCAGCCATCAGTCAGACCATGAGTCTGGTCGAGGGCGGTGCAGATTACATGCTGGCGGCTGTCCGGGAGTGTTTTGAAGAGGCCGGTATTCTGTTGGCCATGGATAAAGCTGGAAATCTGATTGGGGCAGATCACCCGGTGATGGCCGATCGCCAGGCACTATTTCAGGAAACAGTTTCTCTGGCAGAACTGTGCCAGAAACACGAACTGACGTTACCGCTGGACCGGTTGGCGTATCTGAGCCACTGGGTAACACCGCCCGGCCCGCCACGCCGGTTCGATACCCGGTTTTTTGTGGCCGTAGCCCCTGAAGGGCATGTGGCCAGCCATGATGGCGAAGAAACCATTGCTCACCTCTGGATTTCTCCGGCACAGGCACTGGAAAATCATAAAGCGGGAAAACTACTGCTAGGACTCCCCACCATTCGCACACTGCGTGTTCTTTGTGATTTCAGCACCACGTCAGAACTGATGCGTTATGCCCACGCAAACCCGCCAGAGGCATTTCCGACCGATCCCTGGCCAGCGCTGCGCAAAGGCAAACCAATACTGCTGGAACCGAATGCGCCGGCTTATGATGAGGCAATGAAGCTAGACCCCGAAGGGGCGGGTTCAGTGAATGCTCAGATTACGCCAGGCGACCCTGTTGAGATTGCTGCCGGAGTTGTCCGGCTGACAGCACCGAACCCCGGGATGATGACCGGGCCGGGCACCAATACTTATATCGTGGGCTTTGAGCGCTTTACCGTGATTGATCCAGGGCCGGCGAATGAGGCCCATATTGAACGAATTCTGGCACTGACGGGTGGCGCGGTGGATCAGGTATTGGTGACGCACACCCATCACGATCACTCTCCCGGCGTCAAGTTGCTGAAAGAGCGCACCGGTTGCCGGGCGATTGGCTGGCCAGCACCAGACTGTGCCGGACAGGACACAGGATTTTCACCCGATGAGGAACCAGCACATGGCGATCTGATAAAAACCGAAGCTGGCCTGCTGAAGGTTCTGCACACACCCGGTCACGCTTCAAACCACCTGTGTTATCTGCTGACGAATCAGGAGCTGCTATTTTCCGGGGACCACATCATGCAAGGCTCAACGGTCGTCATCAACCCACCGGATGGTGATATGAAAGCCTATATTGAATCGCTGTATGATCTGTTAGAAGAGCAGGTTCAATTCATTGCGCCAGCACACGGGTTTCTGATGGGGCATCCGGAGGCTGTCGTTGATTACCTGATTACCCACCGTTTATCCCGTGAGCACAAGGTTTTCCGGGTACTGGAGGCAATGGCGCCAATAAGCCTGAAAGATCTGACCGCAGAGGCCTATGATGATGTGCCGGCAGCAATTCACCAACTCGCTGCCCGCTCCGCCCTCGCACACTTAGAGAAACTGGAAGCCGAACACAGAGCATTCCGGAAAGATGATCTCTGGCACACAATGAACCCGGCTTAAACCGCCGGGTCATTTTTTGTGTTCTCCCAAGGCAGCGGTAACAAAATCACCATCAGATTTCGCAAAAGAGCCACACAGTTCCCTCACGAGTCCGCGTATAACAGTTCATAGCATTGTAAGAAAACCCTGTTATACACAACAGGCCGCTGAGAATCGGCCGGGAATCATGAAAGTGGCATTACATGTTTGTCACAGCGGTATTCATGGCCCTTTTTGGACCCTATGCTTGGGCCGTTTCGTCTGGCACCAGAGGACTTATGCTGTTTCATACGCGCAACAACGTTCTGTACCGCAAACTGATCGCTGGTTTATTACTGACGCTGGCTCCTGCCTTCGCCTTCGCTATAGTCGGCAACACCAAAAGCAGTGTTCTGCTTGCTGAGTTGGCAGAAGACGAAAACGTGGAAGATGTGGTCAAGTCTGAACCACGGCGAATCAACGCAAACCCGAAGCAAGACATCTCTGCAGTAGAAGAGCCTGTACAAACGACGCAAAAACCTGAGCCAGCACCTGCGGAGGCTAAAGAAACACGCCAGATTGCACCCAATGTCGACCTGAAACAGGTTGCGCCTATGCCTGAACCTGAAGCTCCGGCCGAGGCGGTAGTAGTCAATGAGCAGGAACAGGAACCCGTCTCTGAAACAGAGAATACTGCCGGGATTTCCGAGAACGCACCGGTACCGTCAGAAAGCTTTACCCTACTGGGAAAAGAAGTGCTGCCTGGCACATCCACCCGGTTGGCCTGGTCCCCAAAGATTCAGATTGCAGGATTATCCCAGACCACTCCGGTACTGGTGGTCAACGGTGTCCACACCGGCCCTACGTTGTGCCTGACCGGTGCCGTTCACGGCGATGAATTAAACGGTATCGAGATTATCCGGCGCACCATGTATGACCTCGACCCAAACAAATTGAGCGGCCGGGTGATCGGTGTGCCCATTGTGAACCTCAGCGGGTTCCAGCAAGGCAGCCGCTACCTGCCGGACCGCCGGGATCTTAACCGGCACTTCCCTGGCAGCCCCGACGGCAGTCTGGCCGACCGGATTGCCCATTCCCTGTTTACCGATGTCATCAGCCATTGCGATATGCTGGTCGACATCCACACCGGCTCACTCAAGCGCACCAACCTGCCACAGTTGCGGGCCGACATGAACAATCCGGAGGTGTCTGTGTTCACTCAGGGTTTTGATCGCATAGCGGTTGTTCACAGCTCGGGATCACCGGGAATGCTGCGCTCTGCGGCCGTTGAAGCCGGTATTCGTGCGGTAACCCTGGAAGCAGGCGAATCCCTCAGGATTCAGGAGCATCAGATCAAGGCCGGCGTTAACAGCCTGCACAGCCTGATGGAAAAACACAACATGATTTCACGCATGTTCGTATGGGGCGACCCAGAGCCCATCTATTACGACTCAGTCTGGATTCGAGCAGAACATGGCGGCATTCTGTTCAGCGAAGTGGAACTCGGCGACAAAGTATCCAAGGGCGAAATTCTGGGCTACGTTTCAGATCCTATTACCAACGAACAACACCCTATACGCTCTAACGCCAGCGGTCGGATTATCGGCATGGCGGTCGATCAAGTAGTGATGGCCGGGTTCGCGGCCTACCACATTGGTACCAAAGCAGAAGTTCCGGGGGAGTAGTATCCTAGGCGTTTGATGCACGACTCCCTTTAAGGAACTCTTGTGGCGGCAAAGAACACCGGTTTCTTATCCCAGGTTCCGGGCCTGGCGTATTTTGGCCTGATTCTTACACCCCTGTTCTGGGCAGGCAACGCGGTGGTAGCCAGGGGTACAGTGGAGCATATTCCGCCGCTTTCCATGTCGTTCTGGCGCTGGATTATCGCTCTGGCCCTGCTGCTGCCCTTCGGCTTGCCCGGAATCTGGCATCACCGACAAGTAATCCGCCTACACCTGGGCTCCATGCTCGCCCTGGCCACCTTCAGTGTGGCGGCGTTTAATTCTCTGCTCTACTATGCGGCGCTGACCACTACCGCCACCAACATCGCCCTGTTCAACTCCACCATTCCTATATTTATTGCTCTGCTGGCGTGGCTGCTACTGGGTGACCGAACACGCCCCATTCAGGCATTGGGCATTGGTCTGGCTATTCTGGGCATTCTGACGGTCATCGCACAGGGAGACATGTCCGTGTTGACCAACCTGCAGGCACAGCCCGGCGACTTGATTATGATCGCAGCAGTATTCAGTTGGGGACTGTTCTCTGTATTACTCCGGCGACAGTCCGTGCCACTGCCCCCGCTGACCTTTCTCACAACCCAGATTCTATTAGGAACTGTCGTCCTGTTTCCTTTCTTTCTGATCGATGTCCTGTTTTTTTCTGGCGGTTTCGAGCTATCACAGGCCACGGCCTTGCCACTACTCTACTTCGCCATCTTCCCCGGCATTCTGGCTTACGGATTCTGGAATCACGGCGTGCACAAAATCGGCCCCGCCAACGCCGCCATTTTTATGTATTTGACGCCAGTATTCGCCTCGGCTCTGGCCAGCGTGTTTCTCGGGGAATCTCTGGGCATGCCTCATATTATTGGAGGGGCGCTGATCCTCGCGGGACTGTTACTGGCCACCCGTGTCGGCCAGAGACAGCCCGCCGGCCAAAAGTAATCGTCGCAACCCGTTAGGCTAACGCCGCTTCAATGCGTCCCAAAACCTGCTCCAACACTGCTCGTGGGCAACCAATATTCAACCGCATAAAACCGCTACCAGGCGCACCAAAGGTAATCCCCGGGTTCATGCCAACGCCGGCTTTCTGAACAAAAAAACGCCTGAGGCCAGCGTCATCCAGCCGCAGGCCCCGGCAATCAAGCCACATCAGGTAAGTACCCTCGGGAGCCGATACACTGATACCTGGCAACCGGTCTGCCACCTGCTGAACCACGTAATCCCGGTTGGCTTGCAGATACACCATCAGTTGATCCAGCCACTCCCCACCTTTGCGATACCCCGCTTCAAAACCCGTTACGCTGAATGGATTGCACTGGGGCAGATGCATGGAATCAAACACTGCTTTTATTGCGCGACGGCGTTCCGGATCGGAAATCACCAAAGCAGACAGCCCCAAACCGGGCATATTGAAACTTTTGCTGGGCGCTACGGCTGTCACTAACGCATCATCCGGTCTGGCAAGGCTGGCAAGCATAGTGTGGGCTGGCTTGTCCGGATAGACCAGATCGCAGTGAATCTCATCCGTAATCACTACCAACTGATGCTTGCGGGCAATATCGAGCACGGCTTTCAACTCTGTTTCTGACCACACCCGGCCAACCGGGTTATGAGGCGAACAGAACATGAGCATTCTAGCGTCCGACCTGGCCGCACATTGCTCCAGATGCTCCAAATTCATGCGGTACTGACCGGACTCTGGATCTCGTATCAAGGGGTTCTCGATCACCGTTCGTCCGCTCAGATTCACCGAACTGAAAAATGGCGGGTACACAGGCGGCTGAATAATCACGCCTTCACCAGGCTGAGCATAAGCCATGCAGGCGGCATGAAGAGAAGGAACCACTCCGGGCGCCATCAATATCCAGTCCTTCTCAATCGCCCAGCTGTGGCGCGTGGCAAACCAGTCCATCAACGACTGATAAAGGGTATCCGGGAAAACAGTATAACCATAGACAGGATGTTCAGCCCGGGCCGTCAACGCTGCCGTCACCCCTTCCGGGGCGGCAAAATCCATGTCAGCCACCCACACCGGAATCACATCATCACGGCCAAAAACAGCCTTACGCACATCGAACTTCACCGAACAGGTGTTTTCCCGTTCTATCGGGTGATCAAAATCTATGGCCACAATCATTCTCCATCGACGGCACTCAGTTACAAAGTGACGAAACCATACAACAAGAACCTCAAAAGGTGACATCACTGGTATTATTAAGCAATCCTGGCCGGGCGCCTGTTGCGCCAATGGTCTGGGGCTGGTACTCGTCGCCAGCCATCAATGCGTTCTTTATTTCCCGAATAAGGTTGATCAATGTCTGAAACGGTTGCAGTAGTCCGCGCCTCCCGCCCCAACTTCCTGATCCTCGCGCCCTTATGCGCAGGGCTTGGTGTTGCCATTGCCTGGCAACAAGGTCATTCACCGGCTCTGCTGGACACACTTCTGGTGTTAATCGGCGCAGTTCTGGCTCATGCTGCGGTCAATCTGCTGAATGAATACGATGATTTCAAATCCGGCCTGGACATGATCACCCGGCGCACCCCCTTCTCTGGTGGCAGCGGAGCTCTTCCAGAAGTTCCGTCAGCAGCTCATGGCGTTTTGTTGGCTGGGTTGGGCACCCTCGGGCTTGTCATTGCCATTGGCCTGTATTTCCTCTGGCTCCGGGGACTTCCGATGTTGGTACTAGGGGCAACGGGCGTGATATTGGTGCTCACTTACACCCGCTGGATTACCCGTTCACCCTGGTTGTGTTTATTGGCACCCGGCATTGGTTTTGGCCCTGTCATGGTACTGGGTGGCCTGATTGCGCTGGGCGCAGAACTGAATACAACGGCCCTCATTTCTTCCGGAGTGGCGTTGTTGTTAGTCAGTGAACTGTTACTGATTAACCAAATCCCTGATGCGGAAGCCGACCGGAAAATAGGTCGAAAACATCTGGTTATCACTCTGGGGGCAAAAGCCGCTGCCAGGCTGGTGGCCACTTTACTTCTGGGTAGCTATGTCCTGATCGCGGCCGCCACATTTTCCTCCGCCCTACCCCCCTGGAGCTTTCTGGCCCTGGCACCGCTGCCTGGCGCACTTTGGATAAGTCTGCGCCTGCCAGATGCTTTAACCCGGCCGGATGCATTGAATCAGGTCTTAGGCCTTAATGTGGCGACGCTGCTATCGACTCTGGCACTCTTAATTGTCGGACTGAGCCTGTAAACAGGGGCGCAGTGTACTAGGCTCAAGCATGTGCCGTGCTTGCAACTGCACAAACTTTGACCGATGGTTAGAGTGCAATCTGCCTGAGTTTATTACCGATATGGAGGTCTTCCCGTGAGCATCCTGTTTCTTGTTCTTAGTGCCTTGGTGCTGATTTACTTCAGCATCGGCGGGAAAACCGCTGCCATTGTCATGTCTGTAGCCACTTTGATTGGTGTGGCACAGGACGACTGGCACATTCTGAGCTTTCTCCTGGGAGGCGTCTTACTGGCGTTAGCTCTGCTGGTTGTGCTTCCCGGCGACCTACGCCTTAACAAGCTGAGCCGCCCCTTGCTGTGCTGGGTTCGCGGCCGCCTGCCCAAACTGTCTTCCACCGAAGAAGAAGCCCTGAAATCCGGCTCTGTGGATTGGGACGGCGAGTTATTCTCGGGCAAGCCTGAATGGAACAAACTGTTAGATGCCAAACCGGCCCACCTGACCAGCGAAGAACTGGCTTTCCTCGACGGCCCGGTGGAAGAGCTTTGCAAAATGCTGAACGACTGGCAGATCACCCACGAAGACTATGATCTGCCGGAGAACGTCTGGAAATTCATTCGCGAAAACGGCTTCTTTGGGCTGGTGATTCCCAAAGAAGATGGTGGCAAAGGCTTCTCCAACACAGCCCATTCTGAAATCGTAATGAAAATATCCACCCGCAGCGTGTCTGCTGCCGTGACCGTGATGGTACCTAACTCTTTAGGCCCGGGCGAATTGCTGATGCACTACGGCACAGATGAGCAAAAGAATCACTATCTGCCTCGCCTCGCGGGCGGCGAAGAGATTCCCTGCTTTGCCTTAACCTCACCCGTAGCCGGATCTGACGCGGGCGCCATTCCTGACAAGGGCATCGTGTGCACAGGAGAATGGCACGGCAAAAAAGTGCTCGGTCTGAAAGTCACCTGGAACAAGCGTTACATCACCCTGGCACCTGTCGCCACACTGATTGGCTTGGCCATTAAGGTTTACGACCCGGATCATCTGCTGGGTGAACAAGACGACATAGGCGTGACCTGCGTCATGGTCCCCCGTGACACCGACGGCGTAAATGCCGGTACTCGCCACCTGCCCATGAATACCGTCTTCATGAATGGGCCGACCTGGGGCACCGACGTGTTTATCCCCATGGATCAGGTGATTGGTGGTCAGGAGATGCTAGGCAAGGGCTGGACCATGCTACTGGAATGCCTGTCCATCGGCCGTTCCATCTCCCTGCCTGCACTGGGTACCGGCGCGGGCAAACTCGCCAGCCTCGCCACCGGCTCCTACGCCTATACGCGGGAACAATTCGGCCGATCCATCAGCCAGTTTGAAGGCGTTCAGGAAGCACTGGAGCCCATCGCCGGCTACACCTATATGATGGACGCCGCACGCCTGCTCACCGTAGGTATGCTCGACCGTGGCGTGCGCCCGGCCGTGCCCTCGGCAGTGCTTAAATACCGCAATACCGACCTGATGCGAGAAGTCATCAACCACGCCATGGATATCGTGGCGGGCCGCGGTGTGATCACCGGCCCCCGAAACTTTCTGGCTCGCGCCTACCAGGCCGTGCCCATTGGCATTACGGTAGAAGGCGCAAACATTCTGACCCGCAGCCTGATGATCTTCGGCCAGGGTGCCATTCGCTGCCATCCGTTCATTGTGGAAGAAATCGAAGCAGCCGGCATGGAAGATCAGGATGCAGCTGCGAAAAAATTCGATGGCATTTTTTACAGCCACCTGGCCCACACCACTCGCAACACCTTACGCGCATTCTTGCTGGGCCTGAGCAAAGGTTGGCTGGAAACAGCTCCGAGGCACGGAGATATCCAAAAGTATTACCGACAACTAGGCCGCTTCTCCGCCGCTTTTGCCATGATGACCGATGTGACATTGTTAACCGTTGGCGGAGGCCTGAAGGCCCGACAACGCCTGTCTGGCCGAATGGCAGACTGCCTGGTTCAGCTGTATTACGCCACAGCCGTGATCAAACAATGGCACGAAGAAGGCTACCCGGAAGACCAGCGTGACCTGGTGGAGTGGTGCCTGCAAACCTGCCTGCACGACCTGCAACATTCCATGCGGGAGGCGATCATCAAATTCCCGGTACCGGCCCTGCGCTGGCCTCTGCGCTTCCTGATCTTTCCGCTTGGCGCCACCGGCCTCAATGGCCCCGATGACCAACTTGGTGCCCGTGTGGCTGCATCCATCGTAAATGATACGCCCGTCCGCGAACGTGTCAGCCGCGGCACCTTCATGTCCCTGGACCCCAAAGACCCTCTGGGCCGGGTTCTGAATGCCTACACGCTGGCCCAACAAACGAAAGATATGCGCCACCGACTGCATGACGCTATCCGCCAGCGTGACGAAGATGAACTGGATGGCATTGCTTTGCTGATGGGCCATCAGCGTAAAGAACTGGTGGACTGGGCCTGCGCCCAAGGCATTGTGACAGCCGATGAGTGTCCGAAGCTGGAGGAAGCGTTAACGGCTCTTTACGATGTTATCCGAGTGGATGCCTTTGAGGCGGATGGTCTGAAAGCTCTGGCCAGGAGCGCCAAAGGTAAGCGCAAAGTTGTTGAAAGGCACAGCACCTAACACCATAGAGGCACGTTACTCACTGCGAAGCCCGCCAACAATCGCCTCGCCGACTAACCACCGCCGCAGTGTCTGGATCCCCCGTTCATGCCTGCGGCTGGTCTTCCAGGCGACGTAAAACTTATCGCCGGTTACCAGCGCATGGGCTGGTAACCGGACAAAATCCTCAGAATCTTTCCGGGTACTCAACATATAGTCATTAGTCAGGGCAATACCCTGGTGAAACCGCGCCGCTTCCAATGCCAACAGCATATGGCTAAAGTGCTGAGCGCGGACACCAACTGGCAACGACTCATTCATATCCTGATACCACGCCTCCCAGTCACCAACAGGTTTATCATAGATACTGTGGGTGGATAACAAAGGAAAACGTGCAATCTCCTCCGAACTCAACGGACGCTCGCACCGCCCCTCCGGAGCCACATCCCGCCCCAACTCCCGGCGAATGCGTAGCCAATAATCCTGACTACATACCGGAAACAACCGCTCTTCATACAGCAAATCGTAACTGTACGCAGGCGAATCCCGGCGAATAGTGATAAAACAATCCGCTACCCGGTCTGACAACACAGGATCCTCATTACTCATCTCCAGTGCCAGATTGATCTGCGGGTGCAAACGCTGCAAATCTGGTAACCGTGGCACCAGCCAGCGCACAGCAAAAGAACTGAAGACCGACAACCGGATCCGGGACTCCTCATGCCCCAATAACTGCTCACTCGCCCGCTCAATCTGCAACAGGGCGGTGCCGATCGCATCGAAATATTGTCGACCTTCATCGGTCAGCGTCACCACCCGGCCGGAACGCCAGAACAGCCGCTCTCCCAGATAGGTTTCCAACTGCTTAATCTGATGGCTCACAGCGCTCTGGGTAATATTCAGTTCCTCCGCTGCCAGTGAAAAACTGGTCAGCCGGGCAACGGCTTCAAACACGGGAAGAGCTTTAAGTGGTGGCAGCTTCATATATCTATTTTTCTAATAGCAAACAAAGAATGATCATTTTATCGGATAGTTAAGCACAGATAGACTTCCCCTGACACATCAACTACCCGGTAAGAAGGTCAATACATGTCAGGCAAAACTGTAAACAGCGCGATCCTGCTGCTGATCATCGGCAACGCCATGGCCCTGGTCTCCGACGTACTGGTCAAACTTCTGGAAGCCGACACCCCAATCTTCCAGTTTGCTTTCCTGCGCTGCCTTCTCACACTGGTTTTCCTGCTACCTCTGGCAAAAAAACTCGACCGGAAAAACCTGTTCAGTGGCCTGAAGATCCACGCAATCCGCGCGCACATACACCTCGTGGGCATTGCATGTATGGTGATCGCGCTCACCAACTTGCCGCTGGCAACCGCCAACGCCATCTTCTACGCCGCACCAATACTGGTCATGGTACTGTCAGTAGTTCTGTTCCGGGAAAGGCTCACACCTCTGAGTGTCGTTGCGGTTTTCAGTGGTTTTAGCGGCATCATCGTTATCCTGCGGCCAATGGAGTTCAACTGGGCTGCCGTAGCGGCACTCGGTTCCGCCTTTGCATTGGCTATCAATGCCGTCATGGTCCGCCAGTTACCGAAAGACCAAAGTACCGTGCATAAACTGTTTCTGAACTACCTGCTCATTATCCCGGCTGCGGGCGCTCTTGCCTGGTGGGAAGGTGCCGGCTGGAACGCCGAAATCCTGTTCAGTGCGGCAGGTTCAGCCCTGTTTATTCTGAGTTACAACATCACCGTGTTACTGGCGTACCGGCAGGTGGATGCCAATCAGGTCACCAGCGCGGAGTACACCGGGCTGATCTGGGCTGTTGGTGTTGGCTGGATCTGGTTTGGTGAAGCACCCGACCTGTGGTTTGCGGTTGGCAGTGCGATGATCGTAGTGCCGCTGATTATGGTGGGGATGCGTTCCCTTCAGCGGAACCACCGGATATTACGGGCTCAACCGCTGAATAGTTGATACTCTCGACACATAGAGATGCCAAGGAATGACCTGCTACTATCTGGCAGGACCTAATACGGGGTCAGGGTCACTTCTCAGCGTAGCAGGTGACACCAAAGCTGAATTCAACGCGCCAAAGGTTGATTTGCGAAGACACACAACTGGCGCTACGGTCGCAAAGCGGACATTCAGATCCGAGTCGAAAAGGCCCCGTTTGAGGCTGGCGTAAGGCATGCTTATCGGGTGGAATCCGAGAAGATTGTTGTGCTCAACATCGGTGTCAAAAGCCAGGAGTTCTCAAAAGCTAAATGGCTTAATTTATGGAATTGACACCACAGTCACTTGTTAGCAGATTCTGCCTGAAGACGCTCCACCAGCCACACCTTGATGATCGATTGGCGGGTAACGCCAATGCGCGCAGCCTCACGATCCAACGACTCGACAACCCAAGCCGGGAAATCTACGTTGATTCGCTTTTGTTCCTGATTAACGCGGCGAGCAGAGGACAGGTCCAGGTCATCAACAATGTCTTCCTGACCTTCCTCAAATTTTTTGTCGAAGTCTTTAGCTTTCATAGAGCTCAACCTCCTTCTTACGGGAACGTCTGACTGAAATCAGACGAATACGAGCACCCCTGTATGTGACGACAGCCGACCAGTGCTTTTCAGCAATCTTGCCGATCAGCAAAAACCTTGGCTCGCCCTCTGATTTTGCGCGGATTTCCAGTAGGTACGGATCTGCCCACAATTTTTGGGCGGCCTCGAAATCAATACCGTGCTTTTCCAGATTGGCTTGGCTTTTGGCTTCGTCGAATTCAAACTCATCCATGAGTATAAATTATTCCTTTTTTACTCATCTCGCAAGATGTGGGAGGAGTAGTGAAACTGCTAACGCTTGCAGCAGGGGCGCGACGTAAGGAGCGTCCCTTGCCTGCACTTGTTATGGCTTGATGTAGCCGTAGAAGTGATTAGGGTCCACATTTATCTTCAGTGGTTCATCCGGGGCATCGTTTAGGTATCTATTCGTAAATATCGCAATTCTCCATTCATCTTGGTCTATGAATGGCTCAACGGGGTCCTTTCTCAGGACGTCAGTATTAATCGATTTGACGTGGACCGATGGAGACCCGCTCAGCTCTATCGCCGAACCGTGAGGATCGTAGGACATTGTTAAGGCCGTCCGTTGATACGCTACCTGACCATATCTATACCCTTGAACTGGAACTTGCTTAGAAACTTGATAAACGATATCCGCCGCGAGGTCTGCGATACAACGAATACCAAGCGTATAACCACCGAACTCCTTACGTGTTGCTTCAGTGATACTTGTTCCATGCATTGACACAAGATAATGGAGGACAATTTCTTGCCCTACTGAACCCGGCCCTTCCAATGTAATTGCCTGCGCCGATTCAGGAGCAAAGCGGAGAGGAAAAAGCGCAGAAGTTCCATTGACCCCCTCTGAACTATCTTGCCTAGCGATATCTTCGATTTGTCTGTAGTACCGACTAGACCGCAACCAGATAGACCCTGAAGAAAGAGTTGCTTCGTACACATCTTTGCCACAGGTCCTGAAAATTACAGGCCGGTCCAATTTCGTTTTGATTGTCGGGTCACTCATATGTTTCCTGTAGGCCATAACGCTTTGGCTTTGCGGCGCACCGGAGCGCCAGCGT
>NZ_JBFHJO010000001.1:0-283429 GCF_041595835.1 Marinobacter sp. | reverse complement strand
CCTGATCCCATCTCGAACTCAGAAGTGAAACAAGCCTGCGCCGATGGTAGTGTGGCATTGCCCATGTGAGAGTAGGTCATCGTCAGACTCTTAATACTGAAAACCCCCGATAGCTTCGCTGTCGGGGGTTTTTTCATTTATAGCCGAGGATAACATGGAATGGTGAAGGGGCTCTGGGCCTACCTGCTGATCAGTTCGATAACGCCGCCGACAACACTCCGCATTAGCGAAAACTGTTCATTGGTACGCTCTATGTGGGTGTCTAGCCTGCCATCCTGCCATGTAACGAGCCAGATTAATGCTATGGCAAAAATGAGATTAGCGCCCGCGAGAAGTCTCATTCGGATTTTTGTTTGGCGCTTACTATGTTCGTAGCCATTATCGGCTTGCTCCAAAGTGTTTCGTAACTCGCGTAATTCCTGTTCCAGTTCTTCATAGGCTACCTCCAGCGTGGACATTCTGCCCGTTAGCCTGCGAGCGTTTTGTTCCGCACTCTCGGGTATTGGGTAACCTCCATCTTCCACTGCGACACGAAGGGCTTCGCTTTGTTCGGGCTCAGGTACATCCGAAAGAATGATATCGAGAGTTCTCAGAAGCTGGTCCCGGTCTACCTGCTTGCGAATAACGCCTGCGGCACCAAGCTCTCGAGCTTCCTGGATATATTTCTCGGCATTCTGAGAGGTATACATGAAGACCGGTATATCGCGGGTGGTTGGTTGTTGTTTCAGTTTCTCTAGAGCTTGGAAGCCATTCATGCCCGGCAGAATGTGGTCAAGGAATATCAGGTCAAACGCTTCAGCCTGTAAGGCAGGGAAGGCCTCTTCTGCCGTTGCAACGCCTTTGCTCGAAATATCAGCCCGTTCGAGAAGGCGCGCAAGGATGATTCGCGCTGTCGACGAATCTTCTACGATAAGTGCATGCCCTCGCGCCATTTCCATTGCCTCCTTCTAGGCGGTAACTGGTGCCAATAGATTGATTATAAGGAGAACTATAGGCGGTGCTTAGAAAATAGACAGTATAATGAAATTTAGGCTTCTGGAATTGGGACGCCCTTTGAATTTTGATGGGATATTGTGGTCATGTATCAGAAACCTATCTGTCAGGGTAACCAGATTTCAAAGACACCTCCGTTCAAATAGCCCCCGTTGTGAAGTGATATTGAACCTGTTCGATCACCTTCAGTGTGAAGTTTCGCTACTGACGACGCGAAATAGAGCCCTAAGCTCGTACTTCCATTTTTGAAGTCCAGAGTGCTGGGTGTATTTGCCACATTGTGGCGCATGCTTTCCGGATAACCAGCGCCATCATCTTCGACGCCAATGACTAGATAACCGTCTTGTTCTCTTCCAGTTAACCGTATTTTGCTTTTCGTATAGCGAATTGCGTTGTTGATAGTATTGTTGAGGACTCCGGTCAGGAGGTCTTCATCGAAGAATCCGTTTATTTCTTCTGCCTCTACAGAGAACTCAATGCCCAGGCCCTCAAGCAGGGGGATGTGGCGAGCAAGGTGTGTTGTGAGGAAATCGGGGATGAAGTGTTCATCTATGTGAGCCGACAGGTTCTCTTCACCCAGCCTGTAAATGCCTAATAGCTGAACCAGGTCGTTATGCATTCGTTCAGCTTCGTATTGGAGCTGATTAAATTTCTTGGAGTTTGCGAATGCCCCCTCATTTTCAACCCGCAGTTCATCCAACGTATTTAACAGCATTCCTAGGGAGTTCTTCATGTCGTGTACGGAAGAGGCGAGTACCATGGAAAAATCGATTGAAGGGTCTGTCATTCGCTAAGTCCTTGAATCTTTTGGTTGATCATTTGGTATCGTCGGTATTGTCGATGCTGTTCGGGTAGGTGCTTTAATCGTCTCAGACGTTGTTGGCACGTCTTTATAAGTGATGGGTTGTCGGGTTGCTGCTCATACTGTTTGATCAGGACTTGGATGAGGTTCAGGTTCAGTGCAGCGTGATCAGGAACAATTGCCAGGGCTTTCTCGAAAGCGCTGACGGCCATCTCCAGGTTGTCATTTTCGAAAGCATTGATGCCATCACGGTTTAAGCTGCGGGCCTCAAGTTTCTGTCGAAAGCCAACGGGCTCATCCAGAAGATTTTCAATTTTCTGGAGAATATCGGTATCGTCATTGTGTTCAGTGGCGAGTTGGGTCAATAGGGCTTTCGCTTCCTGCCCTCTGCCAACGCGAAACAGAGTTTTTGCATAATCGAGAGTAATCTCTGCAGGTAAGTCTTCTATAGCCTCGATGTCACTTTCGATGCTTGCCAGAATTTGGTCGGACTCACGTTGGCGTTGTTGGCCGGAATACAGTCGTGATTGCACTATCCTGCTTTTCAGTGATAGGAATTCGTCATCAGGGAACCGTCTCTCCATTTTTGTAAGCACAGCTAGCGCTTCCTCTGCCTGCTGGCTACCGGACTCTTCCTGGTTTCCTTCGCAGAGATCTGACAGGCTTCGGGCTAAGCAAAGGTAATGATCTGCGCTGTCGTGAATGGAGTATGTTCCTAGAGACACGGTTTGGCGCCACGCATGAGAAGCCGTGGCAATATCCTGATTCACACCCGCAAGCTCTGCCAGGTGTTTTTGTCGAAGTAAGGCGTTGGGGGAGCGTTTTGTGGCGCTTTCCACCACTTTTTGGGCTGGAACTGTTCGGCCTTGTTTTTCCAGGGCTTCGGCCAGCAGGTCATAAGCTTCGATGTAGTCAGGGTGGCGTGAAATCAGAGCCTTCAGCTCCGCTACAGCCTGTTCGAAATTGTGATTGGCCAGTAACACCTTACAGCGACCGAGGTTGGCCCAGGATAACTGTCGTTGACTTAATACGTCATCGTAGATTTTCTGGGCATGAGCCATGTCGCCAACAATATAGTAAAGCTCGCCTAAGGTTTTCATTAACCAGGTTTTATAGCGAGGCTGTTTAGGCAACGCCTGCAGGCATTGTGAAATGGCTTCAGGGTAGTTTTCTTTATCGATTTCTTTGGTTATGGGCAACAGAGTGTTGCGCTGGTTGATCAGGCTTCCAAGCCGTTTTTCGAGCATCGCCCTGTTGATGGGCTTGGTGAGGTAAGCATCAGGTTGGTGCTCTCGGGCTCCCATCACCATCTCTTTGGAGGTTTCTGCCGTTACCATCAGGAATAGTGAGGATCGTTTGAGCAGTTTTTTGTGACGAAGCTCTTCGATAACGTGTTGGCCATTTTTACCTTCACCAAGATTAAGGTCGCACAGAACGACATCTACGTGATTATAGGTGCAATACTTAATGGCGGTCGTGGCATTACCTGTGACTTCTATCTTGTTGGCGCCATAGCTTCTGAGCATTTGGCGCATGGATAATCTGAAGTTTTCAAAATCATCCACAATCAGGAAGCGTAGCTTGCCAAACTGGTTTAGCGGGTCTTTTTGAGAGGGGTGGGTCATGACCGTTTTTGTTTCAGTAGCTTGTTCACCAGTGCCCTCAGGGCCGCTGGTTTAACGGGTTTATAGAGTATCTGATATCCACGCTTGATGGCATCCTCTCGAACTTCCGGTGCCATGTAGCCAGTAATAAGCATGCCGGGTATCTCGTTACCCAGTTCCGCCCGTATGCTATCCATGGCATCCAAGCCGTTGCGGTTATCATCTAACTGGTAATCCGCGAGGATAATATCCGGGCTTCTACCCTCCAGTTTATTGAGCGCCTCTTCCAGGCTTTTAGCGGCAGTGACATCGCATTTCCAGTTGCCGAGTAACGCAACCATACCTTGAAGAATGGCTGCATCGTTGTCTATACATAGCACGCGTAGGCCTCCAAGGCTGGAGACTCGCCTTGATGCGCTGGTTGTTTTGTTCGCCTCTGCGCGTGTTAAGTTTGCAGGGGCCAACGGTACGGTAATCGAAAATACACTGCCTTTACCTTGAATCGACTGCACCGAGACGGGGTGGTTCAGCATGCCACTGATTCTATCCACAATAGCAAGACCAAGACCCAAGCCTTTTTTGTCTTGGCCATGCTGGAAACGCCGGAACTCCTCAAAAATGTGCGTTAGCTGTTCTTCTGTCATGCCTGGGCCGGTATCCCATATTTCAATACGGAGGTAACCCTTTAGGCGCCGGCATCCCATCAGGATTTTGCCGCTATCGGTATAACGCATAGCATTGGACAGGAAGTTCTGAACGACTCTTCGCAGCAGTTTTACATCGGAACGAACCCAGGCGGAGCTGGGCACCACATGCAGCGCCAGGTTCTGATCTTTGGCAATCGCTGAAAACTCTGTTGCCAGATGGCTTAGCAGGTCATTGACTGGGAAAACGCCGATATCGGGTTCCAGTGCGCCGGCATCAAGTTTGGATATATCCAGCAAGGTGCTAATAATTTCTTCGGCAGCACTCAGTGAACTGTCGATATGCTCAACGAGTTCTTTGGTATCACCTGCGATCACCTTCCCGGATAACGCTGAGGTGAACAGCCGGGCAGCGTTCAGAGGTTGCAGAAGGTCGTGACTTGCGGCGGCAAGAAATCGTGTTTTACTGTGGTTTGCCTGTTCGGCAACAGACTTCGCTTTGAGCATTTGCTCGTTGATAACTTGTAATTCCTGGGTTCTTTCGCGAACACGTTGCTCCAGGTAGATGTTGGTTTCCTTCAGAGCCTGCTCAGTCCGTCTCATGGGGGTGATGTCCTGGAAGGTAGTGACATAGCCGCCCCCGGGAATAGGACTGCCGTCAATGCGGACTACGGTGCCATCAGGGCGTTGCCGCTCATAGGACATAGGTTTGCCTTTGCGCATACTGCTGCCGCGGTCTTCGATGATTTCGTCAATGCGGCGGGCAGACAGGTTGGCGTTCATGAGGTTGTAGCGCATCAGGTCCTCTACCGGTCTGCCGACTCTGACATAGCCTTTGGGGTAGTTGAATAGCTCAAGGTAACGCTGGTTCCAGACCACCAGTTGTTGTTGATGATTAACAACGGAGACCCCAAGGCTGATATTTTCTATAGCAGATTGCAGAAGCTCCCGGCTGAAGGTCATTGCCTGAGAGGCTTCGTCGACGATGCTGACAACGTCTTCAATCTGCATGTCCCGGCCTGTCAGAGTGGACTCAAGCACGACGCGGGCGGTGGAGGCGCCTATCACAGAAGCTAGTTGGCGCTCGATGTATTTCATGAGGTGAGTTGAGGCCGGGCGGTGTGGATACAGTCGAATAGCATTCCGCCGCTCATAGTTGCGGAAAGCGCTTTCTGAGCGGTCTTCTCCCATGAATCGATCTGTCAGGGCCTGAAGGTCGGACGTCAGAACTTCGCCCTGCCAGTTTTGGTGTTGAGCGTTATCATGGCGAGGGTTGGAATCCTGGAAAAATGCTGCAAGCTGGATTTTTTCCCGGATGCGCTGACGTGTTATAAGCGAAAGCAACACGTAGACGGAGGTGTTAATGCCGAGGCTCCAGAGGATGCCGTGAGTGATCTGATCCAGCTCTGATCCGAACAGTGCCGTGGGTCGAGTCCAGTTCCAACCGAAAAGCCCTTGATTGATCAGGGAGTCACTTATCCAGCCGGTTGATGCCAGCGCCGGCAAGAGCAATGTGTAGCACCACACCAGAAAGCCTAACCCAAGACCCCAGATTGCACCATTTGCATTGCCGTTACGCCAGATGATACCTCCAACAAGCGCTGGGCCGAATTGGGCTGCAGCAGCGAAGGACAATAGTCCAAAGGCGGTTAAACTGTAGTTTTCACCAGCCATTCGATAAAAGCCATAGGATGTTAAGAGAACGACAAAAATAGCCACTCGGCGTATGGTCAGTAACACGTAGCTCAAGTCTGCTCGCCGGTTCATTCTTGGCCGGAAAAAACGCAGTAGCCCCGGCATGATGATTTCGTTGCTGACCATGGTTGAAATGGCAACTGAACAAACAATAACCATCGCAGCAGCAGCCGAACCGCCCCCAAGAAAAGCGAATACGGCAAGCCACTGTTGGCCGGCAATAATCGGGAGTTGCAGGATAACAATGTCGGGGTTGTTGCCAAGGCTATCGGCATACAGCAGGCCAGCCGCAGCGATAGGGATAACAAAAGCACTGGCAATGATCAGGTAGATGGGCATTGCCCAGCGGGCGACTTCGAAATCCCTGTGGTCAGCGTTTTCCACCACCATGACGTGAAACTGTCTGGGTAGGCAGATGATCGCGAGCATGGCGACGAGTGTTTGGGCTATGAGTGCGGGTGCATCAAGAGAGCTTGTGGTTAAGACGCCGATGAGATCTGCATCAGCTGCTTGCCGGAAGAGATCGCCAAATCCGTTGTACAGCCCGTAGCCAACAAAGAGCCCAACGGCGACAAAGGCAATCAATTTGATTAACGATTCAAAAGCAATGGCTTGAATCATCCCCCGGTGATGTTCTGTTGATTCAAGATGCCGGGTGCCGAACAGCACAGTAAATACCGCCAGGGTTAGGGTGATATACCAAGCGGAGTCGTTCCACGCAGCGCTACTCAGTTCCAGGTAGTGGGCGCCATTTCCGGAAAGCACATTGAACCCTAATGCAATAGCTTTTAGCTGAAGCGCTATGTAGGGCACGCTGCCTATCAGGGCCACAATGGCAACCATGGCTGCCAGCAGTTGTGACTTGCCGTACCGGGAAGCAATGAAGTCCGCAATGGATGTGCTGTTATTGCGCTTGCTGATGTTGATAATGCGGCGGAGAAGTGGCGCAAAAAAAAGAAACACCACGAGGGGGCCTATATAGATAGGCGCGAAGCCAAGCCCCTCTTGAGTAGCCCTGCCAACTGCGCCGTAGAACGTCCACGAGGTGAAATATACTGCCAGTGAGAGGCCGTAGATGTGCGTGCGTGCCAGCCTGTGGCGATAGAGGCCGGGATGTCTGTCTCCGGCCCAGGCTATCAGGAACAGCAGTGAGATATAAGTGATCGAGATTAAAACAAGCAGCCAGGCGCTAATCATGTGTTGTTTTTATCCGGTCTGAGCTATCAGGTGCCGCAAACGACGTTGAGCAGTGGGTCGTTGCCGGCCAGTAATTTGATGTTATCCACCCTAGGGCTGCCATCGGAGGCTAGTGGCACCAGTTCATGACTTTGGCAGTTGATCAAGTGTACTCGGTGAGATACAGAGTCGGTCACGGTTTGTTCAAAACGATAAAGCGTAAAACGCACAATATTTGAGTCCACGGTATCCCGGGAGATGCTATTTACATCTACTGTTGAGAAGGCGGTGACGTATGGGAAGACGAATGTCCATGGCCGGAAAAACAGCCCTTCATATTCAGTGTCTACAACCACGGCTTCATCCGGCAGCAAGGACTGCTTATGGTCGTACCACGTGTATTCTCCATAAATCAGGTAGCCCAGCATGCCTGCGCCCGCAAAGACGGGAATAATCCATCTTGGGGCTTTTTGGGCTGTGGCAGCCCTGATGCCCAAGGCAATACCGGCAGCGCCCAGTCCACACAAGATTGTGGCAACAAAATTCCAGAACATAAAACGGTATCCTTAAAAAAGAACGGGCTCCCTCGATGAGGAAGCCCGCTCGATATTAACCTGTCATTGTAGATGAATGTATCAGGTTATTTCTCAGTTTAATGGTCGTGAGCTGTACCGGCACCACGAGGGTAGCGGACGCTTTCAACCAGTTCCTGGATCTCGATGGGCGGCTCAGCAGTCACTTTCGATACCGAGAAGGCTACCGCAAAGTTCACTACAGCACCAATGGCACCGATAGAAAGTGGGGAGATACCCATAATCCAGTATTCCGCAGTATCCGGAAGGTTGTTGGTGCCAGGGATGAATAGCCAGCCTTTGTAGACGAAGATGTATGCCAGGGTGAACGTAAGACCTGCTAGCATTCCGCAGATTGCGCCTACGTTATTTACCCGTTTGGAGAAAATACCCATCATCAGGGCGGGGAAGAGGGATGCTGCCGCGATACCAAAGGCTAACGCCACCACTTGAGCAGCAAAGCCCGGGGGGTTTGCACCAAGCCAGGTTGCAACCACGATGGCGACACTCATGGAAATACGAGCTGCAAGCAGTTCACCTTTGTCGCTGATGCCGGGGTTCAGTCGACCTTTGATCAGGTCATGACTTATGGCTGAGGAAATTGCCAGCAACAACCCTGCTGCCGTGGACAATGCCGCAGCCAAACCACCCGCAGCAATCAAGCCAATCACCCAGCTTGGTAGGTTGGCGATTTCAGGGTTAGCCAGTACCAGAATGTCGTTATTAACAACCATTTCGCTGCCTTTCCAACCACGTTCTGTTGCAGTGGTTGCGACAAAGTCAGCGTTTTTGTCGTTATATATCTGGATGCGACCGTCGCCGTTTTTGTCCTCGTAAGAGATCAGGCCAGTCAACTCCCAGGTTTTGATCCATTCGGGGCGTGCTTCGTACTCGAGCGGCTGCGATTGGGTGCCTTCAGGGTAGATGGTGGTCATCAGGTTCAGGCGAGCCATGGAGGCAACGGCTGGAGCTGTCAGGTACAGCAGTGCGATGAATACCAGTGCCCAACCTCCGGACCAGCGAGCATCAGACACTTTGGGTACGGTGAAGAAGCGAATGATAACGTGAGGCAGACCTGCAGTACCGATCATTAGAGACAAGGTGAACAAAATCATGTTCAGTTTATTGTCTACGTCAGCGGTGTACTGGTTGAAGCCCAGATCGGTGATGACCTGATTCAATTTGGTCAGCAGTGGCAAGCCAGACTCAGCGTGAGTCGAGAACATGCCAAGACCCGGGATAGGGTTGCCTGTCAATTGCAGGGAAATGAACACCGCGGGAATGGTGTAGGCAACAATAAGCACGCAGTACTGTGCTACCTGAGTGTAGGTGATACCCTTCATTCCGCCCAATACGGCGTAGATGAAGACAACTATCGCGGCGATGATTAATCCGGTGGTTGCGTCAACTTCAAGGAAGCGAGAGAAGGCGACACCGGCACCGGCCATTTGGCCAATAACGTAAGTTACCGAAGCGACAATCAGGCAGACTACTGCTACCAGACGCGCGTTCGCGCTGTAGTAGCGGTCGCCAATGAACTCGGGCACGGTAAATTTACCAAACTTTCGCAGGTACGGGGCCAAAAGCATGGCGAGGAGAACGTAACCGCCCGTCCAGCCCATCAGGTAGGTTGAGTTTGCATAACCACCAGCGGCAATCAGGCCCGCCATGGATATAAAGGATGCGGCTGACATCCAGTCTGCACCAATTGCCATGCCATTGGTGATGGGATGTACTCCACCACCGGCGACGTAGAAGTCTTTGGTGCTGCCGGCCTTCGCCCAAATAGCGATGCCGATGTAAATGAGGAATGAGCCCCCAACGAACATCAAGTTAATTGCGAATTGACTCATAGGTGCTTACTCCTCGTGTACGCCGAATTGTTCATCGATTTTATTCATGCGCCAGGCATAGAAGAAAATCAGAACAATGAACGTAAGAATGGAGCCTTGCTGGGCGAACCAGAAGCCAAGATCCGTGCCGCCCACTTCAATGCCTGCGAGCATTGGGCGAAATATAATGGCTGCACCATAAGACACCAGGAACCAGACTATAAGGCTCCCGAAGATAAGGCGTAGATTTGCCTTCCAATAGTTTTCAGCGTCGTAGCTGTGATCGGACATACACTCACTCCAATATTGTTGTTGTAGAGTTTGGCTGCATATTTTTTGGGGTAATGCGGATAGAGAATTTATTGTTCATATAGTAATTCTCCGACTTGTTGCTTCTCCGACTTTACTCGTCAATGGAATTATGGATATTGGCAAATGGTCGTAATTTCAGCTATTTGCTTTAGCCAGCGTCAGATTTTTCAAACCTCAACTGGTATGGCTAAATGCGGTGCATTTTCTGTAAACGGCGTTGATAATGCAGTTTTTCTGCAATATCTTTCAGGTTTTTGATCCCGCTTCTTCGTGCGACATTCAAGGCGATCAGTGTCAGTTCTGCTGTCACCATTGCATCTGCCGCAGCGTGATGCCGTTCACTTACTTCCAGGCCAAAATAGTCAGCCCAATGGTCAAGGCTTTTGCCGTTGGTCTCGGCTTTCGGGAAAAAGGCGGGCAGGAGTTCCGCAACATCCATCCAGACGTGGGGCAGGGTGTATCCAAGTTGTGCTTTTAATGTCTTTTCAAGAAACTTTTGGTCAAACGCTGAGTGGTAGGCGAGGATCGGGTCGCCATTCATCCAGTCCAGTAAATGCAGTAGGGCGTCCTCGGTTTCATGGCCCTGAGTAAGGGCTTCGGGACCGATGCCGTGGATCAGAACCGTTTCACTTATGTCTAGTTCGGGCCGGCGGAGAATCAGGTCGAACTGGTCATTCAGGTGAATCACTCCCCCTTCAATAGCCACTGCGCCTATGGCGATAACTTCATCTTTCGAGGTGTTCAGGCCGGTGGTTTCCAGGTCAAGAACAATGAGCCGGCAACTGGACAGGAGCATGTCTCCCACCGCTTTGGGGATTGGCAGGTTGTCGGCATCTAAATCGCCGACAGAGCCACTGCGCCGTTGGGACAACCACTGTTTGATGTATTCGAACATATTGATTCCGGTGGCCTAAAGTTGATATGCAAGCTCCAGTTTTTGCTGGAGCCTTTGGGCCTGACGGAATGATTCCCTCAGGATACGTCGGTCAAGAGGGTTCAGGTCGTCTGGGTTTATGTAGTTTGTTAGTTCTTCGCTGGCGGCCTGCATTTCTTGGTGGGCTCGCATCCGAATAGCCTGGATCAGGCTGTAAGATTCTTTCCAGGCACTGGCATCCTTGGAGTCAAATACCCCTTTTTTCACCAGTTCATCCATGCGTTCCAGAGTGTTAGCCGCTTCCACGCCATTGGCTAGAGCGAACACCCGTATTGATTCTACGAATGGTGCCAGGCCCTGTCGTTTCAGATCCAGAACACGTTTTTTGTCTTCATTCAGGTACCGGAAGTTGCGAAACATGGTCAGTGGCGGCTTGCGTTGCAGCGCATTACCAGCCAGCATTTTCTGGAACAGAGCGTTCTTCTGGATGCGTATCAGTACGGTTTCGAGTAACCGGTGAAGAGGCGTGTAGGGGCCGAAAACAGCCCGCATGTCCAAAAATATTGAGGAGTAAACCAGATTCTGAGGCGTTGACGCATCTATGAAGCGTATAAACCATTCATCCCATTCTTTGTCGCTCAGACATAGTTTTGGGTTGCTGGCCATGATGTTGCCTTTGCAAAGAGTAAAACCGCATTCGGCTAATTCATCATTAACTTTGCGGGCGAAAGGTAGTAGTTTTTCTCGGACTTGGTCGGCCGTCATTCCCTCGGGTGTTTCGAACAGAATGCCGTTGTCCTGATCGGTCAGGAGCGTTTGTTCCTGGCGACCTTCGCTACCGAATGTGAGCCAGGTGAATGGAATGCCCGGGTCATTTTTCTTCAGGTTAAGCTCCAGTACCCTGCGAACGGTAACATCGTTAAGTGTGGTAATGATTTTAACGACTTGCCCGGAATCCGCTCCGTGCGCGAGCATGGTATCGACCAGTCGGGATACTTCGCTGCGCAGGCTGACCAATGTGCTCAGGTGGGTAGCCGTGCCGATCGTTCGGGCGAGGTGTACCAGATCCACGCGCTGCAGGGAAAACAGGTCGCGTTCAGAGACGACACCGATCAGCCGATTATCATCATCTACCACGCACAGGTGAGCGAAATGATGTTCAGCCATGAGCATGGCTGCTTCGAAAGCATCCGCAGTGGCGGTTAAACGGCATGGATCTGGCGTCATCACTTGCTGAATGGGCGTGTCGAGAGACTGAGTTCCCTCAGCAATCAGCATTCGCAAATCCCGGAGTGTGAATATGCCGGTGGGGTGGCGGTTATCGTCGGTAATAATAATGCTGCCAACATTATTCTCATGCATTCTGGCGACGGCTTTGCTGACAGGGAGATCCGGTGTGCACACGATAGGATTTCTGAGCGCATAGCGTTCCAGTGGTGTATCCAGGCTGGCACTGGAGCCAATAGAAGCCATGGCGGTGGACTGAATGCTCTGGTTAACCTGATCCAGCAAGCTGCTGATACCGCGAAGGCAGAAGTCCCTGAAGGGCTCGCTTTCAGTAAACAGTGTAATAAAAGGTTTTTGCTCAATACTCAGGCAAAAAGTATCACCTGCTGCCCTGTGCAACGTTCGGGTTGGCCGCTCCCCAATCAATGCAGCCAGAGGAAAACATTCGCCCTTACTGATTTCAAAGGTGGTTTCTGCGCGGTCGTCTTTTTCATTGTATCGCTCACCTCTGATTCGGCCTTGCTTCACCACCCAAAAGCGTTTAACAACTCCATCATCGGGTGAGAGTACCTCTTCTCCATCACTGAAAAACGTCAGCGTGGCATGTTCGGCGAAATGGGCCAGATGCGGGTCGTCCATATTCGAAAACGGCGCGTGCTCCCTCAGAAATGTCATAATTGCACGAGTATTCTGAGGGCGTGTGGTGTCCTGATTTTCAGCAGCCATAGAGAAGTCCGTTATGCTCGGGAGCCCGGTAGGTGTTTGTGATGCTCCATCATTATTGTTGTCTCCCGGAAGTGTAGTCCAGCAGACTGCGTATGTACCTTACGATTTTCGTCGCAACGGCATCATTTGCTTTTCTTTATGGTATGCCGGCGCGGTGGTAGAGTCCTGATACTCGTCAACCCGGATACAGTTTGTGCCATGACCACAAAAGATGAGCGCCTGGCCTTCCTCGAAGAGATGAAAGATGTACGGCGCATACGCAAACCCAATCGTGCCGATGTGGCAGCTCCCACAGAGCTGACTCCTGGGCATTTGGTACGGCAATTGGCGGCGGTTGAGATGAAGGCTCGAGACCTGAATCCTTTAACCGCGGATATTGTAGAACCGTTGACTGCCCACGATGTTCTTGCCTGGCAGCGGCCAGGCGTTCAGAACGGCGTGTTCAGAAAACTCCGGCTTGGGCAGTATCCGATAGAAGCAAGGCTGGATTTGCATCGGATGACAGTAGAAGAAGCCCGGAGGGAAGTTTTTGCTTTTATTAACGATTGTATGAGCTATGGATTGCGTTCGGTGATGATTTTGCACGGCAAAGGTGAGCGGAATCCGGATGGTATTGCGCAGCTAAAAAGTTATCTGGCGAAGTGGTTGCCTGAGTTAGATGGTGTTCTGGCCTTTCATTCCGCCCAGAAACGTCATGGTGGCACAGGGGCCGTTTACGTTATGGTTCGTAAGAGTGACAGAGACAAGCAGCAAAACAGAGAGGTTTATGGCGGACAATAACGGTTTGTTCCCAAACTTTAGGTTCTCCCTTCGTTCAGAAAGGTGACGATGATGAAGAAACATTTTATTTCAGTTCTGATCATGATGACGTTGCTGGCTTTGGCCGGCTGTAAGGACAGGGTGATCTGGAATGATAATGGTAAGCTCGAGGAGGCCACAGAGAACCGGGAAGTCTGGGATACGAACGGAAAGATGAATTCCGGTGAGCGCAAGATATGGGTGGATAAAAACGGCGAAGACGTCATCTGATAAAGACGCTTAAGGCCGTACTAACAATAATATGGGAGCAGAAAATGGCGCTTAGTCTTACAGTAAATGGCCAGCAATATAGCCTGGATGTAGAGCCGGATACCCCTTTGCTTTGGGTATTGCGGGATGAGCTGGGTCTTAAGGGAACCAAGTTTGGTTGCGGCGCAGGCCTGTGTGGCGCATGTACTGTGCATGTGGATGGCCAGCCCGCCCGATCCTGCTCTACACCGGTTGAGTTGGTCGATGGCGCCAGAATCACCACCATTGAAGGGTTATCCAGTGAGGGTGAACTGCACCCGCTGCAGAAAGCCTGGATTAAAGAGGGCGTTCCTCAGTGCGGTTATTGTCAGTCTGGTCAGATCATGACAGCCGCTCATTTGTTGGCGAACACGCCAAAACCTTCCCGGGAAGAGATTATTGCGGCTATGACCGGCAATTTGTGCCGATGCGGCACTTATTCTCGTATTGTTGCTGCGGTGGAGTCCGTCGTGGATGGCGTGGGCCATTTTGAACCAGCGCAGGGAGGTGCCTGAGATGACGATGAATCGCCGTGATTTCATGAAAGTCAGTACCGGTGCATCTGGCAGCCTAATGCTTGCCCTGTCTCTTCCCGGTTGCGCGACCATACAGACGGGCTATGAGCCGGAAACCGGTGAATGGACACCAGATGTCTGGCTGGAGCTCACAAAGAAAGACGAAATTTTCTTCACTTTGGCTCGGGTTGAAATGGGGCAGGGTACGTATACCGGCATGACGACCCTGATCGCGGAAGAGCTGGATGTAGATCCCGCTCGCATAAAAGTGAAGTTTGCTCCTGTGGCACCGGAATACCGCAACCCTTTATTTGGTTTGCAGCTGACGGGGGGGAGCACCAGTGTTGCCTCCAGTTGGAAGCCGCTTCGGGTAGCCGGTGCTTCAGCGCGCCAATTGTTGGTGATGGCGGCGGCGCGAGTGTGGGACGTGTCTGCTGAAGCGTGCGTTACTCAGGATGGGCATGTCATTCATCCCAATGGTATTGATTCGTTGCGTTACGGCCAACTGGTGGAGCTGGCGGATAGAGAAGTCATTCGGGGCAAGGTTCCGCTGAAATCACGTTCTGAATGGAAGTACATCGGTCGCCAGGGTGGCCGACTGGATGCGGAAGCTAAAGCTACCGGCAAAGCGGTTTACGGCATTGATGTGGAATTGCCAGGCATGGTGTACGCGGTGATGACACGAAGTCCGCGTTATGGTGGCCAGGCAACCGGTTTCAACCGGGATGAAATACTGGCGCTTCCTGGCGTACTTGATGCGTTTGTAACTGACCGCGGTGTTGCTGTCGCTGCTGACAGTTATTGGCGGGCGAGGAAAGCCCAGAATGCCTTAAACATAAATTGGGATTTCTCCAGTGCGTTAAATATTAACAATGGCCAGGTGTTTGATGGATACCGTCAGGCAGCAAGCGAAGATCCTGGTGAACAAGAACGCTCCGATGGCGATATCGACAAGGCCATTGAAAACGCTAGCCGGGTTGTAGAGGCTGATTATGAACAGCCTTATCTTGATCACGCGGCTATGGAGCCGATGAACGCAACAGCTTGGTATCACGGCAACGGAATGGACGTTTGGGCACCAACTCAGGCACCGGATCTTGGTCGTATTGCGGCGGCCCGGCACTCTGACCTTTCTCCTGAGGATGTTACCGTTCATACCACCTTTTTGGGTGGCGGCTTTGGTCGTCGGTTAACTCAGGACTATATCGAAGAAGTGGCTATTGTTGCCTATAAACTGAAAGTGCCGGTTAAGCTGATCTGGTCTCGGGAAGAAGATGTGCGCCACGGGTTCTGGCGCCCTGCGATGCTGCACAGAATGAGAGCCAGTCTGAATGGCAGCGAACTGACGGGTTGGGATCATCAAATTGTCGGTCCGCAGATCCTGGACTGGTATGTGCGTAACGCCGCGCCGGCCCAGTATCCATGGGCACCAAAGTTTCTCTACAGTACTCTGGGCAAGGTTGGCCTGATGGTGGAGGGCATTGCGACGCCGAAAGACATTTCCGCAATTGAAGGGGCTGTTGGTTACCCCTATCAGGTGGCGAATGTCAGTGTTCGCCATACCCATACTGACCCAGGCGTGCCTATTACCTGGTGGCGTTCGGTTGGATACTCTCACAACGGTTTTGCTGTAGAAACCTTTATGGATGAGTTGGCCTATGAGGCCGGGGAAGATCCGTTACAGTTCCGCAGAAAGTTGCTGGTTACCGAGCCCAGGCATAAGGCGGTGTTGGATCGGGCCGCAGAGTTAGCTGGCTGGGGAAGGCCCCTGGCTGAAGGTCGGGCCCGTGGCATTGCATTGTTCCGGAGTTTTGGTACTTATGTCGCTCAAGTGGTTGAGGCAGGTATCGAAAATGGTGAAATCCAGGTTTACAAGGTCACCTGCAGTGTTGATTGCGGTCAAGTGGTGAACCCCCGGATTGTGGAAGATCAGATTTCCGGTGGCATTTTGTTTGGTTTGAGTGCCGCGCTGTTTGGTGAAATTACCTTTAAAAATGGCGAGGTTCAGCAGAGTAACTTCCACGATTACCGTTTGCTGCGCATACATGAAGTGCCTGAAGTCGTAGTGGATATTGTTGACAGCGAGTCTGAGCCCACCGGTGTTGGGGAGCCGGGTGTTCCTCCGGTCATTCCGGCTCTGGGCAATGCCTTGTTTGCTCTGACTGGAAAACGGCAACGGAGATTGCCGCTGACAGCCTGATAAATAGGTTCTCCGGAGCAGTTGGCCGCCTTATAATGGCGGCCGATTTCAGCCCGGCAGGGCCAATTTCAACCGGGAGCGCGCCAGTGTTTGATGTAACCCGATACGCTACTGAGGCCCAGTCCATTATCGACGCGGGGCGTTTTCTGTATGACCGTGGCTGGTCTCCGGCAACCAGCAGCAACTACTCCTCACGTATTGATGCCAATCATGTGGCCATCACTGTCTCTGGCCGTCACAAGGGCCAGCTAACTGATGGGGATGTGATGGTGGTGGACCTTGAGGGGCGCCCGATTCAGAGCAGCTGTAAGTCCTCTGCTGAAACGTTACTGCATACAGTTCTTTATCAGGTGTTTCCTGACGCCGGGGCTGTGCTGCATACCCATTCTGTAAACGCAACGGTGCTTAGTCGTTTGATGGCACCCGGCCAGGCCTTTGAGGTGGAGGGGTATGAGTTACAGAAAGCCTTTGATGGTGTCGAAAGCCACGAGGGCCGGCTGAGCATTCCTGTTTTCGAAAATACCCAGGATATTCCCTCGCTGGCAGAACAAACCCGGCAATGGTTTCAGAATTATCCGGAACAGCCCGGCTACCTGATCCGTGGCCATGGCCTCTACACTTGGGGTAAAACTATGGCCGATTGCCTTCGCCATGTTGAAGCGTTTGAATTTCTGTTTGAATGTGAACTCGAAACCATGAGAGTCAGCCGATGACCACCCTGAGCATTTTTAATCAAAACCAGCCGGAAACGGCCCATACGGTAACGTCGGATCCGCGAGTTATTCGCGAAACGCTGGCGAGCCTGGGAGTGCGTTTTGAGCAGTGGCCGACGCGAAATCTACCTGCAGAGGCGGATCAGGAAACGATTCTGGAGGTTTATGCCAAAGAGGTTAGCCGGCTTAAACAGGAGTGCGGTTTCCAGACGGCTGACGTAGTCAGCCTGACACCGGATCATCCGCAAAAGGAAGCTTTCCGGCAGAAGTTTTTGGATGAGCATACTCACAGCGAAGACGAAGTTCGGTTTTTCGTGCGAGGTCAAGGCCTGTTCTATCTGCATTTTGGTGATCAGGTTTATGCGGTTATGTGTGAGAAAAACGATTTAATCAGCGTACCGGATGGAACTCGGCACTGGTTCGATATGGGGGCCGAGCCGGAATTCACCTGTATTCGACTATTCACTAATCCTGATGGTTGGGTCGCCGATTTTACTGGTGAAGACATTGCCAATCGATTGCCACGGTATGAATCGCTTGCAGGAGTCGCCGTATGATTCGCGTCATTCTGACTGATATTGAAGGCACTACCAGTTCTATCTCGTTCGTGCACGACGTGCTGTTTCCCTACGCCAGCAAACACCTGCCGGAGTTTGTTCGGGAGAATCACCATACAGTGCGGGTGGTTGCGGAGCAGTTGGCTGTCGTTGCAGAAAAAAGTGGGGTAGACAGTAAAGATGTTGAGGGCCTGATTAATGTGTTGCAAGGCTGGATTGCTGAAGACCGCAAGGAAGGTTCTTTGAAAGCCCTGCAAGGCATGGTTTGGGAGCAGGGGTACTACAGCGGTGAGCTAAAAGGACATATCTACCCGGATGCGGCTGACTACCTGCAGCGCTGGCATGATCGCGGGTTGAGGCTGTATGTGTATTCTTCTGGCTCTGTGCAAGCTCAAAAGCTGATATTTGGCCATAGCAACGAAGGTGATTTTACCCCGTTTTTCTCCGGATATTTTGATACCGGGGTGGGTGGAAAAAAAGAAGCCCAGTCTTACTGTAATATTCTCGCTCAGCTGGGCGTGGAGCCTGAGACTGTCTTATTCCTGTCTGATGTGGAAGCCGAACTGGAAGCGGCCGAACAAGCCGGCTTGAAAACCGCTTGGCTGATTCGGGACGGTGAGCTGCCAAACACCGATCGTTTTGTTGCGCGGGATTTTGCGGAGGTAGATGCACTCCTGCGTAAACGCCAGGAGGTTCAATCAGGCCTGTAGCCTCATTATCTCTGACTTTCCGGTGTTACTCGCAGAATCTCCTCGACCGTAGTCTGGCCAGCCGCTACTTTCTGGGCGCCACTGAGCCGGAGGGATTTCATGCCTTCCTTGTAGGCGTCCAGCCTTAGCCCTTCGAGCTCACAGCGATCGTTTATCTGCCGGGTAAGTTTGTCGGAAAGTGTCATGATTTCATAGACACCGGCACGCCCCATATAGCCAGTGTTCCTGCACTCGAGGCAGCCTACGGGATGATAGAACTGGCGAGGTAGCGGCGCTTTCCATGGCCGGGTGAGGGTTTGCCAGGCCTGTTCATCGGCTGCACCGGGCGCCTTGCAGTGAGGGCAGAGATTGCGAGTCAACCGTTGGGCCATTACGCCGAGCACCGTTGCACGGATCAGGTAGGGAGGAATGCCCAGCTCCATTAAACGGGTAATCGCGCTGGGTGCATCGTTAGTGTGCAGGGTGGACAGCACCAAGTGTCCGGTCAGCGCCGCCTGAACTGCCATTTCTGCGGTTTCCAGATCCCGTATTTCGCCAATCATGATGATGTCAGGATCTTGCCTGAGCAAAGCACGTACGCCGTGGGCGAAAGTAAGATCAATATTAGTTTGAACTTGCATCTGATTGAACGCCGGTTCCACCATTTCGATGGGATCTTCGATGGTGCAGATGTTCACCTCTGGTGATGCCAGCTGTTTCAAAGTCGAATACAGTGTGGTGGTTTTGCCCGAGCCTGTTGGGCCTGTGACCAATACAATGCCATGCGGGCGTGAGGTGATGGTTTGCCAGCGGTCTTGATCTTCTTTGCTGAACCCTAGCTGTTCAAAGGATTTAAGAAGAACTTCCGGGTCAAAAATCCGCATGACCATTTTTTCGCCAAAGGCGGTTGGCATGGTGGCTAAACGTAGCTCGACCTCACTGTTATCTGGTTTGCGGGTTTTTATTCGGCCATCTTGCGGGCGGCGTTTTTCAGCCACGTTCAGACGGCCCAGGATTTTCAGGCGGCTGGTGACTGCTGTGCCTACCTGTTCCGGAAATTCGTAGACATTGTGTAGTACGCCATCGATGCGAAAGCGCACCTGGGTAGTGGCACGGCGAGGCTCTATGTGAATGTCCGAAGCCCGCTGGTCAAATGCATATTGCAACAGCCAGTCCACAATTTTGACGACATGCTGGTCGTTGGCATCCGGGTTTTCACCTGCACCCAAATCCAAGAGTTGCTCGAGGTTCTGATTGCCGCCTGAACCGGGAGCCTGAGCGCCCCCGGCTTTGCTGACAGAAGCCGCGAGCTGATAGAACTCCACAGTGTAACGGCGGATCGCCTCCGGGTTCGCAACGACCCGTCGAATATCTTTCTGAACAGCTTGCCTGAGATTGCTTTCCCATTCCCCCTTGAAGGGCTCACTGCTTGCGATAACGACTTCGTTTGCAGTGATTTCCACCGCCAGGATTTCGTGGCGTTGGGCAAAGGCGTAAGACATGACCCGAGCTATAGCCGGGGTGTCGATCTTGAGAGGGTCAATGTGGTAGTAATCCTGCTGCGCCCATTTTGCGAGCCAGTGTGTCAGGCGCTCAAGATCGAGCGTGCGCCCGTCCTTCTGACTGGTAAGGCTGGCGACAGCAACAAGTTCCAGCGGGTGTCTTTTAACGGTTTTCCCGGCTTCAGAGGCTGAGCCCAGGTTCGCAGTCAGAACTTTTTCGGCATCCTGTTGGTTGATCTCCCCACTTTCGACCAAAGCGGTGCACACATCTCTGAGGGTGAGCGTGTGATGGTGTGGGGGCGCTGGCATTGCCTGTGCTTGATCAGCCATCCGTGTTGCCTCTTGTTGTATGGTCTTCAGTTTGCGATCGGGCGGTTTACTTTCAGGTGCACCATGGCCATGGTGAAGAGGAGGGCGGTGAGAATTGTCATAACCATCGGCCCCACAGCACCTTCACTGAGCCACGCTGAAACTACCGCCTGCATGAAGTAGAAAATGAGTACGAATGACATCCAGATATAGCCTCGATTGTGTCCGCGGAATACCGGTACGACGAAAGCCAGTAAGGGCAGAAGTTTCACCGTCAGAATCAGAGCAATAGAAACGCCTTCTACCGGAGCTGGGTAAAACGTGGTCAGAACCAGTGTTGCCAGTACAGCCAGATAGAGCCCGCTGGTCAGGCGTGCAGTGGTTTTGGCTTTGTCATTGTGGAGCATAGAGAGTTCCGGATAATTGAATTCGGTTGGTAACGTCAGTCGGCCAGTTTCTGCGCCAGACGAGATATTCGTTCGCCAAACGACTGGCACAGCGCTTTTTCATGTGCGCTCAGAGGCAGTTTCGCGCCGGTACCGGCCCAGTGGGAAGGGCCGTAAGGTGTTCCGCCAGTTGTCGTTTCGCTCAGTGCGCTTTCAGAGTAGGGCAGCCCACACAGCACCATGCCATGGTGTAATAACGGTAGCATCATGGTGAGTAGCGTGGCTTCCTGGCCACCATGCAAGCTGCCCGTAGATGTAAAGGCTCCACCGGGTTTTCCGGCAAGTTTGCCATTGAGCCATAGGTCGCCGGTGCTATCCAGAAAGTATTTCAGTGGTGCTGCCATGTTGCCGAAACGAGTAGGGCTGCCCAGAGCCAGGCCTGCGCAGTTTGCCAGCTCCTCACTGGTTGCATAAGGGGCGCCGGTTTCTGGTACAGGGGGCAGGCTGGCGACAGTGTCTGGAGAAATCGGAGGCACGGTGCGGATTTTTGCTTCCATGCCATCAACCCGTGCCACACCTCGGCCGATTTGAGTGGCCATTTCAGCTGTCTGACCGTTTCGGCTGTAATAAAGTACGAGAACATAAGGGCTGGTATTGCTCATGCCTGGCTCCTGGGTGATTCTCTTAAACAATATCGAGAACGGATTCTGGTGGCCTGCCAATGGCGGCTTTGTTGTTTGTCAGCACGATAGGGCGCTCAATAAGTTTCGGCGTGTTCACCATAGCCTTTACGAGCTGCTCCCGGGTCAGTTCCGGGTTGGCCAGATTTTGTTCTTTATACTCCGGCTCCTTGGTGCGCATGAGTTCCCGGGGCTCGCAAGCTAAAAGATCAAGAATATGTAACAGCTCCTGCTCTGTCGGAGGTGTCTCAAGGTAGCGTATAATCTCCGGTTCGATACCCTTTTGCTGAAGCAGCTCAAGGGTCTGCCGTGATTTTGAACACCGTGGGTTATGGAAAATGCGGATTGGTTCTGTCATGGTCGTGCCCGGTTTACAGTGGTGATTGCAGCTTATTTTGAAGTCGTAGTCTAACAGGAGGATATCCCTTGCAGTACCCTCGGTACTTGTCCATTTCACGAATTGCCCAAGTTGCATGGCGCCCATTTCGGTCAGCGTTTTCTTTGCTGGTCATGGCGCTGGCTCTGTCTGGCTGCAATAGCGTCGAGCTGGAAAATGCCGATGGTACCCGGGTAAGTTGGGAGAGTTACCGGGGCCAGTGGGTGCTGGTGAATTACTGGGCCGAATGGTGTAAGCCCTGTCTGGAAGAGATTCCTGAGCTGAACCTGCTTGATAAGGCGCCGGAAATCACGGTTCTGGGTGTGAATTATGACCGCATTGGAGGTGCGCCCCTGAAAGAGTTAGGGCGGCGGATGGGCATCGAATACACGATGCTGGCCAAAGACCCCGGTTCGGAATTTGGCTGGAATATGCCAGTAGCCCTTCCTGCTACCTTTCTGGTGGACCCGAGCGGTGAGCTTGTTGAAACACGCTTTGGTCCTCAAACCGAAGATGATATCCGTACACTGATCGGCAATTGACCATGGCAAATACTTTCGTACATCTGCGCGTTCATTCGGAATACTCATTGGTGGATGGCCTTGTTCGGGTTAAGCCGCTGATCAGTCGGGTGGCCGAACTGGGGATGCCCGCAGTTGGCCTGACTGAACAATCTAATATGTGTTCTCTGGTGCGGTTTTATAAGGGCGCTAAGGGAGCAGGGATCAAGCCAATCATTGGTGCCGACATCTGGCTGGAAAATCCGGATGAACCGGAGAACCCTTTTCGCCTGACGTTGCTTGCCCGAACCGACGATGGATACCTACATCTCACCGAAATTATTTCTCAGGGGTATACCAAAGGGCAGAAGTACGGCAAACCGATCATTCGTAAGGCATGGCTGGAAGCGCGATCGGCCGGCCTTATTGTCTTATCGGGCGCAAAAATGGGCGATGTCGGCAAGGCCTTGCTGGCAGGAAAACCGGAGCTGGCCCGGGAGCGTGCGGAATACTGGAGGCGTCTGTACCCCGATAGTTATTACTTTGAGCTGCAACGCACCGACAGGGCGGGCGATGAAGATTGCTTGCACCTGAGTGTTAACCTGGCCGCTGAAATGGGGTTGCCAGTGGTGGCGACCAATGATGTTCACTTTTTGACCGCAGAAGATTTTGAGGCTCACGAAGCCCGGGTCTGCATTGGCGAAAGCAGAGCCTTGGATGACCCTCGTCGCGAGCGCAGGTTTAGTGATCGACAATACCTGCGCAGCCCTGAGGAAATGATCGAACTTTTCTCGGATATCCCTGAGGCGATAGAAAACACGGTAGAGATTGCCCGCCGCTGTTCTGTGAATGTGCGACTGGGTGAATACTTTTTGCCGAATTATCCGATTCCCAAAGGTATGACCATGGATGACTACTTTCGGAAAGTGTCGGAAGAAGGGTTAGACATGCGTTTGGAAACCATCCTGAGTAAGGATGATCCGGATTACGACAAAAAGCGCGCCGAGTATGATAAACGCCTGAAGTTCGAGTTGGATATCATCATTCAGATGGGGTTCCCGGGCTACTTTCTGATCGTTATGGACTTTATCAAGTGGGCCAAAAATAACGGTGTTCCCGTTGGCCCGGGTCGGGGGTCCGGTGCGGGTTCTCTTGTGGCCTATGTCTTGCTGATTACCGATTTGGACCCTCTTGAATACGACTTGCTGTTCGAGCGGTTCCTCAACCCGGAACGGGTATCCATGCCTGACTTTGACGTTGACTTTTGCATGGAGGGGCGTGACCGGGTTATTGAGTACACCGCTCAGAAATACGGACGGGAAGCAGTCTCCCAGATCATTACCTTCGGTACTATGGCCGCCAAGGCGGTCGTCCGTGACGTGGCTCGGGTGCAGGGTAAATCCTATGGGCTGGCGGATAAACTGTCCAAGCTGATCCCATTCGAAGTCGGTATGACTCTGAATAAGGCTATTGAGCAGGAGCCGCAGCTCAAGGAGTTTCTTGAACAAGATGAAGAAGCCCAGGAAATCTGGGAAATGGCTCTTAAGCTGGAAGGTATCTGCCGGAATGCTGGTAAGCACGCAGGGGGCGTGGTTATCGCGCCCACCAAGATTACCGATTTTTCGCCGTTGTACTGTGATGATGAGGGTGGCGGCCTGGTTACCCAGTTTGACAAGGGTGATGTGGAAGAAGCCGGATTGGTGAAATTTGACTTTCTGGGACTGCGGACCCTGACCATCATCAAGTGGGCTCTGAATATGATTAACCCGCGCCGACAAAAGCGCGGGGAGCCGGAGCTCGATATAGCAGCGATACCGTTGGACGATAAAGCTTCTTTTGAGATGCTCAAAAAGGCTGAAACCACGGCGGTGTTCCAGCTTGAATCCCGGGGTATGAAAGACCTTATCCGGCGCCTGCAGCCGGACTCTCTGGAAGACATGATCGCTTTGGTAGCACTGTTCCGACCCGGGCCGCTCCAGTCGGGCATGGTCGACGACTTTATTGACCGGAAGCATGGCAAGCAGCCGTTGTCTTACCCTCATCCGGATTATCAGTATGACGGCCTGAAACCAGTACTTGAGCCCACATACGGGGTTATCCTGTACCAAGAGCAGGTTATGCAGATTGCCCAGGTTATGGCGGGATACACACTGGGTGGTGCGGACATGCTACGTCGGGCCATGGGTAAGAAAAAGCCTGAAGAAATGGCTAAACAGAAAGCGATTTTTCTTGAGGGCTGTGAGAACAACGGTATTGATAAAAACCTGGCTGAAAATATTTTTGACCTGGTTGAAAAGTTCGCTGGGTACGGCTTTAACAAATCGCACTCCGCAGCCTATGCGTTGGTGTCTTATCAGACGCTCTGGATGAAAGCTCACTATCCCGCAGAGTTTATGGCTGCGGTACTCACGGCTGATATGCAGAACACCGATAAGGTGGTGACGCTGGTCGAAGAATGTCGGAATATGAAGCTGGACCTTCTGGTTCCGGATGTCAGTCGGTCTGAGTACACTTTTACCGTTAACGATGAAGGGCAGATTATTTACGGCCTTGGTGCTATCAAAGGTCTGGGTGAAGGCCCCATTGAAAGTATAGTGGCTGCCGCTAAAGAGGGCGGTCCGTTCAAAGATCTCTTTGATTTCTGTCGGCGGGTTGACCTGAAAAAGGTCAACAAGCGGGCCATGGAAGCGCTCATTCGTGCCGGTGCTATGGACAAGCTTGGGGCCACTCGTGCTCAATTGATGGCAAGTATCGATAAAGCGATTCAGCAGGCCGGCCAGCAGTCACGTAATGACGCTGTTGGTATGGTCGACATGTTTGGCGAAATGCTGGAAGGCGGAGAAAACAGCGACGTTTATGAAGATGTCGCGAATGTGCGTGAATGGCCAGAAAAGCAGCGGCTTAAAGGTGAAAAAGACACGCTTGGAATCTATCTGACGGGGCACCCTTTCGATGAATATGAAAGAGAGGTGCGCCGTTTTGTGCGTTCTTCCATTTCAGATCTGAAGCCTAATAAATCGCCTCAACGTGTTGCCGGCCTTGTGGTAGCACAGCGCACCATGAAAACTCGTACTGGCTCAACCATGTGTTTCATAACGCTGGATGATCGAAGTGCCCGTATTGAAGCTACGCTGTTTTCTGAGGCCTTCTTTGAGAACAAAGAATTGCTACAATCTGACCAGGTAATTGTCGTAGAAGGGCAGGTCAGTCACGATGATTACTCGGGGCAGATGAAAATGCGGGTAAGCTCGGTAATGGACGTTGCCACTGCACGACAGCAGTTCAGTCGTGGTATTCGGTTGGCGTTGCATGCGGATCAGCTGCAGAATGGGCTTCTGGATAAGCTGGATGACACTTTGCGTCCGTTCCGTAATGATGGCAGCCCGGTATGGATCGAGTACAGCAGTGCCGAGGCTCGCACTCGTATTGAACTGGGCGAGTCCTGGCGGGTGCAGCCCGATGACAACTTGTTGTTTGAACTGAAGCATCTGGTGGGCGACCAGTCTGTGGAACTGGTCTATGATTAATACCAATGTCCGCTTTAGCTGTGCGATAAGCGCTGCTATCTTTGTCCCAAATTCTGGTTTGGGTGGGTTTTCACCCACCTGGCAATCAAATGATGGAACATCATGAACCCTAATTACCTGGATTTCGAACAGCCGATCGCCGACCTGGAAGCCAAAATTGAAGAGCTTCGCATGGTGGGTAACGACACCGACATCAATATTACTGATGAGATCAGTCGTCTTAAAAAGAAAAGCATCAGTCTGACGGAAAGTATTTTCTCTGACCTCAAAGCCTGGGATGTAGCACGCCTGGCCCGGCATCCGCGCCGGCCCTATACCCAGGATTACATTGATATGATTTTTGATGATTTCGATGAGCTGCATGGCGACCGGCGCTACGCAGATGATCAAGCCATTATCGGAGGTACTGCCCGGTTAGGTAATAAGCCTGTGATGGTTGTTGGTCACCAGAAAGGTCGGGAAGTGCGCGACAAGGTAAAGCGCAACTTCGGCATGCCCCGTCCGGAAGGTTACCGTAAGGCCTTGCGCCTGATGGAAATGGCTGAGCGTTTCAAGATGCCGATCCTGACGTTTATCGATACCCCCGGCGCATACCCGGGCATTGGTGCTGAAGAGCGCGGTCAGAGTGAGGCCATCGCTTTCAATCTGGCTGTTATGTCACGACTGAAAACGCCGATCATTTCTACGGTGATTGGCGAAGGTGGTTCCGGTGGCGCCCTGGCTATTGGCGTGTGTGATCAGTTGAATATGCTGCAGTATTCCACCTACGCGGTGATCTCGCCGGAAGGTTGTGCGTCGATTCTTTGGAAAAGCGCAGACTACGCATCCCAGGCTGCGGAAGCCATGGGGGTAACTGCTGGGCGACTGAAAGAGTTGGGTGTGGCTGATAACGTGATTGAGGAGCCTCTTGGTGGAGCGCACCGCAATCCTGAGAAAATGGCTGAAACGCTGAAAGCGCGACTGGAAAGCGGTCTGGCTGAGCTCTGTCGGCTGCCCCTGGACGAGCTGGTCTCGCGTCGGTATGAGCGTTTGACCAAGTATGAAGGCGGGCGGTAACACCGTCCGGGAATCTGGCTGGCCGAGCGACCTGCTTCGGCCTGTCAGCACTCTCCCTGTATTCTCCCGACTCTGGGTCGCCTTTAGTGGCGGCCTGGATTCCGCGCTGCTGCTGCATGTGGCGGCATCCTGCCATTCTGAAATAACCGCTTTACATGTTAATCACCAGTTGCAGCCTAATCATGAACAGACCGAGCAGTTTTGTCGTGATGTGTGCGCGAAACTAGGTGTACCTATAGTTGTGGAGCGGGTTGAGGTGACGGTCGCGGAAAACGGTGTGGGTGGTTTGGAAGAAGCTGCCAGAAGTGCGCGCTACCAGGTTTTCAAGAAGCAGGTTGGCGAAAACGAACTGTTGTTGATGGCTCACCACGCTGATGATCAGGCTGAAACTGTGCTGTTCCGATTGCTGCGGGGGTCCGGAGTTAATGGTCTTTCAGGTATGCCGCGTAGTCGCTCCCTGGGCCGTGGCCAGTTGTATCGCCCTTGGCTTGAGGTTGGTCGTGAGCGCCTGGAAGAGGTTGCCGGTGCATCGAGTCTGATGTGGGTTGAGGACCCGAGTAACGCCAGTCAGGTGTTTGATCGCAATTATCTTCGTCATGCTGTTTTGCCTGGCTTAAAAGCTCGCTGGCCGGGTTTGCTCAGGCGAATTGCCCACAGCGCCCAGTCTTGCCGTGATAGTGAGATCTTGAATCAGCGCCTTGCAGAACTGCAATGGCAGGCTTGCTCTGACTCCAACCGGTTGAAACTTGAATCCTTCCGGAAGTTAAGTCCGCTGGAGCGGCGTAATTTAGTGCGCTGGTGGATTCATCAGCAGGGTTGGGTGTTGCCGGCGCTCTCAGACTGGGATCAGGCGTTGTCGGACATGCTTTATGCCGGGAAAGATCGGGCGCCAGAAATTCGCGGGGATGGCTTCAGCCTCAGGCGTTATCGGGAGCATCTGTATTTAGTGCCAGATACGGGTGTTCCAGATCAGTCAGTTGATCTTGTGCCCGGGCAGGTTGTAACGTGGGGAAGTTGGCGGCTTAAGCTGGAAGCGCGGTCTCAGGTGGCTACCTCGAAAAGTCCCCCGCCGCCAATACGGGTATCTACGAGGCAGGGTGGCGAGAGGGTCAGATTTAACGCAAGTGGGCACTCCCGGGCATTGAAAACCTGGCTTCAGGAGCAGGGCGTGCCTCCCTGGGAAAGAGCATTGCTGCCGCTGGTTTACCGGCAATGGCCCGGAATTACTGAGCTTATCGCCATTGGTGATTTATGGTGTTCTGAACAATACTCAGGAAGCGCCCCTGCCACCGGCTGGCGGCTGATTGTGGAGAGGAATTTGATTGAGTAGAGACGCTCTTTCTGGTAGTCTGACGTCCCATCTTGAGATGAACAATCTCCCCCCTTCACCGAACCAGATAATCACGGAATCTGCATGACGCGTTATATTTTCGTCACCGGCGGTGTCGTGTCCTCATTGGGCAAAGGTATTGCGTCTGCCTCATTGGCAGCCATCCTAGAGGCACGAGGCCTGAAGGTCACTATTCTCAAGCTGGACCCGTACATCAACGTGGACCCCGGCACCATGAGCCCGTTCCAGCACGGTGAGGTTTTTGTCACCGAAGACGGCGCTGAAACTGATCTTGATCTGGGGCATTACGAGCGGTTTATTCGTACGCCCATGAGCAAGCGCAATAACTTCACCACCGGCCGGGTGTATGAAGAAGTTATTCGCAAAGAGCGTCGCGGCGATTATCTGGGAGGTACCGTTCAGGTTATTCCTCACATCACTGACGAGATTAAACGTCGTGTTGTTGAAGGTGCCGCTGGTACTGATGTGGCCATGATTGAAGTCGGTGGAACCGTAGGCGATATTGAATCTCTGCCATTTCTTGAGGCTTGCCGCCAGTTGAAGGTTGAAGTGGGCCCTCAGCGTGCATTGTTTATGCACCTGACTCTGGTGCCGTACATCGCCACTGCGGGTGAGATCAAAACCAAACCGACTCAGCACTCCGTGAAGGAAATGCGCTCCATTGGTTTGCAGCCTGATATCCTGTTATGCCGTTCAGAGCACGAAGTGGATGTCAGCTCTCGTCGTAAAATTGCCCTATTCACCAACGTTGAAGAGCGTGCGGTTATCCCGATGCAGGATGCCAAGTCTATCTATGCGATTCCGCGTATGCTGCATGAGTTTGGCCTGGATCAACTGGTTATCGAGCGTTTCAATCTGGACGCCCGTGAAGCAGATCTGAGTGAATGGGATGAAGTTGTGGAATCCCTGATGAACCCACAGCAAGAAGTTACCATTGCCATGGTTGGCAAATATATGGAACTTCTGGAAGCCTATAAATCTCTGATTGAATCTCTGCTGCACGCTGGCATTAAAACTCGCACCAAGGTCAATATTAATTATATCGATTCTGAAGACATCGAACGGGACGGTACTAAAGTACTTGAATCCGCAGATGCCATTTTGGTGCCGGGTGGTTTTGGTGAGCGTGGAGTCGAAGGTAAAATCCGCACAGTTCAGTATGCCCGTGAAAATAAGGTTCCGTACTTGGGTATTTGTCTGGGTATGCAGGTAGCCGTTATTGAGTACGCTCGAAATGTGGCTGGTCTGAAAGACGCCCATAGCACTGAATTCCGTGAACATACATCAGCACCAGTGGTGGGTCTGATCACTGAATGGTTGGATGCCAGCGGTAACACGGAAGAGCGTACCGAGGCATCAGATCTGGGCGGCACTATGCGCCTGGGTGCTCAGGATTGTGTATTGACTGACGGATCGACCATTGCTGCTTGCTATGGCAAGAAAACTATCCGTGAGCGTCATCGCCACCGTTATGAGGTCAACAATCACTTCTTACCGAAGCTGGAAGAAGCAGGCTTGCATATCTCTGGTCGTTCGGCTGATGGCCGGTTGGTTGAGGTTGTTGAAGCGCCGGATCATCCATGGTTTGTAGCTTGTCAGTTCCATCCTGAATTTACATCAACGCCTCGCGATGGCCATCCGCTGTTTAAAGGCTTTGTTGAGGCAGCTCTGGCGAATAAGAAGGGATCCTGATCATGGCGAAGAGCGTGGTTAACGTTGCAGGCATTAAAGTAGCCAACGATATGCCTTTCGTGTTGTTCGGCGGTATGAATGTACTGGAGTCACCCGAACTGGCGATGGAGGTAGCTGAAGCTTATGTGGACGCTACCAATAAACTGGGCATTCCGTATGTGTTCAAAGCCTCCTTCGATAAAGCTAATCGCTCTTCCGTGAATTCTTTTCGTGGTCCTGGTCTTGAAAAAGGGCTGCAGATTCTGGCAGACATCAAAAGTAAGTTTGGTGTGCCCATTATTTCTGATGTCCACGAGCCTGCCCAAGCAGCGCCTGCGGCTGAAGTGTGCGACATCATACAGTTACCCGCGTTCTTGAGCCGTCAAACCGATCTGGTGGTTGCTATGGCAAAAACCGGTGCGGTGATCAATATCAAGAAAGCTCAATTTCTCGCACCTCAGGAGATGAAGCACATCATCACTAAGTGCGAGGAAGCGGGTAACGACAACATTATTTTATGCGAACGCGGTAGCAGCTTTGGCTATAACAACCTTGTAGTCGACATGCTTGGTTTTGGCATCATGAAATCCATGAACGTTCCTGTGATGTTCGATGTGACGCACTCATTACAGATGCCTGGCGGCCGCGCTGATTCCGCCGGTGGTCGTCGTGCGCAGGTTACTGATTTGGCGCTGGCAGGTATGTCCCAAGGGTTGGCGGGATTGTTCCTTGAAGCCCATCCTGATCCTGATCAAGCCAAATGCGATGGCCCGTGTGCTCTGCGCCTGAGCCAGCTGGAGCCATTCCTTCAGCGGGTTAAAGCTGTAGATGATCTGGTAAAAAGTTTTAAACCTATCGACACCGCCTGATTGGCGGTGTTGGCAATTTGAAAGACCGCATATACCCGGCGTTACAACACGCTAAGGCATACTGCGAACTTTGAGAGCAAGCGACTTCCAGTTGTTTGCTCCGGCACCAAATTAAAAGTTAAGACTGGAGAAACAACCGAATGACCAAGATTGCCAATATCAAAGCTCGTGAGGTTCTGGATTCACGCGGTAACCCTACCGTGGAAGCCGACGTGATTCTGGAAAACGGAACTTTGGGCCGTGCCTGTGCGCCATCCGGAGCTTCTACTGGTTCCCGTGAAGCGCTGGAACTGCGTGACGGTGATGGTTCCCGTTACCTTGGGAAGGGTGTTCGCAAAGCCGTTGAGGCCATCAATGGCCAGATTCGTGATGCTTTGATTGGTAAGAATGCGGCAGAGCAGCGGGTTCTGGATCAGATCATGATTGATCTGGACGGCACCGAAAACAAAGCAAATCTTGGTGCTAATGCTATTCTGGCGGTTTCTCTGGCCGCAGCTAAAGCCGCGGCAACTTCATTGGGCAAGCCACTTTACGAGCACATCGCTGATGTGAATGGTACGTCTGGCAAGTTCTCCATGCCGGTTCCGATGATGAATATCCTGAACGGTGGTGAACATGCCGATAACAATGTCGATATTCAGGAGTTCATGATTCAGCCTGTTGCCGTAACAAGTTTTGGTGAAGCTTTGCGTGTTGGTGCTGAGATTTTCCACAGCCTGAAGAAGGTACTCAAAGCGCAAGGTCTGAATACTGCAGTCGGTGACGAGGGTGGCTTTGCTCCAAACCTGCCTTCCAACGAGGCGGCTCTGGCGGCTATCAAGGAAGCGGTTGAACAGGCCGGTTACGAGTTGGGTAAAGATGTAACTCTGGCCCTTGACTGTGCATCTTCTGAATTCTACAAAGACGGCCAGTATCAACTGGCTGGTGAAGGCAAGAGTTTTGACTCCGAAGGCTTTGCTGATTATCTGGCGGGTCTGTGCGAGCGTTATCCGATCGTTTCTATCGAAGACGGTATGGACGAAAGTGACTGGGATGGCTGGAAGATTCTGACTGACAAGCTGGGTAGCAAAATTCAGCTGGTGGGAGATGATCTGTTTGTGACCAACACCAAGATTCTCAAAGAAGGTATCGAGAAGGGTGTTGGTAACTCCATTCTTATCAAGTTCAACCAGATTGGTAGCTTGTCCGAAACGTTGGATGCGATCAAAATGGCTCAGGACGCAGGTTATACGGCAGTTATTTCTCACCGTTCCGGAGAAACTGAAGATACCACTATTGCTGACTTGGCTGTGGCTACTTGTGCTGGTCAGATCAAAACAGGTTCTTTGTGTCGTTCTGACCGGGTTGCCAAATACAATCAGTTGCTCCGCATTGAGGAAGCTCTGGATGGGAAAGCACCTTACCGTGGTCTGAGCGAAATCAAAGGTCAGGGCTGAGTTTTCTCAGAAAGGCATACCTTTTAGCTGTGGCTATAAGGTAACAAAATGATAAGGCCATCGCGTTCTGGATGAATATTCGGAAACGATGGCCTTTTTGCCCAGCAACTTGCGATGATTTGTTGCTAATCTACACGAGCGTCTATACTTAACTTCCGACGTTTACTTTTAATCCGGTTATTTTCTGAGCTAATTTGGCATGAAAACGCTTTGGGCCATTCTTGTTGTGCTTATTCTCCTGCTGCAGGTGCGCCTGTGGGTCGGGGAAGGGAGCTTTGCACAAGTCTGGTCTTTAGAAGAAGCGATTGCCGTTCAGCGGGCTGAAAATGCCGGATTGTCAGCTCGAAATGACCGGCTTTATGCGGAGGTTCGTAATCTGCGTAATGAACAGGGGGCGGTAGAAGAGCGGGCCCGCATGAATTTGGGGCTTATCCGTGACGATGAGACGTTTTTCCTGGTTGTTGAAAAATAACTTGGGTGCACCAGGTATTGGGTGCCATTGTTTCAGGGGCCACTGTAAGCACATTTATATGCACTTCTCTCAGGCTATTCTTGGCCTCCGATACTTTCCGGACTTTGTTTATATATTTCTATGAAAAATCCCAATCTATGGCTTGTGGTTCCTGCGGCTGGTATCGGTCAGCGAATGAAAGCCGAATGTCCCAAGCAATACCTGAAAATATCTGACCGTTTTATCCTCGATATTACTCTGTCCCGATTGTTGGATAGCGGCCCCTTTGAAGGCTGTATGGTGCCGCTGCACCCTCAGGATCAATGGTGGTCAGACAGTGAATCCTCAAGCGACGGCCGCATTCAGACCTGTACTGGTGGTAAGGAGCGGGCGGATTCGGTTCTTTCGGCTTTGCATGCGTTGGATGAGCAGGCCGATGAGAACGACTGGGTGTTGGTGCACGATGCGGCAAGGCCATGCTTGCATCCTCATGACCTTTCCAACTTGATTGATGTCCTTTTTGAACACCCTGTGGGAGGGCTTCTTGCTGCACCGGTGGCGGATACTTTGAAGTCGGCGAGTAAGGGGCGGCAGCCGGCTGTTGAGCAAACGGTGGATCGACGTTACCTTTGGCGGGCTTTGACGCCCCAAATGTTTCGGTTCGGAGCACTGAGGCAAGCTTTGGAATCCTGCCTGGAAAATGGTCATACGGTGACGGATGAGTCCTCTGCTATGGAGTTTTCCGGTAATATGCCTCTTTTGGTGGAAGGCCGGGCGGATAATCTGAAAATTACGGTTCCGTCGGATCTTGGGTTGGCCGAGTTTATTCTGAGTCAGCAGTAGGGCGTTCCCTCTTTCTTGTACATTCCTGTTTTGATTCGGAGATGAGCATGCGTATTGGCCAGGGCTTTGATGTCCATGCTTTTTGTGAAGGCGATTTTGTCATTTTAGGTGGGGTTAAGATTCCCTACAGCCATGGCCTGAAAGCTCATTCTGATGGCGATGTCCTTTTGCATGCGCTGGCGGATGCCTTGCTAGGCGCAGTTGCGTTGGGCGATATCGGTCATCTGTTCCCGGATACCAGTGAACAGTGGGCCGGTGCGGATAGTAGGGAGTTGCTTCGGATGGTGATGCAACGAGTTCTGGGCGAGGGGTTTGCCGTGGTGAATGTGGATACCACGATTATTGCCCAGGCTCCCAAAATGGCTCCCCATATAGAGTCTATGCGCCAGAATATCGCTGAAGATTTAGGTGTTCCGCCCGGGTGTGTAAGTGTTAAAGCAACGACCAGTGAAAAACTGGGCTTTACTGGACGAGGAGAGGGCATCGCTTGTCAGGCGGTTTGTTTGCTTGAGGCGGTGAGCTCGTGAATCAGTCAGGTGCGCTTCATAAGCAATGGCGGCTGGACTGGCCAACGTCGTCGGGTTCACGTCCGGGTAAGGCCTTGTTGAAAGCTGCCTCTGAAGATTTCCGGGTTACTGAGCAGCTTTGGCCAGAATTTGAAGATTCAGAATTCCAGGACTCAGGGGCGGGAGAGCATTTGTGCGTTCGTCTTGAGAAAAAGGGGGATAACACTGAGTACGTTGCCCGTGAGTTGGCGACGTTGGCGGACACAAAAGTATTTGAGGTGGGATTTTGCGGGCTGAAGGATCGTCATGCTGTGACTGTGCAATGGTTCAGTTTATACCGCCCCGGTCGCGAGGCTGAAGACGCAAAGCTTTTAGCATCTATATCTCAACGCTGGCGAGTATTGGCACATCGTCGCCATACGCGCAAACTCCGCCGAGGCGAACACCTGAAAAATGGCTTCGATTTGGTGCTGCATGAAGTAACCGGAGATGGGCCGGCGCTTGAGCAAGCGCTGGCACTTTTGGCTGATCGGGGAGCTCCGAATTATTTTGGGCCTCAGCGGTTTGGTCTTGCCGGAGGTAATCTTGAGCGCGCTGTTGCCCTTGATCCTACGAAATTGAATCGGAAAAAAGGCGGCCGCCGTGGCGGAAGTGGCTCGAAAAACGTATTGTACTTTTCAGCGGCACGTTCCTGGTTGTTTAATGAAGTGCTGGCGGAAAGAGTCGCTTCCGGGAGTTGGTTTCGTTGTTTGCCCGGGGAACCCGGTGATGAGGGCGTTCCAACCGGCCCACTCTGGGGTGATGGGGGGACAAGTGCCAGTGAGTATCAGGAAACCTTTGAAAGATCTGTGGTTGCCAAATACCCGGAGTTTGAAAAGCTGTTTTTGAGTACCCGCATGAAGCCTGAGCGTCGATCGCTGGTCACCCGGCCCGAACGACTGCAGTGGGAGTGGTTGGACGAAAACACTTTACGACTGCAGTTTTGGCTGCCGCCGGGTCAGTACGCAACCACCGTGCTGGGGGATATTTTCGAGCTGCAGGACATGAGCCTCAGCCGTGATAATAAGTATTAAGCGAGCTAGCTGGAGATCACTTTGCGTATTCTACTGTCTAATGATGATGGGGTTCATTCACCTGGCCTGATTGCACTGTATGAAGGGTTACAGGGTTTTGGGGAGCTTCGGGTGGTTGCTCCAGATCGCGACCACAGTGGTGCCAGTAACTCACTGACATTGAAGCGTCCTTTGACCGTTGAACGACATCCTAACGAATTTCGCTCAGTGGATGGTACGCCGACAGATTGTGTCCATCTGGCTGTTAATGGTTTGTTCAGCAAGCCGTTTGATCGTGTCATTTCCGGTATAAATACACATGCCAATCTGGGCGACGATGTTATTTATTCCGGGACTGTGGCGGCAGCGACAGAAGGTCGTCATCTTGGTATGCCTGCCATTGCCGTTTCGCTGGTGAATGAGGGGCACTTCCACTATGAAACTGCAGCGAAAGTTGTGCGGGTTCTGCTACAGAATAAGTGTACTTTGACGTTAGGCCCTCGAACCATTCTTAACGTTAATGTACCTGATGTGCCGTGGGATGAGTTGGCAGGATTCCGCATAACTCGTCTTGGCCACAGAGAGTGTGCGGAGGGCGTTGTCCCCGTTACGTGCCCGAGAGGCAAGAAGCGATATTGGATCGGTGCCGCAGGACGTGGAGGTGATGCCGGGCCGGGAACCGATTTCCACGCTGTTAGTGAAAAGTATGTATCGATTACTCCGGTGCACACCGACATGACTCGTCACGCCGCGCTGCCAGGTTTACGTGATTGGCTTGGTGGCCTGGCAGAGGGAGAGGCCGGGAAACATGATTGAAGGTATTGGTATGACCTCCCGGCGCACACGTATGCGCCTTGTTCAGCGTTTGCGTGACGCAGGCATTGTGTCAGACCGGGTGCTGGACGTTATTGGGCAGATACCAAGGCATATTTTTCTGGACGAGGCTTTGTCGCATCGGGCCTATGAAGATACAGCGCTGCCAATCGGATACAACCAGACACTATCTCAGCCGTACATTGTTGCCCGGATGACAGAGCTTCTGCTGGCCCACCAGCCAGAAAAGGTACTGGAACTCGGGACAGGGTCGGGTTACCAGACCGCGGTTCTTTCTCAACTGTTTAAAGAAATCTACAGTGTAGAGCGAATCCGGCCCCTGCAGGAGCGGGCAAGGGAAAGACTGCGTCAACTGAATGTTCGAAATGTCATGCTTAAGCACGCAGATGGCGGTATGGGGTGGCCAGAGCGTGGGCCGTTTGACGGGATTATTGTTACAGCTGCCCCGACAGAGGTTCCCAAAGAACTGTTAGGCCAGCTGGCGGATGGCGGCGTGCTGATAGCGCCTGTTGGTGAGCGTGACCAGGTGCTAGTAGAAATTATTCGCCGGGGCGATAGTTTTGAACGCCGTGAACTTGAACCGGTGCGTTTTGTACCGCTGCTTGGCGGGGTGGTTCGTTGATGTCTCAGGGCGAGAATAGCGGCGAAGGGCGAACGCATCATCCCTTGGCTATCTTTTTTAGAGGTATGGCAATGGGGGCAGCGGATATCGTTCCTGGCGTGTCTGGTGGAACCATTGCCTTTATTACAGGTATTTACTTTCGGCTTCTGCAAGCCATTAGTGCTGCCCCTGTGGCTTTTTTCCGGCAGCTTGTTCACGGTGACTTTACCGGGTTCTGGCGGTCGGTTGATGGTACGTTTTTGCTCACACTTTTGGCTGGCATTTTGACCAGTATTGCCAGCCTCGCTTCATTGATTACCTGGCTTCTGGACCAGCATCCCATTCTTATCTGGAGCTTCTTTTTTGGTTTGATTGTTGCGTCGGTCTGGCACGTTGGACAACAGGTGCAGCGCTATGTCCCAGGCTTGTTGGTTCCGCTTGTTTCCGGTGCCTTGTTTGCGTGGTGGGTAACAACGTTACCAGCCAGTGAGCTTGAGCCTTCTGGCCTGGCTTTTCTGGGAGCTGGGGCTCTGGCCATTTGCGCCATGATTCTGCCTGGTATTTCCGGAAGCTTTTTGTTGCTCATTATTGGAATGTATACCCCCGTATTGTCAGCCATTAAGGGTGGTGAAATTGTAAACCTCGGCATCTTTATGGTGGGTTGCCTGATGGGATTGCTGTCTGTTGCCCGGTTGATCACGCTGGCTTTCAAGTATTTTCACGATACGGTCCTGGCCTTGCTGACTGGCTTTATGATTGGTGCCTTAGTAAAAGTGTGGCCTTGGCAGGAAACATTGACTTGGCGTATTAATAGCCACGGTGAACAGGTGCCTTTGAGTCAGTTGCCGGTAACTCCGGACGCTTGGGCCGCCCTATACGGCCAGGAGCCATTGATCGGATTAGCCATTTTGATGGCCATGGTGGGATTGATACTGGTTGTTGGGCTTGAGATCGTTGGGCGAAAACGGTCAAAAACATAGGGTTGAGTAGTTGGTCATATGAAAAGTGTTACCTGGTACACAAAATCTATGTTCCTGAAGGTAACAAATTTGTGCAAGCAGTAACTTGGAATCGCCGATAAAACGTGCAATATATTAAAAGGTTAGCCCTGAAACATAAGAATGTGCATGCAGCACGTCCAGTTTCTTAGATGGATTTATTATAATCAGGCAATTAATTATTCGTGATTCTATTTAACGGGCACATCATTTCAGCGATACCTGCCAGAGGCCTGCCTCTGGTTGATGACTGGAAGCATCGCTGTTTCCACCTGCCCGCATTGCTATCACCGCTCTTTTTTCTTCTCTCTTCGTTGTTTCTCTCCGGCTGTAATACCAGTGCAATCTACCAGGACGATCGTTATAACCCACCGGTCTATTGGGGAACTCACGTGGTCAAAAAGGGTGAGACTCTTTACGGCATTGCCTGGCGGTATGGCCGTGACTATAGGGAGCTTGGTGATGCGAACGGATTAAAACCGCCCTGGAATATTCGTGTTGATCAGGTATTGAGGCTAGACAAGAAAGGGCGAGTTCGGAGCACTGCGAGTTCCTCCTCGGTTGCTCGGAATAAGCCAGCAACAAACACAGGGGCTCAGAGAGCTTCTTCAGTTAAAGTTTCGCCTCCTCAGTCTGTGCCCAAAGCGACCGCTGCCAAGCCGGTACGAAAAACAGGAAGTCAGACGGTGGCCAACATTAAATGGCGATGGCCACATAGTGGCACTGTAATTGCTAAATATTCTACATCGGGAAAAGTCAATAAAGGCATTGATATTGTTGGGCAACCCGGGGATGCTGTTAGAGCCGCTGCAGATGGGAGTGTGGTTTACGCAGGAAATGGGTTACTTGGTTACGGTAACCTGATTATAGTGAATCATGATGAGCACTATCTCAGTGCATATGCCCATAATCGAAAAATTTTGGTACAAGAAGGAGATGGAATAAAAGCCGGGCAGGTAATTGCTGAACTTGGTAGTAGTGGTACAGATAAACCGATGTTGCATTTTGAAATCAGAAAAAATGGCAATCCGGTTGATCCATCCAGGTACTTGCCGAGGCGCTGACCAGATTATCCGAACGTTTTGAGGGAATATCGAAAAGTACAAGAAAAATAATGGCAACGGAGTTGCCAGCCAACACGCAAATGTCCTGAACAAAATCAGTATCAATGAAGCCCGCAATAATAAGAAGTATCGGGCGCAAACGGGATTATTGAGAGGCGGGATACAAAATGTCAGTAGAGCAAGAAGATGTCATTATTGATCGCGTAGCAGAAGTTGAAGAAATTGACGAGCCGGTTTTAGCTGAAGATAAGCCGGAAGGGGGGGCTGCTGCCAGGCGGTCGCCAGGTAAAGCAGATGATTTCTCCTACAAGGGGAAGTATCTGTCCAGTCAGAAACAGCTGGATGCAACTCAGCTGTATCTTAATGAAATTGGTTTCTCACCGTTACTAACTCCAGAAGAAGAAGTCTACTTTGCACGGCTGGCCCGTAAAGGCGAAGAGTCTGGCCGAAAACGAATGATTGAAAGTAACCTTCGATTGGTGGTTAAGATCGCCCGACGCTACGTGAACCGTGGCCTGACTCTTCTTGATTTGATTGAAGAAGGTAACCTGGGCCTTATTCGCGCAGTAGAAAAGTTCGATCCTGAGCGGGGCTTCCGTTTTTCTACCTATGCAACCTGGTGGATCCGACAGACGATTGAGCGGGCTATCATGAATCAGACCCGCACGATTCGCCTTCCTATCCATGTAGTGAAAGAGCTTAACCTGTATTTGCGGGCGGCTCGTGAACTGACACAAAAGCTTGATCATGAGCCTACCGCGGAGGATATTGCTCGCCTGGTAGATAAGCCTGTTAAAGACATTAAGCGCATGCTGGGTCTTAATGAGCGGGTGGCATCAATGGATACGCCCATTGGTGTTGGTAGCGATAAATCATTGTTGGACACAGTTGCAGATGAGGGCGCCTCGGACCCTGCGGATGTGTTGCAAGATAATAATATGTGCTCTTGTCTGGAGAACTGGATTGATCAGTTAAGTGACAAGCAGCAAGAAGTTTTGTCCCGGCGGTTCGGTTTGCGGGGATATCCTGTCAGCACTCTGGAAGAAGTCGGGCAGGAGATTGGCCTGACGCGGGAACGGGTGCGTCAGATTCAGGTTGAAGCTCTTCGACGACTGCGTGAGATTCTTGAGAAAGAAGGCCTGTCGAGTAATTTATTGTTTAACTAGGCTGAATTGACGTATTTGGATGACACGCCGGTCATAGCAATATGACCGGCTTTTTTTTATTTAATGAGGCATCAAATGAGAACCAGGTGGTGATTGCGAGCAGGGCTTCGTTGTTAGAATGTACTTCCGTGGTGAGAATTGCATGTTGGCCCGGAGACGAATGACATATTCAATAATAATGATCGAAAGGAAAGGATTATGAAGAAGGCTCTTACTGCAGGTTTTGCTTCTCTGCTTCTGACAGGTGCTCTGGCTGCACCGGTTCACGCGCTGGAAGTGGGCGGTGTTGATGTTCCTGATACTTATTCTGTTGTAGGGCAGGAACTTCAGCTCAATGGTGCTGGAACTCGGTCCAAATGGTTTATGGATCTTTATGTTGGCGGCCTTTATGTGCAAGACAAGGTAAGTGACGGGCAAGCCGTTATTAACGCTGACGAGCCTCAGGCCATTACGCTTCACATTACTTCCGGAATGATTACCAGTGAGCGCATGACTGAAGCAACGTTGGATGGCTTTAAGGCTGCTACCGGTGGTGACCTGTCAGCTATTCAGTCGGATGTTGACCAGTTTATGGCGGTTTTCCAGGAAGAGATTAAAGAAGGTGATATTTTTGAGCTGGTCTACGTGCCGGGCAATGGTATTCAGGTTATGAAAAACGGTGAGCAGAAAGACACCGTTGGTAACTTCGAATTTAAGAAAGCCCTGTTTGGCATCTGGTTATCTGATAAGCCTGCCCAGAAAGATCTGAAGGCAAAAATGCTTGGTAATGGTTGATTACCACTTAGCTTAATCCACAAAAAAACCGGCTATTGCCGGTTTTTTTGTGGATGCAGAAAACGTCAGGTCTTATTGGTAGTCCTGCTTGTGTTTGAACTCACAGAGATCTTCAATGATGCAGGAACCACATTTTGGCTTCCGGGCAACACAAGTATACCGCCCATGAAGAATAAGCCAATGGTGAGCGTCCATCAAAAACTCTTTTGGCACTAACCGCATCAGACGTTTTTCAACTTCTAAAACGGTTTTCCCGGGCGCGATGCCGGTGCGGTTTGATACCCGAAAAATATGTGTGTCTACAGCCATAGCTGGCTGGCGAAACGCTGTATTCAGAACCACGTTGGCAGTTTTACGACCGACGCCGGGCAGAGCTTCTAGGGCTTCTCTGTTGTCTGGCACTTTACTGTCGTGCTTTTCGATCAGTATCTTGCAGGTTTTTATGACGTTTTCGGCTTTCGTATTAAACAGGCCAATGGTCTTTATGTATTCCTTTAAACCGTCTACCCCAAGCGCGTAAATGGCTTCAGGGGTATTGGCAACAGGGTAGAGTTTGTCAGTCGCCTTATTAACGCCAACATCCGTTGCCTGCGCAGACAAGATCACGGCAATCAGGAGCTCGAAAGGCGAGCTGAAATTTAACTCTGTTGTCGGGTTAGGGTTCTCATTTTTGAGCCGTGTGAAAATTTCGATACGTTTTTCTTTGTTCATGCGATTCCCGGAGTAGAGTCAGGCATGTCGTTCAGGAAATGCTGCCGGTTACCCGAACCCGCTTGTTGCCTGTTTCGACTTGAGCTGGTCCGGCTGCCAATTTGCGTTCTTTCAGGCGCTGATCAATACCGTTTTTCAGGGCGATCAGCAGGCCAAGGCCTACGAACGCTCCAGGGGGGAGGACCATGAACAGCATATCAGGGTAGTGTTCGAATGGGCGAATCACCCAGTCAGACGCTATCGGTCCGAGCAGTAGATGCATGTCGGCAAATAGTGTGCCCTGACCAAGAAGCTCGCGCATGCCCCCGAGAACGATCAATACCAGCAAGAAGCCCAGACCCATCATTGCGCCGTCCAGTGCGGCGGGTAGAGGCGGATTCTTGGAGGCAAAGGCGTCCGCACGGCCTAAAATGGTGCAGTTAGTGACGATTAACGGGATGAAAATCCCGAGAATCTGATAAAGCTCATAGGTAAAGGCTTGCATCAGTAGCTCAGCGCAGGTTACGAATGACGCAATAATCATTACGAAGGCTGGCAGCCGCACTGACTCGCTGACAAAGTTCCGGATAAGCGACACTGACAGGTTAGAGCCAACCAATACCAGCAGAGTGGCTATGCCAAGGCCTATGGCGTTTACTACGGTGCTGGTTACAGCTAGAAGGGGACAAAGGCCAAGTACCTGAACTAAAGCAGGGTTATTGGTCCATAGGCCATCTTTAATGATTTCAGACGAAGTCTTGGTAGCCATGATCAGGAATGCTCCGCAGGTTTGAGTTCACCGGCTATCGCTTCCGGGCGTTGATTCTTGGAGTTGGGTGTTGGTGGTTCGTTCAGGCGTTCGCGAATTTCCTGGCGATGTTGGCGAAAATAAATCAGTGATTTCTGGACAGCCTTAACCACGGCTCTCGGTGTAATTGTGGCACCCGTAAATTGATCAAACACCCCGCCATTTTTTTTCACATTCCACAGGTTTGGTCTTGGATTGTTCAGAGAACGGCCATTGAAGTCGTATACCCAGTCTGATTTCCGGGTTTCGATGCGGTCGCCTAACCCTGGTGTTTCCCGGTGGCTGGTTACGCGAACACCCAGCACTTCACCTTCCATATCAATACCAACCAGCAATCGAATCTCACCGGAGTACCCATCCGGGGCTACAGCCGGCATGATGATGCCGATGGGGTGGTTGTTGCGCCGGGCAACCCAGACCTTCACCGGGCCGGCAGCTGGCTGACGAGCGCTGGCGGGAAGCGTGACCACATCTTTTAGCAGGTCGTTGTCGTGCTGGCTTTCCGGGATGATATCGAACAGAGCTCTGGCTTCAGCGCGCTCTGCCTGTTCTTTAATGCGGTCTTTGGTGATGCCTTGGGTCAGTGCGATGGTACCGCCTGTGATTACGGCGAATAGGCCAAGACCGATGGCACTACGACGAATAGAAGTCATCATTGCGTTCATCCATTAACCTCCATTCTTGCTGGGCAGACCACGCCTGGCCTTATGGTGGCCGTAGGCTCTTGGCGGCGTGTAGTGGTCAATGAACGGTACCGCAAAGTTCATCAGCAATACGCTGAAGGCAACCGCGTCCGGGTAATTTCCCCAGCTACGGATCAGGTAGATCAATATGCCGATGCCCGCACCATAGATCAGTTTGCCCAGATGGCTGGTCGCGGCAGAAACAGGGTCTGTGGCAATAAAAAACGCACCCAGCATTGTGCCGCCCGCGAGAAGATGGAGTTGAATCGGGGCGTATTGGTCTGCATTGCTGCCGAATGCAAGGCTCATGATGGCAATGGCAGTAAGAAACGCGACGGGAATGTGCCAGGTGATAATTTTCAGGCCAATCAGTAACAGGCCTCCTGCCATAAAGGCTAGGCTTACCCATTCCCAGCCCCGGGCTACATGCTCACCAAAGGTCGGATGCTGGAGTACTTCGGCAGCGGTGTAGTTGGCAATTTTGTGCTTATATTCATCCAAAGGTGTGGCCATTGTCCAGCCGTCTACGGCTGTTTGGCTGGCAGAGAAGATGGTGGAGAGGGTTTCTCCGAAGTCCGGAGCGCTGCCCCAGAGGGTGCTTGCCTGGGCCCAGTTGGTAGTCATGGCGACTGGAAAGGAAACCAGTACCAGAGCATAGCCCACCATGGCGGGGTTGAAAGGGTTAGAGCCGAGTCCGCCATAGAGTTGTTTGGCCACTACAATGGCGGTGATCACTGCAACGGCAGAAACCCACCAGGGAGCAAACTGGGGCAGGGAGAGTCCCAGTAGCAAACCGGTAACGGCTGCGGTATTGTCTTTCAGGAAAAAGGTGACAGGTTTGTTGCGAAGCTTCAGGACTGTTGCCTCGGCGGCTATGGCCAGAGCGACGCACCAAATCACATTAATCAGGTTACCCCAGCCGAAGAACAGAGTCTGAGCCAACAAGCCGGGAAGGGCTGCCAGAATAACCCAGAGCATCAGCCGCGATGTGGGGCGGGCATTGTGGGCATGGGGGGAAGATTGTTGAATTAATGCCATGAACTATCAGCCTGCAATGAGTTACTCGGACGACGAAGATTCGGATACTGTGGCCATCTGCTTGCGGGCGTCGGCAAGGGCTTGCTGAGCCCGCTGTACCCGGTCGTGATTCTTGGCGACAGCCCGTTCCAGTTTGTCCACGTTGTCAGCTTGCTGGGCTTTTGCTTCTTCGAGCATGCCCTGCATGGTGTTAAGTTTTGCTTCGGCCTGCATCAGCTGTTTTTCCAGAGCTTCGATGTCTGGCTTTTCCTGGCCAGCCAGCGCTGATTCCGCAGCCGTCGGCGTAGTTTTGGCTTTTTTACGTTCCAGCGCCTGTTGTACCAAGGCAGCCTTGGCGGCTCGCTCATCCACAGCTTCGCCTTGTGCAACCGTTTGCTCGGCTTCAGCCTGCTTCCTGGCTTGGGCTTCAGCTGCTGCCTTTGCTCGTTCCTTGCGACGAAGTTCTTTCTCTTGTTGCTCACGCTCAAGCCGAGCTTGCCGCGCTTCAAAACGTTCTCTGGCTCGGTCTGACTTCAACTGCTCTGCGCGCTGATTGCGGATTTCGCCTTTTGCGTAGCGGTAATACTGAACCAGAGGAATCGAGCTGGGACACACATAGGAGCATGCTCCACACTCAATGCAGTCGAACAGGTTCAGGTGCTCAGCCTTTTCAAACTCTGCGGCCTTGGAGTACCAGAATAGCTGCTGAGGGAGCAATTCCATCGGGCAGACTTCGGCACACTGGCTGCACCGGATACAGGGTTGCTCCGGAGCGGGTGCCGGTAACTCTTCTGCTGTTGCAGCAATCACGCAGTTTGAGGTTTTTACTACCGGTATTGCAGTGTTAGTGAGGGTGTAACCCATCATCGGGCCACCGAGCACCATCCGGTTTAATCTGTTTTGTTGAAGGCCAGCTTTTGTCAAAAGGGTAATGACTGGTGTGCCGATCAGGGCTTCATAGTTGCCCGGCTCCTGAACTGCCTCCCCCGTAATGGTCACGACCCTGGATATCAGGGGCTTGCCTTCACATACTGCCCGGGACACGGCCACAGAGGTGCCGACGTTGTGGCACATCACGCCAATGTCGGCGGGAATACCACCGCTGGGAACTTCCTGGCCGGTAAGAATCTGAATCAACTGTTTTTCGCCGCCGGATGGATATTTGGTCGGAATCACGGCAATTTCAATCTGAGTATTCTGAACAGCATCGCGCATAGCTGCGATGGCTTCTGGCTTGTTGTCCTCGATACCAATTACGCAACGGGAGGGGCGAAGAATCCAGGCCATGATTTTCATGCCATTGATAACCTCGGCCGCATGCTCACGCATGGTCATGTCATCGGCAGTAATATAGGGCTCGCATTCAGCGCCGTTCAGAATCAGAGTTTCAACTTTGCGATCTCTGGGTGGGCGTAGTTTGATGGTGGTCGGGAAACCTGCACCACCCATGCCCGCGATACCTGCGTCGCGGATCATACCCAAAACGGCTTCCCGCTCCAGTTTTTGGTAATCACTGATAGGGTTGAGCTCACACCATTGATCTTCGCCGTCGGGCGTTAACACCACACACCAGTCCGACATTCCGGACGGGTGGGGAACTGGCCGCTGCTCAATAGCTTCAATGACACCGGATGTGGATGCATGCACAGGAACTCCCAGCCCGGCTTTTACATCCGCAATTTTCTGGCCTTTCAAGACCCGGTCACCAACTTCAACAAGTACTTCGGCAGGTTCGCCAATATGTTGTTGTAAGGGCAAAATCAGCTGCTCAGGTATACCTGCTGACTGAATTGGGCGGCGGGTGGATTGAATTTTATTCTCGGGCGGATGAATGCCGCCGGGAAAATCCCACAAGTTCATTAGGTATTAGCTCCCTGGCGGTCCGTGGTAATGATTTCTGGCTTGGAGGGAGCTGTCCAGCTCCAGGAGCGGATATCCGGTTCGATAGTGATCATATCGATGCAGTCGACAGGGCAGGGTTCAACACAGAGATCACAGCCGGTACATTCGCTTTCGATCACAGTGTGCATGTGTTTGGCGGCGCCGAGGATTGCATCAACCGGGCAGGCCTGAATGCACTTGGTACATCCAATGCATTCGTCTTCCCGAATAACGGCAACACGTTTGGCTTGTTCCGCCCCGTGTTCGGCGTCCAGAGGTTGGGGCTCAACATCCAACAGGTCGGCCAGAGCTTTGATCGTACTTTCGCCACCGGGGGGGCATTTGTTGATGGCTTCACCATTAGCAATGGCTTCTGCATAAGGGCGGCAGCCAGGGTGCCCGCATTGTCCGCATTGAGTTTGCGGGAGCAGGGAATCAATCTGGTCAACCAACGGATTGCCTTCAACTTTGAACCGTTCTGAGGCAAAACCAAGTAGCCCACCAAAAATAAGGGAGAGCACAAGCAGGACAACTACGGCAATCAGGAAACTTGTCCACATAGTTAAAGCTCCGTCAGACCGCTACCAGGCCGGTAAAGCCCAGGAATGCCAAGGCCATGAGACCTGCGGTGATCAGGCCAATTGAGGCACCCCGGAAGGCTACGGGCACATCTGACACTGCAATCCGTTCACGCATTGCGGCAAACAGTACAAGCACCAGCGAGAAACCGGCAGCGGCCCCAAAGCCATACAGTACGGACTCAACGAAGTTGTTGTTTTTGTTGATGTTAAGCAGAGCAACACCGAGCACCGCGCAATTGGTGGTGATCAGCGGCAGGAAAATACCAAGCACCCGGTACAGCAAGGGGCTGGTTTTACGTACCACCATTTCAGTGAACTGAACCACGACGGCGATCACCAGGATAAAGGTGATGGTGCGTAAGAATGCCAGGTCCAGAGGCTCTAGCAGGTAGGTGTATGCAAGGTAGCTGCACACCGATGCCAGGGTCAGTACAAAGGTGGTGGCCAGAGACATGCCCATGGCGGTTTCCAGTTTTCCGGAAACCCCCATGAAGGGGCACAGTCCAAGGAACTGAACCAACACAAAGTTGTTTACCAGAATGGTGCTGACCAATATCAGCAAATACTCTGTCATTTGGAGTGTCTCTGCCTGTAGCTGCTCACATCACCCGCATGCCCGGCGTAGCGCCGGAGTCTGGGGACAGGATAAAGATATCTTTGCCACCTGGGCCGGCAGCCAGCACCATACCTTCGGACATGCCGAACTTCATTTTTCTGGCTTTCAGGTTGGCGACCATTACTGTCATACGGCCTTCCAGATCTTCTGGTTTGTAAGCAGACTTAATACCAGCAAACACATTGCGTTCGCCATGCCCTACATCAAGGGTGAGGCGAAGTAGTTTATCTGCACCGTCTACCTGCTCGGCTTTTACGATTTTGACTACCCGAAGATCCACTCTGGCGAAGTCGTTGAACTCGATTTCATCCGCAATGGGCTCCAGATCTGTAGCCGGGGCTGACTGACCTGTGGCGGCGGGCATTTCTTCTTTGGATGCATCTACCATCTTCTCGATCTGAGCCATGTCGACCCGGTTCATCAGCGGTTTGAACTTATCGATACCGTGATTTTCCAGCAGGGCCGCGCGGTTGTTCCAGTCCAGACGAAAATTCAGGAACGATTGCGTCGCATCGGCTGTCTTCGGTAGTACCGGTGCCAGATAAGTCATTAGCAGGCGGAACATGTTCAGGGCGTTGGTGCAAATAGCTTGCAGTTTGTCATCCTGCCCTTCCTGTTTGGCAATTACCCAGGGCTGTTCATCGTTTACGTACTGGTTGGCAATGTCCGCCAACTCCATGATCCGACGCATAGCGCGGCCAAATTCACGGGTTTCATAGAACTCTGCAATTTGCTCGCCGGCATCGATGAACTCTTTCAGTTTTTCCTGCTCGGTGACCTTGCCCAACTTGCCGTCAAAGCGTTTGGTGATAAAGCCAGCGCTGCGGCTTGCAATATTTACCACCTTGCCCACCAGATCGGAGTTCACCCGGGCGGCAAAGTCCTCCAGGTTCAGGTCCATATCATCTACACCACCGGTCAGTTTTGCGGCGAAGTAGTAACGCAGGTATTCCGGATTCAGATGATCCAGATAGGTGCGAGCCATGATGAAGGTGCCTCGGGACTTGGACATCTTCTTGCCATTTACCGTCACAAAACCGTGGGCCCAGACCGCCGTTGGTGTGCGGAAACCAGCGTCGTGTAGCATGGACGGCCAGAACAGCGCATGGAAATTGATGATGTCCTTGCCGATGAAGTGATACACCTCTGCCGTGGAATCCTTTTTCCAGAAGTGCTCGAAATCGATATTTTCGCGGTTACACAGATTCTTGAAGCTGGCGAGATAACCGATTGGTGCGTCCAGCCATACGTAGAAATACTTGCCTGGTGCATCCGGAATCTCAAAGCCGAAATAAGGCGCATCACGGCTGATATCCCATTCCTGCAAACCCGCATCCAGCCACTCTGCCAGCTTGTTAGCGACCTGGGGCTGCAAAGTACCACTGCGGGTCCACTTGCTCAGGAAATCCTGAAACTCGGGAAGCTTAAAGAAATAATGTTCGGATTCTTTCTCTACCGGCGTAGCACCAGAAACTGCAGATCGGGGATTGATAAGTTCAGCCGGCGTGTAAGTGGCTCCACAGACTTCACAGTTGTCACCGTACTGATCCTCAGCTTTACATTTCGGACAAGTACCCTTGATGAAACGGTCTGCCAGAAACATTTCCTTTTCCGGATCGAAAAACTGGGTGATTTTGCGTGTGGAAATGTTCCCGTTCGACTGAATCTGCCGATAAATATACTCGGAAAAATACTGGTTTTCTTCTGAGTGGGTCGAGTAATAGTTGTCGAAACGGATATGGAAATCAGCGAAGTCTTGCTGGTGTTCCTGGCGAATCCGGTCAATCAACTGTTCTGGCGTAATGCCTTCGCGCTCAGCCCGCAGCATGATAGCGGTGCCGTGGGCATCGTCGGCGCAAACGTAATAGCAGTTTTGGCCACGCATTTTCTGGTAGCGCGCCCAGATATCGGTCTGAATGTATTCCAGCAGGTGCCCAAGATGAATGGGCCCGTTGGCGTAGGGCAGAGCGCTGGTTACCAGAATGTCGCGCTGTTGATTGCTCGCTTGCGTCATGGTGATGTCCGAACCTTATGTTGATACGGGTTGGAAAGACAAACGGGGTTTTGGTAGCAATCAGAATTGATTGTTCCAGGTGAAGACCCCATATGGTCAGAAACGGCCACAGATGATACCTTCCAAGCCATCAATTTTCACCTGCATTCAGGGTGATTAGCTTATTCCGGAGACCCCGATGACCCAGATTCCCCAACAGTCGCTCGAAGCAGCCGTCCGCGAATACCGAGATCCATACCTAAATAAAGACCTTTACGAGCTGAGTGCCGTGAAATCCCTGAGTGCTGATGAGCAGGGGAACGTGACATTGATGGTCGAGCTTCCATACCCTGCCAAAGGCATCGCAGGCGGTCTTAAACAAATTGTCGCCAACGCTATAGAATTTGTTGAAGGCGTAGAAAGCGCAGAAGTCCACGTGGCCCAGAAAATTCACGCCTGCAAAATCAATAAAGAAATTGCTCCTGTTCCCGGCGTGAAAAACATTATTGCTGTCGCTTCCGGCAAGGGTGGCGTAGGTAAGTCCACCACAGCTGTCAATCTCGCTCTGGCTCTGCAGGCCGAAGGTGCAAGAGTCGGTATTCTGGACGCCGATATATATGGTCCGAGTATTGGTATGATGCTTGGCGTCCCTGAAGGTCAGCGCCCGGATGTGCGAGAAAATAAATATTTCGTGCCCATCCAGGCGCACGGTTTGCAAGCCAATTCCATGGCTTTTGTGACCACGGATAAAACCCCTATGGCCTGGCGTGGCCCTATGGTCAGCGGTGCTGTTATGCAGTTGCTGCAACAAACTCTCTGGGACGAACTGGATTATCTTGTGGTCGACATGCCTCCGGGCACAGGAGATATTCAGCTCACGCTCGGTCAGAAGGTTCCGGTAACCGGCGCAGTGATCGTAACCACTCCGCAAGACATTGCTTTGCTGGACGGTAAGAAAGGCATCGAAATGTTTCGCAAAGTGGATATCCCGGTCATCGGTGTTGTCGAAAACATGAGTGTCCATATCTGCAGCAATTGCGGTCACGAGGAGCCCCTGTTTGGCTGCGGCGGCGGTGAGCGCATTGCGGAAGAGTATGACACTGTCTTGCTGGGCCAGTTGCCTCTGCATATGACTATCCGTGAGCAAACTGACAGCGGTTCTCCGACGGTGGTTGCCGAGCCGGATTCTGAGGTTGCGCGGCGCTATCGGGATATTGCACGGAGAATCGGGGCAGAGTTGTCCACACGGGAACGAAATCTGGGTGGTACGATTGCCAGTGTTTCTGTCTCCGGGCCATAGGGTTAACCTTGGGTCGAAGAAAAATGCCCATAACCGAGATCGCTTGGATAAAAAATGCCAGGTGGCAACAAAGGCCAAGCCTTCGACAGAACGCAAGGGAAGGGGTAAACTACGCCCCAATTTTTCCCAGCTGGAAACGAGAATTCTCACATGAGCATTAAGTCCGATAAGTGGATCCGCCGGATGTCTGAAGAGCACGGCATGATCGAACCCTTCGAAGCCGGGCAAGTTCGTGAAAACGAAAAAGGCCGCGTTATCTCATACGGCACTTCAAGCTACGGTTACGATGTACGCTGCAGCAACGAATTTAAAATTTTCACTAATGTACACAGCGCCACTGTTGACCCGAAAAACTTCGACGAAAACAGTTTTGTCAACGTCACCAGCGACGTCTGCGTCATACCGCCGAACAGTTTCGCTCTTGCGCGTACTGTTGAATACTTCCGGATTCCAAGAAGCGTACTTACTATCTGCCTTGGCAAAAGTACTTACGCCCGCTGCGGTATCATCGTGAACGTAACCCCACTGGAGCCAGAGTGGGAAGGTCAGGTTACCTTGGAGTTCTCCAACACCACCAACCTGCCAGCAAAAATCTATGCCAACGAAGGTGTCGCCCAGATGCTGTTCTTTGAGTCAGATGAAATCTGCGAAACCAGCTACAAAGACCGTGGCGGTAAATACCTTGGCCAGACAGGCGTGACCCTGCCCAGGACATGAACGCCAACCAGTTTTTAAAAGCCGTCTCACAGCTACAGGGCTGGCGCGAATGCGCCTATCTGTTGGCCTTGGCCGAGCGTGCATTCCCAAACTATGCCTTGTTTGCTGATGCCGTTGGCATGAAAAGTGGCGGAAAAATGCGCCAATTGCTTGATCTGGCCTGGGGCACGCTCCAGATGGAAACCAGTGAGGCGGCTATTCCTCAGTTGCTCAGTAAGCTTGAAATCTTAAGTCCCAATGTTGAGGATTATGATGCCTACGGCGTATATCCGGCGTTCGATTTCTGCCAGTTGTTGGAACAAGCGTTGCTCAACCGTCTGAATCCCAGCAAGCATCGGGCAACGGAGGCCTCTCATTTGGCCACAAAAACCGTTATGGATTTTGTGGAAATGTCTGAAGGTGAGGGGATGGATGACGACGAACTGATTCGTTTGTTTGAGCATCACCCCCTGCTTAAGGAAGACAAAATATTTCAGCGGGATACTGTGCTCGCTCTCAAGCGCCAACGCACCCCCCGGGAAGACTTCGTTGAGGCGTTGCGTCACGATGCCGCTAATGACGGCGTCAGCAATCTCGGTATTTCTCTCGATACCTGATCATCTTTGTCCGCACTAAAATTGTCGTAACTTCGCTTAATCGCTTTTGAACGGATAAGAGCCATGAAACTCTCTGCTTTTGGTCGTAAGTTTACTGCCGACGCTGGCATCACCTCTTTGATGGATGACTTGGGTAATGCCATGGCATCCGGGGAGGGGATGATTATGATGGGTGGAGGGAATCCCGGCCACATTCCTCAGGTCCAGCAGAGAGTGCAAGAAATATTGGCGGAGATGGCGTCAGATGAGGCGCAGGTTCGCCGCCTGGTGGGAATATACGATCCCCCTCAGGGCGAAAAACAGTTTATTGCCTCGCTGGCGGATTTGCTTAACGCAGAATACGGTTGGGGGCTGACGCCTGACAATATTGCCCTGACCAATGGTAGTCAGGCTGCCTTCTTCATGCTGTTCAATATGTTTGGTGGGGATTACGGTAATGGTCAGCGTAAACATATTTTGCTACCGCTGGCACCGGAATATATCGGATATGCCGATGCCGGCATCGAACCCGGCTTGTTCCATGCTGTACAGCCAGATATCTCGTTCACCGATGCCCATGAATTCAAGTATCGTGTAGATTTTGATGCAGTAGAAGTAACCGGCGAAACTGGTGCGATCTGTGTTTCCCGGCCTACTAACCCAACTGGTAATGTCATTACCGATGAAGAGTTGGCTCGCCTTGAGGATCTGGCTCGGCAGCATAATATTCCGCTGATTGTCGATGGAGCTTATGGTACTCCGTTCCCGAGCCTGTTGTTTGTCGATGCAAAACCGACCTGGAACGAGCAGATTGTTCTGTGCCTGAGCTTGTCCAAGCTTGGATTGCCTGCAGCGCGCACCGGCATAGTGATTGCCTCTGCGCCGATTATCAAAGCATTATCTGGCATTAATGCCATTATGAATCTGGCTACCGGTAGTTTTGGTGCCATGCTGGCTGAGCCATTGGTGCGTTCTGGTGAGATCCTGTCTCTGAGTCGAGAGGTGATTTGTCCATTCTATAAGGCGAAGATGGAGGGGGCTGTTGAGGCTTTCCGGGTGGCGATGGGCGATGACAATTGCCGTTGGTATGTCCACAAGCCAGAAGGGGCAATGTTCTTGTGGCTTTGGTTCCCTGACCTTCCTGTTTCAAGTCTTGAGCTGTACCAGCGATTGAAAGAGCGTGGTGTACTGGTGGTGTCTGGGCACTATTTCTTCCCCGGATTGCCGGACGAAGAGTGGAAGCATCGCCACGAGTGCCTGCGGGTAACATACTCACAGGATGACGCTCAGGTAGCGGAAGGCCTTCGGATTATCGCCGATGAAGTGAAATCAGTCTGGGCAGAATACAGAGCCAGGGTTCAGTCTTGAACCAGGGCATCCCTTAGGCGTAACTCGTATTCGCTGCCATCAGGCTCTACCTGCAGCAAACGCGCCAGAAGGTAGTCCAGCTCTGGGTCAAACCACATCAGGGTTTGGCGTTTTGCACCTTCACCCCGGACCTTTTCGGCTTTTAAGGTTTTCATTGTACGACCTTTGTCGCTCAGAATTTCTTCAGCGATGACCGCAAAGTGGTCGGTGTCGTAATTGCCCTTGTTGAGCACCCGGTAGGTGATGTCGCGCTTGCCGGCTTTCAGGTCCTGATGGAGTTGAAGTTGGTAACCCAGAGGGTCCAGGGTTCCTTCCTCAAGCTCTACTTCAAACGCCTTGTCGCGGTACTCGCCTCTAGCGATGCCACTCTGCCAGTCAAAATCGATAGACTGCTTTCGGTCTTTAATCAGGAATCCTGACAGGTTGTATCGATACCTCAAGGGTATAACTCGCCCGTCTTCCCACTTAAAAATTAAAGATTCATCGATGTCGGCAATGAATGAGTCAACGTCTGTGCGGTAAAGCCACACGTTGTTGCCTTGGTCTGTCAGGGTGCGAACGCCTTTACCGTTCAGGCTGACACCTTTGGACATTGAGGCTGTGTAGCTGGCCTTGTAGGGTGTTAGCACCGGGGATGACGGATTCTCAGCTGAGGCGCTCAGCGCGAGGTTGCTGAGCATTAGCCCCGCAAGCAGTGTGATGATCCTGGTTGGTGCTTTATAGTTGTGCATCCATTTGCCTCTTCTACTGTCTATGCGTAGACAGTTTAGCCTTTCCCTGGCCTTGGGAAGATGACAGTCTGTTCAGTTGTCAGAGAGTCGCATAGGGTTTGGGAGTAACTCTCCATCAAACTGAACACCTCCTGCTGCAAGCTGAATGCGACCTTCACAAAACCAGCGCAGAACAATCGGATACAGGGTGTGTTCCTGCTGCAGAACGCGCTCAGCCAAGGATTCTGGCGTGTCGTTGTCGTTTACGGCTATTTCAGCCTGAGCGATTACGGGCCCTCCATCCAACTCTTCGGTGACAAAGTGAATGGATACGCCGTGAACTTTATCGCCGGCTTCCAGCACCCTTTGGTGTGTGTTCAGACCTGTGTAAGCGGGGAGCAGGGATGGATGGATGTTCAGCATCCGGCCGCGGAAAGCGCGGACGAAATCTGGCGTCAGAATGCGCATGAAGCCTGCAAGAACGATAACGTCCGGGTTTTTCCGGTGAAGCTCTGCCAGCAGGGCGGCATCAAATTCTTCCCGTGAACCGAATTTCGTATGGTCAATCACGAAGGTATCGATATTTGCCTGGGCTGCTCGTTCCAGTGCAAAGGCTTCTGGGCGATTGCTGCCAACAGCGATGATCTCGCCGGGAAAGTTTCTTTCCCGGCTGGCATCAATCAGCGCTTGCAGATTTGTGCCGCTGCCCGAAGCCAGAACGACAATTTTTGGTAGCGGCGAGGGATCTGCCTTCATGCTTTCAGTAATCCTGGAGCGTAACGAATTTCTGATGCCGAGCTGCTGGTTTCTGCTGTTTCAATGACGCCAACCTGCCAGACTCTTTCGCCCAGTGTTTTCAAGGTGTCGATGGCCAGATCCTTCTGGTCTGCTGGTACGCATACAATCATGCCAATACCGCAATTGAAGGTGCGATACATTTCTTCTGCAGCCACGCCGCCCGCATTTTTCAGCCACTGGAATACCGGAGGTAGTTCCCAGCTTTCGGTATCAATTGCAGCGATAGTGCCTTCCGGAAGCACTCTGGGAATATTTTCAGGCAGCCCGCCACCAGTGATATGCGACATTGCGTTGACGTCTACTTTACGAATGAGTTCTAGTAGATTCTTTACATAAATGCGGGTGGGTGCCATGAGTGAATCTGCCAGGGTGCTGTCGCCCATCGGCTGGCTCAGGTCAGCACCGCTTACTTCGATGATTTTGCGAATCAGGGAGTAGCCATTTGAATGTGGGCCTGACGAGCCCAGTGCCAGTAATACGTCTCCTGATTTAACCCGGCTGCCGTCCAGAATGTTGTTACGTTCAACAACGCCCACGCAGAATCCGGCGAGGTCATAGTCTTCGCCTTCGTACATGCCGGGCATTTCGGCTGTTTCGCCACCAACCAGAGCGCATCCTGATAATTCGCAGCCCTTGCCGATGCCTTCAACTACTTGAGCGGCAATATCAACGTTCAGTTTGCCGGTTGCGTAATAGTCCAGGAAGAACAGAGGTTCTGCACCGCCAACGATTAAATCGTTTACGCACATGGCCACCAGGTCGATGCCAATACTGTCATGCTTTTGAAGTTGCATGGCCAAACGAAGTTTGGTGCCTACTCCATCAGTGCCGGAGACCAGAACGGGTTCTTTGTATCCCGACGGAATGGACACCATGGCGCCAAAGCCGCCGAGCCCGCCAAGTACTTCGGGGCGGCGGGTTTTGGCCGCAGTATTCTTTATGCGGTTAACCAGTTCGTTACCAGCATCAATATCAACACCAGCATCGCGATAGGTGAGGGAGGGCTTCTGTTCGCTCATGGAAAATAACCGTTGGACAATGGGTCTGGCCGCGGATTTTAACAGGTGGGCTCAGGGCGGCCAACCGGAATTCCCGATACAGGCACGATTCCTCTATTTATATATTGCCAAACGGCAAGGCGGGCCTTGCTACTCAGCTGACAGGTGATGGTGTATCCTGTGCGCGAATCATGGGAACGGCAGGGTGCTACATCTACATGACGAAATCAGTTAATGGATATTCAGCAAGAATGATACGAGCAACGCTGGTCGCCATCGCTATGGTTAGTGCCTTGTTTGTCGCTGCGCCTGCAGTGGCAGTGACTACTACAGGACTCTATAACGCAGATGTGCCGGTGTCCGGCACAGGGGCGTCCGATTTAAAAGCTGGTTATGTGGCAGGGCTGAAGGAGGTGTTGGTCAGAGTGTCGGGGAGCAGAGATGTTTTGCAACTCGAGGGCGCTGACGAACTTCTTGATAATGCAGAATCGTTATTGTTGTCCTATCAGGTCGGACAGAGTCCGGGACAAGCCCGTCTTGAGATGAATTTTGGCGCGGTTGGTGTGAATCGTGCCTTGGCGGCTATAGGTGCGCCCGTGTGGGGAGCTAATCGCCCGTTGACTCTGGCCTGGATCGCAATCGAAGATCGTGGTCAGCGTCAATTGATTACTCATTCTGAAACACCGGATTCTTTGTCTGACGGGGCCGGAATGTGGCGTCAGCTTTTTAGGGCTGCCGCATCTGAGCGCGGCCTGCCAGTGGCCTTTCCTCCGGACCGTTTCGAAGGGGACAGGGCATTGTTGTCTGACCTGTGGGGCCAGTTTGTCGGGCGTATTGATAACGCTTCCAAAGGCCTCCCCAATGATGTAATGGCCCTGATGCGCATTAGCCGCTCCGGCGGGCAATGGCGTGCAGGCTGGGTGTTTAAAGGCATGGGTATGGATGCAAGCGAACGCTCTGCCAATGCCGAAAGCCCGGAAGCTCTTGTTGTCAAAGTTGTGGATCAGTGGGCGGAGCTTTATGCCAGTCGCTATGCGGTATCTGCAGGTAATGTCGGGGACTCGCCAAAGGTAGATGTTGTTCTGGACGGCGTTACTACTTTGGCGGACTACGGCAATGTGGTTAAAGCGCTTCAGGGACTGACGCCGGTGCGCGCTGTAGGGCCTTCGCGTATCCGGGGTGAGCGGCTTACAGTGCAGGTAACGTTTACCGGAGAGTTGAACCAGTTGCGTGAATACATCGCTCTTGATTCGAGATTTGTAATGCAGGAAGCAAAAAATATGGCTCCTCCCGCAAGGTCGCCGGTTGAGCAGACTGCTCCTGCCATTAAGCCTGTGACAGGCGAGTCCGGTGTCGGAACCGTTGGTAGTAGTGCGGCGCTTGCGTATCAGCCTTTGCCAGAAGGGGATGAGCAGGATGCCGCACAGGCTTTTGAATCTCTGTATGAGGTGCTGTACTACCGTTGGCAGTTAGCACCAGGCAATGGTGATGGCGACTGATAATCTGATGGGGGCTGCCACGTGAAATCGCAGCAGTGGCGCTGGATTCCCAATGCCCTGACGTTTTTGCGGATCATTCTGATCATTCCGTTTGCCGCTGCCTTGCTTGATGGGGGGTACCGGCTGGCTCTGTTGATCTTTATTGTGGCTGCTTTTACTGATGCAGTAGATGGTTTTCTTGCCCGGTATTTCGGCTGGAAGAGCCGGCTTGGTGCGATTGCTGACCCCCTGGCAGACAAAGCTTTGTTAATAACAGCTTACCTGATGTTAACGATCACCGGTATTTTGCCTGTCTGGCTGTTTGGTCTGGTGCTGGGGCGCGACCTGATTATCGTATGCGGTGGCTTAGCTTATCATTATGGTGTGGGGCGCTTCGAAATGGAGCCGAGTATCCCGGGGAAATTTAACACCTTTATCCAGATACTTGTGGTTCTGGCCATTATTATTCTGTTGGCGGACCTGCCTATGGAATCATGGATTCGGGACGCGGGCATCTGGCTGGTAGCCATTTCGGCTGTGTATAGTGGCGGACATTATGTTCTTGTGTGGAGCTTAAGGGCCTGGAGGGCAATGCGGTCGTGATACCGTCTCAAATGATCCTCGGGGTCAAGCTCAGGGATGACGCTCGTTTCGACAATTTTCATGGGGCCCGGAACCGGGAGGTAGCCCGACGCCTTGAAGCTGTATGCCAGGCTCCTCAGGGGTTGCCGGCTGTAGTTATTTGCGGTGATTCAGATACTGGCAAGAGTCACTTGCTTCAGGCTACCTGTCATAAGGCTGAGCAATTGGGGCGTGGCGGAGTTTGCATTAGTATTACTGAGCTGCTGCCTTTTGGGCCGGAGGCTCTGGCAGGTCTTGAGGCGCATCCCATCGTCTGCCTCGATGACCTTGATATAATTGCAGGCAACGCGAATTGGGAAGAAGCCATTTTTCACCTTTATAACCGGGTGCTTGATCATGGTGGTCTGTTGGTGGTGACTTTGTCTGAAGTTCCCGGGTCTCTGCCTTTCGACCTGCCGGATCTTGTTTCGAGACTGTCTCACGGCTTGCTCCTCCAGTTGGGGCTGTATCGCGATGAAGACAGGATGCACATACTGATGGCGCGAGCAGAGCAGCGGGGCCTGGTAATGAGTGATGATGTGGCTGGCTACATTATGCGCAGAGCGCCGAGAAAGCTCGGTGAGTTGCTGGGGATTCTGGATACGCTGGATGAAAATTCCCTTCAGGCCCAGCGGCGGCTGACCATCCCCTTCGTGAAAGCTGTCATGGGCTGGTAGCCAGCTGATAATAAAGAAAATAAAACTATAAATATTCTTGGAGAGACGACATGAGACGGGTTGTATTCAACCAGAAAGGCGGCGTGGGCAAGTCCAGTATTACCTGTAACCTTGCGGCTATCAGCGCTGCCAGGGGAAAGCGTACCTTGGTGGTGGACCTGGACCCTCAGGGCAACTCAACACATTACCTTCTCGGGAAACCGGCCTCTGAACTCAAGGATACGGTTGCAGACTTACTGGAGCAGACGGTAGCTTTCAGCATGTTTACTCGCCGTCCGGATGAGTTTGTCCACGCTACGCCTTTCGACAATCTCTTTGTTTTGCCATCCAGTCCGGAGCTTGATTTCCTTGAGCGGAAACTTGAAGCCAAGCATAAAATTTACAAGCTGCGTGAGTTTCTGAAGAAGCTCGGTGACAGTTTTGATGAAATCTTTATTGATACTGCACCTGCTCTTAATTTCTATACTCGCTCGGCTCTGATTGCAGCACAACGTTGTCTGATCCCATTTGATTGCGATGATTTCTCTCGCCAGGCGCTGTATAGCATTCTGAATGAAATTCGCGAGTTGCAGGAAGATCACAACGAGGAGCTGGTTGTTGAAGGTATTGTCGCTAACCAATTCCAGCCAAGGGCTAGCCTGCCCAAAAAATTGGTCAGAGAGCTTATTGAAGAAGGGTTGCCGGTGCTGCCAGTGCGTTTAACCAGCTCTGTGAAGATGAAGGAGTCGCACCAAAGCCGGCAGCCGCTAATATATATGGCGCCGAAGCATGCGCTAACCAGACAATTTGAAGATCTTTATCGGATTTTGCACGGTGAAACCGTGGAGTTGGAACCACTTGCTGATTGATGGAGTGACAGTGCATGAGTGAGGTGCAGAGCCATTTGGAGCGGGTTGCCGATAGCTTGCTTCAGATTGAGTTGGAGCTCAGGCAGTTGGATGCGTGGCAATTGGAGGCACTACCTCCGGAGGCTTTTGAGAGCACCCAGCCGTTTTGCCTGGACACCATGGAGTTTACCCAGTGGCTCCAGTTCGTTTTTCTTGAGCGGATGAGACAGTTAGTGGAGGCTGGGCGGCCTTTACCTTCGGTATCTGGTATTGCTCCGATGGCTGAAGAGTACTTCAGGGGCAGGAATCTGCCGGGCGCCAGGCTGACCCGGGCGCTGAAACATATGGACGACCTGCTGTCAGGCAGTTGATCTGTGATGCGCCCAGGGTGTTATTCCAGGCGCATGGATAAATCGATGGCTTTAACATCTTTGGTCAGAGCACCGATGGAAATGTAATCCACGCCGGTTTCAGCGATGGGCACCAGAGTCTGCTCATTGATACCTCCGGATGCTTCAAGTCTGGCTCGCCCCCCAACCAGTTTCACAGCCTGCTCCATGTCGGCCAGGGAAAACTCATCCAGCATGATAATGTCTGCGCCGGCGTCCAGAGCTTGTTTCAGCTCTTCCAGATTTTCAGTTTCTACTTCAACAGGTTTGCCTGGAGCAATTCGGTGCGCTTCTGCAACAGCGGCAGCAATAGATCCGCAGGCAGCGATGTGGTTTTCCTTGATAAGGAACGCATCCCACAGACCTAACCGGTGATTGCCGCACCCGCCACAGGATACCGCATACTTTTGTGCAAGCCTCAGCCCTGGCAAGGTTTTCCGGGTGTCGAGCAGGCGCACTTTGGTATGAGCAACCCGGGAGGCATACGCGGCACACTGTGTTGCCACTCCGGATAGGCTCTGCAGCCAGTTCAGAGCAGACCTTTCAGCGGTCAGAAGCGACCTGGCCGGGCCAGACATACGGAAGATGATGTCGTTGGGTTGCAGATCGTCACCATCATTGAACATCCATTCCAGGTGAACGCCAGGGTCTACCTGCCTGAAAACTTCGTTAACCCAATCTTTTCCTGAAAGGCGTGCGGGCTCACGAGTGATAACACGGCCTTGTGCCTGCTTGTCTGCAGGAATCAGCATTGCAGTGATATCGCCATCGCCAATATCCTCGCGAAGGCTTTGTGCGACAGTTTCTATGCGGGCCTGGCGAAGCAGTTCAGGGGTGATCATGATGGCTGTCCGGCTCTGAAAGGTGAATGATGTTTAAGTAGGGGCGCAATTCTACTGCGCGTTCGGGTTTTATCAAAATGACGGGCACAGATAATGCAAAGTGTGACTCAGTTCTATATCGAACAAAAGGTGACAATTTCTGACACAAGGTGACACGCCCCGCCTATATGATGTACATAGAGCGTGTTTTAACATTATTTAACAGGTTTGAACCGGAGTATCTCCATGGCGCAAGACAATAAGGTCGTTCACTTGGGGGGGCAGGCGTCGATAGGTAGATTTTCTCTGCCGGTGGCGTTGGTGCGGCTCCGTGATACTTCGGGGCAATCCCTGAAGACAGTATTGGCGCGTTTTTTTGAGCAGGCAGACGACAGCTTGTTTGCATTAGCCGATCGGGCGGGCTCTAACCAGGATCAGACTGCCTATTTTGATGCTATGCGGGAGTTGCGGTTGCAGCGCAAGTCCATGACCGTTTCGATTCTCCAGTATGTAAGTCAGGCGTTTAATGAGTTGGGGCGGTTTAATCCAGTCAGCAAAAGTAATTCGCTGGAAGAGGTTGATCCTGACTCATTGAGTCTGGTTGACCATTCAGACCTTGAGCAGCAAGTTGCGATGGAAAATCTGATCAACCGGCTGCGTAACCGGTATCAGGAATCTTTGAGTTTGCTGACGGCCAGAGTGAGGCATCTGGTGCCCGAACTGTCATTGGCGGAAGTTCAGATGCCGCTTAGCCCAGAAGTTCTCTGTGGCGGCATAGCTGAGGCCTGTGCTGGCTTGGATATTGATATACGAGCCAAGCTGGTTATTCTCAAATTGTTTGAGCGCATGCTGACGGAACAGCTTGGAGATTTTTATCAGGTCTGTAACCAGACTCTGATTGCAGAAGGCGTTATGCCGGAAATGAAAAAGCCACCTGCGGCCGGGCCCCAGGTGCCGCATAGGCGTGTTATGCCAGCATCCGCACATTCCGGGGGCGATGGTGAATTCATCGCGCAATCCCGTTATACGCAAAGTCCGGCGACGCCGACATTCAATGAATTAAGTGCCTTGCTGCATCAAGGCCGCGGGCACTCAGGGGGGGCACTGCAGCCTGGTACAGTGGTTCTTGATACCGACCGGTTGATGGCGCGGTTGAACGAGCTTCAAGGTTCGTTACAAAACTATCAGGGTGATCAGGTCGCGCCTCTGAGAGATCAATTACAGACAGTACTGCAATCTCCGGAAGGTGACAGGGCGACTGTAGACCAGGTTGACGGGGATGTCATTAATCTGGTTTCCATGTTGTTTGATTTCATTCTGGAAGATCGACAGCTTCACTCGGTTATGAAAGCGCTCATCGGGCGTTTGCAGATACCGGTACTAAAAGTCGCATTGAGTGACCGGAATTTTTTCAATCGTGGTGGGCACCCGGTTCGGAAATTGCTGAACGAGCTGGCTCTGGCAGCAATTGGTTGGACAGAAAAACGCCCGGGCATTCGGGATCCGCTGCGTGACAAAATTGAAGAGGTCGTTGGGCGGGTGCTGTCTGAATTCACGGAGAGTGTTGAGCTATTCGAAGAGCTCCTGACCGATTTTGGTCATTTCATGGATCTGGATCGTCGACGCAGGGAGTTGGTGGAACAGCGTTTAAGAGACGCGGAAGAGGGTAGAGCGCGACAGGAGCGTGCTAACCAGGCAGCGGTTGATTTGATTCAGGAACAGATCGAGAACCATGAAATACCTGACTCGGTTCTTCAGCTGCTGAACGAACCCTGGTCGCGCTACCTGCAGTGGGTTGCTTTGCGCCATGGCGAAGATAGCTCTTTGTGGGCACACGCCTGTGAGCTCACGGGTCGCTTGGTATGGAGTGTCGATCCGCAGCCAGTGTCAGCCGACACCCGTTCGGAGTTGTTGCGGGCGATTCCTGAGGTGGTCGAGGATTTAAGGAAAGCGCTTCAGGAAATATCCTGGGATCCCTTCGCGACAGATGCTGTTATCAGGGACCTGGAGTTGGTCCATGTTGATGTTTTCCAAAAACTGGTGACTGCACCGGTAGAAAGGACGAATGACGTTTCAGCTCACCCGGATGTTTCTGAAGTTGAAGCGGATGTTGCTGGATATGCAGAACCGGTTATTGCCGTGCCAGATGCATTGTCCGACACTCCGGAGGATGCTGAGGACACGGATACTTCTCCGTCGGTGGAAATTGTAGATGAATCATCTGCCGATACGGTGCCTGTTGCTGCGCCAGCTCAAGAGTGGCTTGAAAGTGCGGATCAGTTGCGCGTTGGCTCCTGGCTGGAGTTGCAGCGAGACGGCACTCGGTTGCGCTGTAAGCTGGCGGCATTTATTAAAGCAACCGGGAAGTACATTTTTGTAAATCGAAGCGGTGCAAAGGTTGCAGAATACCTTCGGGATGAACTGGCCCAGGCCATGCAAGATGGGGAAGTTATCTTGCTGGATGACGGATTGATTTTTGACCGTGCCCTGGAGTCGATTATTGATAACCTTCGGCACAGTCGGAAAGATTGATTGTGCCATGCCCGCTTCGGCATTTCATAGCATCTGCAGGCGCTTTGTGATTCAATCAAAAGCGATGAATCACTCATTGCACCTACGGATGAGCCTTGCCTAACACACGATCTGACATTTCTGATGTATTTTCTATTACCACTCAGTTCAGCGAGCAGGTTGAACGGTTAAGAGTGACTGGCCGGTTCCACGGTAGCCGATGGTGCCCCTCCCCAAACTTTGGCCCCAGACCTGAAGGCTCCAGTATTTCCTTGTTGGTGGTGCACAATATCAGTCTTCCTCCGGGGCAGTTTGGCGGTCCTTATATTGAACAGTTTTTCTGTAATCAGCTTGACCGGAATGCGCACCCCTATTTTTCAGAAATCGCTGATATGCAGGTGTCAGCCCATGCCTTGGTTCGAAGAGATGGCTCCGTTGTACAGTTTGTGAGTTGTCTTGACCGGGCCTGGCATGCAGGCCGTTCGTGTTTTGGATCTGAAGAGGAGTGCAACGATTTTTCGATTGGCGTTGAGCTGGAGGGTGCTGACGACATTCCGTACACCGAACGTCAGTACCAAACGCTGGCGCGCCTCACTGCATTAACTATGGCTGCGTGGCCTGCAGTAACGCCTGGCCGCATCACCGGACATTGCGACATTGCACCTGGTAGAAAAACAGATCCCGGGCCGGCTTTCCATTGGGCTCATTTTCGAAGGCTTCTGAAAATAACGGAGAACATCTGAATGGTTCTGGTGGTTTTTCTGTTTGCATACATTATTCGCCGGAAGCTGGATCGTCTGGAAACATTCCGTGGGGATGGTCTTTGGCGTACTTGGCTGCACTGGGGAACAAAGGTAAAAGCGGGTCATGAGCAAGCGCTTGCCAAGGGTTATGGAGTGATCGTGTTACCGGCTCTTGGCCTGATCGCTTTGACGATTGTCGCCGAACGGACAGGATTCCGGCTTGCAATCTATCCACTTGAGTTGTTGGTGCTGGTACTGTTGATGGGGGTGCCTGGCTGGAGAGCAGCGTTAAAAGCCTATTCGGAAGCCTGGCATCGAGGAGACATGCAGAGTGCCTGGTATCATGTTCGGGATCGGCTTCCTGCAGCGGAGCGGGGTGCTGCACTCTCTCCTGATGCTTTACATTTATCGGTGTCGAAGGCCTTGATGGTGTCGGCTTTTGAAGGATTCTTCTTGGTTGTTTTCTGGTATGTCGTTGGGGGCATAGGCATGGCGTTGCTGGCCAGGGGTTTGGTAGCACTTGCTGAGCAATGGCCGCAAGAAGGCGCAAGGCCAGCATACAGAAAAGCGGCGGACTGGGTTAGCTGGCTACCAGCCAGACTGCTTTCCTGCACTTTTGGTCTGGCGGGAGATCTTGCAGGCTGGTCGCGTGAAGTTGGCCAGGTTATACCGGGTCTCAAAAAATCGACGTCGGAAGTCCTAATGATTTCCGCTAACGGGTCGTTAACCGGGTATGCACTTGATCCGGAGCGTTTCTCTCAGGTGCACCCGGAGGAGTGGCCCCGTTTCGGCGGGCGCAGCCTGATTGCCATCAGGGACCTGCTAAACCGAAGCATGCTGGTCTGGATATGCGCAATTGCGTTGCTGGTTATCTCCGGAGTGGTATAAGTGGAATAACACTTAGTAGTGATTAAATTGTAGTGGCTCTGAGCGATAATCAAAAAAACAAAGAACCAAGATTCAGCTTTTAGAATCGGCGTGAGGGCATTGTGAACTATATAATTAATCCAGCAATTGCATTGATGAATCGGCTGCCGATGGTTTACAAATTCAGCCTCATCAGCATCCTGTTTCTTGGCCCTATTCTGGTGTTGTCCTGGCTGGTTATTTCAGGTCTTAACCAGTCTGTGCAAACGATGAACCGGAGTATTGAGGGGCTGGTAGAGCTTCAAAAAGCAGAGCAGCTATTGTCGGCCGCTATGGATTTCCGGGACTTTCAGTCTCCGGGGGTTCTGAAGCAGCAGCCTGAGCTGTTAGCGAAAGCTGAAGCCTCGGCTAATCGAATAGATGTCTTGCTTGCCGACCTGGCAGAGCCACGCCGGTCTTTCGACTCAACCGGGTCTTGGCAGGAGCAGGTCCAGAACCTGCAGAAAGAATGGCAGGCACTCCGGACCAATGAAAATTATCAGGTCAGAATGGGCCCGCAGTTCCAGATCTATCAAGAGTTTGTCCAGAAGGTTCGTGCAGTATTGCCTGCTACTATCGAAGTTTCGGGCCTTGGCCAGGATGCATCACGGGAAAATTTATTGTTGCTGGGATTGGTGCGTTCAGCATTGCCGGATGCCCGTAACGCAATTGGTGGCGCTCGTTCATACGGTATTTTTGCGTTGATTGAGGGCCGGTTAGGCTCTGCTCTGAGTGAGAACCTGAACGAAATATTTGACCTGTTGACGAATCGCAGCTCACTGCTGTCTCCAAGTCTGCTGGTTGCAAAAGAAACTTCTGATACATTGGCTGAGTCGTCTGGCGGAACGCTCGCGAGCGTGGATGAAAGTCTGCTGGTTGTTCGCGAAGAGCTGGACTTAAACATTATCTCTCCAATGCGACTGGATATGCCTTGGCAAGAGTATGAGGCAAAGGTATCGGGCGAGTTGAAACACTATGACACGCTGACCGAAGATATTTTTCAGGTTGTAGGTGACAACCTGAAGAGCCGGCTACAAAGTGAGACTCAGCAGCGCGCCCTGATTTTTGTTGCCCTTATCACGGTGATGCTTGTTGTCGTATACCTGTATATCGGGTTCTTTATGTCGGTCCGGGTTGCCATTAACCGGTTCAGCCTGGCAGCAAGAAATGTGGCTGCCGGCGATATGACGACTCACATAGAGCTTTCCAACCGTGATGAGTTGGGTGAGCTGACCAGTGAGTTTAATAATATGACGGACAAAATTGCTGAGCTGATCCGTTCTGTTAGTGGCACGACGGCGGATGTGGGGCTGCAGGCCGTCAGAGTTAATGAGACGGCTGCAGCGAATAGCGAAGCAGTAGCTCGCCAGATGGATGAAAGTAGCCAGATTAATGAAGCTATGGGGCAGATGGTGGATGCTGTCAATGAGGTGACCGAGAGCGCGCACCGGGTTGCTGACAGTGCCGGTAGTGCCGAAAGGGATACCGAAACCGGCCGTAAAGTTGTGGCTGATACGGTTGAAACCATTAATAAGCTGGCCGGCGAGATTGCCGGTGCAGTTGAGGTTATTAACCGGGTTAACAAAGACAGCGATAATATCAGTCAGGTGTTGGTTGAAATTAAAGCCATTGCAGAGCAAACAAACCTGTTAGCACTTAATGCCGCGATTGAAGCCGCCCGTGCAGGTGAGTATGGCCGTGGTTTTGCGGTAGTGGCTGACGAAGTTCGTTCCTTGTCGCAAAGGACGCACAAGTCCACGGAAGAGATTGAGGATATGATTTCCCGGTTACAGGGTGGTGTAAAGGAAGCTGTTTCAGCGATGACGAGCAGCCATGGCGCTACTGAATTGACCGTACAGAAGTCTGATGAAGTGACCGAGGCTTTGGATCGTATTGCTCAGGGTATTTCAGAAATTGTGGATATGAGCCATCAGATTGCGCAGGCCGCGGAAGAGCAGTCTGCTGTTGCCCAGAATGTTAATGCGAACGTAGAAAGTATTGGTGAGCTTGGCCATATTACGGCAGCGAACGCAGAGGAAACTCTGGAGTCGTCTCGTCAGATGTCGGATCTTACAGCTTCACTTCAGAAGCTTGTTCAGACATTTAAAGTTTGAGGCAGTTGATAAAAATCCGGCCTTTACAGGCCGGATTTTTTTTGTTCCCAAAGAATTTCCTGAGCACCATCCCTGCGAGCCAACACCCTGGAAATTACGAACAGCAGATCGGAAAGTCGATTGAGGTACTGTTGTGCTGCAGGGTTTATGGCATCTTCCTGACTCAGACCAACCACCACCCGCTCAGTACGACGGCAGACTGCGCGTGCTAAGTGGCAGTGGGCTGCGGCGATGGATCCACCCGGTAGAATGAAGTTTTTCAAAGGTGGCAAGTCTTCATTGTAATGGTCAAGCACCTGTTCCAGCCAGTTGGTGTGTTCGTTGCTAATAACTTTGCTGCCGGGAATTGCAAGCTCTCCGCCAATGTCGAACAGGTGGTGCTGTATTCGGCGAAATACGTCAATCAAGGCATCTTCGGCGGGCAGGGTTTCCACGAGAATGCCTATATGACAACTCAGCTCATCGGCTGTCCCCATGGCTTCAACTCTCAGGGCGTTCTTGGTAATTCGATTGCCGTCTGCCAAGCCTGTGGAGCCATCATCTCCGGTGCGTGTGTAGATCTTTGATAGGCGGTTGCCCATGCGTGGCGCTCCTGCTAATAGACAGTCAGTTAAGTTGTTTTACTTGCTCGGTGAGCATTTGGTTCACTGGGGTATCGATGCCGTAATCCTGACCAAGACGCACGAGATAACCATTTATAAAGTCGATTTCGGTATTCCGGCCAGCCAAAATATCGGCTCTCATGGAGGATGTATTTCTGGCCGTTCTGCGGGCCACGGTCTCAATCGCATTCTGTATGGCTTTGGCGGACTGTTCCTTTTGACGGCTGGCGCTCATCAGTTTGCTGATCTCGTCGCATAAAGGAGATATCCATTGGAGATAAAAGGGGTGAGCCAGTATCTCTCCGTTTGGGCAATTAAGAATGGCAGTGAAGGCGTTGATGCCGGCATTGATGATCAATTTTTGCCAGAGCTTACTCAGGATGTCCTGCTCCGCATGAACGGTCAGGCTACTGAGAGCGAGCAAAGAAACTGAATTGGTGAGATGGATTTTGCCCGTGGTTGTAAGTGCACCGACCCAGGTTTCACCTTGCCCGGCATGGATCGTGAGCCCGGCTTCAGGCCGATTAGCGCCTTCGGTCGTTGTGGCGGCTAGAACTGGTCGGTCTGGCCAGGTTTCAGCGACGCGCTGTTGACTGCCCAGGCCATTTTGGAAGAGCACGATTGGGGTATCGCTGGGAAACCGGGCAAGTATGGGGGCTAAGGCGTTAACGGTGTCACCGGCCTTGGTGGTAACGATTAGCAGAGATGTTGGCTGAGAGTAATCCAGCCAGGGTACGATAACTTGCTCGTCCGGCCCCTGAAGGGGCCGGAGTTTATAGGCCAGTTGTTTGGCTGATTGTTCCGGGCGAGGCACAAAGGCCACTTGTCCTGCTGGAAGTTTAGCGGCCCAGAGCCGGCCCAGAGAGCCGGCTCCCAGAATGGCTATCATGGCCTTACATGGCCTCGATTTCAGCTCGCTGTGCGCTCAACCTCTGCAGGCTGCCTTGAGCATCGCGCAGTTTTCCTTTCTCTTTTTCAATGACTTCAGCCGGAGCTTTGGATGTGAACTTTTCGTTGTTCAGCTTGCCTTCTACACGGCTGATGTCTTTCTGCAGGCGATCAAGTTCTTTATCCAGACGCTTGAGTTCCGCATCTTTGTCTATGAGGCCGGCCATTGGGACCAGAACTTCCATTTCGCCAACGAGCTGGGTGGCACTCATAGGGGCTTTGTCAGAGCCCAGCCATTCCAGCTTTTCAAGTTTTGCCAGAGACATCAGGAACTGACGGTTTGCGTTAAGGCGACGTTCGTCTTCGCTGTTGCCGCCTTTCAGCAATACCGGTACAGGCTTGCCCGGAGATATGTTCATTTCACCACGGATGTTTCGAACGGCGACGATGACGCCTTTTACCCAGTCGATATCAGCTTTTGCAGTGGCATCCTGCTTGCTTTCTTCTGGCCGTGGAAATGGCTGAAGCATGATGCTGTCGCCGCTCTTTCCTGCCAGCGGAGCAATACGCTGCCAGATTTCTTCGGTGATGTACGGCATCATCGGATGTGCAAGCCGCAGGATAGATTCCAGAACGCGAACCAGAGTCCGGCGTGTGCCTCGTTTGGCTGTAGCACTGGCGTTATCGTCGTTCAGCATGGGCTTCGACAGTTCCAGGTACCAGTCGCAGTATTCGTTCCAGATGAATTCGTACAGGGCGTAGGCGGCCAGGTCGAAACGGTACTGCTCCAGATGACGGATCACTTCTTGCTCGCAGTGCTGCAGTTCACTGATGATCCAGCGGTCAGCCAGTGACAGTTCTACCGGCTCATCATTTACACCACAGTCTTCGCCTTCGGTGTTCATCAGCACGTAACGAGCAGCATTCCAAAGCTTGTTGCAGAAGTTACGGTAACCTTCCAGTCGCTTCATATCCCAGTTGATGTCACGACCGGTAGTGGCCATAGCTGCAAGGGTGAAACGCAGAGCGTCAGTGCCGTGAGCGGCGATGCCTTCCGGGAATTCTTTCTGAGTGCGCTTGCCAATCTTTTCAGCCAGCTTGGGCTGCATCATGTTGCCTGTGCGCTTTTTCAGCAGGTCTTCCAGAGTGATACCGTCGATCATGTCCAGCGGGTCGATCACGTTGCCCTTGGATTTGGACATCTTGTCGCCGTGTTCGTCACGGATCAGGCCGGTTACGTAAACTGTTTTGAACGGTACTTGTGGTGTGCCGTCTTCGTTCTTCATGAAGTGCATGGTCATCATGATCATCCGGGCGACCCAGAAGAAGATGATGTCAAAGCCGGTCACTAGCACGTCAGTTGGGTGAAAGGTTTTCAGACGTTCAGTAATTTCTGGCCAGCCTAAAGTGCCGAAGGTCCACAGTGCAGAGCTGAACCAGGTGTCGAGAACGTCGTCGTCTTGTTTCAGTTCCAGGCTGGCGGCCAGGTTGTGTTTCTTGCGCACGTCGTCTTCGTTGCGGCCAACGTAGATGTTGCCGTCGGCGTCGTACCAGGCTGGAATCCGGTGGCCCCACCATAACTGGCGGGAGATACACCAATCCTGGATATCGCGCATCCAGGAGAAGTACATGTTTTCGTACTGCTTGGGGACAAACTGGATACGGCCGTCTTCTACGGCTTCAATCGCAGGTTTGGCCAGGGTTTTTGCGTCAGCAAACCACTGGTCGGTCAGCATGGGCTCTATGATCAGGCCTGAGCGGTCGCCGCGGGGTACGCTGAGTATGTGGTCTTCAACCTGCTGCAACAGGCCAGCAGCTTCCATGTCTGCAACGATTTGCTTGCGGGCTGCTTCGCGGGTCAGGCCGGCGTAGGCTGCTGGCATGCTGCCGTCGATGTCGGTGTTTTCGGTGCCGTCGCTATTGAAGACTTCGGCGACCTCACGGATGTTGGCGTCTTGGGTCAGGACGTTGATCATCGGCAGGCTATTACGTTTGCCGACGGCGTAGTCGTTGAAGTCGTGAGCCGGAGTAATTTTCACACAGCCGGAGCCTTTTTCCGGGTCGGCGTGGTGGTCGGCTACAATCGGGATTCTGCGATTTACCAACGGCAGCACGACGTATTTGCCAATCAGGTGCTGATACCGTTCGTCGTCCGGATGTACGGCTACGGCGGTGTCGCCGAGCATGGTTTCGGGACGGGTAGTGGCGACCACTACATAATCTTTGCCGTCCTGGGTTGTTGCGCCGTCGGCCAGCGGGTAGCGCAGGTGCCAGAAGAAACCCTTTTCTTCTTTGTTCTCTACTTCAAGATCGGAGATGGCAGTGTGTAGTTTCGGGTCCCAGTTGACCAGTCGCTTGCCGCGGTAGACGAGGCCGTCTTCGTACAGGCGAATGAAGACTTCTTGTACGGCCTTGTAAAAGCCTTCGTCCATGGTGAAGCGTTCGTTGCTCCAGTCTACGGAGTTTCCAAGGCGGCGCATCTGGCGGGTGATGGTTCCGCCGGATTCTTCTTTCCACTCCCAGATACGTTTAATAAATTCTTCCCGGCCGAGGTCGTGGCGGGTTTTGCCTTCTTCTGCAGCGAGTTTCCGCTCAACAACCATTTGGGTGGCGATACCGGCGTGGTCTGTGCCGACGGTCCAGACGGTGTTATTGCCCTGCATGCGCTTGTAGCGTGTGAGGGTGTCCATGATGGTGTGCTGGAAGGCGTGGCCCATGTGCAGGCTTCCGGTCACGTTAGGTGGCGGGATAGCAATGCTATAGGACTGGCCTTCTCCGCTGGGGCGGAAGTACCCTTTAGACTCCCAGTTTTCGTACCACTGGCGCTCTATGTTTTCTGGCTGGTAGGTTTTTTCCATGGGTTTCTGCAGTGACCGTTGGTTGATTCACGAGGGAAAGTTTGAAACCGGCGATTATACATGGTCGGTTTGGTTGCGGCGAACCTTCGGCTAGGTGTTCGTCCAGTAGCCTTCGGATTTGGGTGCCTGGGCAGTTGGGATAAGCTTTCCAAAAACCGCTTCGAGCACATCCATGTGCGCTTCTCTCCGGCCATCCATGGCCTACGAAATTTTTGGAAAGCTTATCCCAACTACGCGGTTCAAATTCGGAGCTGTTCGCTTGTATACAAGGATGCTTGGTTTTGATGTTCCTGAAAATTCGTGCGCGACCGTATGCATTTTGACGGACAAACGTGTTAGTCAGCGTTTTCGCATGTCGTGTACCCGCGCTTCTATGCCCAGCTTTCGCAGTTGTTTGTAGTGGCCGCGAGCTTGGTTCAGTACCGCAGGGTCGTTTTGGGCGACCAGTGCCAGCCTTCGGTATTGGTCAGACTGTCCGGGCAGGGCAGACGACAGGATGATGACTGTGTCCCAGTCGGAAGCTGCGGGTGGGTAAAGCAAAATGCCGACCGGGTCTGAGCATGGGGTGTTTGCATCGGTTGCGATGCTGTGGGGGATGAAGGCATCTGGGGTGAAGTTCCAGAGTAGGTCATCGAGTTCTTGCGCTTGTTGCTGGTTGTCACAGAGTACGCACACACGGTCGCCTTGCTGCCAGGCTTTGTCCACCAGTTTGGCTGCGTGGAGATTGCGGGCGGCTGGGGTGTTTTGGGCGAGGATGTGAAACCAGTAGCGTTGGTTTTTTGCGTCCCGGCCGGAGGTGCCGGCAGCTGAGCTGCCGGGCTCCACGGGATTGTTTAACTGCTTACCCGGCATGAGACATCAGGTAGTCGACCAGCAGGGGGACCGGGCGGCCGGTGGCGCCTTTGGCCTTGCCAGAGTTCCAGGCAGTACCGGCGATATCGAGATGGGCCCAACGGTAGTCTTTGGCGAATCGGGACAGGAAGCAGGCGGCAGTGATAGTGCCGGCCGGGCGTCCGCCGATGTTGGCCATGTCAGCGAAGTTGCTGTCGAGCTGGCTTTGGTATTCGTCCCACAGAGGCAGACGCCAGGCCCGGTCGCCGCTTCTTTCGCCAGCAGACAGCAGTTCGTTGGCCAGTTCGTCATTATTGGACAGCAGGCCGGTGGCGTGGTGTCCCAGTGCGATGATGCAGGCGCCTGTCAGGGTTGCCAGGTCCACAACAGCTTGTGGTTCGAACTTTTTAACGTAGGTGAGTGCATCGCACAATACCAAGCGGCCTTCGGCATCGGTGTTGAGAATTTCTACGGTCATGCCGTTCAGGGTGGTGACGATGTCGCCGGGGCGTGATGCGCCGCCATCTGGCATGTTTTCAGCGGCAGCAATTACTGCAACTACGTTGATTTTGGGCTTGGTTTCAGCCAGCACTTGCATGGTGCCTAGTACGCTTGCGGAGCCGCCCATGTCATATTTCATTTCGTCCATGCCTTCACCTGGTTTCAGGCTGATTCCGCCTGAGTCAAAGGTGATACCTTTGCCAACCAGGGCATAGGGCTTGTCTTTGGTACTGCCGCCACGGTACTCCATGACAATCAGGCGTGGTGGCTGTTTGGAGCCTTTTCCGACGGCCAGAATGGTGTTCATGCCCAGCTTTTCCATCTGTTTTTCATCAAGCACTTCGGTCTTGATGTTGTCATATTCTTTGGCCATGTTTTCGGCTTGTTCAGCCAGCCAGATTGGGTGACAGATGTTGGGCGGGGTGTTGCCCAGGTCGCGGGTGAAGTTCATGCCGCGGCCGGTGGCCAACCCCAGGTTTAAGGCGTCTTTCCGGGGTTTATCGGCGGTAGAGGTCTGAATGACGACTTTGTTCAGCTTGCGAGCGGCAGGTTTTTCACTCTTGTAGTCTGTGAAAGTATAAAGTTGTTCTTCCAGAGTGCGGCCGATCAGGTTCAGGCGTGCTTCTTCAGAGCTGGCAGCGTCTTGACTTTGAAAGGTGGTGTCTGCCAGGCAGATCAGGGCGTTGCTGGAGGGGCCGTCTTTCAGTGCACCCAAAGTGGCAATTAAAGCTTTGCGGTAGTTGGCCAGGTTGCGTTCACTATCTTTGCCTGTGCCGACGACAATGATTCGTTTCCAGGGTTGGTCGATCAGAGGGAAGGTGTTAACAGAGGCATTCTTGCCTGTTACGTCTCCGGCTTTATCCAGTTGCTTGATCAGCCCTCCAAGTGCTTCATCCGCAGCCTTGGTGGTTTCTGGCCATTCACCCTTTTCAGGCAGGCCGATAACAAGGCAATCGGTTTTGGTGGCCGTGATGGCTTTGCTGCTCAGGCTGAAATTCATAGCAACTCCTGTCATATGATTAGTTTTTTTGCTGAGGCTGGCTCAATACATGTTCTTTAGGATTGGGGTTAAGCATCGAATAATCAAGGAGTCGGCCTATATTGCTACGATGGTTCCAATCTATGAGCGCTTTACTGTCAATCGGCTGCAAGGTTACATAGAATACGCGCAGTTTCCTGTATCTACCATCTTGTAACAGGACACCATCAGAGAGACTGGTTTGACTATCATTTTCCGTTACCTCATTCGCCAGATTATGGTTAGCATGCTCGCTGTCTCCGGCATTCTCTTGCTGGTGTTCATGAGTGGTCGTTTTATCAAGTATCTGGGCAGTGCTGCAGAAGGTGAAATAGCTGCAGATGTACTGTTTTCGATCATGGGTTATCGTTTCCCGGGTTTTCTTGAGCTGATTCTGCCGCTGGGTTTGTTTATAGGTATTCTGCTGGCTTACGGTCGGATGTACCTGGAAAGTGAGATGACAGTGTTGTTTGCTTGTGGTGTTAGCGAGCGGCAACTGCTGACGAAAACTCTGATCGGTGTATTGCCGGTGATGCTCGTGGTGGGAGCCATGAGCCTGTTCGTTTCGCCCTGGGGGATGAAGCAGGTTGAACAGATTTTCAATGAGCAGCGTAAGGCCACAGAATTTGAAATGTTGGCTCCCGGACGGTTTCAGGACTTCACTTCAGGCACGCGAGTTACTTACACCGAGGCTTTGAGTGATGACAAACGAGAATTGCAAGGTGTATTCATTGCTGAGTATGGGCGCGATGGTAAGGGGGTGACTCTGATCACCGCAGAAACCGGCTCTCAATTGATTGATCAGGAAACTGGTAGCCGTTTTCTGATTTTGGAAGATGGTGGCCGTTTTCAGGGCGTACCGGGGCGGCGTGATTATAATGTTACGCTTTTTGATGCCTATGGACTGAAAATTCAAAGTGGTGAGGCGGGTACCAAAGAGTTAGAAGAGGGCATTTCAACTCTGGATCTGTGGAAGTCCGATAACCTTGAAGATCGCGCCTTGTTGCATTGGCGCATTTCTCTGCCGCTGATTGTTCCTATCATTACTTTGCTTGCGGTTCGCCTGAGTCGAGTGAATCCGCGGCAAGGGCGGTTTTTTCATTTGTTGCCAGCCATGTTGGTTTATATCACTTACCTTGGCTTGCTGATTGTTGCCCGGGACGCTTTGGCCGACGGCAAGGTTCCTGAGTGGATCGGCATGTTGTGGGTTCATGCGTTGTTCTTATCTCTTGGGTTGTGGCTTCAGTTTGGCCCAGCCTGGCGAAATCGCCGGCGCCTTGAAAAAGAGGGGGGCGCCCATGCGTAAGATTGATAATTACGTGATGAGCACAGTGGGCAGCGCCATGTTCCTGGTGATGGTGGTGGTGCTGTCGCTGGATTTGATTTTCGCGTTTATCGCCGAGCTCGAAGATACCCGAAATGGTTATCAGACGCTGCAGGCGTTGTGGTATGTGGCGTTGACTCTGCCGAGAAGAATATACGATTACCTGCCGCTTGGCGCCTTCATGGGGTGCTTGGTTGGGCTGGGTACTATGGCCAGTTCCTCAGAATTAACGGTGATCCGTGCTGCAGGCGTTTCTCTGAAACGAATTGTCTGGTCTGCCATGAAGCCGGCATTGGTTGTGGTTCTGCTTGGAGTAGTTATTGGTGAGTATGTAGCGCCGACAACGGAGCGCATTGCGCAGAGTGACAAGGCGGTGGCCCTGGGTGCGGGTAAGAATGTAGCCTCAGCCCACGGTGTTTGGCACCGGGAGGGTAACACCTTCATGCACTTGAATGCCGTACAGCCAAATGGTGTTTTGGTTGGGGTCTCTCTGTTTGAATTTGATGGTGACCGGCAGCTGATTAAATCCAGTTTTTCTAAAAGGGCTGTATTCCATGGCGATTACTGGGTTCTTGAGAAGGTGGTTGCCACCCGGATGGAAGGCGAGCGCACTGTGCGGGACAAGCTGCCTTCGTTGCGCTGGGATACAGGTCTTTCGCCGGAGGTACTCAGCGTATTGATTGTGAAGCCTGAGAATCTTTCGATGACCGGTTTGTTTACGTATGCCCGTTATCTGGGAGAGCAGGGGCTGACGGCAGCACAATATTGGCTGGCGTTCTGGAAAAAAGCACTGATGCCCCTGGGGACTGCTGTCATGGTGCTGGTGGCAATTTCGTTTGTTTTTGGCCCGCTGCGTTCAGTTACCATGGGGTTTCGGGTTTTTACCGGTTTGCTGGTGGGGCTGTTGTTCAAGTATATGCAGGATTTGTTGGGGCCGATGAGCATGGTGTACGGGTTCAATCCGTTGATCGCTGTGTTAGCGCCAATATTGGTGAATGCCGCGGTCGGTGCAGTGTTGATGAGAAAGGCCGGCTAGGCCGGCCTGTATTTTAGAGCTGTTTCTTTACCTGTTTGGGTAGTGCCACAACGACACTGTTGGAGGTGCGGTCAGTTACCGACAAGCCGTTAATCGGATAGAACAGTGCGACGATGGCTGGCAGGGCGAGTATCAGGGCAACAGCGCCCAGATAGTAGCCGCCGAGTATGGCCAGGAAGACCACTGCTGAGGCGGTGCCGTAGCGGAGTAATGACTGGGTCCAGCTAACTGATGTGCCATCCAGGTTTTCGATGCGTATCCGCCACACTTGCATCCCCAGAGTCTGGCCGTTATGGGTCCAGAAATAGGCAAAAAACAGGTAGAGCACCAGGAACAGAAGGAAAGTCAGGCCCGGGTCTCCGGATAGCTGACCGGCCTCCGCCATACGTTCCATATGTTCCCAGCCCCGGATCCAGCCGGTAATCATGGTGTAAATCCAGGTGGTAACCAGCAGTACAGCAATGCTGATCAGGCCGTCGTAAATGATGGCCAGGGCGCGTTTGAGGGCAGTTGCTGGGGGAAAGAGTTCCTCGGCGTCATGGAAGCGTCGGGGCATGGGATCTCCTATGAGTTTTCACGTTTTTCCTGTACTCGGCGTGTGCTAGAGTAGCGGATTTGTACACGCATGTAAGTATTCGTATTTCAATCGCGGACCTGCCGACCCCCCGGCGGGTTTCTGGAAGGGTATCAAAGGGCTATGAAAACCGCAGAGTTGCGACAGGCGTTCCTCGATTATTTCAAGCAGCAGGGTCACACCATTGTTCCGAGCAGTTCGCTGGTTCCGGCGGATGATCCAACATTGCTGTTTACTAATGCTGGCATGAATCAGTTCAAGGATACGTTCCTTGGCAGAGAAGAGCGCGACTACACTCGAGCGACTTCGTCCCAGAAGTGTGTGCGTGCTGGTGGTAAACACAATGACCTTGAGAACGTAGGCTATACCGCGCGTCATCACACCTTTTTCGAGATGCTGGGCAACTTCAGCTTTGGTGATTATTTCAAGCGGGAAGCCATCAACTACGCCTGGACCTTTCTGACCGGCAAGGACTGGCTGAATCTGCCGGAAGAAAAGCTGTGGGTCACCGTCTATGCCGACGATGACGAAGCCTATGATATCTGGAACCAGGAAGTGGGGGTTCCGGCCGATCGCATCGTCCGTATTGGCGACAACAAAGGTGGTCGCTATGCGTCAGATAACTTCTGGCAGATGGGCGATACGGGGCCTTGCGGCCCCTGCACTGAAATTTTCTACGATCACGGTCCGGATGTGGCCGGTGGCCCTCCAGGCAGCCCGGAAGAAGATGGCGACCGCTATATTGAAATCTGGAACGTGGTGTTTATGCAGTACAACCGCACGGCTGATGGTGAAATGCTGAATCTGCCCAAGCCTTCTGTTGATACCGGTATGGGGCTGGAGCGCATTGCTGCCGTTTTGCAGGGTGTACACAGTAACTACGAAATTGACCTGTTCCAGGATCTTCTGAAAGCGGCCTCTGATGTACTGGGTGGTGCTGCAACGACCGAGGCCTCTCTGCGTGTTGTGGCTGACCATATCCGTTCCTGTGCGTTCCTGATTGCTGATGGTGTGATGCCTTCAAACGAAGGGCGGGGCTTTGTCTTGCGCCGAATCATTCGTCGCGCTGCGCGTCATGGCAACAAGCTGGGTGCGAACGAGCCTTTCTTTTATAAGCTTGCGGCGCCCTTGGCTGAGTTGATGGGTGAGGCGTTTCCTCAATTGGTGAGCAGCCTTAAACAGGTTGAAAAAGTGCTGCTGCAGGAAGAAGAACAGTTCGCCAAGACTCTGGATAAAGGTCTGCGCCTGCTGGAGCAAGACATTGCCGGGCTCGAAGGCACTGAGATTCCTGGTGAGACAGTGTTCACGTTATATGACACCTACGGTTTTCCGGTTGACCTGACTAACGACATTGCCCGTGAGCGTGGGTTGACCCTGGACTATCCGGGGTATGAAAAAGCCATGGAAGCCCAGCGTGAGCGGGCTCGGGCCGCCAGTAAGTTTGGTATTGACTACAATGCTGCAGGCATCACCATTGAAGGTAAAACCGAATTTACCGGTTACGACCACATCGATGGCCGGGAACTCGTTCGTGCGGTTCTGGTGAACGGCGAAGAAGGTAAGGCTGTTGCGGGCGACGAGTGTGTGGTCGTACTTGAGCGTACGCCTTTTTATGCTGAATCAGGTGGCCAGGTAGGTGACACCGGGGTGTTAACCTGGAATGGCGGTCGTTTCGAAGTGTCCGATACCCGTAAGGAAGGCGACAATCATCTGCACGTAGGTACCTTGGTTGAAGGTGAGCTGAGTTCGGGGCAGGAAGTAGACGCGCGCATTGATCACGCACGCCGTGAACGTACCAAACGTAACCATTCCGCCACGCATTTGTTGCATGCAGCCTTACGCAATGTTCTGGGTGAACACGTAACTCAAAAAGGATCCTTGGTTGATCCGGATAAGCTACGCTTCGATTTTTCTCACTTTGAAGCGGTTACTCCTGAGCAGCTCAAAGAAATTGAACGGCAGGTAAATGAGCAGATCCTCATAAATACACCGGTTCAGATCGACGTTACAGATATGGAAACTGCTCAGGAAAAAGGTGCAATGGCCTTGTTCGGCGAGAAATACGGTGACGTGGTTCGAGTGCTGACGATGGGCGCTGAGCGATTCTCAGTTGAGCTGTGTGGCGGAACTCATGTTTCCCGCACTGGTGATATTGGCATGATGCGCATTATTTCTGAAAGCGGTATTTCTTCGGGCGTTCGTCGTATTGAGGCTGTTACCGGCTTTGGAGCATTGGCCTGGGTGGAAGAAACTGAAAATACCTTGCGCGATACCGCGAAGCTGGTGAAAGCCACTCGTGAGACAGTGGTAGATAAGGTTAAGCAGGCGCTGGATCGTAACCGTCAGCTTGAAAAAGAAGTGGATGCTCTTAATGCTAAGCTGGCCAGCTCTGCCGGCACTGACCTTGCAGGATCTGCGGTGGAAGTCGCGGGTTTGAAAGTGGTTGCCGCTCAGCTTGAGGGCGTTGATCGTAAAGCTTTGATGGAAACTGCTGATCAGCTGAAGAATAAGCTGGGCGAGGGCGTGGTTGTTTTGGCTGCCGTTGCTGACGGCAAGGTGACACTGGTTGCCGGTGTTACCAAATCAGCCACGAACAAGGTGAAGGCCGGCGACTTGATGAAGCACTTGTGTGCTCAGGTTGATGGTAAAGGCGGCGGTCGACCGGACATGGCTCAGGGTGGCGGTAACGATGCATCGAAATTGGCCGACGCTTTGGCGAGCGTGCCAGCTTGGGTGGAAGGAAATATACGTTAATCCGCTGTTTACGGGAGCGGGCAGGGGTTTATAATTCTGGCCGCTTAATTTGATGGCGGAGTCTCAGGGCTCCGCTTTGAGTCCCCGGTTCGGAGTTTGGCAAAGCATGGCTCTGTTGGTTCAAAAATTTGGTGGTACATCCGTCGGCACAACCGAGCGGATTGAAGCAGTGGCTGACAAGATTTGTCAGTTCCGTCAGGACGGCCACGATATTGTCGTGGTGGTCTCGGCCATGAGTGGCGAGACTAATCGTCTGATTGCTCTGGCCAACGACATTATGGAAGAGCCTACACTGCGCGAAATGGATGTGTTGGTTTCCACAGGTGAACAGGTCACGATTGCTCTGTTGGCAATGGCGCTGAAAAAACGCGGCTGTGATGCTCGTTCATATACAGGCTCCCAGGTCCGGATTCTGACCGACAGTAGCCACAGTAAGGCCCGAATCAAGGAAATTGATTCGCACCGAATGCGGAAAGATATTGACGCTGGCCGGGTGATTGTTGTGGCGGGTTTCCAGGGTGTGGATGAAAACGGGAATATCACCACGCTTGGGCGTGGTGGCTCCGATACGACAGCCGTCGCATTAGCTGCAGCACTGAAAGCCGATGAATGTCAGATCTACACCGATGTGGACGGTGTTTATACCACTGATCCGCGAGTCGTCGACAGTGCGCGTCGGCTAGAGCGTATTACATTTGAAGAAATGCTTGAGATGGCCAGCTTGGGGTCGAAAGTGCTCCAGATCCGTGCTGTCGAGTTTGCAGGTAAATACAACGTTCCGTTAAGGGTGCTTTCCAGTTTTACGGAAGGCGAAGGAACCCTTATCACTTTTGAGGATGATACGGCCATGGAACAACCGGTTGTTTCCGGCATTGCTTTTAATCGTGATGAAGCCAAACTGACGATCTCCGGTGTGCCGGATACTCCAGGCAGCGCCCTGCGGATTCTGAAGCCGATCAGTGATGCGAATATTGAAGTGGACATGATCGTTCAGAATGTTGGTCAGGACAATAAAACCGCGTTTACGTTTACCGTTAACCGTACTGAACTGAAGCGTGCTCAAGAAGTGTTGCGCAACGTTTCCAGCAAAATCGGCGCAGGCGAAGTGGGTGCCGACAGCAAGATTGCAAAAGTCAGCATTGTAGGCGTTGGTATGCGCTCTCATGCAGGCGTTGCAACTCAAATGTTTGAGGCGTTGTCGAAAGAAGGTATTAATATTCAGATGATCTCCACTTCTGAAATCAAGATTTCGGTGGTGATCGATGAGAAGTATCTCGAGCTGGCTGTTCGTGCATTGCATAGCGCGTTTAAGCTGGATGAAGCTGGAGTGAGCGAGGGTGCCTAAGAGCAGGATGCTCTGATATGCATCATCGGGTTATTGGTTATTTCTATCAGCATGCAGTTCAGCATAAGTGTTATTGCGTCTATAGTTTAGCTGGTGATCCATTTATAAAAGCAATAAGTAGAAAAAAGTAGTGACAGTCGGAACAGATAGCTTTGCAATAGGGAGTACGGGACATGCTGATTTTAACTCGCCGTGTAGGCGAAACTCTGATGATCGGTGACGAAATTACTGTCACCGTTCTGGGAGTGAAGGGGAACCAGGTTCGTATCGGGGTTAATGCTCCCAAAGATGTGGCCGTTCACCGTGAAGAAATCTATCAACGAATTCAGTCTGAAAAAGGCTCAGAGGAGCCGGAACCGGGCAATAGTTGATCAGATAAAAAAGCCGTTCAAGGAAAACTTGAACGGCTTTTTTAATTTAGGGGAAAAATGGGTAGAAAAAACTTGTGTCAACCCTATGAAAACAGAAAAGTTGTGGTAGTATACGCACCGTTCTCAAGGAGAGGTGGGTGAGTGGCTGAAACCAGTTCCCTGCTAAGGAACCGTACGAGCAATCGTACCGAGGGTTCGAATCCCTCCCTCTCCGCCATTTCCTTTAGGAAATGAGAATACGTTGAGGTTGCACTCAACCCGTTGCGAATAGATGTGCGGCTGTAGCTCAGCTGGATAGAGTACCTGGCTACGAACCAGGCGGTCGGAGGTTCGAATCCTCCCAGCCGCGCCATTTTCGCAAACAAGTTTTTAGCGGCTGTAGCTCAGCTGGATAGAGTACCTGGCTACGAACCAGGCGGTCGGAGGTTCGAATCCTCCCAGCCGCGCCATATTAAAGTTAAACGCCCCGGATTGTGCCTCTGCAATCCGGGGCGTTTTGCTATCTGTCGTTACAAAAATAAAGCTTTGCGTTTAGCCCGTAGCGGGCAGGCTGGAGGCAGCGCTGAGTGTGAGGCCCTGTCTCCGTGCCGGACGGGAGTTACCACATCAGGTCATCAGGGATCTCATAGCCTGCATAGGGGTCGTCATCACCTTGGTCTTCCGCTGTACGATCATGTAGCACAACGACGGCGGACTCGTCACGCTCCATGATCTTACGGGCGACGCCTTCGGCTACAACCTCATACTCACCGTTAACGAAGATAACGGCCAGGCGACCTCGTGATAGCTGGTCCACCATTTGGTCGTCGACAAATATCTTTTTGATTTTTTTGTCATGCACAAACTGGTAGGAGGTTTCGCCTCGGCTTCGATTTAAACGGTTGGTTTCAACCAGTTGTCGAATCTGGGCTTGAATAGCCTTTTTGTCGGCTTCTTTTTTTCGCTCGAGGTTTAATAAACGGTCGCGTTCGGCCTTTTCCTGCCGGGCCAGACGGGCTCGTTCTTCAGTTTCATTAACCTGAACGGTGCCTTTGGGTTGTTGCTTGCGCTGTTTGCGTTTCTCGCTGCGAATGGTGCGGGCTTTCTTTTCATCAGCGAGCCCGGCTTTGAGTAGTTGTTCCTGCAAAGACGCCATCAGTGACTCCGTAAATTCGTGATAAACTGTATCGAAATTTTATCTAGTATACGCCGTCAGTGCGGACTCAATAACCCACGATTACTCACCTCACGGATTTTTCTATGTCTTCTTTTACAGAGCTTGGTCTTTCTTCGTCCATGCTGGCCAATCTTGAGCAGCTGGGTTTTAAGCAGCCTACGGGTATTCAGGTTAAGGCGCTGCCACCAGCTTTGGCAGGAAAGGATGTGATTGCCATGGCTCAAACCGGAAGCGGTAAAACGGCTGCTTTTGGCATTCCTTTGATTGAAAAGCTGCAGCCCAGGCGATTCATGGTTCAGGCATTGGTGTTGTGTCCTACGCGAGAACTGGCAGACCAAGTGGCTAAAGCTTTGAGGGAGTTGGCCCGGGCCAAAGAGAACGTCAAGGTTCTTACGCTGTGCGGTGGTGTATCGATTGGGCCTCAGATTGGTTCGCTCAGCCATGGTGCGCACATTATTGTAGGGACGCCGGGTCGGGTAGAGGATCATTTGCGTAAAGGCACTTTGTCTCTGGATAACTTGAATACACTGGTGTTGGATGAAGCCGACCGGATGTTGGATATGGGGTTTGAGGATGTGATGGCATCTATCCTTGCTCAGACACCTTCATCAAGGCAGACATTGTTGTTTTCGGCCACTTGGCCGGCACCCATCCGGACGCTGAGTGAGCGTTTCCAGGTCGATCCCGAAGATGTGAGAGTGGAAGTGACGGATTCGGCGGCGACGATCGAAGAGATCTTTTACGAGATTGCGCCAGACCAGCAAGTAAGAGCTGTAGCTGCTTTGCTGTCTCGGTTTCAGCCGACAGCGTGCCTGGTGTTCTGCACCACTAAGCGGGATTGCGATGATCTGACTGTCGCGCTTAAAGAATTGGGATTTTCAGCTTCGGCATTGCATGGGGATCTGGATCAGAAAGACCGTGATAGTACGTTGGTGAGATTCGCTAACCAGAGTTGCACCGTTCTGGTAGCAACTGATGTAGCCGCCCGAGGGTTGGATATCAAGGGCTTGCCGCTGGTAATCAATGCCGAACCAGCTCGCGATCCTGAGGTGTACACCCATCGTATCGGCCGTACCGGGCGAGCAGGAGAGCAGGGGCTCGCGGTAACGCTGTGTACTCCTAAGCAGGGGCATAAAATCTCTCGTTTGGAGGCTGTCCGCGGTATGGCAGCAGGGTGGGGCGACACTGACCAGTTGTTGTCTGAACCTGTTCGTCCTGTTGTTCCGCCCATGAAGACACTTTGCCTCGCTGGTGGTCGCAAAGAAAAGGTACGCCCTGGTGATGTACTTGGGGCGCTGACGGGGGATGCCGGTATTCCCGGGGCTGCCGTCGGAAAAATCGACTTGTTTGATTTTCAGTGTTTTGTTGCTGTGGACGTGGCTTGGGCCGGTAAGGCTCTGGCGCGACTTGAGCAGGGGAAGGTTAAGGGGCGGAAGGTCCGGGTTCGTTATGCCTGAGTAACTGGGAGCTTCAGAGTTGAGTTTCAGGTCTCACCACTCGGGAAATCCCTATAGAAATGTGTGCTTTCGGTTGCTCATGAACCATGAAACCGGTAAATTACGCAGGATTTTGCCTCCCGTTTTGCTTTCATTCGCTATTGGACTTTTGTCTGAAGGGGGTCGTCTGCAGCGGGGAAATCACAAACCAATACAGGTAGCTGTTCGATATGAATGAGCTGATGTCACAAGCCGTAGAACTGATGATCGCCGGCATGGGCTTTGTATTTGCGTTCCTGGTTGTTCTTGTGTTCGCAACTGGCCTGATGTCCAAAATCATTCTGCGGTTTGCGCCGCCAGAGCCGGCAACCCCGGCCAAAACACCACGTGCCAAGCCGAAGGCGCCCACGTCGGTTGACCCTGACACCGCCGAGGCCATTAAGAAGGCGATTGCACAATACCGGTCACGCCACAAGAAGTGACCCTGGTAAAGATTAGAACCTTTTAACAGAAGGCTGACACGATGACTGACACGAAAAAACCGCTGGGGATTACGGACGTAATTCTGCGTGACGCCCACCAATCCCTGCTTGCCACCCGTATGCGGCTGGATGATATGCTGCCGATTGCCGAGAAACTCGACAAAGTGGGTTTCTGGTCTCTGGAATCCTGGGGTGGTGCTACCTTTGACTCCTGTATTCGTTACCTGGGTGAAGACCCCTGGGAGCGCATCCGCGAACTGAAAAAAGTTATGCCCAATACGCCCCAGCAAATGTTGCTGCGTGGCCAGAACCTGCTGGGCTATCGTCACTATGCGGATGACGTGGTAGAGCGGTTTGTTGACCGTGCCGCCGAGAACGGTGTTGACGTCTTCCGTATCTTCGATGCGATGAACGACCCCCGCAACCTGGACACCGCAATTAAAGCCGTACGCAAAAACGGCAAGCATGCGCAGGGAACCATTTCTTACACGACCAGTCCGGTCCACACGATTGAAATGTGGGTTGAGCTGGCAAAAGAAATTGCGGACATGGGCGCGGACTCTATTGCGATCAAAGACATGGCCGGACTGCTGAAGCCATACGTTGCTTTCGATCTGGTTAGTCGTCTGAAGAAAGAGTTGGATATCCCCATCCATATGCAGTGTCATGCCACGACCGGCATGTCTACCGCTACAGCCCTGAAGGCCGCTGAAGCTGGTATCGACAACGTCGATACGGCGATCTCTTCCATGAGTATGACCTACGGCCATTCACCCACCGAGGCGGTTGTCGCCATTCTGGAAGGTACCGACCGTGATACGGGGCTGGACCTGAACCTGCTTGAGGAAATTGCCTCTTACTTCCGTGAAGTTCGTAAAAAGTATGCGAAGTTTGAAGGCAGCCTGAAGGGTGTGGATTCTCGCATTCTGATTGCTCAGGTGCCTGGAGGCATGCTGACCAACATGGAAAGTCAGCTGAAAGAGCAAAATGCCAGCGACAAGTTTGATCAGGTACTGGCTGAGATTCCGAAGGTGCGAGAAGACCTCGGTTTCATCCCGCTGGTAACCCCGACGTCCCAGATCGTAGGTACACAGGCTGTACTGAACGTATTGACTGGCGAGCGCTACAAGTCTATTTCCAAAGAAACCTCTGCCATTCTTAAAGGTGAGTACGGCTCTGCACCAGCTCCGTTCAACAAAGAACTGCAAGAGCGCGTTCTGGGTGGCGCCGAAGCCATTACTTGCCGCCCGGCGGACAACATTGAACCGGAAATGGACAAGTTGACCGCGGAGTTGAAAGACCTTGCGAACGAGAAAGGTATCAAGCTCGCAGAGCAGGAAGTTGACGATGTTCTGACTTACGCTCTGTTCCCGCAGATTGGCCTGAAGTTCCTTGAGAACCGTGGTAATGCTGAAGCGTTTGAGCCAGTCCCCAGCGCCGATGATGTCGCGCCTGCCAAGAAAGCTGCAGGCCCTGAGACTTACACCGTTGAGGTGAACGGCCAGAAATACGTAGTGGCGGTTTCCGAAGGTGGTGAGATTAGCCAGATCGAAAGCCAGGGTGGTGCAACGACTCCGGCTGCGGCACCAGCACCGGTTGCTGGCGACGGTGAGCCTGTTGGTGCACCGCTGAGCGGCAATATCTGGAAGATCCTGGTCTCCCCGGGGGACACCGTTGAAGAAGGTGATGTGCTGATTATTCTCGAGGCCATGAAAATGGAAACCGAGATTCGCGCACCTAAGGCCGGAACTGTCGGTGAAGTCTTCATCAAGGTCGGTGATGCCGTCTCTGTTGATGATGAAATGCTGACAATCGCATAAGGGCCAGCATTCCATGGAAAAATTATTGACGCTCTGGACAGGCAGTGGCCTGTACAACATAGAGTTAGGTCAGGTGGTGATGATTGCCATTGGCCTTCTTCTTCTATTCCTTGCGATACGCAAAGGGTTTGAGCCGTTGCTGCTGGTACCGATCGGATTCGGTGGCATTTTGGCGAATATTCCGGAGGCAGGGCTTGCTCTGTCTGCGGCTGAAAATGCGATTCACTTTGCCCAGCCTCAGGTTATGGCGGCTATGGCGGGTGCTTTGGATGTGGCCTATCAGGCTGGCCAGGCCGTCACGCCGGAAGTGCAGGACGCGTTCAAGTTAGCTTATAAAGAAGCTGGCTACGCACAAGTTGCAGCAGCGAACGCCCTTGCTCAGGACTTCGGTTACGGTAATGGCATGCTGTATAACTTTTACACGGTGGTTATTGGTAGTACCGTCGGCCCGCTGTTGATCTTTATGGGCGTGGGTGCAATGACGGACTTTGGTCCGTTATTGGCGAACCCGAAAACCTTGCTATTGGGTGCGGCCGCTCAGTTCGGTATCTTCGGTACCGTTCTTGGTGCAGCGCTACTGGATTGGCTGGGCATTTTGGATTTCACCATTCTGGAAGCGGCTGCGATCGGTATCATCGGTGGTGCGGACGGCCCGACGTCCATTTATGTGTCCAGTGTTCTGGCGCCACATCTGATTGGTGCGATTGCTGTTTCAGCGTACGCCTATATGGCATTAGTACCGATGATTCAGCCGCCCATTATGCGAGCGTTGACCAGTGAAAAAGAACGTGCCATTAAGATGTCGCAACTGCGCCCGGTGAGCAAGAAAGAGAAGATTGTCTTCCCGCTGGTGGTTCTGATTGCTGTTGTTTTGTTCCTGCCTGATGCAGCTCCGCTGCTGGGTATGTTCTGTTTTGGTAATCTGATGCGTGAGTGTGGCGTAGTTGAGCGTTTGAGCGATACGGCGCAGAACGCGTTGATCAACATCGTAACCATATTCCTGGGACTGTCTGTTGGCTCCAAGCTGATGGCGGATAAGTTCCTGGATGCTCAGACTTTGGGTATCCTGGGACTGGGAGTTGTAGCGTTCGGTGTGGGTACAGCCTCAGGTGTTTTGATGGCAAAACTGATGAACAAGGTCACCAAGGACCCGATCAATCCGTTGATCGGTTCTGCGGGAGTATCTGCGGTGCCAATGGCGGCGCGGGTGTCCAATAAGGTGGGCCTTGAGGCGAATCCTCAGAACTTCTTGCTGATGCACGCTATGGGTCCGAACGTAGCGGGTGTTATTGGTTCTGCGGTTGCCGCGGGTGTGATGATCAAGCTGTTAGGCTGATCGGGTCGTACCATTGTATTGAGAAAACCCCGCTTAGCGGGGTTTTCTTGTTTATGGGGTTAGTGAAAGTTTCTTGAACTAACTGGTAAAGAGCGAATTAGATGGCTCAAGTCTGACAGTTTTCCTGCCATTACATGCACGATCTCTCCTTGCTTTTCGATCACACCTTTTACGTGTAACAACCGGGCTGTTAACAACGGTTTTCGTTGCTGGCGAGCGGTTGCGAGCCAGACCACGATGTTGATGTTTCCGGTTTCGTCTTCGAGAGTGACAAAGGTAGTACCAGAGGCTGACCCGGGGCGTTGACGGCCAGTTACGAGGCCGGCGACCTGTACCGGGATTCCGGCCCGGCTGTGTTTTAGTTGTTCTGCGGTCAGGCAGTGGTGCAGGTGGCCTTGTTCACGAAGCAGGGCCAGAGGGTGTTTTATCAGAGTCAGCCCCTGGCTACTGTAATCGGCAAATATATTTTGCCCTTCAGTAGGGGTGGGTAACAAGTCGCACGTATGGGGTTGGTAATCTGCCTGGGCTTCCTGAGCAAAGAGCTCTGTTGGCTCCTCGTGCTCCAGAAGCTGCCAGTAGGCCTGGTGACGGTTAGTTGTGAAGCCCGGCATGGCGTTAGCGCCGGCCAGGAGCTCCATATCCCGTTGGTCAAGGTTGGCTACAGTACGCAGTTCACTGGCAGAACGATAACCGTGTTTAGGGCGCTTTTTGTGGATGCGTTGGCCCCCAGTGCTGGATAGGCCTTGAATGATTCTCAGGCCTAAACGCAGGTGTCTTTTCGGCCCTTCCAGGGTGTGGTCCCACTGGCTGTAGTTGACGTCGGGCGGCAGGGTGGTGACATCATGACGGCGGGCATCTTGTACCAATTGGCTTGGGGAATAGAAGCCCATTGGCTGGCTGTTGAGTAATGCACAGTAAAAAGCAGACGGGTGGTGGCGTTTTATCCATGCAGAAACGTAGACCAGTAAGGCAAAGCTGGCGGCGTGGGATTCAGGAAACCCGTAACCACCAAAGCCACATACTTGCTGATAAAGGCGTTCCGAAAAATCCGGGGCGTAGCCTCGCTTTAGCATGCCGGTGATGAGTTTGTCTCGAAACGGAGTAAGGTCGCCGTCGGATTTCCAGGCGGCCATTGCCCGGCGAAGCTTGTCGGCTTCACCAGCGCTAAAGCCTGCAGCGACCATGGCCAGTTTGATGACCTGCTCCTGAAATATAGGTACACCTAAGGTGCGTTCCAATACCTGGCGAATGGCGTCGTTAGGATATTCGACAGGTTCAAGCCCATGTTTGCGACGAAGGTACGGGTGCACCATATCGCCCTGTATCGGGCCTGGACGCACAATGGCAACCTCGATAACCAAGTCGTAGTAGGTCTCGGGTTTCAATCGGGGCAGCATATTGATTTGGGCCCGGGATTCCACTTGGAACACGCCTATGCTGTCCCCTTTTTGCAGCATAGAGTAGGTTGCAGGATCTTCTTGAGGAATATCCTGCATAGTAAAGGCTATTCCCTTTTCCTTGCTGATCAATTCGAGGGCTTTGCGTATGGCGGTAAGCATACCCAGAGCCAGTATATCCACTTTCATTAAACCCAGGCTTTCCAGATCGTCTTTATCCCACTGGATCACAGTACGGTCTTTCATGGCGGCATTTTCCACCGGCACCAGTTCTGAAAGCGGTCCTGCGCTGATCACAAAGCCGCCGACATGCTGTGAGAGATGGCGGGGGAAGCCAAGCAAGGTGTTAACCAGAGTGAAAAACTGGTCCGCTATTTTTGGATTACGAGTAAGGCCTCTGTCCAGAATTTGCTGGCGCCAGTTGATGGCATTGTCTTGCCAGTCAATGCCATCCAGTAATTTTTCTACCAGAGCGGCATCAAAGCCTAACGTTTTGCCAACATCCCGGATGGCGCTCCGAGGGCGATATCGAATGACCGTGGCAGCCAGTGCTGCTCGCTCTCGACCGTAGCGTTGATAAATATATTGAATGACTTCTTCTCGCCGGTGGTGCTCGAAATCCACATCGATATCGGGTGGCTCATCCCGGTCTTTTGAGATGAATCGCTCGAATAGCAATTCTACTCTGGCCGGATTTACTTCGGTGATTCCCAGGCAATAACAGACTGCAGAGTTTGCAGCTGAGCCACGCCCCTGGCAGAGGATGCCCTTACTTCGGGCAAAGTTGACGATGTCATGGATCGTCAGAAAATAGTGTTCGTACTGTAACTCTGAAATCAGTTCCAGCTCCTTTCGTATCAGAGCCTGAACGTTCATGGGAGTGCCTTCCGGGTAACGGCGGCGTTCGCCTTCTCGTGTCAGGTGTCTCAGGTGGGCGCCCGGGGTTTTATCGGCGGGGACTAAGTCTGATGGATATTCGTAGCGCAAGCTGCCGGGCTCGAATTGGCAGTTGTTAGCTATGCGCACTGTTTCCTGTAGCCAGCTTTCAGGAAATAACCGTTGCAATACGGGGATCGGGCGAAGGTAACGCTCACCATTTTGGAAGAGATAGTGGCCGGCGGTTTCCAGGGTTTTATGATGGCGCAGGGCGGTCAGGACATCCTGCAAAGGTTGACGTTCGCGGCTATGCATATGCACTTCGCCAGTGGCTACGATAGGGCAATGTAAGTGCTCAGAAAGCCAGCGTACCCGTTCTAGTTGTTTTTCCTCACCGGCTTCAAGGGTTCTGTTGGCGGCAATGCGTAAACGCTGTTCGAAGAGTCGCAGTAACCATTCTCCACAAGCTCGGGCCTGCTCAGAATTCGCCTTTGTTTCTGAAGGAGGAAGCCAAAGACAAAAACAGTGGTCTAATTCGTGGCTTTCAATATCCCGGGCGAACAGGTTGTACTTGCCTTTTTCGGCCCGGCGACGGCCTGTGGTGATCAGTCGGCATAACTGGCCGTAACCCTTTCGGTTTTGTGCCAGCAGGATGAAGCGGGGAGTAGCTGAGCCGACTGGGGTATCGTCCAGTTCAAACCAGCTTCCGGTAATGAGTTTTAGCGGGCTGCCTTTCAGTGCCGCCCATGCTCTGGGAATACCTGCCACTGAGCATGCATCGGTGACAGCGATTGCGCTATAGCCAAGTTCCAGGGCTCGTTCGGCTAATTCATGAGGGTGTGAAGCTCCAGTCAGAAATGTGAAGTTGCTGAAACAGAAGAGCTCCGCATATCCTGTTGTCATCAGCCAAACCATCCATGTATGAACCATCCATCTTGATGATTCCGGAATACCCAGGCCAGTTCGCCGCCTGGTAACTGAGCGATGTAATAATCCCGGTGTACTCGTTGGCCATCCCACCAGCCACCACTGATACGTTCTGGGCCGGAGAGCCAGGCCACAGGTATTTGTGTCAGTGGCTTGGGACATTTCAGTAACCAGATGGGGCGGTGGGGAAGTGACGCAGGTGCTTTTTCCTGTTTTTGCCCAGGCTTAAGCACCTCTTTGGCAAACCAGGCGCATTCCGGACGGTAATCTTCCTTGAGAGAAAACTGTCTGAGTGCTTGCTCTCCCAGGCGGGCCTGAAGGCGACTGATGAGAGTGTGCCACGCTTCGTCCAGGTCTGCGGTTTCGCCTAGCAGGTCCTGGCCAATGGGTACTTCTCGGTCAGTAAATTGCTTCACCGTAAAAATAAGAGCTGTGACGGGGGCTTTTAGTGGCTGCTGATCAAGCTTCAGGCGTATTAGTTTTAAAAAAGCTTCTGCCCGGTGTTCAGGCCCGGTTGTGCGGATTCTCAGCCGGGTTGCTTCCTCATGACGGTGTTGCAGGGTCAGTAACAGGGTGTCGGTATCCTGCTGGCGCCAGCACAGATCTTCTTCCAATTCAGCCAATATCCTCTGAAGTGAGAAGAAAAGCCCCTGTGTATGTTCCACTTCTTGAATGAAATCTGCCCGCTGTCTGAATATGTGGGGAGGCTGCCAGGGTGCTTGGGGGTCTGACCTGGTGCCTTCAATCTTTTGTACTCTGGCCAACAGTTCCGGAGAGAGTCTTCGGGCCAGCTCAGGCGCGGGGAGCGTGAAAACTTCCCCGAGCGAATTAAGTCCCAGACGCTGTAAGCGAGTGCAGGACTTTTTGTCAAAGCCAGCGGAGAGTAGGGGCAGTTTGCCAAGAGCAGTCAGAAGGTGGGCTTTGTCTGCGGAGCATTCCCCTTTGCCGGTTTGGGCCAGTAACCGGGCGGCTAACGGCGTGTGGCCAACGGCGATCCAGGCGGTTAGCCGGCGCTCGGTTAAAGCCTGCTCTATCGTTTGCCAGATGGCCGATAGGCCGCCATATAACTTTTGCAGACTACTGACTTCGGCGCAAAGGCCATCTGGTGGTACCAGGGTGATGTGCGCGGCGAAGTGATAGAGCCAGCGGGCCTGGTCTTCCAGGAGCCAGGCTTCTTGTTTCGGCTCTGCTTGCAGGGTGTTCAGGTCGGGGGCCAGTGCCAGAGCGGTTTTTAGACGCATGCCTGTTTCAATTCCAAGATTTTGCGCTGTTGGGCAGGCTTGCACAATGCATTGCCTGGCGCTATCCAGAATGGCCAGCGCCCCCATGGATTCCTGGTTTCTTTGAATGTGGTCCAGTAATAGGTGCGGGAAGTGCAGATAAAGCCAGAGCATAAAACTTATCGCCTGGTTTTGGGCCAAGGGCCTTGAACTACACGAACGGAGTTGTGATCAATACTATTAGCTCGGTGGCCAAGGGCCAGAGAGCAGCGCTGGCCTGGCCAACTGCCACGGCGTTTGATGATATTTATCTTGAGTTCTTGGTGTTCACCCGGAACAAGTTCCAGGCGTAAAGCTGCTGGGGAGTTCTGCTCTACATGTTGGCGGCTTCGAAACAGCACGCACAGGTTGTTGCCAGCCTCTGCAGCAAGTTGCAGCCGCCGGACATCCCGGCTTGCAAGTTTTCCTGGCCATGCGAACACCAGTCCGGTAACTGGCGAGCGAAGGCAGTTTTCTAGGGTCCATAAAAAATCATTTCGATCCTGAGTGTTGATCATCACCAGGTGCCCGAGGTTTACCCCTTCCCGTGCCAGGGCTGGAGCATAAGGCGTATGTGGTGGGTTCAGCCAGAAAATGGTTTTGCCCTCTTCAGACACTCTCTGCATCAGTGGCAGTACAAGGTGCAACTCGCCAATGCCCCAGGTATCAAGCAGACATTCGCTTAACGCCCCTTTGGGCCATCCGAGCCCGCCGAGTTGGTTGTCTAGCGCTTGATACCCGGTAGATTCTGCCGGTTGGGTCGCTCTCCTGTGCTGGTAGCCCTGCCATACCCGGGCATCTTGAAGCAGGGTGCTCAGTAATTTGCTCATGAGGAATTCTCTGAATACTGTTTTTATATACAGTATTCTTAAGGCTGCAGAATTTCAACAAAAGATAGGGCCGGAACTCTGACAGAATTGAGTTTTTCTACACCATGCGTGAGCATTTATCGGTGTATTGTTATTCTCTTCAGGCGTGAAGTCGGGTCTTAGTCTGGCTGTACCTGGAATTTTTCGGCTGACAGGCTTTAACAAAAGGTTAAGGAGCAGGTATGAACAAATGGATTGTCGCGTTGTGTTTTTTTTGTGGCGCGTGTTTCGCCCATGAGCCCGAGAGAGCCCCAGAGCTTTGGTCTTGGTTTAAAGATCTCAATAAGTCCGTGTCGGCTTGTGAAATACAAAGTTCATTTGCACTCAAAAAAATGGGCCTTGAGAACCAGGTGGAGAATGACTATGGGATCTATGGGACCTTCAAGGGCAATAGAGTCGTTGTTAAATGCCTGGCGATGGGAGAAGGGAAGAGCAAAGTCTGGGTTGCTGTTGCTGGCAATGACAGAGATGCCGTTGAGCTGGTTCGGAACAGGATTGTAAAAGAGATCATTTAGCAGCCAGCATGAGTGTTAGCGTCCCTTAAACAGGGAGCCCAGTAAGCCGCGCATAAACCCCCGCGTTACTTCGCGCCCCATTGTCCGCGCAACGCTTTTCGCCATGGTCTCGAAAACGCTCTGGCGTGATGAGCTGCCGGCTGCCGAAGACTTTTTACGTCTGTTCGCTGGCGCTCTATAAACTCGTTCTTTGTCGAGGACAGCCTGTTGGGCTTCATTGGCAGCCTGCGCTGCCCGCTTCTGTAATTTTTCGTGGGCAGACTCGCGGTCAATAGCTTTGTTGTAGCGAACGCCGAATTCACTGGCGTTGAGAATACTGTTGCGTTCTTCAGTTGTTGCGGGTCCGAGACGTGAAGATGGCGGACGAATAAGTGTTCGATCAACAATAGAAGGTATGCCTTTAGCGTCGAGAGTGGAGACCAGGGCTTCACCAACACCAAGTTCGGTTATGACTTTTTCGGTATCAAGACCGGGGTTTTGTCTGAAGGTTGAGGCGGCAGCTCGAACGGCTTTTTGATCGCGAGTGGTAAAGGCTCGTAGAGCGTGCTGTACCCGGTTGCCGAGTTGACCCAGTACTTTGTCGGGAATATCTGTGGGGTTTTGTGAAACAAAATAGATACCTACGCCTTTGGAGCGTATTAAACGAACCACTTGCTCGACTTTTTGTAACAGTGCCTTCGGGGCATCATCAAACAGCAGGTGTGCTTCGTCGAAAAAGAACACGAGTTTGGGTTTTTCGGGATCACCGGCTTCCGGCAATTCTTCAAACAATTCAGCTAATAGCCAGAGCAGGATTGTGGCGTATAGCCGTGGTCGTTCGATAAGTTGGTTGGCTGCCAGCAAGTTGATGTGTCCGCGACCTTTAGAGTCGCAGCGCATCAAATCGGAAAGCTCCAGAGCCGGTTCGCCAAAGAACTGGGCGCCGCCCTGTTGTTCAAGTTGCAGCAAGCGGCGCTGTATCGCACCTACGGAAGCTTTGCTGACATTACCATATAAGGCAGAGAGTTCTTTGGATTGTCCGGCCACGAAGGTCATCAGAGATCGTAGGTCTTTTAGGTCCAGCAGGGGCAAACCGTGGTCATCTGACAGTTGAAAGGCGATATTGAGAACGCCTTCCTGAGTGTCGTTGAGTTCAAGCAGGCGAGACAGCAATAGAGGACCCATATCTGAAATAGTGGCCCGCATAGGGTGGCCTTCTTTGCCTGAAACATCCCAGAAAACAGTGGGGAAACCCTCAAACGTGTATGGCTTAAGGCCAACCTGATCCGCGCGTTTGGTGAGAAATGGTTTCGCTGTGCCTGCCTGGGATATGCCAGACAAATCGCCTTTCACATCGGCCATAAATACTGGCACGCCCTGAGCGGAAAAGCCTTCCGCAAGAATTTGCAGGGTGACTGTTTTACCTGTACCTGTTGCACCAGCGATAAGACCGTGGCGATTTGCACGGCGTAACAGCAGGCTCTGGACCTGATGGCCTTTGCCTATGAAAACGGAATCTTCGGACACGGTGCTCACCTCTGCTTATGACAGGTTGTGCAAGATTAATCAGTATGGTCGATATGTTGATTAATGGGTAATAAGCGCTCAATGTTTAACCTCTCTCAGAGCAATAGAGTTCTGTGTGCTGGTCTCATTTTCTATACAAAAGGAAGGTGATTGTCCGATACTGGAGGCGGTATCACTGTCTTGATCTGTTTTATCTCCCCTTTAGCTGGCCAGGATTCTGAAAATTGTAAAAATTTATGACTATTCCCCTTGAAAATATACTTGTTCCGGAAGTTTCCTGTTCAAACTGCCAGGCTTGCTGTTGCCGTTTAGAGGTGATGATTATCAGTGACACGGGTGTGCCTGAGCGGCATATTGCTTTCGATGAGTGGGGAGGGGAGACCATGCTGCGTTTAGAGGATGGTTGGTGCTCTGCTTTAGATCGGGAGACGTTCCTGTGTACGATTTATGACAATCGTCCCTGGATTTGTCGGGAGTTTGAAATGGGTTCTTATGAATGTCGCCAACAGAGAGTGGAGGTCAGTGGCGTCATTCTGAGTGAGGCATAATTGGCCGCTAATTAGGCTCCGCTGAATTGTTGCCAGTGTCGAGCCTGTGTCTTATTGCATGCAGGTTTTTCCAGTGAGTTCGCTATGAACCTTTGGTTGAACTATGTTTGTTTGATCGAACTCACATCACTTGTTCAGTTTGAGAGGAGAAAACGGTGAAAATTATTCGTTTATTGACGGTGGTTACCATCTTGTCGGTCAGCCAGCTGTCAGCTGCGGCTGATGGATTGATTGTTATGAAGAGCCCCTTCAGCGCAGGGGAAACCATGGACAGACTGGAAAAGGTGGTTAAAGAACGTAACCTGACGGTGTTTGCCCGAATTGATCATGCTGCTGGTGCCAGTAAAATCGACAAGTCATTGCGTGCTACTGAGCTATTGATCTTCGGTAATCCTCAGGGAGGCACTCCGCTGATGGAGTGTGCGCAGACTACGGGCATAGACCTTCCGCTGAAAGCTCTGGTTTGGGAAGATGAATCCTCCCAGGTATGGCTGGGCTATAATGATCCGGCCTTTATTGCGCAGCGCCACCACGTGTCAGAGTGCGCGGTTGTGCCGAACCTGCAAAAGGCGTTGGCTGGCATGGCCGAGGCTGTTGTCACCCGCTGAGCGCCTGGCCACCCGGTGTGTGCCTGATGGCCTCGCTGGAGCGAATCGCCCGTTCCGGAAATTATTCTTAATATTTTTTACTATCGATACTTGACGATAAAGCCTCGCCTTTAGGTTGCCGGCCCCGTTGGTTTGCCGCTATTGTTCTTTGGCGGCGCCAGCTCGGGATGCGTGTCCTGGTGCCTCGTAGAAGGACTGCCTGGTCGTCTCCAGGGCCGGTTTGATACTAACCAGATCTTACAGCGTACGGGAGCAGTTGATGAGCGATCCTACTTATACTCCACCTAAAGTGTGGAAGTGGAACCCGGAAAGCAGCAGTAAGTTTTCCAATATTAACCGTCCGGTTGCCGGCCACACCCATGAAAAGGATTTACCGGTAGGTGAGCACCCTTTCCAGTTGTATTCCCTGGCGACACCTAACGGGGTGAAGGCAACGATCATGTTTGAGGAACTGCTGGAACTGGGTATTAAGGAAGCTGAATACGATGCGTGGCTTATCCGCATCATGGAAGGTGAGCAGTTCAGTAGCGGTTTTGTTCAGGTGAATCCCAACTCTAAAATCCCTGCCATGCTGGATCGGAGTGTAGACCCGGGCATTCGTGTATTTGAATCGGGATCGATTTTGTTCTACCTGGCAGAAAAGTTTGGCCGATTTCTGCCGACAGATCCTGCTAAGCGGGCTGAAACCATGAATTGGTTGTTTTGGCAGATGGGGAGTGCGCCTTTTCTGGGTGGTGGTTTCGGACATTTCTTTGCCTATGCACCGGAAAAATACGAGTACCCGATCAACCGTTACACCATGGAGGTGAAACGTCAGTTAGATGTTCTGGACCGTCAGTTAGCGAACAATCGCTATATTGCCGGTGATGAATATACCATCGCTGATATGGCCATCTGGCCCTGGTATGGCGCATTGGTGAAGAACACTGTGTACGAGGCTGCCGAGTTTCTGGAGGCGCATACCTATACTAATGTGTTGCGTTGGACCGATGAGTTGGCGCAGCGGCCTGGAGTAAAGCGGGGGCGGATGGTGAACAGGGCCTGGGGTGAGTTGTCTTCACAGTTGCACGAGCGACATGATGCCAGCGACTTTGAATTGCGCACCCAGGACAAGCTAGGCGCGGATAAATAGGAATGGGAATGGCTGAACCTGTGAAGTTAACGGAGGAGCAGGTTTACCACTTCTGCCCTCTTGAGAAGCTCGATTTTGATACCACAGCAACTCTGGAAGATCTGGAGCTTCCGTTTGGTCAGGAGCGAATGCTTCGAGCCCTGGAGTTTGGCGCCAGTATGCAGGCCAGCGGTTTTAATCTGTTTGTGCTCGGGCCTGCGGGTGCGGGTAAGCATGAATTGGTCAAACAGTTTCTGGATAACCATGCTGCAGGCGAAAAGGTTCCTTCAGACTGGTGCCATGTTTTTAATTTTCAGCAATCTGACAAGCCAGTAGCTATCGAGCTGTCACCGGGTGAGGGGCAGTCGTTTAAAAGTGATATGAATGATTTGGCCGACGAGTTGAAAACGGCCATTCCGGCAACCTTTGAAAGCGAGGAATATCAGGCTCGCATTCAGGAATTGCAGGAAGAAGTGACACGGCGTCAGCAAAAAGCTTTGGCGGCGATACAGGAAGAGGCTAACGCCAATAACATTGCAATGCTGGCCACCTCCGTCGGTTTTACTTTTGCCCCCATGCGTGACGGGGAAGCGGTTGAGCCAGAGGAATACCAGAAGTTCACGGATGACGAAAAAGAGCAGGTTGAGTCCAAGGTACTGGAGCTGCAGAAAAAGCTTCAATCAGCGATTCAGCAGGTTCCCCGTTTGCGCAAGGAAGTGCGTGAACGAATCCATGAGCTTAATGAAGAAATGGTGCAGTTATCCCTCGGCGGGCCTATTGGTGAGCTGCGGGAAAAATGGAGGCATGTTCCGGCTGTGGTTGCCCACCTGGATGCTGTGCGGGAGGATGTGGTAGAGCACGCCGAAGCTTTTCAGGATACCGAGAGTGGCGCGCCCGTAAGGTTATTGAATCGGTATCGGGTTAATTTGCTAGTGGATAATGCTGAAACCCGGGGTGCTCCTGTTATTTATGAAGATCTGCCCAGTCATCAGCATCTGACCGGGCAGATAGAGCATCGTGCTCACCAGGGTAATCTGTACACAGATTTCACACTGATTAGTGCGGGTTCTCTTCATCGGGCCAACGGTGGCTATCTGATTCTGGATGCACGTCGCATTCTGACCCAGCCCCTGGCTTGGGATAGCCTGAAACGTATTCTGTTTTCCTCTGAGATCAGAATCGAATCACTGGAACGTTTATATGGGTTGGCGACGACCGTCAGTTTGAAGCCAGAGCCGATTCCTCTGAGCGTGAAGGTTGTGTTGATTGGTGATCGGACATTGTACTACCTGTTATCTCATTACGACCCGGACTTCCTGGATCTGTTCAAGGTAGAAGCGGATTTCGAAGATGATCTGGATAGAAATGATGAAAGCTATCTCTTATATGCCCGGCTGATTGCAACCATGGCCCGCGCGGCTGGAGTGAAGGCTTTGGATCGTGCTGCAGTTGCGAGGCTGATCGAGCATGCCAGTCGCCTGGCCAGTGATCAGAAAAAACTGACCGCACATGACCGGGTCCTTAAAGATCTGCTTAGCGAAGCAGACCACTGGGCCTCGGAAGCGGGTAGCGAGCGCATTGAAGTTTGCCACGTTCAGCAGGCCATTGATGAGCGTGAATATCGTTCCAGCCGCATACGTGAACGGAGCCTGGAGCAAATTCGCCGAGGTGTGATGATGATTGCCACCGAAGGTGAAAAGGCTGGCCAGGTGAATGGGCTTTCGGTGTTGCAGATAGGCGCCACTCGTTTTGGTCAGCCCACTAGAATTACTGCCACTGCCCGGCCAGGGAAAGGTCAGGTGGTGGATATTGAGCGTGAAGCGAAGCTGGGGGGGCGGATTCACAGCAAAGGGGTGATGATTCTGTCCCGGTTCCTGGCGAGCCAATACGCGCCCATGGGTGAATTGTCGCTTTCTGCCAGCCTGGCATTTGAACAATCCTATGGAGGTGTTGACGGAGATTCTGCCTCGGTAGCAGAAACCTGTGTTCTGTTGTCAGCCATTACGGGCATTCCTCTGAAGCAATCTTTGGCAGTAACCGGATCCATGAACCAGCACGGTGAAGTTCAGGCTGTGGGTGGCGTGAATGAGAAGATTGAAGGTTTCTTTGATGTCTGCAAACAGGCTGGTGGGGTCAGTGGTCAGGGAGCCTTGTTGCCAGCCAGCAACGTTGAACATCTGATGCTCAATGAAGATGTACGCGAAGCCGTACGGGAAGGGCGGTTTTCCATTTATCCGATAACCCGGATTGAAGAAGCCATTGAATTGTTGACCGGGATGGAGGCCGGTGAGCCGGATGCGGAAGGTAAATTCCCGGAGAATACCTTCAATCGTCTGGTCGCAGAACGGTTGGCGGAATTCTCGGACGTTAGTAAAAAGAAAGAGGAGAACGGTGACGCCAGCAACAACGAGGACAATGATAGTGACTGATCGCCCCCTGGATCAGGTTGGCCGAAGCCCTTCGAATGGACGAATTCTGGTGCTTCTGGATGGTTCCCGAATGAGCCTTGCTGCATTAGATGCGGCGGTGGAAATCGCTGCTCGCACAGGCACTGAGGTGCAGGGCGTGTTTGTTGAAGAACTGAACATTCTGCGCAGCGCGGGCTATGGTTTCAGTTGTGAGGTGGGGTCAGTTTCCGGGGTCAGTCGGCCGGTCAGTGTGGCCGAGCTGGAGCGGCGAATGCAAAGGTTGGCAAACCAGGCACGTCGAGCTCTCGAAAGTGCTGTGGCTCAACAAGGTGTCCGGTCTACCCTGAGTGTTGCACGAGGTCGGGTTGTTGAAGAAGTTCTGGCGCTGACAGAGCCGGAGGACTTGCTGGTTCTTGGACGTGTTGGCTGGTCGGCGCCAGACGCACGGCTGGGCTCCACCGCCAGGGGCTTGCTGCGCAAATCGCCGGCGAGGTTGTTGTTGTGGTGTGAAAAACAAGCGACGCCTCAGAGTAGAATCGTCGTTTTTCTCAACGATCATGAAGACGCAAATCACCGTGCAGCCAAGGCTGCTGCAGATGTGGTCAGGGGGGCTGGCCAGCCAGTGACAGTGCTTTTGGGACCTGCGTCCAGTTTGTCGAAGGCGTCTCTGGCTTCACTGAAACGGAGTATTGGTGTGCCTGACTCCGAGGTTCGGGTGCAACAGCTCCCGGCCACAGACCCTGAGACTGTCACACAGATTCTGCGGAAGGAAAGAGCGTCGCAACTGGTGCTCAGCCGACGATGCGCACTGCTTTGTGAGCCCGGGGCAGAACACTTTCTGGCTGCGCTCGATTTGCCGGTGATAGTGACCCCGTAGCTTACAGGCGTTCGCTGTTGTGCCATACCTTGATCAGGACACCGGTAGTTAGCCGGTTGCTTGAGCTGGCCTGTCGTGCAGAACTTCTTCGATTTCCTTCGCCGTTAACGTCTCTCGCTCTAATACAGCTGCGGCCAGGTTTTCCAGTTGGGTACGGTGTTCGCTCAGAAAGTCGCCAGTGGCCTTTTCCAGGGCCTGAAGCTGGGACTGAATTTCAGTATCGATCTTCTCAGCCATCTTTTCACTGAACTCTCTCGGGAGGCCCATGTCCCGTCCGAGGAAGACATGTTCTTCACCAATACTGAGGCCTAATGGACCTATTTTTTCGCTCATGCCCCATTGGCCAATCATTTTGCGGATTAGAGTGGTGGCTTCTTTTAGATCGTTCTGGGCGCCAGTGCTTACTTCCCCATATATAAGCTTTTCTGCGCACCGGCCGCCCAGCATGACCTTAATGCGGTCTTTCAGGTAGCTTTCGGTATAGCTGTAATGATCTTCCCGTGGGGTTTGTTCGGTTACGCCCATCGCCATGCCGTGGGGAATGATGGTTACTTTGGTGAGTGGATCTGCTTTGGGCATGTAGTAGGCCATGATTGCATGCCCGCACTCATGGTAGGCCACCGCTTCTCGTTCCTGAGGCGGGAGATGGATATCCCTCTTTTCCCCAAGAATAATCCGGTCCCGGGCGACGTCAAAACAATGAGCAGTCACCTCGTTCAGGTTTTCTCTTGCGGCCGCTAGCGCAGCCTCGTTCACCAGGTTTTTAAGGTCTGCACCGGAGAAACCGGTTGTTCGGGCAGACAACTGCTTCAGATCAACATCGGTTGCCAGTGGTACCTTGCGAACGTGTACTTTCAGTATGGCTTCCCGTGCTTCTTTATGGGGGCGGTCGAGGGTGATTTTGCGGTCAAATCGTCCAGGCCGAAGCAGGGCAGAGTCCAGGACATCTGGCCGGTTGGTGGCCGCCAGCACAAGGACGTTCTCATGGGTTTCAAAACCGTCCATTTCAGTCAGAATCTGGTTCAGGGTCTGTTCACGCTCATCATGTCCCCCCCCCATGCCGGCGCCTCGTGACCGGCCGATAGCGTCCAGTTCGTCGATAAAAATCAGGGAGGGAGCCTCCTTGCGAGCGTTCTGGAACATGTCCCGAACCCGAGCCGCGCCAACGCCGACAAACATTTCTATAAACTCTGATGCGCTGATGCTGAAGAAAGGCACTTCAGCTTCTCCTGCAATGGCTCTGGCCAACAGGGTTTTACCTGTGCCTGGCGGGCCAACTAAAAGTACGCCTCTGGGCATGGTCGCGCCCAGCTTGTGATATTTGTCCGGAGATTTCAGGAAGTCGATAATCTCAGCAATATCCCGTTTGGCGGATTCAATACCGGCAACATCATCGAGCGTTGTTGTAGAGGTTTCTTTACGAGCCCGACGGGCTCTGGATTTTGCATATTCGAAAGGCCCGCCACCCTGAGTCATTCGCTTTTGAGCTGCGCCCCAGAACCAGAACATCAATGCCAGCAATAAAATCCAAGGCATGAAGCCCAGAATGAGCTCTTGCCACCAAGGGCGGCCGGAGGCCGCGCCCCGGACGATAACGTCATGTTGCTCAAGCATTGGTAGCAGGTCCTGGTCTTCAACCGGAGGGCGAATGGTTATAAACCGGGTGGCAGACGGGCCTGTGTCGGAACTGAAACTGACGGCCCCCGAATCGCTGAACTGGCCGCGGATCACTTCATTCTGGAGCGTTACCTCTGCGATCTGATCGTTCAGGACGGCTTCTTTGAATTCGGAGTAAGCGAGATCTTTTTGTTGTTGTTGGCCGCTGTCCTGAAGCCAGAGAAAAATCAGGAAAATAACGGCGCTCAACCATAAAAATGAATATTGATTAGGAAGAGCCGGTTGCGGGCTTTGGTCTTTATTGTGTTGTTCAGGTTCCATTACTTTTACCTTGCTCTGTTAATAGCCCATAGCTGATGAAGTGCTGCGTCGTGGGTCTGCTCCGCCGTATAGGGTGCCGTCTTTACCAATCATAATACTCTGAATGGCCCCCATTGCGGTGCTGGTCTTTATTTTATGGCCGCGGGCTTCCAGTAATTTGATGGTGTCCGGACTGATGCCTTGTTCTATGCGTATTTCGTCAGGCAACCATTGGTGATGAATACGAGGAGCATTTACAGCTGTTTGTATATTCATATTGTGATCGATAACGTTCATCACCACTTGCAGGGTTGTGGTGATGATGCGCGAACCGCCGGGGCTGCCGGTCACCAGAAAGTTACGCCCATCTTTACGAACAATGGTGGGTGACATAGAGCTGAGCATACGTTTTCCGGGTTCGATCTTGTTGGCTTCGCCGCCAATGAGCCCGTAAGCGTTGGGTGTGCCGGGCTTGGCACTGAAATCATCCATTTCATTATTGAGTAGAAAGCCCGCGCCGGCCACGGTAATACCAGAGCCATAGCTGAAATTGATGGTGTAGGTGTTGGAAACAGCATTGCCCCAGCGATCAACCACTGAGAAGTGCGTTGTTTCAGGACTTTCCCAGGCAGTGGGTTCGCCATGTCTGATATCGAGGGAGGGGCGCGCTTTGTCCGGGTTGATGTTTTTTCTGAGGGCCTGGCCGTATACCTTGCTGGTCAGGCCTTTTAGCGGAACGTCTACATAGTCTGTGTCGCCGAGATATTGAGAGCGGTCAGCGTAGGCCAGTTTCATGGCTTCGGCCATATGGTGGATAGTGCTGGCTGAATTGTGACCCATTTCTCCGATCGGGTAGCCTTCCAGGATGTTAAGGATCTGAACAATATGCACCCCCCCGGACGAGGGGGGGGACATGGAGTAGATGTCATGGTTGCGATACGTGCCATGAACCGGTTGGCGGATGACCGGTCGGTAGTTTTTTAGATCGTTGAGCGTGATGAGACCATCATGGCGTTGCATTTCATCAACAATTAGACGGGCCGTTTCACCTTCGTAAAAGCCTTTAGTGCCCTGATCAGAGATGCGCTGAAGGGTGGCTGCCAGGTCGGGCTGTCTGAAAACGTCTCCGGGTTGAGGGGGCAAGCCATTCTCTTTATAAAATGTGGCGTTGGTGGCAGGCCAGCGTTGTAATCGCTCTGCCGCTTGCTCCAGTCCCTCGGAAAAACGGCGTGGCACGACAAAACCATCTCTGGCTAACTGAATGGCTGGCGCAAGTGCTTCGCTCAGGGAAAGAGTGCCATGGCGCTCAAGAGCAACGGCCAGCCCCGCAACGGTGCCTGGTACGCCTGCCGCTTTGTGGCTAAAACGACTCAGTTCATTAACAGCGTTGCCTTCGCTGTCCTGAAACATGGTTTCGGTAGCTGAAGCTGGCGCGGTTTCACGGTAGTCAATGGCTTCTGGGGGCTCACCGTTGCCGGGGGCGTACAGTAAGAAGCCGCCACCGCCAATGTTGCCCGAGCGTGGCTGAGTGACAGCAAGGGCAAAGCCGGCTGTCACTGCCGCATCAATGGCGTTGCCGCCACTTTTGAGAACGTTCAACGCTATTTCTGTCGCGAGAGTGTGGCTGCTGGCAACCATGCCGTGGTTGCCTTGGGCAGGGTGAAAACGTTCACCCTCCAGAATGGCCGGATTACTGGCGTGCGACGTTGTTGTCGATAATGTTATTACCAGTGTTAGTGTCAGGCTCCACAGGCGCTTTGAGGAGAGTTTTGTTGTGGGGCTGTGGATCACTGTGTCTAACATGAGGTTCCTCGTTTCTGGCTGCCAGATAGGCTATCATAGCCGGTCTATTTTTATAGGTGCGTACTGATATTCCGTCATAAGCACTCGCTTATGGTTTTTTATCGCATCCGCTTTCCCGGATTTTAGTTAAGGAATGGCTTAATGGAGCATACCTATCGTCTTGTTATTTCCTGCCCGGACAGGGTGGGGATTGTTGCCAAGGTGAGTAATTTCCTGTCCACCTATAATGGCTGGATTACCGAGGCGAGCCATCATTCAGATACCCAGTCCGGCTGGTTCTTCATGCGGCACCAGATCAAGGCCGAGTCGATACCGTTCGGTTTGGATCAGTTTCGTGCGGCTTTTGAACCGATTGCCCGGGAATTCAATATGCGCTGGCACATTGCTGACTCTGCCCGCCCAAAGCGGGTAGTGCTGATGTGCAGTAAAGAGTCGCATTGCATCGCCGACCTTTTACACCGCTGGCACAGTAAAGAGCTGAATGCTGAAATGGTGGCTGTGATCTCGAATCATGACGATCTTCGGCGGATGGTCGAGTGGCATAACATTCCTTATCACCATATTCCTGTGAGTAAGGAGAATAAGGCCGAAGCGTTTGCCCAGATTGAAGAATTGCTCGGTCAGTACGAGGCGGATGTGATCGTGCTGGCGCGTTACATGCAGATCCTGCCACCGGAATTGTGTGAGAAGTATGCAGGTAAGGTGATTAATATTCACCACAGCTTTCTGCCTTCTTTTGCCGGTGCCCGGCCTTATCACCAGGCATACAGTCGTGGTGTGAAGCTAATTGGTGCCACTTGCCATTATGTAACTCAAGACCTTGATGAAGGTCCGATTATTGAGCAAGACGTGATTCGTATCAGTCACAGAGACTCGATAGAAGACATGGTTCGCCTGGGTAAGGACGTTGAAAAGAACGTTTTGGCGCGAGGGCTTCGATCTCATGTTGAAGATCGCGTGATTACCTACGAAAACAAGACTGTAGTGTTTGATTAACGAGTCATGACAGCTACCCCGGGCCAGTTTGGACTGTGGTATGCTAGGTGGCTTACTAAAGAATAAAGACGGGGCCCGGAAACGGTCCCGGGACGACTTCCAGATAACGCAAAGGAACCTTTCTCGATGGGTGAGTTAGCCAAAGAGATCCTGCCAGTCAATATTGAAGATGAACTGAAGCAGTCTTACCTGGACTACGCCATGAGCGTAATCGTTGGGCGAGCGCTTCCTGACGTGCGGGATGGCCTCAAGCCGGTTCACCGTCGTGTTCTGTTCGCTATGTCCGAGCTGAACAACGACTGGAACAAGGCCTACAAGAAGTCTGCCCGTGTGGTGGGTGATGTTATCGGTAAATATCACCCTCACGGTGACTCTGCTGTATACGACACCATCGTTCGTATGGCTCAGCCGTTCTCCTTGCGGTATCCGCTGGTCGACGGTCAGGGTAACTTCGGTTCCATTGACGGCGATAACGCGGCGGCAATGCGTTACACCGAAATCCGTATGGAGAAGCTGGCTCATTCACTGTTGGCTGACCTTGAAAAAGAAACGGTCGATTTCGTCGATAACTATGACGGTTCCGAGCGGATTCCGGAAGTTATGCCTACCCGCGTACCGAACCTGCTGGTTAATGGCTCGTCTGGTATCGCTGTTGGTATGGCAACTAATATTCCCCCTCACAACCTGACCGAAGTGGTTAATGGTTGTCTGGCGTTGATTGAAAACCCTGACCTGTCCATCGATGAGTTGATGGAGTTTATTCCGGGCCCGGATTTTCCGACGGAGGGCATTATTAATGGCCGTGCAGGTATCGTAGAAGCTTATCGCACGGGCCGGGGTCGTATCTATATTCGTGCTCGCCATGAGATTGAACACGATAATAAAACCAATCGTGATGCCGTTATTATCACGGAACTGCCTTACCAGCTGAATAAGGCTCGTCTGATCGAGAAGATTGCCGAGCTGGTGAAAGAAAAGCGTCTTGAGGGCATCTCTGAGCTGCGAGATGAGTCCAACAAGGAAGGTATTCGGGTAGTTATTGAACTTCGTCGCGGAGAAAACCCGGAAGTTGTAGTCAACAATCTGTTCGCTCAGACCCAGCTTCAGACAGTGTTCGGGATCAATATGGTCGCCCTGATTAACGGCGAACCAAAGACCCTGAATCTGAAAGAAATGCTCGATGCGTTTGTTCGCCACCGCCGTGAAGTGGTGACTCGCCGGACCATCTTTGAGTTGCGTAAGGCTCGAGAGCGCGGCCATATCCTTGAAGGTCTGACCGTAGCGCTGGCCAACATTGATGAGATGATTGAGCTGATCAAGTCTTCGCCTACGTCGGTAGAAGCGAAAGAGAAACTGATGGCCCGGGGATGGGCTCCTGGTAACGTTCTGGCCATGCTGGAGCGCGCAGGTGAGGATGCTTGTCGCCCTGACGACCTGCCGGAAATCTACGGACTGCGTGACGGCTTGTATTATATGTCTCCTGAGCAAACTCAGGCGATTTTGGATATGCGTCTGCATCGCCTGACTGGTCTGGAAACTGAAAAACTTCAGAACGAATACAAAGAAATTCTGGAGAAAATTGCGGGTTTGCTGGAAATTCTTGGCGACCCGGATCGTTTGATGGCGGTGATCCGTGAAGAGCTGGAAGCGGTAGTTGCCGAGTTTGGTGATGAACGCCGTACTGAAATTACCAGTTCCCAGCGCGACCTGACCATCGCTGACCTGATTGATGAAGAAGACCTGGTGGTCACTATTTCCCATACCGGTTACGCGAAAACCCAGGCAGTAGAAGATTATCAGGCCCAGCGCCGTGGTGGGCGTGGTAAAGCCGCGACAGCCATGAAAGATGAAGACTTTATCGAAAAACTCTTGGTGGCGAACTCCCACGACACCATTCTGTGCTTCTCTAACCGTGGCAAGGTGTATTGGTTGCGGGTGTTCGAAATCCCCCGTGGCAGTCGTGGTTCCCGTGGCCGCCCAATGGTTAACATCTTGCCGCTGGAAGCTGATGAACGTATCACTACGTTCTTGCCGGTTCGTGATTATCCTGAAGACCAGTTTGTACTGATGGCAACATCGGCTGGTGTCGTCAAGAAAACGCCTCTGACAAACTTCTCCCGCCCGCGTAGCAGCGGCTTAATCGCTCTGAATCTGGATGAAGGCGACACTTTGGTGGGCGCAGCAATAACGAATGGTGATGCAGAAATCATGCTGTTCTCCTCCGCAGGTAAAGGTGTGCGGTTCAGCGAAGATCAGGTGCGTCCTATGAGTCGGACAGCCCGTGGTGTGCGAGGCATCAAAATGCCGGAAGGCCACCATGTGGTGTCGCTGATTATCCCGCAGGAAGGTGGCGTTCTCCTGACCGCCAGTGAGCACGGTTATGGTAAGCGTACGTCTATTGATGAGTTTCCGGCCTATAGTCGTGGCAGCCAGGGTGTTATTGCCATGCAGTGCTCGGAGCGAAACGGCAACCTGGTGACTGCATTGCAGTTGTTTGAAGGCGACGAAATGATGCTGATTTCCGATAAGGGCACGCTTGTGCGTACCCGTGCGGATGAAGTATCGGTTCTCAGTCGTAACACTCAGGGGGTTCGCTTGATTCGTCTGGCTCAGGAGGACGAGCGTCTTGTTGGTGTTGAGCGAATTGCGGAATCCGATGATGACGACGTAGATGTCAGTGCTGATGAAGCTGTTGACGCCGATACTGATGTCGAAACAAATACAGACACTGATGCGGACGTGGACGCAGAAGGCGAGGAAAACGAAGAATGAGCAGGGCGTTTAATTTTTGTGCCGGTCCGGCTACTTTGCCGGAAGCCGTATTGAAGCAGGCTCAAAGTGAAATGCTGGATTGGCGTGGTACCGGCATGTCGGTAATGGAAATGAGTCATCGCAGCGATGACTTTGTGTCCATTGCTGAAACTGCAGAGAAGGATCTGAGAGAACTTGCAGGAATTTCAGATGATTACGCCGTACTCTTCATGCAGGGTGGAGCATCCAGTCAATTCTCGACGATTCCGCTGAACCTGATGGCTGAGAACGAGACTGCGGATTATGTGAATACAGGTATATGGTCCAAGAAAGCTATCTCCGAAGCCAAGCGCTTCGGAGATGTGAATATCGTAGCCAGCTCGGAAGACTCCGGTTTTACCACGATTCCTGATCCGTCGACCTGGAACACCCGGGCCGATGCGGCCTACCTGCATTACACACCTAACGAAACCATTGGTGGCCTGGAGTATGACTTTGTGCCTGACAGCGGTTCTGTACCGCTGGTGGCCGATATGTCTTCGACCATTTTGTCTCGTCCGGTAGACGTCTCAAAGTTCGGTTTGATTTACGCTGGAGCCCAAAAGAACATCGGGCCCTCAGGGCTGGTTGTGGTGATTATCCGTAAAGACTTGCTGGGTAAAGCCCGTAAGGAGACGCCGACGATGATGAATTATCAGGTCATCGCTGACAACGGCTCTATGTACAACACGCCAGCGACTTACTCCTGGTATCTCGCTGGTTTGGTATTTAAGTGGCTGAAAGAGCAGGGTGGCGTAAAAGCTATGGGCGAGATAAATGCCCGTAAAGCCAGCAAACTATATGGTTTTATTGATAACAATGATTTCTACGCGAACCCTGTTGATCCGCGTTTCCGCTCCTGGATGAATGTGCCGTTCACTTTAGCTGACGATGCTCTTAATGCTGAATTCCTGAAAGGTGCAGAGGCTCGTGGCCTGCTGAACCTTCAGGGGCACCGCTCTGTTGGTGGTATGCGTGCAAGTTTGTATAACGCCATGTCAGAAGCTGGTGTCGATGCGCTGATTCAGTACATGGCTGAATTTGCGAAGGAGCGGGGCTGATCATGACGGATGAGAAGGCTCGCCTGAGCGAACTTAGGGACGAAATCGACAGCCTTGATCAGCAAATTATGAAGCTGATCAGCGCCAGAGCCGCGTGCGCTCAGGAAGTGGCTCATGTGAAAATGGCTGCGAACCCCGGGCAGGATGTGTTTTTTTATCGTCCTGAACGGGAAGCTCAGGTTCTCCGTCGGATTAAAGAAGAAAATCCCGGCCCGTTGCCTGCCGAGGAAATGGCTCGGTTGTTCCGTGAGATCATGTCTGCCTGTCTGGCGCTTGAGAAACCGATGCATATTGCTTTCCTCGGGCCATTAGGCACATTTACTCAGGCGGCAGCCCTCAAGCATTTTGGGCACTCTGTTATCAGTGTGCCGATGCCGGCTATTGATGCCGTGTTTCGTGAGGTCGAGTCGGGCTCCGCGCATTACGGGGTTGTACCGGTAGAGAACTCCACGGAAGGTATGGTTAACCATACTCTGGATATGTTCATGTCTTCGCCGCTGAAAATTTGCGGTGAAGTGCAACTGCGTATCCACCACCATTTGCTGGTATCTCCAAAGTTTAAAGATGCCGAGGTCACCCGTATTTACTCTCACCAGCAGTCTTTTGCCCAGTGTCGGCAGTGGTTGGATACACACCGTGCTGGCATTGAGCGAATCACGGTCTCCAGCAACGCTGAAGCAGCACGTCGTGCTGCGGAAGAGCCTGGTTCGGTTGCAATTGCCGGCGATATGGCTGCTGAGCTGTACGGTTTGGAAAAGCTGTCTAACAGCATTGAGGATCGCCCTGACAACACCACCCGTTTCCTGATTATCGGGCGTGAAGAGGTTGAGGCGAGCGGTCATGACAAGTCTTCCATTCTGGTTTCCATGCGCAACAAGCCAGGCGCGTTGTACCAATTGTTGGAACCGTTTCATCGTGAAGGAATCAGCCTGACTCGTATTGAGACGAGACCCTCACCCAGCGGCACTTGGGCTTATGTGTTCTATATCGATTTTGAGGGGCACATGGAGGATGAGCTTGCGCGTAAAGTGTTGTCTGAAATTGACGAAGAAGCCGTGGAATTGAAGCGTTTGGGTTCCTACCCCATTGGCGTGCTTTAAGCTCAGATTGATTTGACCTGGAGGAATATTGAATGGCACTGGATTATCAGAGTCTTGCGGTTAAAAGTGTTCAGGCTCTGTCTCCTTATCAGCCCGGAAAACCCATTGAAGAACTTGCTCGTGAGTTGGGGCTGAATCCAGGGGAGATCATCAAGCTGGCCAGCAATGAAAATCCTTTGGGGCCGAGTGAGGTAGCGCTGGCTGCGGCGCGCAAAGCTTTGGAAGAGTCCTGTTTGTACCCTGATGGCAACGGTTTTGAGTTGAAACAGGCGCTGTCGAAACGGTTTGGCGTACCAATGAGTCAGATCACGCTGGGTAATGGTTCCAATGATTTGTTGGAAGTAGTGGCTCGCTGTTTTGTCGGCCCTGACAGTGAAGTGATTTTTTCTCAATATGCCTTCGCCGTTTATCCTCTGGTTACTCAGGCTATTGGTGCCAAAAGTGTTTCGGTACCTGCTAAAGAGTGGGGGCACGATCTTGATGCCATGTCGGCGGCAGTCAATGAACGAACAAAGCTGATCTTTGTTGCCAATCCCAACAACCCTACAGGCACCGTACATGATGCTGTAGCTCTTGAGGCTTTTTTGGAGCGTATTCCAGAACGCGTATTGGTTGTCCTGGATGAAGCTTACTGCGAATACCTGACCGGCGATGAATTTCCGGACGGTATCCGTCTGCTTAACCGGTTCCCGAACCTGATTGTCTGCCGTACTTTCTCCAAAGCCTGGGGGCTGGCTGCACTCAGAGTGGGTTACAGTATTAGTTCTCCTGAAATTGCTGATATTTTGAATCGCGTTCGCCAGCCCTTCAATGTCAACTCGGTTGCGTTGGCGGCAGCTTCAGCGGTTCTTGAAGACGAGGCTTATCTGAATCGTTCGCGCGAAGTAAATAAAGCCGGGCTGCGCCAGTTGTCGGAAGGTTTCGATCGAATCGGGCTGCCTTATATTCCATCGGTTGGCAACTTCGTTGCAGTAGATGTTGGAGAACAGGCAGCTGATGTTTATCAGGCATTATTGAGTCATGGCGTGATTGTTCGTCCGGTTGCTGGCTACGGCATGCCTCGCCACTTAAGAGTTTCTGTCGGCTTACCGGAAGAAAATGAACGTTTTCTGGTTGCACTGTCCAAAGCTTTGCAGTCTGTAGGGCAGGGTAGCTAACGTGGCGGATCGTCAGCCTCTTTTCAGGCGTGTTGCTATCATCGGCCTGGGCCTGATTGGAGGCTCTTTGGCTAGCGCTATCCGTAAAGGTAGATTGGCTGAATCTGTGGTTGGGTTTGATCAGCGGTCTGATGAGCTTGCGCTGGGGGTTGATCTTGGTGTCATTGACGAAGCCGCACCAAGTTTGGAAGCTGCCGTCAAAGGGAGTGATCTGGTTGTGCTGGCTGTACCAGTGCGGGCGACTCGTACCGTATTGGAACAGATTCGCCCGTGGTTAGGTCAGGACACGGTATTGTCTGATGTGGGTAGCACTAAAACCAGTTTTGCGGCAGATGTAAAAGCTGTTTTTGGTGGAATGCCGCCAAGAGTGATTCCGGGGCACCCTATTGCGGGTTCTGAAAAAAGCGGTATTCGTGCCGCCAATCCGGAGCTGTTTTCCAGACACAAAGTGATTCTTACCCCTGCAGACAATGCCGATGCGGACAGCTTGGCTCGCCTTAAAGTTTTATGGGAAGGCACTGGTGCAACTGTGCTGACCATGTCTGTGGCATATCACGATGAAGTGCTTGCTGCTACAAGCCACCTGCCACATCTCATTGCATTCTCCCTGGTCGATACACTGGCCGGCGAAGACGAGAATATGGATATCTTCCGGTACGCTGCCGGTGGGTTTCGGGATTTTACGCGCATAGCTGCCAGTGATCCCGTAATGTGGCACGACATTTTTCTGTCAAACCGCGATGCAGTACTTCGCGTGATTGACCATTTTACCCAGGATTTGGGAGAGCTCCGGGGCGCCATCGCAGAAGGTGATGGGGCAACTCTGCTCCGGGTTTTCAGTCGCGCCAAGGCGGCGCGCGAACATTTTACGAAGATGCTTTCGGGGCAGGCGTACGTGACTAACAATAGTGATCAGCAAGTTATCTTTCATATGCAGCCCGGCGGTTCCGTTCGAGGTGACATTCGGGTTCCGGGAGACAAGTCTATCTCTCATCGGTCGATTATGCTGGGTGCTCTGGCCGAAGGCGTGACGGAAGTTAAGGGTTTTCTCGAAGGTGAAGACAGTCTTGCGACTCTCCAGGCCTTCCGGGATATGGGCGTTACCATCGAAGGGCCGGAAAACGGCCAGGTTCGGATTCATGGTGTAGGCATGAATGGTCTGCAAGCGCCGAGAGGTCCTCTCTATTTGGGTAATTCCGGTACAGGAATGCGTCTGTTTGCTGGTTTGCTCGCGGCTCAGCCATTTGATTCAGAGTTGGCGGGTGATTCCAGTTTATCCAAGCGCCCGATGGGCCGCGTTGCTGATCCGCTACGGGCCATGGGGGCAGTGATTGAGACCGCAGATGGTGGGCGCCCGCCTTTAAAAATTCGCGGCGGCCAGGCGCTTACTGGTATTCATTACGATATGCCGGTGGCCAGTGCTCAGGTTAAATCCTGCTTGTTGCTCGCCGGGCTTTATGCGGATGGTACAACATCGGTTACAGAGCCTGCACCAACCCGTGACCATACAGAGCGCATGCTTAAAGGCTTTGGTTACGATGTGCAGCGTAGCGGAGCAACCGCGAGTGTCACCGGTGGAGGAAAGCTTTCAGCTTGCACGATTGATGTGCCAGCCGATATTTCGTCCGCCGCCTTCTTTTTGGTTGCCGCCACTATTGCGCCGGGCTCTGACCTGACTTTGCGTCATGTGGGTATGAACCCGACTCGTGTTGGTGTTATCAATATTCTTCGCCAGATGGGCGCTGATATTGAGGTGCTGGAAGAACGTGTAATTGGTGGTGAGCCGGTCGCAGATCTTCGTGTACGTTCTGCGGAGCTGCAGGGGATCGATATTCCGGAAGATCAGGTGCCATTGGCGATCGATGAATTTCCGGTGTTGTTTATTGCTGCAACCTGCGCCAGAGGCCGAACAGTGCTGACTGGAGCGGAAGAGTTGCGGGTTAAAGAGAGTGACCGTATTCAGGTGATGGCAGATGGCCTGGCAGCTCTGGGTGTCGAGACGACTGTTACGCCAGACGGTATTATTATTGAGGGTGGACAGACGATCGGCTCAGGCACGGTTGAAAGTCACGAGGACCACCGGATTTCCATGTCTTTTGCTGTGGCTTCATTGCGGGCAACCGGTCCGATCACAATCAATGACTGCTCCAATGTCACTACGTCGTTCCCCGACTTTGTTGAGCTGGCAAAACAAACCGGTTTTAAGATTCGTACAGAAGGCAATTCCTGATGGCAGACAGCAAGGCACCGGTTATTACTGTAGATGGCCCTGGCGGCGCCGGTAAAGGCACGATAACTCAGATGTTGGCTCGTAAACTTGGTTGGCACTTGCTGGATAGTGGTGCTTTGTATCGGTTAACGGCTCTGGCGGCTATTCGGCAGGGTGTGTCGTTAGATGATGAGTCCGGGCTGGCAGAAGTGGCTGCAACTCTGGATGTGGCCTTCGAGCCGGGCGAGGATGGTCAGCCGGTACGGGTGGTGTTAGCCGGAGAGGACGTGACTTCTGAAATTCGTACAGAAGCCTGTGGGGATAATGCTTCACGGGTCGCCGTTATGCAGTCAGTTCGAGATGCCTTACTCCAGCGCCAGCGCGACTTCAGGCAAGCTCCTGGCCTGGTGGCTGATGGTCGCGACATGGGAACCGTGGTTTTTCCCGATGCGCCGGTGAAGGTTTTTCTGACGGCAAGCGCGGAAGAGCGGGCCCGTCGTCGGTACAATCAGTTGAAGGGAGCGGGGGTCGATGTTAACATTGACGCCGTTTTAGACGAGATACGGGTGCGTGACGAACGGGACATGAATCGTTCTGCGGCCCCTCTCAAACCTGCAGATGATGCGCAAGTCATTGATTCTACAGGTTTGAGTATAGAAGAGGTGTTAAACAGGTGTATGGCCCTGGCGGGTCAGGCCTGATGGCACCTTTTCGTCATTGGAAAGCCGGATTCAGCATAAAATTGCCAGCCGCAGGCTGACTTCGGAAAACACTAACAGACCGTGTTGCTGGCGGCACGGAGCATACTTGCGTTGATCATATAGGGCACATAATGAGCGAGAGCTTTGCGGATCTTTTCGAAGAAAGTTTGAAAGAAATCGACATGCAGCCAGGTTCCATTGTACAGGGAACCGTAGTTGATGTTGATAACGACTGGGTCACAGTTAACGCCGGGCTGAAGTCCGAAGGTGTTATCCCCGCCTCCCAGTTCCTGAACGAAAAAGGCGAGTTGGAAGTACAAATCGGCGACGTAGTCGATGTAGCTCTCGACGCTGTTGAGGACGGTTTCGGTGAAACTCGTCTGTCCCGTGAGAAGGCTAAACGCGCTGAAGCATGGAAGGTTCTTGAGAAGTCCTTCGAAGCTGAAGAAGTTGTTAAAGGTATCATTAACGGCAAGGTCAAAGGTGGTTTCACTGTTGATCTGGCTGGTATCCGTGCCTTCCTGCCAGGTTCTCTGGTAGATGTTCGTCCGGTTCGCGATACTGCGCACCTGGAGAACAAAGAACTTGAGTTCAAAGTTATTAAGCTGGACCAGAAGCGTAACAACGTGGTTGTCTCTCGCCGCGCCGTTCTGGAAGCTGAAAACAGCGAGCAACGTGAAGCTCTGCTGGAAACTCTGACCGAAGGTCTGGAAATCAAAGGTATCGTCAAAAACCTGACCGACTACGGTGCATTCGTAGATCTGGGCGGTGTCGATGGCTTGCTGCACATCACTGATATGGCCTGGAAGCGCATTAAGCACCCGAGCGAAATCGTGAATGTGGGTGATGAAATCAATGTTAAAGTCCTGAAGTTTGACCGTGAGCGCAACCGTGTTTCTCTGGGACTGAAACAGCTGGGCGAAGATCCGTGGGTAGAAATCAAGGCTCGTTACCCAGAAAACGCCCGTGTAACTGCTCGTGTTACCAACCTGACTGACTACGGCTGCTTTGCTGAGCTGGAAGAAGGTGTTGAAGGTCTGGTTCACGTATCTGAAATGGATTGGACTAACAAGAATATTCACCCGTCTAAAGTTGTTCAGGTGGGCGATGAAGTTGAAGTAATGATTCTGGATATCGACGAAGAGCGTCGTCGTATTTCTCTGGGTATCAAGCAGTGTGTTTCTAACCCATGGGAAGATTTCTCCGGTAACTTCAACAAGGGTGATCGCATCTCCGGTAAGATCAAGTCAATCACTGACTTTGGTATCTTTATCGGTCTGGATGGCGGAATTGACGGTCTGGTTCATCTGTCTGACATCAGCTGGAATGAAACTGGCGAAGAAGCCGTTCGTGAATACAAGAAGGGCGACGAAGTTGAAACCGTTATTCTGTCTGTTGATCCAGAGCGTGAGCGTATCTCTCTGGGTATCAAGCAGCTGGAAAGCGATCCGTTCGCTGAGTTCGTTCAGTTGAACGATAAGGGCTCCATCGTTAAGGGTACGGTTTCTGCGGTTGATGCCAAAGGCGCCACCATTGCCCTGAACGAAGAAGTTGAAGCGGTTCTGAAAGCTTCCGAAATCAGTCGTGATCGCGTTGAAGACGCACGCAACGTCCTGAAAGAAGGCGATGAAGTTGAAGCGAAGATCATCAGCATCGACCGTAAGAATCGCGTAATCAACCTGTCTGTTAAGTCCAAAGATGTTGAGGATGACAAGCAGGCTCTTGATAACGTACGTAGCAAGACTGCAGAATCCTCTGGTGCCACCACTATTGGTGACCTTATCAAGGAACAGATGCAGCAGCAGAACGCCAATAAAGACTAAATGTCTGGTTGGTGTCAAAAAAACGGGCTCTAAGAGCCCGTTTTTTTTGTGTTTTTTTCTGGTTTGGCTAAACTATAGTCATTGGAATCCGGCATTTAACTGCGGAATAATAATGACAGAGGGAAATGCCTCATGACGAAGTCCGAACTGGTAGAATTGGTTGCATCAAAGCAGACGCAGCTTTCCGTTAAAGATGTTGAGTTGGCTGTAAAGACCATTATTGAGCATATGTCTCAGGCTTTGTCGGATGGTCAGCGAATTGAGATCAGAGGGTTTGGTAGTTTTTCCCTGCATCACAGGGAGGCTCGGACCGGACGTAACCCTAAGACAGGTGAAGCTGTTCAACTGCCGGCAAAGTATGTACCTCACTTTAAACCTGGGAAAGAGTTAAGAGAACAGGTCAACGATAGTTTGAAAAAGGGTTTTTGAAACCCTGTTCCGGGTTAATTAAAGAACACCGAAAATTCGGGTAAAAAGCCCGTCTGGAGCGTAGGCAACATGGCAGGACTACAGAAAATTCTTTTAATAGTTTTGGTTCTGGTTCTGATACTTTTAGCGCTGGTGTTCTCCCTGAATAATCAGATGGCGGTATCTCTCAATTTCCTGCTGTTCGAAACTCAGCCCCATGGCGTCGCAGTCTGGATTATCCTGTCTTTCGTTATTGGTGCGCTAACCGGAATTTTGCTAACAATGATCGGCACTTTTCGTTCATCGGTTTCACAGCGTAGCCTCAAAAAGCAGCTTGATCGTGCAGAGCAAGCGCTAGAGAAATCCAGGGCCCAGAACGACCAGGCACTTTAATGGAAATAGTGTTTAACTGGCTGCTTTTGACGGTAGCGGTAGCGCTTGGCTGGCTGTTAGGGCGGTTTGGAAGTTCGTATCGGCGCTCTCGTAAGTCTATTTCTGATGAAGAGTCTGTAAAAGATCGTCTGCAATTTCTGTTTACAAATTATTCCGATCAGGCCGTTGAAAACTTTGTTCAATCTTTGCCGGTCAACAAAGATACGGTCAGTCTTCATTTGTCTATTGGTAGTCACTTTCGCAACAAAGGCGAGACTGATCGCGCTACCTTGATTCACCAAAACCTTCTTGCTCGCCCTGAACTACCTGCTCGTTACACGCCGAAGGTAACTTTGGAACTGGCGATGGATTATCTCGGTGCCGGTTTGTTGGATAGGGCTGAAGCGCTATTTCAAGAGCTGATGGGCGACCGCGATTATGGTCGTCGTGCAGCCAGTCAGCTCATTGAGTTGTACCAGCAAGAAAAGGAGTGGGAGAAAGCTGCGCGTGTTGCTAAGACACTCGCCAGAACCGATGCAGATCCAGGGATGTTTAAAACCTTGGCATACATTACCTGTGAGCTTGCAGATTTGGCTCTTAAGGAAGACGACCGCTGGACGGCTCAGAAGCGCTTTCGGGAAGCTTTGGAGTATGACCCGTCTTGTGTGCGTGCAACGCTGTTGTTAATGAAGCTTCAGGTCCGTCAGGGGAATTTCAGGGAAGCTGGAAATCAAAGTCTGAAAGTTTTTGAACAGAATCCGGCGTTTGGCCCGGAGGCAGTTGATCGGCTGATGAAGCTGGAGCATGAGCATGGCGATGTTGGTCGTTTGTTTAAAAAGCTTAAAAAGCTTTATGAGCAGCATCCAAGCACAAGTTTACTGCTTGCGCTGGTAGAATCTGTAGAGCGTTCATCCAGCCGTGCTGCAGCTATTGAGCTGCTTCGGCAAGAATTGGAAATTCGTCCGTCTGTACGTGGTTTGTTGCGGTTAGTGGAACTGGCTGGCTATGAAAAAGGCATGAGCACTGATGAGGGGCGGCTGGTAAGTCGAATAGGCCACCTGATTCTCGCGAATCGTCCGGTCTATCGCTGTGTGAGTTGCGGCTTCGATGGTCAGCAATTGCACTGGTTGTGCCCAAGCTGTAAGCAATGGGAAACGGTGCAGCCAATTCAGGGTGTGGAAGCAGAATAACGTTTTAATCTATTGACTCGGAAACCGACTGTGCAAAATCTTAACGATCCCCAAATTATCGTTGCTCTGGACTTTCCCTCCCAAGATCCAGCTTTGGCTCTGGTTGATAAGCTTGATCCGGCCAAATGCCGTCTGAAGGTTGGCAAGGAGTTGTTTACCCGTTCTGGTCCTGAATTAGTAAAGCTGTTACAGGGCCGCGGGTTTGATGTCTTTTTGGATCTGAAATTTCACGATATTCCTAATACGACATCTGCTGCTGTTGCGGCGGCGGCGGACCTCGGGGTATGGATGGTGAACGTTCATGCCTCTGGTGGTGAAAAGATGATGGTCGCCTGCCGCGATCGTCTGGAGCAGTTTGGCGCGGATAAACCGCTGCTCATTGCAGTTACTGTGCTGACCAGCATGTCTAATGATGACTTGCTCGGTATTGGAATCACTGACTCAGCTGAGGTTCATGTTTCTCGTTTGGCTAGGCTGACTAAGAATTGTGGTTTGGACGGTGTGGTGTGCTCAGCTCAGGAAGCTCCTCGTTTAAAGTCTGAGCAGGGTTCTGAGTTTAAGCTCATTACTCCTGGTATTCGTCCTCTGTCAGGGGACAAAGGCGACCAACAGCGCATCATGACGCCTACGGATGCCCTTAAGGCTGGTTCCGACTACCTGGTTATCGGCCGCCCGATTACTCAGGCTATTGATCCTCTGGCCGCGCTGGATGCTATTCATGCTGAGGTGATTTCGGTCTGAATCAAGGCTTAACATTCTGTTCCGTGAGTGGCGGCAATGCTGGCGGAGCAGGGTGGGGTATGCTGAGGGCGGCGTTTTGGGAGCAGCCTTTCAGGCGACGGCTAAAAACCGACGGGCATTCTCTGGGCTTAAAACTCCAAACTGAAGCGCACAAAAAAGCCCGCTGATTCATAGAACTAGCGGGCTTTCGAAATAGTGGCTCCCCGACCTGGGCTCGAACCAGGGACAAACGGATTAACAGTCCGTTGCTCTACCAACTGAGCTATCGGGGAACATCGTCATGTGACGAGGCGCGTATATTAATTTGGGTATACCGCCTCGTCAACCCCCCAACTAAAAAATTTAGCCGAGTGCTTTCTCTAAACGTTCAATGGCCTTCTTGAGATTGTCCATGCTGGTAGCAAAGCTCAGACGCATATGGCCGGGGCTGCCAAATGCAGAGCCTGGGACCAGAGCGACGCCAGCTTCGCTCAGAAGCTTCTCAGCAAACTCTACGTCAGTGTTTACGCCATCCGTCGCATCAATGGCTCCCTGGAAACTCGGGAACACGTAGAATGTGCCGTCTCCGTACGGGCACTCAACGCCTGGCAATTTATTCAGTGCACCTACGAGCCAGTCATGGCGCTCTTTGAATGCTTTAACCATTTCCCCGACACAGGATTGGTCACCATCCAGAGCTGCAGCAGCGGCCGCCTGGGATATGGAGCAAGGGTTAGATGTGCTTTGAGACTGAATCTTCTTCATGGCACCGATGATTTTCGCTGGCCCTGCTGCGTAGCCAATGCGCCAGCCTGTCATCGAGTAAGCCTTGGAAACGCCATTCAGTACGAATGTACGCTCATACAGCTCTGGGCAGGCATTCAGAATGTTGCAGAACGGCTTGCCAGTCCAGAGGATTGGCTCGTACATATCGTCAGTGGCGATCATGACGTTCGGGTGTTTTTTCAGCACTTCCCCTATAGCCTGGAGTTCTTCTAATGAGTAGGCCATGCCGCTGGGGTTTGAGGGGCTGTTGATTACGAACAGCCGGGTACGCTCAGTGATGGCGTTTTCAAGCTGCTCAGGGGTGATCTTGAAGCGAGTATCTACGGTGGTTTCGATAATCACCGGTTTGCCTTCAGCAACCAGTACCATATCCGGGTAAGATACCCAGTAGGGTGCTGGGATAATGGCTTCGTCGCCAGCATTCAATGTGGCCAGTGCCAGGTTGAAAAAGCTTTGCTTGCCTCCACTGGAGACCAAAATTTGATTGGCTTCGTATTCCAGGCCGTTGTCACGCTTGAACTTCGCAATGATCGCTTTTTTCAGGGCGGGCGTACCATCTACAGCAGTGTATTTGGTCTGGCCGTTGTTGATGGCCTCAATAGCTGCCTGTTTGATATGTTCAGGGGTATCGAAGTCCGGCTCGCCAGCACCCAGGCCTATAATGTCCTGGCCAGCAGCACGTAGCTCCGCTGCTTTGTTGGTTACTGCGAGGGTGGGGGAAGGCTTGATCGCCTGTACTCGGCTGGAAAGTTGAAGGTCCAAACTTGAGCTCCTTAAAGCTGCGTCTTATGGGCTGCGATCGGCAGGGCAGGAGCCAGACATCCTGGCTGAATTTCCCCCAGCCGTCGATCGTGCAGATGGTATCATGAAGCAGCGCTATCGCTAAATTTCTTGTAAGTAGTGGCCATTGGATCTACTACGGATTGTCGGAGGTTAGTCGTCAATTATGGCCAGTAAAACATCCCGTGCCGCCAAAGAAGGAGTGTTTCGTGTTGATTCACCCTATCAGCCGGCTGGTGATCAGCCCAAAGCTATTGCAGCGCTGGTCGATGGTATTCACTCCGGTTTGGCTCACCAGACCTTGCTGGGTGTAACCGGTTCCGGTAAGACATTCACCATTGCTAATGTCATTCAGGAAGTTCAGCGGCCGACTATTGTCATGGCCCACAACAAAACCCTGGCAGCTCAGTTGTACGGAGAGTTTAAAGAGTTTTTTCCGGACAACGCGGTGGAATATTTCGTGTCTTACTACGATTATTACCAGCCTGAAGCCTATGTGCCGTCGTCTGACACCTTCATTGAAAAAGATGCATCCATTAACGAGCACATTGAACAGATGCGTTTGTCGGCAACCAAGGCGCTGCTGGAGCGTCCAGACGCCATTATTGTGGCCTCTGTGTCTTCTATCTATGGTCTGGGTGACCCTGAATCTTACATGAAGATGATGCTCCATCTGGATCGTGGCGACCCTGTTGATCAGCGTGCGATTTTGCGCCGGTTGGCTGAATTGCAGTACACCCGTAATGATGTCGAATTCCATCGGGCGAATTATCGGGTTCGTGGGGATGTTATTGATGTATTTCCGGCAGAATCCGAGCGCGAAGCGATTCGCATTGAATTATTTGATGACGAAGTGGAGCAGCTCAGTCACTTCGATCCGCTGACCGGAGAAGTCATACGGCGAGTGCCCCGGGTAACGATTTACCCGAAGTCCCATTATGTCACTCCTCGGCAAACAGTGCTGGATGCTGTTGAGCATATCAAAGTTGAGCTGGATGAACGGCTTAAGCAATTGCGGGATAATCACCGGTTGGTTGAAGCTCAGCGTCTTGAGGAACGCACCCGGTATGATATTGAAATGATGTTAGAGCTGGGATACTGCAACGGTATCGAAAACTACTCCCGGTATTTGTCGGGTCGTGCACCGGGGGCGCCGCCACCTACTTTGTTTGATTACCTTCCGCCTGATGCGTTGTTGGTGGTGGATGAATCCCACGTGACAATTTCCCAAATTGGCGCCATGTATAAGGGGGATCGTTCAAGAAAGGAAACATTGGTGGAATATGGTTTCCGGTTGCCGTCGGCGCTGGATAATCGCCCCATGCGTTTTGAAGAGTGGGAACGGATTGCACCCCAGATGATTTTTGTCTCTGCCACTCCAGGTAATTACGAGGCGGAACATGCGGGGCAGGTGGTAGAACAGGTTGTACGGCCGACAGGTCTGCTGGACCCCAATATCGAAGTTCGGCCGGCGTCTACTCAAGTGGATGATCTGCTGTCTGAAATTCATGCCACGGTTGCTGTTAAAGAGCGGGTTTTGGTTACCACGCTGACTAAGCGAATGGCGGAAGACCTGACAGACTTTCTGATGGAGCATGATATCCGTGTGCGTTATCTGCACTCAGATATCGATACGGTTGAGCGGGTTGAAATTATTCGGGATCTACGTAGGGGTGAGTTTGATGTCCTGGTGGGTATAAATCTGCTGCGGGAAGGGCTGGATATGCCAGAGGTTTCTCTGGTGGCCATTCTGGATGCGGATAAAGAAGGCTTCCTGCGTAGTGAACGGTCACTGATTCAAACTATTGGGCGGGCTGCCCGGAACGTAAATGGCAGAGCGATTCTTTACGGTGACCGGATTACCGGTTCTATGCAGAGGGCTTTGGATGAAACTGCGCGTCGCAGGGAAAAGCAGCAAGCCCATAATGAGCAGCACGGTATTACCCCTACTGGGCTGAATAAAAAGATCGCGGATATCATGGAAGGTGCAACGGTGGGCGCGCGTGGTCGCCGTAAGGCTGATCGGGCAGACAGAAAGGCTGCGGAAGATGCGGAAGACTATCTGGTTATGGCCAGAAAACGCTCGCCACAGGACCTGCTCAAGGAAGTGGCGAGTCTGGAAGATGATATGTACAAAGCAGCTGCTGAACTGGACTTTGAGGCGGCCGCCAGATTGCGGGACCAGATTTCTGAGCTTAAGGAAGCGGCAATCCGCAATGGTTAATTATGTCCGCTTGGGGCCGATAATCACCGCTGCCTGTAGTGGTTGATTGCGGCCATAGCTGGATATTTTGCTGAACACGCGCTTGTCGATGGGCAGATACTGTTTATCTGCTACGGTTTCACCTTCGTCTGTGTCGATCTCCGGGTCGTGAAGGTAAACGAAATCCTCATCGATTGCACACACGGTTACCCAGTGAGGTACCCGGCTGCGATTCAGTTGCCAGGTGCTGATCAGAATGACGGGGATCTGGCCTTTGTGGAGTGCCGCTTCCATGGCGTCCAGGGTTAGTGGATCGTGGTGAAGCTGAATTCCTGTTTGGCCTATGTCGTACAGAAAGCCTTCGTGTACCAATTCCAAAACCCGTTTTTTATCGTCATTGCGCACAGTATCCTTGAACAGCGCGCCTTCCTGGCTGACCCAGGCTCTGACTTCAAAACCGCGGTGCCAGGCGGCCAGTGCGAGCCCGTGAGGGCCGCAACCACCATGGCCGGCGAGCATGAAAATGGTGGTAGCTTCACGCCAGATTTTCAGTTCTTCCAGGGTGTTGAGGGGTTGTTGCTCATCCAGTGCTGCCATGGCCATGAGCAGAGCCGATGGGCCGCAGGTGAATTCGGTGGTCTGGGGGTAGTACGGAACGGGCAGAAACTCTTGCGAAGGTTCGTAATATAAAATCCGGCGTTCGAAGCGTAGCGCTGTACCGTGATCTTCATAGTAATCGCGGTAGGTGCCGAACTGACGGTAGCCCAGGCGCTGGTACAAATTGATGGCTGCGCCATTATCTTCCCGTACTTCAAGGCGCATGATGATGCGGTCGGCCCCGACGGCTTCTTTCTCGGCGTTACTGATCAGTTTCTCGCCGACACCCTTGCCGCGTGCCGCTGGTGCCACCGCTATAGAGTAAATCCGCGCCAGGCGGGTGGCTGCGTTCATGAGTACCAGGCAGTAGCCCACCAGTTTTGAATCAAGCTCCGCGATAATTAACCTGTCTCTGGGCATTTCAAGAAAACGCCGAAAACTCCGGCGGGAGATCCTGTCTTCGGTAAAGCTCCGGTTTTCAAGCTCCACGAGATTATTCAGGTCAGTGGCGACAGCTTGTCGTAGCAGGACGTCTTGCATAGTGGTTGAACTCTGGAGCGTCGATAAAACTGGAAGCTGGCGGTGACTTCCTCTGTCGCTATTATGGTAGAGGCCGGGGGCTTTCGATAGCGGACAATCATGCGTAAAAGCACTCATCAATAGTTGATTGTGGCGCACACAGCAGCGGCGTATTGTTGCGCAAATTACCCGGCTGAACCTTCAGGGAGGGGTGCCACAGATGTCCCGTTTGTTAATCGTTGTCGATAGAGCGAAAGACTGGGCGCCATACTACCCCAGTGACGATGTTCTTACCTTTGATGAGTACTTGAAGTATACAGCTCCAACGAATAGTCGGGTGCGGGTAATCAATCTTTGCCAGAGCGCCAAATATCTGAGCCGGGGCTATTACTGCTCATTGCTGGCGGAGGCCCGGGGGCATCATGTTGTGCCCTCGGTGATGACGTTGAACGATCTAAGCCGAAAGGGGTTGTTTTCTCTTGAGTTGGAAGAGTTGGACTATAGAGTGATCCAGTGGCTGGAAAACGAAGCACAAGAGATCGATCCATCCACCGATGACCGGCACGCCACCCATGAAGTGAGGGTTCGAACATACTTTGGTCAAGCTGAACATTCGGACTTGAAGCCAGTAGCTCGTGCATTGTTTGAGCGTTTCCCATGTCCGATTCTGGACGTGGTTTTCCGCCACCGAAAGCAGTGGCAAATTGAGTCTATGAAGCCGGCGTGCCCAGCGGACCTGAATGAACGTGAGCAAGACCTGTTTGCCGCAGCTTTTGATCGTTTCAGCAGCATGATCTGGCGTAAACCAAGAAGTCGTCGCCGTTATCGCTTCGATCTTGCCATGCTGGTGAACCCGGATGAGGCGATGCCGCCAAGCGATGAAGCTGCACTTAAACGGTTTGAACGGGCAGGTCGTAAGCTTGGTATTAATGTGGAGCGGATTACTCGCCGGGATTATATGAGATTACCGGAGTACGACGGTTTGTTTATTCGGGAAACCACCGCGATTGACCATCACACTTACCGTTTTGCTCGCAAGGCAGAGGCTGAAGGTTTGGTGGTGATTGATGACCCTGTGTCTATCCTGCGTTGCACTAACAAGGTGTTTCTGGCGGACTTGCTGAAAAATAACAAGATCCCCACACCCAAAACTCTGATTCTTTCCAAAGATCAGAAGGATGCAGTAGAGCAGGTTGTGGGTGAGCTGGGTTTTCCGGTTGTCATCAAAATTCCAGATGGTGCGTTTTCACTGGGAGTGGCTAAGGCAAAAGATGAAGCCGAGCTGAAGGCCGGGTTGAAAGAGCTATTTAAACAGTCAGCACTGGTATTGGCTCAGGAGTATTTCTACACAGAGTACGATTGGCGAATAGGGGTGCTTGGCGGGCGTGCTATTTATGCTTGCAAATATATGATGGTTAAAGGGCACTGGCAGATTTATCAGCACGGCGGTGTATCGGTAGAAAGCGGTGGCTTTGAAACCATGCCGACCTATGAAGTGCCGCGCAATGTCATTCAGGCAGCGTTAAACTCTACTCGCTTAATTGGCAACGGGCTGTATGGCGTGGATATCAAACAGGCGGGCAATCGTGTTGCGGTGATTGAAGTGAATGACAACCCGAGTATCGATTCAGGCGTTGAAGATAAATTTCTGGGAGGAGAGCTCTATACCCTGGTCATGCAGGAGTTCCTTTCTCGCATGGAAGAGAAACGGCGCCGGTAACCCCGGCGGGTTTTCAGGCCGCGACCCAGACCCGGATAGTGCCGAACCAGGGAGCGTCTGCGAACGCCTCCCGAACCCGTTCGTTAGTGATCTCGGGGGCGGGGTGACTCTCATCCAGAAAGATTTCCAAATGCACGCGGTTTTCCAGATAATGCAGGTCAAGACGGCTGTGGGGCGGGAGTTCCCCTAGAGCGTGTGCAATCTGTGACCGGATTTCTTTCCGGGATGGCAGTTCTGGCTCCGTTGGGGATGGGTATATTTCGTCGTTCTCGGCATCAATGTGGAAATTGATGTCATGAATGTTATCCAGCGCTTCCCTCATTCCGGCAACTACTTTCATGCCGATTTGGTGGCCTTCAGATACGCTGATTTCTGGGCGAACCACCAAGTGTACATCTAACAGAATGTCCTGGCCCATGCGGCGGCTGCGAAGCTCGTGAACATTACGCACGCCATCCGTGTTCATGGCTATTTTTTTGAGAGTTTCGATATCATCTTCAGACAGGCCTGTGTCGATGAGCTCTTTAACGCTGTCCCAGGTGAATTTCCAGCCTATGTGAATAATGATGAGGGCAATAGCCACGGCGGCAACGACATCTAACCACACTATTCCGAGCATGGCCCCGATAGTAGAAAGCAGTACGACGACGGATGAAAACGCGTCGGTACGGCTATGCCAGGCATTGGCAATAATGAGGTCTGAGCGGATCTTGATGCCAATGTGGCGGGTATAGCGATAAATCCACTCTTTGCCGATCACTGAAATGGTGGCCGCAAGCAGAACTGGCCAACCCGGCACTTCAAGATCCTCGCCAGCGATCAGCCGCAATATGTTTTCCCATGCGAGTGCCGCACCAACGGCAATTAATATACTCCCGAGTAAAAGGGTGCCCAGAGTTTCAATTCTTTGGTGACCATAAGGGTGGTCAGCATCCGGCCCTTTTCGAGACAGCCGCATAACAGCCAGCACGACCCAGTCGGAAATAACATCGGTAAAGGAGTGGATGCCATCAACCACTAAAGCGTGAGAGTGGAATAAAGTACCGCCCACGATCTTTATCAGGCCCAGAAACGCGTCAAGAAACATGCCAATGACTGTCACTCTGGAGGCTTCATGTTTTTCTTTATCCAGGTTGCGTTGCAGGTTGTGGGGGCTGCCTGGGGGCTGTTCCATATGGTTAGGCTCCAGTGTGTTGTTGTGGCGCCAGTATAGCCTCAAAAAAGGTGAAATAGGGGTTGCTAATTCAAGAATGAGCGAATGATTTATGCACAATATTACAAATTGGTTGCCAGCTACCATTTTGTTACAATTGCAGTCAATTCTTATTTTAATCTTTATAAGTTGTTGATAATAAAGGTATAAAAGGTTGATCAAAAAATGATCAATCTGTAGGCTGGCGCAGTTATCAAGGGGTAGAAACGTTTGCCCCGACCTTATCAACAGAGTTATCCACAGAATCCGTGGAAAAGCCTCGCCAGCCTCGTAAACATGCGGCTTTGCGCTACATTTGCTTGTTCAGGAGGATGGTGTGGAAAACTTCCGGTATACTCCTGCCACCTCTTGGCAAGGAGTTTTCTGATGTACCCCGTTCTTCGAAATCTATTGTTCAGGCTACCGCCAGAACAGGCGCACAATTTTGCTTTAAAGGGTATGGATATTGCCCAGAAACTTGGCATGCTAGGTCTTTTTTCCCGGCATCCAGCTCCTTGCCCGGTGAATGTGATGGGGTTGGAGTTTCCGAACCCGGTGGGGCTTGCGGCAGGGCTGGATAAGAATGCTGATCACCTGGATGCTCTGGGTGCTCTGGGGTTCGGGTTTATTGAGGTTGGGACTGTTACCCCGTTAGCTCAGCCCGGTAACCCGAAGCCACGGATGTTCCGTTTGCCTGAGCATCAAGCGATCATTAACCGGATGGGGTTCAATAATGAAGGTCTTGGTCATCTGGTCAATAATGTCGAAAACCGGCGTTATAAAGGCGTGCTGGGCATTAACGTTGGGAAGAACAAAGACACTCCGAATGAACAGTCCGAGTTGGATTACCGAAAGGGTATTGCGGCAGTTTATGCTCACGCCGATTACATCACAGTGAATGTGTCTTCGCCTAACACTCCGGGCCTGCGGGACCTGCAGTTTGGTGATTCACTGAAACAGTTGCTGTACGCGATTAAAGATGAGCAGTCTCGTTGTCATAAGGCGCATGGGCATTATGTGCCGGTTGCTGTAAAAATTGCACCGGATATGGATGATGCCGGTATTCGCTTTGTAGCTGCGGCCTTGCTTGAAGCCGGGCTGGACGGTGTGATAGCTACCAACACGACTATCAGTCGAGAAGCCGTGCGCGGGCACCGACATGAACAGGAGACGGGTGGGTTAAGTGGAGCTCCTGTTCGCCAGGCATCCTTGCGTGTGATTGAAGGGCTCTACGCTGAGCTCGGTGAGCGGTTACCTATAATTGGTGTGGGTGGTATTTCCGATGGAGCCAGTGCGGCAGAGAAGGTGCGGGCCGGCGCCAGGTTAGTGCAAATATATACGGGCTTTATCTATCGCGGGCCTGCATTGATTGGTGAGGCTGTTGATGCGATCAGGAAGGAGCTGGAGCATTTAAAAGGTAGGGCCCGCTGAGCGGGCCCTTTGCGGGGAATAAACCCCGTGGCGCTTCTTCGCATGGTACGGGGCGGGTGGCCCCGTTTCGGTTGCTCGGAATACTGCGTCAAGTTGTAGTGTTAGTGTGTTTGAAAAAAACAGATCAAGCTAACGGGGTAGGCCAACACCGCGGTTACGTTGCGGTTACGTTGGCTAACTTGTGGATGCCGGAGACGCCGGTCATGCCCTCCCAATTATCAGTGCGGCCTTCTCGCCACCCACTCAACCATTCCTGGCGCGCATCTGGTTGATCAATTGGGCAGCTGTCTTTGGATTTGCCGGACACGCCAGCGAGGTATCCCCGCTTGAATGCACGAGCGTACATATCTCTCTTCTGTCTTTTCATGCCGTTCCTCACTATGGATTAACAGAACAAGCGTGTACACATCTGCAGTGACCATGGCATGTGGATACCCATCCGGGATAACCCACTATTGCCAGCTCCGGTCAGAGCAGTCAGGATCCTGTTAATGGAAGCACAACTCTTGCTCCCAGAACGACGCGTCACCTACAAGGTAAGACGAACCTTGAGCAGATGTACACTATTAAATTCGTATATGTAAGCTATTCTTTATAGGCTTATGAAATAAGTATAACGGCCCAGTTTTGGGTTTTGCTGTCATTACGGCGGCTTACCAGCTTTATCTAGAAAACCAGGAGTTGATTTTGTCCAAGTATGTATTTTTTGTAACCTGCCCCAAGGGCGTTGAGTACCTTCTGGGGGATGAGCTGGAAACCTTGGGTCTTGCACTGGTACGCAATGCACCGGCGGGAGTCTGGGTTGAAGGAGCTTTAGAAGCTGGTTACCGGGCGTGTATGTGGTCCCGCTTGGCCAACCGGGTGATCCTTCACATTGCTGAAGTGGATGCCCGGAGTGCTGATGAGCTATACGAGGGCGTGGTTGCGCTGAATTGGCAGGCTCATATTCCTGCCGGTGGCAGTTTTCGGGTCAACTTCCTGGGGCAGAATGAAGAACTCCGCAATACTCAGTTCGGTGCCCAGAAGGTTAAAGATGGCATTGTTGACAGTATTCGCGGTGCTGGTGCAGCAAGGCCTGCGGTCGCCCAGAAAGACCCCGATATAACTATTTCAGCACGGCTGAATCGTGGTCGGCTGGCTGTTGGTCTGGATCTCAGTGGCCATAGTCTTCATATGCGTGGCTACCGCACAGAGCAGGGCTTGGCGCCCTTGAAAGAAAACCTCGCGGCAGCGCTGTTATTACGCGCTGGCTGGCCGGAAATTGCAGCAATGGGGGGGGATTTCGTTGACCCAATGTGTGGTTCCGGTACGTTACTGATTGAAGCTGCCATGATGGCTCTGGATATTGCACCTGGTCGCAGACAGGATAGATTTGGCTTTGAGAAGTGGCCTGGTCATCAGCCAGAACTTTGGCTGAGAGTGCGACAGGAGGCTGAGCGTCGTGCTCATGAAGGCAAGCAGGGGCGGGTGCCGGTGTTTGCTGGATTTGACCAGGATAGCCGAGTGCTTGATACCGCCTGGCGAAACGTCCAGCGTGCAGGGCTTGAAGGCATTGTGAGCCTGGAGGTTTGTTCTATAACTGAATTTGCCCGTCAGGCCCGGTGGGCTGAGCAAGGGCTGGTTTTAACGAATCCTCCCTATGGTGAGCGCCTGAGCGAGCGAAATGCACTTGCAGGGCTTTATCAGAGCCTGGGTGAAGTTGTGCTCCGTGAGCTTTCCGGTTGGCGCCTGGGTGTGTTCACCGGTGCTCCAGAGTTTGGTAAGTCGGTGGGCCTTCGAAGTTTCAAACAGTACAACCTGTTCAACGGTAAGCTGCCAGCGCAGTTGATTTTGTTTGACGTGCGCACAGAAAACGCGATGACACCGAGAGATCCTGCGGCCGCTGGTCAGGTGATGCCCCGCATTGCTAATGCGGAACGTGCTGACATGCTCCGGAATCGTTTGAAAAAGAACCTAAAAACTATTGGTCAGTGGGCCAGAAAGCAAAACATAGGCAGCTATCGCCTATACGATGCTGATATGCCGGAATATGCGTTGGCGATTGATATTTATGAGGGCAGAGTGCACGTTCAGGAGTACCTGGCACCTAAGTCTGTTGACGAACGAGCCGCTCGTGAACGTTTGGCCGAAGCTTTGGCGGTTATTCCGGACGTATTGGAGATAGATCCGAAAGACATGGTCTGTAAACAGCGTCAGCGTCAAACGGGTACCAGACAATATGAAAAGCAGGCGGCTACGGGTGAGTATCTTCATGTGCAGGAGCATGGCTGTACATTGAAGGTTAACCTGAAAGACTATCTGGATACCGGGTTGTTTCTGGATCATCGCCCGGTACGCCATTGGATACAGCAGCACGCGAAAGGTAAGCGATTCCTGAACTTGTTCTGTTATACCGGTGCAGCGACAGTACACGCTGCTGTGGGCGGAGCTAGCCGCTCTCTGAGCCTGGATATGTCGAAAACGTATGTGAATTGGGCGATAGACAATCTGGCCCTGAATGGCGCAGATCTTCGTAAGCACGTTGTTGAGCAGGCTGACTGTCTGGCATGGCTGGCGGACAGAAGAACTGCGAACCAAAGGTTCGACCTGATCTTCATGGACCCACCGACCTTCTCCAATTCAGCCCGTATGGCTGGTGTTCTGGACGTTCAGCGTGACCACGGTGTGATGATTCGCCAGTGTATGGAGCGCTTGTCCAGTGATGGCTTGCTGATTTTCTCCAATAATTTCCGGAAGTTTAAACTGGATGAAGATCTGGCAGCAGAATTTGATGTAACGGAGGTGACTGCCAGTACCCTGGACAAGGATTTTCAGCGGAACCAGAAGATCCACCAGTGCTGGCATGTTCAGCATAAGTTGGCTGATTAAAACAGGGAGGGGCGATAAGCCCCTCCCTGTTTTAATCTGGGTCAAGGGAGCCGGGAAACCTTAATATGCGCCACAGTCAGAATTCATAACGAATTCCCGAAGAAAACTGAAAGGCGTTAGCACTGGTCTCGGTGTCTTTAAACAGCTTTCCGCCTTCAAGCACCAGGTACATGCTGTCGAATAGCTCAAAATCGATACCTGCAATCCAACTGAAACTGAAACTGCTACCGGGATAGTTGCCTTCTAAATTCCGGAACTGTTTATTTCGGTCCTCGTCACTGTTCTCAAGTGTTGCTTCGCCGCTTATGTGTGTAAAGCCGGCCTGGGCATACACATTGCCCAGCTCGCCGACAGGGTAGTGAAGCCCCATGTACCAGCTGCCGAAGTAATCCACCGCCAGATTCAGGTCGTTGGCCACTTCGGCGTCTTTAAAACCACCCCCAAGACGGATTTCAGCGTGAATGAGATCGTTCAGGTGACCACCAATGACGAGAGTGCCGGCTTGTCCCCAGGCATCTTCTTTGGTGAACTCGCCGATGGAGCGGTGCTCAATTGTTGTCGCCAGAAGGCCCACATAGTGCTTGTCTGAGCGGGGTGTTTCCTGGGATTGTGCTGCCATCGGCGACAGGCACAGAGTCATCAGGCTGGTGGTGAGGAAACGTATTGCGACCTTATTCATTATTATCCGGCTTCCTGTCATTAACGGTGCTGACGCCAGATTCTGCCTTGTGTAACGCATTGTTACGCAGACACCTGTCACAGTTCGCTTTCTCCAGTAGCCGTTTACAGGCCGCCCAGTAGCCCGGCCTCCCTGGCCAGGAGCAATAAAGCGTATACGCCGTTTTCCGGGAGTTGGGGTTCCAGTCCTTCTTCAAACATCAACGCGCGCCTGCGGTCTTCCAGATCACCGGCATCAAGTTCGGTAACCAGGTCGGAAATAGGCGCGATTTCAAAAGGCGCATCCTGCTGCACGGCACTGAATATGAGATCGATCAGGATTTCATCCGGGTCCATCCCGCATACGTATACAGTCTGGTCTGGCAGATCTTCGTGGAGTTCACGAATAAGTTCCAGAAGTGGTACACCCTGTTCTTCCAGATAGTGGAAGTCTACGTCGCCCAGATCGGCGTCTTCTGGCAGCCATGAGTCATCAGGTGCAATCACCACAGACTTCATTTGCCCGTCCCCCAGTGACCAGGCAATTGCGGTTGGGAAAAGTACGTCATCGGTCTGACAATATTCGATGTCCAGAAAGCGGGGTATCGACACAGTGAACTCCGGATTAGATCGTTGTTTGACTATACGGACAAGTCGTTGTTCTGTAGGAGAGCCAGTAGCTTCATGCCATACTGTAGCAGCCATTATCATGCAATCAGGAAGATCATGGAATACACCGAATTTAATAATGACTTGATTCAATTTCTAAACGTATCACCCACGCCCTGGCATGCGGTTAACGCAATGAAGCTCCGCCTTGATGCGGCAGGGTTTGAGTCTTTGGATGAGCGGGAAGAATGGGTTCTTGAACAGGGAAAAAGCTATTACGCAATCCGTAACGGCTCATCCATTATCGCCTTCCGTACCGGTACAAAAGATGCCGTAGCGTCTGGTATTCGAATGGTAGGCGCCCACACGGATAGCCCTTGTCTGAAAGTGAAGCCGAATCCGGAGCTTCGCCGTAAGGGATATTTTCAGCTGGGTGTTGAAGTTTACGGTGGTGCCTTGCTCAACCCTTGGTTTGACCGGGATCTATCCCTGGCGGGCAGGGTGACGGTGCTGGATAAAGAGGGCAAGGTTCAGGATATTTTGGTCAATTTCCGCAGGCCGGTAGCAATTATTCCGAGCTTGGCTATTCATCTGGACCGTGAGGCTAACAGTAACCATTCAGTTAATGCTCAGACGGATCTGCCGCCGGTGCTGATGCAGGTGCCTGATGATGACTCGACAGCTTTCAGTGATTTGCTGAAAGAACAGGTTGCAAGCGAATCCGGCCTGCAAGTTCATAAGGTGCTCGGTTACGAACTCAGTTTCTATGACGCCCAGGGTGCTTCACTGGTAGGGCTGCGTGAAGACTTTCTGGCTTCAGCCCGACTGGACAACCTGCTCAGTTGCTACATCGGCCTGCAATCGTTACTGAATACATCCGGTGACGAAGCGGCCTTGCTGGTATGTAATGATCACGAAGAGGTGGGTAGTGTGTCTGCAGAAGGCGCGCAAGGTCCATTCCTGGGTGCTGTGCTTGAACGTTGGTGTGGTGCCGGTAAGGCAAGGGCAATTGCCCGGTCCATGATGATCTCGGCTGACAATGCCCACGGTGTCCATCCGAACTTTATGGATAAGCACGATGAAAACCACGGGCCGATATTAAACCAGGGGCCGGTCATTAAAGTGAATCATAATCAGCGGTACGCAACCAACAGTCGTTCTGCAGCCCTGTACCGGCATATGAGTGATGAACTGGGTTTGCCATACCAGACATTTGTGGTGCGCAGTGACATGGGGTGCGGCAGTACTATCGGTCCATTGACGGCAGCAAACCTTGGCGTGACCACTCTTGATATAGGTGTGCCGCAGTTTGCGATGCATTCCGTTCGGGAACTGATTGGTGCACAGGATGGGTATACCTTGTACCAGGTTCTTACGGAATTCATGCAACGGGAGGAGGTTTTCTGACGTAAAAAGAAAAAAGCCGCTGATTCAGACAATCAGCGGCTTTTCAGAATAAGTGGCTCCCCGACCTGGGCTCGAACCAGGGACAAACGGATTAACAGTCCGTTGCTCTACCAACTGAGCTATCGGGGAACAGCATCAATGTGCCGCGCATATTAAGGACTTTGATTTGGTTCGTCAACCCCATGAAATAAAAGGTCAAAATTTACACAGGCCTATTAAGTATCCTTACCGTCCTCCGGTCTGGTTACGTAATGGACATATACAGTCTATATGGCCCACTTTGTTCCGGACAGTCGACATGCCTGCACCTCAAACTGAAGTGCTCGCGACTGAGGACGATGATGAGCTGCATCTGGACTGGTACCGCCAGGGCAGTGATCGTGTGGCTGTTATTTCTCATGGATTAGAAGGTCACAGCCGCAGACCCTACGTTCTTGGCCTGGCAAAAGCCCTTATGGGGCAGGGCTGGGACGTACTTGCCTGGAATTTCCGTTCCTGCGGCGGCGTAATGAACCTACAGCCAAGGTTTTACCACAGCGGAGCCACAGAAGACCTCCATGCCGTTGTTACTCGGACCCTGAGTGAGCGCTATCGAAATGTATTTTTGTCTGGTTTCAGTATGGGCGGTAACCTCACGCTTCTGTACCTGGGACAACAAGGTGAGCAGGTTGATAGCCGAATCAGCGGCGCTGTGACTTACTCCGTTCCCATAGACCTTGCTGGCTGCGCTGACATGCTGGCCTTGCCCAGTCGCCGGATTTATATGCAGAGATTTCTGAATGACCTGCACGGAAAAATGGAGGAAAAATCCCAGCGTTTTCCAGATCGGATTGACATCACTGGTTTTAAAAATATCCGCAACTTTCATGAATTCGATGATCGGTACACGGCACCGTTACACGGTTTTAAAGACGCTACTGACTATTGGGCCAGTTGCTCGGCTCTGCACCGGTTAAAAGACATCCGCGTACCGGCCTTAATGGTCAATGCAGCAGACGATCCATTCTTGTCTGCGGGTTGTTTCCCGGAATCAAGAAAGGTGTTGGGTTCATACGTGAAGATCGAGGTTCCTAAGTGGGGTGGTCATGTCGGGTTTGTCGAGCACGCAAGGGATGGTTACTACTGGTCAGAAAGAAGGGTTCTGGATTTTGTAAGAAATACTATTTAAATCAATGATATGAAGTTCACCCTTAACGTGCTCAGACATCTAACGTACAAGAGGTTCCAGCCGAGGCCAGACGTTGTCCAGCAACAATGGCTGCGCTTCCTCCGTAGGATGAATTCCATCCCCTTGCATCATTCCATTTTGATCAAAAATCCCTTCAAGAAAAAAGGGAACCAACCCCACATCATACCGGTCAGATAATGTCGGGAAGATATCCGAAAACATCCGCGTATAGCGCTGACCGTAATTCGGTGGAATCTGAATGCCAATCAAAACCGGAGTTGCACCAGTACCCATAACCAGCTCGATCATTTTGGCCAGATTAGCCTCAATCACATTGGGTGGAAACCCTCGAAGACCATCGTTGCCGCCAAGCTCGATCACAACAACATCCGGCTCGTTCTGCTCAAGCAACCTCGGCAACCGGCGTAAACCACCATCTGTTGTTTCACCACTGATGCTGGCGTTAACCACCTGCCACGGCAGGCCATGTGCTTCGAGTCGGTCGCGAAGCAGTTGCACCCAAGCTGTTTCAGATGGCACGCCATAGGCTGCGCTAAGGCTGTCGCCAACCACCATCAGAGTGTGCTGGTTTGCTAGTGCCGGCCATGAAATCAGGAAGAAGGTAATGGCCAGGAAAGATCGAATGTACGCAAATGCCGTATGCATAATAGATTCGTGTACCCTTAAATTGTAAATAACCGAAATACCAGAGAACGGAGCAACCGTGAACCAGATGACGGATCTCAGAAGAGTCGATAACAGCCCTATGCTGCGAGTCACCGGACTGACTCATAAAGTCCGCCTGGAAACTGATACATTGACGATCTTGCAGGGGGTTAACCTGGAAATCAATCGGGGAGAATCCGTAGCTATCGTGGGTCGGTCCGGCTCAGGAAAGACTACCCTGCTGGGATTGTTAGCGGGATTGGATACTCCAAGCGAGGGGACCGTTGAGCTGGATGGTTCTGAAATAAGTAGCCTCAGTGAGGACGAAAGAGCAAAACTACGCGCCCGGCGTGTCGGTTTTGTGTTCCAGTCGTTTCAATTACTTCCCGCTCTGAGCGCACTGGAAAACGTGATGCTTCCGCTTGAGCTGGCGGGAATAGGATCGCCCGAAAAGCGTGCCCGAGATCTTCTTGAGCGGGTCGGTCTGGGAGAACGACTGAGCCATACCCCCCGCCAACTGTCCGGAGGTGAGCAGCAACGTGTTGCCATTGCCCGAGCCTTTGCGTCTGACCCCGTTATCCTGTTTGCTGATGAACCTACCGGCAATCTTGATAACCGTACTGGTCAATCCGTATCGGATTTGCTGATGGATCTGAACCGAGAGCAGGGGACTACGCTTGTGATGGTAACTCACGACGAAAGTCTGGCCGCTCGTTGCGGGCGTTTGCTGCATATCGAAGCTGGTGTTTTAACAGAGCCGGATACCGCTTGGGAGAAGACGGACTGATGGCTGCTGCAAAGAAATTGATGTCCGTAAGCCGCGATTGGCGGGAACGGGATGTTCGAGTTGTCCTGGTTGCATTGATTATTGCTGTCGCTACCGTGGCAACAATCGCCCTGTTTGCCAGCCAGTTACAGCGTACTCTTGTGTCATCTGCCAGCTCCTTTCTGGCAGCGGATCGTCAGCTTGAGGCAGAGAATGGCCGGCCGGTACCCGATGCGTGGATAGAAGAAGCTCGTCGTCGGGGTCTGGAAACTGGCCAGATGATTGAGTTTTCCACCATGGTATTCGGAGAAAGCGGCTTTCAGTTGGTTTCTGTGAAGGCTGTCAGCGATGAATATCCGTTGCGGGGGGATATTGAAATCCAATCTTCTGCCGATGCGCCTCGAATGGTCGTCAGTGCTGGCCCAGGCCCGGGAGAAATATGGATTAATCCCCGATTACTCCGGCTTCTGGAGCTTGATATCGGCGATACTCTGGAAGTGGGTAGCCTGAAACTGACCATCGCCAATCTGTTGATACGGGAGCCGGATGGTGGCTTTAGACTATCCTCTCTGGCACCTCGCGTCATGATGCATGTTAACGATGTTGCGGCCACCGGCGTGCTGCAGGAAGGCAGTCGAGTGGAATTTGTTTATCTGTTTGCGGGCTCGGATAAGGCGCTTGAAGACTACTACCATTGGCTGGAGCCCCAGCTCGAAGCCAGTCATGAATGGGAAGGTGTCCGCGATGGTGAAACCTTTTCCCGTTCGCTGGAGCGGGCGGAGCGATTCCTGTTACTTGGTGGCAGTCTCGCTGTTTTATTGGCTGCTGTGGCTGTAGCCGTGGCCAGTCGCCAGTATGCGTTGTCTCAACGTGATACGGTGGCGCTTTTGAAAACGCTAGGTCTGACTGGCCAAGGTATTGGCAGGCTCTATCTGCGCCGTTTGGCGCTGTGGGGTGTCGCAGGTGTTCTCGGAGGACTGGCGGTCGCACTGCCTTTGTTCTGGTTGTTGGTGCGAATGCTGAGCAATGTTCTGGAGCGCCCTGTCGATGTTTACCTGGACCCTGCTGCACTTACGCCTGCATTATTGACCGCGCTGGTTTCGCTTTTTGCGTTTGCTTATCCTCCCATCCGACGCTTGCGCAGCGTGCCCGCTATGAGAGTTTTGCGTGCTCAGCCAGGTGAAACCAGCCGGGAAGCCATCCCTGACATGCTGGTTGCCATTGCTGCGATATTTTGCTTGGTCTGGTTCTATGCTGGCGAATTGACTCTGGTCGTGTCGTTGCTTGGTGGTCTGGCACTTTTGCTGGCCGTGCTGGCCTTGACGGGATGGCTGATGGTATCTGTGCTGCGCAAGGTGCGTGGCGGAGGCAATGCCTGGCGTTTGGCCTTGGTGGGGCTGTATCGTCACCGTCAGGCCAGTATGGCGCAAATGGCGGTGTTTGCGATGACATTGATGCTGGCGGCAACTCTGGTTCTGGTTCGGTCCGCTTTGCTGGACGATTGGCAGGCACAGTTGCCAGATGATGCGCCTAATCACTTCCTTATCAATATTGCTCCAGACTCGGTCGATGAGGTCGAGGCTTTTTGGGCAGAGCGGGATGCGTCTCTCGACATGTTGTATCCAATGGTCCGTGGCCGGCTGACTGAGCTGAATGACCTGCCGGTTAAAGAAGCGGTGAGCAAGGATGAACGGATCAACGCCTTGAACCGGGAACTAAACCTGACCTGGATGGCTGAATTGCCCGAAGACAATCGGTTGGTGGAAGGGAAGTGGTTTGCTCCGGGAGTTACCAAAGGGGTGTCCGTGGAAGCGGAGTTGGCAGAACGCCTGGGTTTGAAGCTTGGTGACAGGCTGACCTTCACCATTGGTTCGGAAAAATTAACAGAGCCCGTGACCAGTATTCGAACCGTGCAGTGGGATAGCATGAAGCCGAACTTCTACATGGCATTTCCACCTGGTAGCGGGCTTACAGAAATGCCGGGAACCTGGATTACCAGTTTCCACCTTGATGAAAATGACAAAACGCTATTGAATGAATTCTCCCGGAGATACCCGACGGTCTCTGTGCTGGAGATCGATCACATTATTAAGCGAATCCAAGAGATCGTAAAGCAGGTCACCCAGGCGATAGAAGCAATTCTGGCATTGATCCTGGCAGCGGCACTGGTTGTGATGGCCGCCGTGGTAAGTGCAACTTTGCGGGATAGGCAGCGGGAAGGAGCATTGTTGCGCACGCTAGGTGGGCAGCAGTCGCTCCTGGTACGCAGCACTATGATGGAGTTTGCCTTACTTGGATTTTTTGCCGGAGTACTTGGGGTGCTGGCGGCAGAGGTTTCAGTATATGTCTTGCAAATGCGAATGTTTGAAGGGGAATTTCGTTGGCATTGGCAGGTGATATTACCGATCCCGCTGCTCAGTGCCATATTGCTCGCCCTGTTTGGACGTTGGCAGCTGAGGCCAGTATTGAGCGTTTCTCCGATGTTGCTTCTGCGCCGGCTTGAATAAACGGGGCGTTAGCGTCGCTGGTTAACGGTAATGCGCGAGAATGGCATCCAGTTCGCCATTCTCGCGCATTATGTCCAGTTCCTGGTTAAAGGCTTGCGCAAATTCTGCCCAGTCTTTACGTAGCATAATACGGAAGCCGTATTCGCTGATATTGGCGGTCGAGGGTCGAAACTGCCCGCCAATCCCTTCATTTCGCATGACCCAGTGGCCAACCAGTTTATCGGCCACAGCAGCATCGAACCGTTCACCCAGTAATAAAAAGCGGAATAGATCTACATCGCTTGATACGTCGAAACGCATAATCTTGTTGTCCGCGAAGTAGGGGGCGAGAACAGGGTATCTGTAACCCAGATGGGCGATCACGGTTTTGCCAAACAAATCTGTAGGGTGGTAGAAATCAAGTTCTGAGTGTTTTTGAAAGAAAATCACTTCCTCGACGTTCACAATGGAGTCTGTGAACAAAAAATCATCAGGATTTTCGGTCCACTCAATGGCTCTTGGAGTGCCGTCGATATAGTGCTCTGCAAGCATCCCGTCTACGCGCTTACGGGGAATTTTTCTTGGTATAACCTCATATCCAAGACGGGGGGCGATGGTATTCACGACTTCCCACATGATTCCGGCTGGCTGAGTGTCGTCAACAATCAGGTAAGGTGGATAGCCGTTGGGAGATATGTTGAAGCGAAATTTTGGCGGGTAGCTATCGGCGGCGTTACCGGTGCCCGCCGATATAAGGGCAATCAATGAGACGGCAAACAGGCTTGTAAGGCGCTTCTTCATAAGGCGAAGGCACGAAATATTCATTACAAGAGTCCCGGGTTGGTCAGGCCTGAGAATTTGACCCGAGGGGCTACGACCAATGCCCTGCCATAATATATTTCGGATACTACCTTTTTATGATGTGATTTTAAAGATTGGGATATGGTGATGGGCTGCCTGGATAATAAGCAGCCCATACATACCTGTTGGGTTACTACGCCCAGGCCCTTTGCAATACTGCCATTGCGTCATCAAAAAGGACTTCTTTGGGGTTGAACATAATAGATCCGTCATCCAGTGCCATCGTTGCGATGGACTCCAGTTGGCTTTCCAGTACTTTTCCGGTTTCTTTCAGCGTTCTCGGCAATTCACAACGTTTATAGAGCTGATCACGCAGTTTGCGGATAGCTGAGATGGTGGCTTCAGCCCTGCGGTTCGCGGGTGTGGCGGAATATACTTCAGGCCCTTCCAGATGCAACAGCAGTTCTCCTAGCGGGGCACGAATTTCTTCCAGGTTGTACTCCAGAACATAGGGAAGAAACAGGCTCATACAGAGGCCGTGAGGGAGGTGGCAGGTGGCGCCTGTGGCATGCCCCAGAGAGTGCACCAGGCCGACCATAGAATTGGAGAACGCGATGCCAGCCATAGTGGAAGCCTGAGCCAGTTCCAGCCGACCGCCTTCGTCTTTTGGGTTGTCCATAACCTTGAGCAAGGATTGGCTTATTTTTTTGACAGCGGCCGAAGCGTAGGCGTCGCTCAGTGGGTTCTTTGCAATACAGGTAAAAGACTCTGTCGCGTGAGTAAGAGCGTCCATGGCGGTGGCTGCGGTAATATGCGGAGGCAGAGTGAGGGTCATTCTTGGGTCAATAATGGCCGCATTTGGAAGCAGGAAAGGAGAGGCGTAAGGCAGTTTGACGCCTTTTTTCTCGTCGGAAATGACTGCTACAGATGTTACCTCAGAGCCTGTGCCGGCTGTGGTTGGAACCACGAAAAAGGGTTTCAGTGGATGCTTCAGAATTCCCGCGCCGCTGTATTTAGCGATGTCATCGCCGCCTTCAGAAACCAGGATGTTTACGGCTTTTCCTGTATCGATGGCGGAGCCTCCGCCGACAGCGATGATGGAATCGCATTTTTCTTTGCGGTAGACCTTGGCAATGGCGCCAACAACCGTGGTTGATGAATCTGGCGGAACGTCGTCATAAATGGCAATGATTTCCAGGCCACTTTCTTCACAGGCGGCAATAACAGGGTCCAGCAGGCCTGCTGCGCGGACACCTTTATCAGTAATGATCATTGGGCGTTTGGCCGCCAGGCTCATCAGCTCAAAGGGAATATGTTCCAGGGCAGCTTTGCCGGCAACGACTTTTACCGGGCAGAAGAACTCGTAGTATTTGTTGGTCATTATGCTCTCACTGTCTCGACAAAATTGGTAACAACTTTCAGGTAAATGCGTGCGGCATTCAGGAGTTTATCCGGGAGATTAAGGGTCTCTGGATATTCTTTTACCGCTCTTTCAGCAAGGAGCTTGGGCAGGATGAATGTTTCCAGCCGGTTCAGTACTCGTGTAATGCGCACAGCGAGGCTGATGTCTCCGTCAACCAGCATTCGGTCATAGGCAAACGCTGTGGAGGTCTTTTCCTGAAAGGAAAGCACCAGAAATGCATGGGCCATATGTTTAAACTGGATGGACAAATCAACAGGGCCGGGGGCGTTCTCACCATGGTAGTGAAGGCGGCCGTCGCCAGTGTGCTCCATAATCAGTTTTGGGCCATTGGGCATGACCTGCATTGCAAAAAGAAAACCTGGAGGTAAGGGTCTGATCTCGTTGCGAGTACTGTCATCCACCTCGCTGATGGCTTGCAGTGCGCGACCCATTACCTGAAACATCAGCTCCACGTAGGCCCGTCTTGCCTGAAATACCATCGGTTGCAGTCGTTTTGCCAGCATGTTTGTTATCCGGTTGTTATTGGTTTAACTGATTTTTAGAGTTATTGCTCTAGAAGTCAATGTAATCATTGACGCTGAATGTGCGTCAGAGGGGCAATGTCGCTGGTCATAAAAAAACCGGAAGCTGCTAACCTCCGGTTTTTAAAATAAATTCAGATGTGTTTTTAGTTTGTCATAGCCGCCAGTTTACGTTTGGCTTCCTCTCCGATATCACCCCCGGCTTCGGCAACGGCTGAATAATAGCTAATGGCGTCATCCCTACGACCTTGTTCTTTGGCAATATCGCCGAGACGCAGGTAAGAGATCGATGTCGGGACCACTTCATTGGCACGTTCTAAGTGGTCTTTGGCTTTATTCAGATTGTTCAGGGCCAGTTCGTTGAGACCGTTATAAAGTTGGTATTGAAACATTTCCGGATACAGTGATACTGCTTTGTCAAAATCGATCTGTGCTTTCCCGGGTTCATTCTGGTTTTGGTAAATCCGGCCGCGGAGCGCATAGAACATGGCCTCGCGGGGCTCAGCTTTAATAGCGGTGTTTATCGACGCCAAAGCGCCGGAGAAGTCACCTTCTGAGGCCAGTTCTATGGCTTTGTCGTGGGCGTCATAAGCAGGTTGAAGTGCTTTGATCTTGGCGATTCTTCGCTCGTAAATCTCTATGCCCCGATAGCCACCCCCACCGATTTTCTGGACAAGTTCCTGATTCGCCTGAACCCGGGTGGCGGACGGAGGGTGACTGGCAAACAACCCGTTCAGCCAGTTGGATTCATTGCCTTCGGATAATGACAGAAACAGCTCCTGAAGCTCCACGGCAGCCTGGGGATCGTATCCGGCAGCTTTCATATACTTGATGCCGTAAGCATCTGACTCCAGTTCGTCGCCCTGACTGTATTGAGCAAGGGCTAGTTGTGCACCGACAGCTGCTCCCCCCATAATCAAGCCGGCCCATTCGTTGTCTGACATTGCCATACCTATGCCGGCCATGCCTGCGCTGATCAGCATACCTTGCTGCATGCGTTGAACACTGTGCCGGGCTGCCGCATGAACGATCTCATGGCCAAGTACTGAAGCAAGCTGGGCTTCATCGTCCAGTTTCACCAGCAAGCCACGGTTGATGGCAATTTTGCCTCCTGGCAATGCCCAGGCATTGGGAACACTGCTGTTCAATACGACGAATTCATAGGGCAGGTCGGGGCGGTCACTTACATTGGCCATTTTCATGCCAACTTCCCGTACGTACACTGTAAGTTCAGGATCGAGGTAGAACTGGCCACCCTGTGTTTGTTGGGTTGGAGTGTACTGTTCTGCACCGAGCGTCAGTTCCTGGCTTTCCGGAATCAACGACAACTGTCGTTCGCCGGTAACAGGGTTCACCGCACAGCCGTTTAGTGCCACCACCATCGCCAGAGCAATAAGCAGGGCGGGAAGTTTTCCTGGTTTCACTTTGTACTCCTTGATAGGACAGTGTTTGATCTGTCTGGACCGGCATAGGTAAAAATAGAGTCGCCATTTTATAGCACAGTCACAACCGCATGCCGTAATGCCTGTTTTGGGAAAGTGGCTGGAACAGCCGCCTTCGCGTATTATATAGGGACGTTTGTACCGCATTTTACTGGCCCGGATATAAAAACACCCGATGACACATTACCTGGACCTATTGGCATTGCTCTGGTTTCTAGTTTGTTGGGTTGGTTATACCTGGTACTCCCGGAATCGCGCGAAAACTCGCTCATGCCTGTCTAATACGCTCGACTTATATCGTGAAGACTGGATGCGGGTGATGCTTAAGCGTGAGAACCGGATCTCTGACACCTCTGCCATTGGTAACCTTGAGCGAAACGGCGCATTTTTTGCGTCCAGCTGCTTGCTGATACTGGCCGGTATTATTACCGCGCTGGGTTATACCAGCGAAGCCATGGAAGTTTTTGCCACCATGCCGTTTAGTGTTGTGCCTACCCGTGAAGTATGGGAACTGAGGCTGGTTGTTTTGCTTCTGGTGTTTGTTTACGCCTTCTTTAAGTTCACATGGGCGATGCGGATGTACAATTTTGTCTCCGTGATGATTGGCAGCGCGCCTCTGCCTGATGACAGCAAGCCAAGCCCGGCATCCCGGGAAGCCTTTGCCCGCAATGCCGGTAACATCTGCAATTTGGCGGGTGACGCATTCAATCTGGGGCTTCGCTCCTATTACTACGCACTTGCTGTGGTTGCCAGCTTTATTCACCCTCTGGCTTTTTTAGCTGCTTCAACTCTGGTGGTTATTGTACTGTACCGCCGGGAATTCCATTCCGATGCTCTTAACGCACTGCGTGACGGTAAGGTTTTTGAGGAATCTTTGCAGGTGCGACAGAGCACGGATGTTAAGACGAAAAGCTGATCTGCAGGACCTTCCTGAATGAATAATCAAACCCGAATTAACCGGGTCACCCGGTTTGTGAATACCCTGAACCAGGCCAGGGAGCTTGGCTTGACCGCAAAGGAAGTGGGTAGCGGATATCTGATCATGGAGTTGCCTTACAGTGACAAAATTATAGGCAACCCGGACACGGGGGTTATTCACGGCGGAGCGATCACCACCTTGATGGATACAGCTTCCGGATCTGTCATGATTTGTGCGCTGGATGAATTTGAGCTTTGCCCGACGCTCGATCTTCGAGTGGATTACATGCGCCCGGCAGCGCCGAGAAAGCCGGTATATGCTCGTGCAGAAGCCTACAAAATTACTCGTAACATTATCTTCACCCGTTGTGAGGCTTATCAGGAGGGTGGCGAAACCATCGCCAACTGTGTGGGTACATTCATGCGGATTGGTAAAGACGCGAGCCCGACAACATACCGTGATTTGATTACCGGAGGTGAAGAATGACCGATCCGGAAATTCTGAAATATACACAGAAAACGGGCGACTTCTCCCGGATGCTCGATAGTATTCCTTACGCGAAATGGATTGGCCTGCAATGCGAACTTTTTGGTGACGACCTGATTTTTCGTCTTCCTATGAAAGACGAAAACCTGGGTAACCCTATCCTGCCGGCCATCCATGGTGGGGTTATCGGCGGCTTCATGGAATTGTCTGCGGCCATTTACCTGATGATGTCGCAAGACGCTCTGCGGATGCCGAGGATTGTTGATTTCTCGCTCGATTACCTGCGTGCCGGTCTTAATCGTGAAACCTACGCAGAATGCTACCTGACCCGCCAGGGAAACCGGGTCGCTAATGTCATGATCACCGCCTGGCAAAAATCCCGTTCTCAGCCTATTGCTACCGCCCGGGCTCACTTCCTGCTCGAAGATTGATTTTGACCTCGCCGGGGTTGAAAAGCCCCGGTCGAGCCCCATCTTTGGTTTCATCATCTTTAGCACTGGTGTAATCAAGCAGGAGACACACAAAGCCATGACGGTAGAAACTAATAAAGAGACACTGGGATTCCAGACTGAAGTGAAGCAACTGCTTCAACTGATGATCCATTCTCTGTACTCCAATAAGGAAATCTTCCTTCGTGAGCTGATTTCCAACGCCTCAGACGCCGAAGACAAACTCCGCTTCGCTGCCCTGAAAGACGACGCTTTGTTCGAAGGCGATTCCGAATTGCAAATCCGGCTGGACTACGACAAAGACGCCGGCACGATCACCCTGACGGATAACGGCATCGGTATGACCCGTGACGACGTTGTCTCCAACCTGGGTACCATTGCCCGATCCGGCACCGCTGAATTCCTTAAGCAGCTCTCCGGCGATGAAAAGAAAGACAGCAAATTGATTGGCCAATTTGGTGTTGGTTTCTATTCCGCGTTTATCGTTGCTGACTCAGTCGACGTATTTACTCGTCGTGCCGGCACGCCTGTTGAAGAAGGTGTGCATTGGTCTTCCAAAGGTGATGGTGAATTCACTATCGAGCAGGTTAACCGCGACAAGCATGGCACCCAGATTGTTCTGCACCTGAAGCCTGACGCCATGGAGTTTGCCGATGGCTGGAAGCTGCGCAGCCTGGTGAAAAAGTATTCCGATCACATCTCCTTCCCAGTGGTCATGAAGGCCGAGAGCGGAGAAGAAGACAAGAAGGAAGAGTACGAAACCATCAACGATGCGACTGCCCTGTGGACGCTGCCACGTACTGAAATCAAAGATGAAGAGTACAAAGAGTTCTACAAGCACATCGGCCATGACTTTGAAGACCCGCTCACCTGGTCTCATAACAAAGTGGAAGGTAAGCTGGATTACACCAGCCTGTTGTACATTCCTAAACGTGCCCCGTTTGATCTGTACAATCGTGAGGCGCCACGCGGCCTGAAATTGTACGTGCAGCGTGTGTTCATTATGGACGATGCTGAGCAGTTCCTGCCGCTGTACCTGCGTTTCACGAAAGGAGTTATCGATTCCAACGACCTGTCGCTGAACGTTTCCCGTGAAATCCTTCAGAATGACAGCACTGTAGAGAGCATCCGTACGGCATTGACCAAGCGTGTGCTGGATATGCTGTCTAAGATGGCCAAGAAGGATGCCGGCGATTATCAGGTCTTCTGGGACGAGTTCGGTGCAGTATTGAAAGAAGGCCCTGCGGAAGACTTCAGTAACCGTGAGAAGATTGCTGCGTTACTACGCTTCGCATCAACTCATACCGGCGAATCTACCCAGAATGTATCGCTGGATGACTACATCAGCCGTATGAAAGAAGGTCAGAACAAGATCTACTACATCACAGCTGACAACTTTATGGCCGCTAAGAGCAGTCCGCATCTGGAAGTGTTCCGTAAGAAAGGTATCGAGGTTCTGATCCTGTCTGATCGCATCGACGAGTGGATGATGGGGTACCTCAACGAATACGACGGTAAGCAGTTCCAGGATGTTGCTCGGGGTGATCTTGATCTCGGCGAAGTGGAAACTGAGGAAGATAAAAAGCATCAGGAAGAAGCGGCCAAAGAGCATAAAGACCTGACCGATCGAATCAAGAAAGTACTTGATGACCAGGTGCAGGAAGTTCGTGTGACTAACCGTCTGACTGATTCGCCTGCTTGCCTGGTGACAGGGCAGTTCGATATGGGGGCACAGATGAAGAAGATTATGGAAGCGGCTGGCCAGCAAGTGCCGGACAGTAAGCCAATCTTCGAAATCAACGTGGATCACCCACTGGTGCAGCGTCTGGAAAGTGAACAAAGCGAAGAGCGCTTTGGTGAGCTATCTGCAGTTCTGTTTGATCAGGCTACTTTGGCCAGTGGTGAGCAGTTGAAAGATCCAGGTGCCTATGTCAGCCGTTTGAACCGGTTGTTGCTGGAGCTGGCGAACTAAGCCGGCGAAAGAATGCAGCAAATAATCGTGGATGTCGCTATCAGCCCTGATGAGTGGATCAAGCTTTATCAGGGCGTAGCGACTGATGTACATACAACCAGCCGGGACGGGCGTTCAGTCCGCTTCCCGGCGCGTATTCTCTCCAGGTTTTACCTTAGGGACGGTGTACGGGGTAGTTTCCGTATTCTGTTCGATGATTCCGGTAAGTTTTCTTCCATTGAAAGACTCTGATTATTTCCCTCCCAATGTTGCCTCAATCGATTAACTAAAACTCTCATAACTGTATAGTTAATTAATTGTTTCTCTTTTTGTCGTGAGAGTAGCCTGATGCTGTCTCAGAGAAAACGAGAGGCTCATAGGCCTTCTCTATTTCGGCAGTAGTAAAGTTTTAAGCAGCAAAAACTGGGTGCTCTATAGTTATAGGGACTCTTATAAAGAGCCGGTCTCTGCAAATAATGCAGAAAAGGAGAAAACGATGTCTCAGCACAAATCTGGCGGCCAATGTCCCGTGATGCACGGCGCCAATTCTATTGAAAGTCGTAATGTTATGAACTGGTGGCCTGAAGGTCTTAACCTGGATATTTTGCACCAGCATGACCGCAAGACCAATCCACTTGGTGATAATTTTGACTACCGTAAAGAAGTCAAAACTCTCGATTTTGATGGGATCAAAAAAGACCTTCATGACCTGATGACAGACAGTCAGGACTGGTGGCCGGCAGATTGGGGGCACTATGGTGGTTTAATGATCCGCATGGCCTGGCATTCGGCGGGCACTTACCGTATTGCTGACGGGCGTGGTGGCGCGGGTACGGGAAATCAGCGTTTTGCGCCGATTAATTCCTGGCCGGACAACGTCAGTCTGGATAAAGCCCGACGCTTGCTGTGGCCAATCAAGAAAAAGTATGGCAACAAGATCAGCTGGGCTGATTTAATTATTTTAGCGGGAACAGTGGCTTATGAGTCTATGGGGCTTCCTTCCTATGGATTTTCCTTTGGCCGTGAAGACATCTGGCATCCGGAGAAAGACATATACTGGGGGGCAGAGAAGGAATGGCTGGCACCCTCTGATGAACGATACGAAGACGTAGAGAAACCCGATACCATGGAAAACCCGCTCGCCGCAGTGCAGATGGGGTTGATCTATGTAAACCCGGAAGGTGTGAACGGTAAGCCTGACCCGCTTAAGACCGCAGAGCAAGTGCGGGTGACCTTTGCCCGTATGGCTATGAATGATGAAGAAACCGCGGCTCTCACGGCTGGAGGACACACTGTTGGTAAGTGTCATGGTAATGGTGATGCCGGGGCGCTTGGTGCTGAGCCTGAAGCCGCAGATGTAGAAGAGCAGGGCTTGGGTTGGAGCAACCCTAATATGAAGGGCAAGGCCAGCCGAGCAGTGACTTCGGGTATTGAAGGTGCCTGGACTACCCACCCCACGAAATTTGATATGGGCTTCTTCAAGTTACTGTTTGGCTATGAGTGGGAGCTAAAAAAGAGTCCGGCGGGTGCCTGGCAATGGGAACCCATCAACATGAAGGAAGAGGATAAGCCGGTGGACGCCAGTAACCCTTCCGTACGCCATAATCCGATTATGACTGATGCGGATATGGCCATGAAGATGGACCCTAAGTACCGCGCAATTTGTGAAAAATTCATGGCCGACCCTGAATACTTCAGGGACTGTTTTGCCCGCGCATGGTTCAAGCTGACACATCGGGACCTGGGGCCCAAAGTACGTTACATCGGCCCGGAAGTCCCTGCTGAAGTACTGATTTGGCAAGACCCTGTGCCCGCAGGTAATACCGACTACTGTGTCGAAGTGGTCAAGGTAAAAATTGCTGAAAGTGGTCTGAGTATTGGCGAGATGGTCAGCACTGCCTGGGACAGCGCGAGGACCTACCGCGGTTCAGATATGCGCGGTGGCGCCAATGGAGCGCGTATTCGTCTTGCTCCTCAGAAAGACTGGGAAGGTAACGAGCCTGCTCGTCTTGACAAAGTACTGAAAGTTTACGAACAAATTTCTGCTGATACCGGCGCGAGCGTAGCAGATGTGATTGTTCTGGCTGGTAGCGTTGGTATCGAACAGGCGGCAAAAACAGCAGGTTACAACGTTCTTGTGCCGTTCCTGAAAGGGCGCGGCGACGCTACCGATGAGATGACCGATGCTGAGTCTTTCGAGCCACTGGAACCGGTAGCCGATGGTTTCCGTAATTGGCTTAAGAAGGATTACGTGGTCAAGCCAGAAGAGTTGTTGCTTGATCGTGCCCAGTTAATGGGGCTCACAGCACCTGAAATGACGGTGTTGATTGGCGGTATGCGTATGCTTGGTACCAACCATGGTGGTTCGGCGCTGGGTGTGTTGACGGATCGTGATGGCCAGTTGACGAATGATTTCTTCGTGAACCTGACCGACATGAGCAATACGTGGAAGCCTGCAGGTAAGAATCTCTATGAGATTCGCGACCGTAAGACGGCTCAGTTGAAATGGATGGCGAGCCGTGTAGATCTGGTGTTTGGTTCGAACTCTATCTTGCGTTCCTACGCCGAAGTGTATGCTCAGGACGACAACCAGGAGAAATTTGTTAAGGATTTCATTGCTGCCTGGGTTAAGGTTATGAACGCTGACCGTTTCGACCTGCAAATGTAAGTTGTTAGATGTTTGCCGGGCATTCCCGTAGGGGAGTGTCCGGCTACCAACTTCCCGCTAAATTCCTTACAATCCGCTCCGCTTGATTTTTGATCACCCTCATTCTGATTTCATCTGCTTCTGGAGCCTTCATGCGAATCATCCTTGCCCCGATGGAAGGGCTGGTCGACGCGCCAATCCGTGAAACCCTGACTAAAGTCGGCGGTATTGACCGGTGCGTAACCGAATTTATTCGTGTGACCCAGGGCATGCTGCCATCCCGGATTTTCTACAAATATGCGCCGGAATTGTATAACCGGGCTGAAACCGAAGTGGGCGTTCCTGTTGCCGTGCAGTTATTGGGGTCAGACCCCGAGATGATGGGGCGCCACGGTGCCAAAGCGGCTGAACTCGGTGCTGTGCAGGTGGATATTAATTTTGGTTGTCCGGCGAAAACCGTCAACAAACATAAAGGCGGTTGTGTATTGATGCGGGAACCGGAGTTGATGTACGAGATTGCTGCGGCGGTGCGTAAAGCGGTGCCGGCGGGTACTTCGGTGACCGCGAAAATGCGGCTGGGCTACGATGACCGATCCATGGGAGTGGCCTGCGGGCAGGCGCTGGAAGCTGCTGGAGCTTCAGAAATTGTTATTCACGCCCGTAGTAAAATTGATGGCTATAAACCGCCTGCCTATTGGGAAGAAATCGCTAAAGTGCGTGAAGCTGTCAGCAGCCATGTAATCGCCAACGGTGAAATCTGGACCGTTGCCGATTACTGGCGCTGCCGTGAAGTGTCTGGCTGTGACGATGTGATGATCGGTCGCGGCTTGATTGCCCGACCGGATCTCGCAGCGCAAATCAAAGCCTCCCAGTGTGGAGAGACAATTACTCCCATGAGCTGGCCGGAGGCCGTCGCGCTGGTTCGCGAATATGCTGCAGCCTTGCAGACCCGGCTGGAAGATAAGTATGTAACTGGGCGCATCAAGCAGTGGCTGAACTTTTTGCGCCAAGGCTTTCCTGAAGCGGAAGCGTTGTGGCCCCATGCTCGTAAAATCCGGGACGTTGAACCTATGCTGGCTTGCCTGAATCACGCTATGACTTCTGAAGGCCACAACTCAACACCGTCGGTATTATCTTTAGAACGCAGCTCACGATTGAGGGCTTGAGTTAGCCCTCGCCCTCCATGTCCGGCGTGTAACGGCCAGAGCGGGCCAGACCATTGAGCCTGGCCCGTTTTTTCAGTGCAGCTTGAGTGAGTTCAGCATTGGCCAGTTTGCCGGCCCATGCCTTTTGTGCAGGCTCCTGTAGTGCCCGCCCATAGGAAAAGCTTAACTCCCAGGGTTGAGAGCCCTGGTTGTTCAGTGCGTTAAGATTTTCGGTGGATTCCTCGGGTGTTTGCCCGCCTGATAAAAACGCAATTCCAGGTACAGCCGCTGGCACCACTCGGCGGAACACTCTGAGAGTGGCTTCAGCAACCTGTTCAGGGGTCGCTTTACCGGCATCTTTTCCTGGAGTCACCATGCTGGGTTTCAGTACTATCCACTCCAGACATACTCTGTGGCGATGCAGCGCTTTAAACACCTCAAGCAATACATCTTCACTCACTTCGGCCGCTCGTTCGATGGTGTGATTGCCGTCAATCAGCACTTCTGGCTCAACAATCGGGACAATTCCCGCGGCTTGGCAGACTGCCGCATAGCGCGCCAATACCTCGGCATTGGATTTTGTTGCCTGAAAAGAGGGTAGAGTGTCGGAAATGTGGAAGACACTGCGCCATTTTGCAAAACGGGCACCTAGCGATTTGTAGTGCTCCAGCCGGGTTGCAAGGCCATCCAGACCGTAGGTGATCTCATCCCCCGGCGAGTTGACCAGAGGCCCCTTGCCGGCGTCTACCTTTATTCCGGGAACGATGCCCTGCTTTGCCAGAAGCTTGGGTATGGGAATATCGTCCAGGCTTAGCTGTTCAAGTGTTTCTTCGTAGAGAATAACGCCACTGATGTGGTCGCCAAGGTTGGGTGTTGAAAAAATCAGGCTGCGATACTCGCGGCGAGAAGCCTCTGTGGATTCAACACCGACCGCTTTGAAACGCTTGGCGATGGTGGGAGAGCTTTCATCAGCGGCGAGTATGCCTTTATGTGGCTGGACCAGCTCTGCGATGGTTGTCGTCAGTTCATCCTGAATGCTCATGGCGCCTCCTTGGGTTGGTGTTTAATATCTCTGCTTGTTTCGCTTCGCGGCTAAGCAAGGCTTTTTTGCGTACGCTTCCCCAGCGATAGCCCCCCAGGCCTCCATCAGCCCGGATAACTCGGTGGCAGGGGATGACGACGGCTAATTTGTTTGCCCCGCAGGCATTAGCAACAGCTCGTGTGGCTTCAGGCATGCCAATCTGCTGTGCGAGTTCTGAATAACTAACGGTTTTCCCTCCGGGGATGCTCTGAAGCGCTATCCACACTTTCTGCTGAAAAACAGTCCCTTCAGGAGCCAATGCGAATTCAGGTGCATTGCCAGAATCATCAATGAATCGAGAGATTTGGTTAAGCATTTCGGAGTCTTCCGATCCCGCTGGTTCGAAAGAATGGCGGGGGAAGTGAGCGCGGAGCAGGGTGAGAAGCTGCTCTTCAGTGTCGGCCAGTTCAACTGCGCATAAGCCATTTTCAGACCAGCCAGCAAGCAGCAAGCCTAAAGAACAGTTTGTGATGCCATAGCGCATCACCATATTACTCCTGCAGCTTCTTACGCATGGTAAAGCGAAGAAACTGTGCGCCCCGAATGGTAACCCGTTGTTCGTCAAGCACTTCGAAGCCGTGTTTTTCGAAGAAAGGCCGAGCTATGACACTGGACTCGGTATGGAGCTCTTTCACTCCTTTTTTCTTCAGTTGCTGTTCAGCTTCATGATAAAGGGCCGAGGCAATACCTTGTCGGGCAAAATTGGGAGCGGTGAAAACCAGGTCGATCGTGCCGCTTGGCTCGTAGGAGATAAATCCCGCCAGAGTGGTGCCGTCCTCGGCAACGAGCGTTTCCATGGAGGCCAGCCGCTCCTGCCAGGTATCAAGGTTTGGCATGCGAGAAGCCCAGGCATAACGCTGGGTTTCGTCATAGGCCGCGGCTGTCAATTCGTGAACGGAATCGGTAAACACGCGAACAACCGGGCTCAGGTCCTGAATCCGGTACTTTCGGATAACGATAGAATTGGCTATGTCCATGATGATTCAGTGCGCGCCTGTATTGGAAAGCGGATTGTATGGCGAGCCATACGCCAGCTACTCATAGCAGCATACCGACAACCGTAAGAAATGCCAGTTTTCCATTGTGCAGGCTAAAGCTTGATCGGATCGATTTTGAATTATAAACTGTATTTACTATACATCTTATTGATAGGCGCAGAGGTAATCCAATGGCACAGTCATTCATGAATATATTTAAGAAGGAAAGCGCAGAAAACGAGTCGGCTGAGGCACAGTCTTATGAGGTGAAAGATAGTGCGAAGGTGAGCGAGGAAGAGGCTCCAGAGAACGGTAAGCACGGTGAGGATTTTTGCTGTGGCTCGTGTTCTTAATCAAGCTATATAAAAATCTTTTGGTGTCAGATAACAAAAAACCCGGAGCGTCAGTCCGGGTTTTTTGTTGTTTGAAGCGACTAAAGAGACCAAGCGGTATAGATTCTGGTTTCAGCCCCCCGTGTATCTGGCTATCTTAACCACATTTACTGTCGCCACAAGACAGGCAAGTAGCACATCCGTCCATCACGATCACTGCTTTGGTGTTGCACTTGCTGCACATGGTGGCACTAGCGGGATAATCAGTGCTGGTATCATCGTTGGTGGCAGCACTTTGTGAAGCCTCAAACTCAGCCCGTTTTTCAGCGAGGATGCGTTTGGTGGTTTCGCTCATCTCATCGCTTTCCAGCAGACCAATGGCCTTAAGGTGTTTTTCGATCACTGCGCCGATCTCGGCTACCAAAGATGGCATGAATACGCCACCTTTCTTGAAGTAACCGCCATTGGGGTCGTAAACACTGCGCAACTCTTCTACCAGGAAGGTCAGATCGCCACCCTTACGGAAGACTGCAGAGATTACCCGTGTCAGTGCGATAACCCACTGGAAGTGCTCCATCGACTTGGAGTTGATGAACACTTCATACGGCTGCCGGCTTTCGTGGTCCGTACCTTCGTTGAGCAGGATGTCATTAATGGTAATGTACATTGCATGCTCCGCCACCGGCGGCTTGATTTTGTAGGTAGTGCCCAGCAGAAAATCCGGCCGTTCGATGTATTCGTTCATCTGCACTGGCTTATTCTCTGCCTGTGCTGCGGCCTGATTGTCATGGTTGCTGTCTGTGTCGGCTGTCTTTACCCGGTAGCCGACAATCTTGTTGCTGATTTTTACTGTCATGGGTGTTGTCCTGTCTGTCGGTTTCCGGAATCAATACTTACCGTAAGTGCCTTCTTTAAGAGCGTCAAACAGGTTTGCAGCGGTATGAATTTCGCCGTCATATTCTACCTGTTCGTTACCTTTTAATGTGACTTTGCTGCCATCATCCAGAGTGAACTCGTACAAAGTATTCTCAAGATCTTTCTCTTTGACCAATACGCCCTGGAAGGCTTCCGGGTTGAAGCGGAACGTGGTGCAACCTTTCAGACCCTTGTCATAGGCGTACAGGTAGATGCCTTTGAAATCCTGGTAAGCGAAGTCTTGTGGCACATTCGCTGTTTTGGATATGGAAGAATCAACCCATTTTTGAGCTGCGGCCTGAATATCAACATGCTGCTTCGGTGATACATCGTCGGATGTGGTGAAGTAGCCCGGCAGTTTCTTGTCTTCCTCTTCGGAGAAAGGCATCGCACCTGGATTAACCAAATGGCGGTATGCGAGTAGTTCGAAGGAGAATACATCCACCTTTTCTTTGGTTTTTCGGCCTTCACGGATGATGTTACGAGCATAGTGGTGAGAAAAGCTGGGCTCGATACCGTTGCTGGCGTTGTTCGCCAATGACAAGCTGATGGTGCCGGTCGGCGCAATGGACGTATGGTGAGTGAATCGACCACCTTTCTCGGCCAGTTGTTTGACCAGCTCTGGCTCAACCCTGGCAATTTGCTGCATGTATCGGCTGTATTTTGCGTGCAGCAGTTTACCCTTGAGAAGATCTCCGATTTTGTAGCCATCTTTGGCCAGGTCAGGGCATTTTGCCATCATTTTTGGCGTTACTTCGAACTCGTCATCCATGATGGGGGCCGGGCCTTTTTCTTCAGCCAGTGCCAGAGATTGACGCCAGCCTTCTACGGCCATTTCGCGAACGACGTCTTCCGTGAAGGCTACAGATTCATCAGAACCGTAGGGCATGCGAAGCATGGCAAGGGTTGAGCCTAAGCCAAGAATACCCATGCCGTGACGGCGCTTGTAGCTGATTTCGTGGCGCTGCTCGGGTAGTGGCAGGCCGTTTATCTCTACTACGTTATCCAGCATACGGGTAAAAGTGCCTACAACTTTACGGTACTTCTCATAATTGAAGCTGGCTTTATCTGTGAATGGGTAGTCCACAAACTTGGTCAGGTTGACCGATCCCAGCAGGCAGCTGCCATATGGGGGAAGGGGCTGTTCACCGCAAGGGTTGGTGGCGCGAATATCTTCACAAAACCAGTTGTTGTTCATCTGATTGACTTTGTCGATCAGGATGAAACCTGGTTCGGCGTAGTCATAGGTGCTGGTCATGATGGTGTCCCAGATAAACTGGGCTTTCAGGGTTCGGTAGATGCGGCAGGCTACCTTGCCTTCTTCGTTAACGACGTAACCGTCCTGAACCGGGAAATCGCGGTATAGGAACTGGCTTTCATCGTTCAGGTCGAGACCTTCTTCTTCGGCTTCTTTGCGTGTCATGGGGAATGACAGGTGCCAGTCGGCATCGTTCCGAACCGCTTCAATGAAATCTTCGGTGATCAGAAGTGACAGGTTGAACTGGCGCAGGCGACCATCTTCACGCTTGGCTTGAATAAATTCGATGACGTCAGGGTGGTGAACATCAAAGGTGGCCATTTGGGCTCCGCGACGGCCACCGGCAGAGGAAACAGTGAAACACATGCGGTCGAAAATATCCATGAACGACAACGGACCAGACGTCGTTGCACCTGCACCTGCCACGTAGGCACCACGCGGACGCAGGGTAGAGAACTCATAGCCGATACCACAGCCAGCCTTGAGGGTGAGGCCTGCTTCGTGGTTTTTCTCCAGAATGTCATTCATTGAATCCTGAATGCTGCCAGACACGGTGCAGTTAATGGTCGATGTAGCGGGTTTGTGCGCCTCAGCTCCGGCGTTGGAAGTGATGCGGCCTGCTGGAATGGCACCGTTCTGTAAGGCCCACAGAAAATCTTTCATGTACTTGTCGCGTACATTTTTCTTTTCAACTTCCGCCAGGGCTTTGGCAACCCGCTCGTAGGTTGCGTTGATATCTTTGTCTACAGGCTCACCAGTCTTGGTTTTGAGCTGGTATTTGCTTGCCCAGATATCGAGCGAAGCTTCCTGCATGGGAATCGTTGAGATAACTGCCTGTGCCTTAGCGTTCATTGCCACCCTCTGCTTATAAACGGTGTTCTGGTCTTTAACCCTATATATGGGTTTATTTTGAAGGAGTATAACAGGATATAGTGTTTTGTGAATAAGGTAGAACCTATGGAGTGAGATGGCTGAGCAAAGAAAATCAATGGAAAAGGCCTTGAAAGTTTGTAACTCCGTGCAGGGCCTGCGCTGATGGCCGGTTTGGATGCTTTTGCTCAATTTGGGAGATATTCAGCGGCACCCTGAGAGCTTTGAAACTGCGGGTTTTGTGATCATTGCACGTATCTATTTGCTACGTATCGGTAAAGTGAGTGAGTGGTGTCGAAATGCTGCTGTGGACCACAGGAAGTGATAACTAATATAAAAGGAAAATAACAATGAAAGGCCTGAAACCTACGTTATTAGCGCTGTGTGTTGCCGGAGCGCCGACACTGGTGTTAGCCGGTGCTGGCTTCCAGCCACTGGATGAGGCTTCGATGGGGAATATCACCGGTCAGGCGGGGGTTACAATCGAGCTTGAGACGAAGCTGAACATTGACCGTTTCATCTATACGGATGAAGGGTCGCTGGAGATAAACGACATATTTGTGGGCGGTGCCAACCGAACTGATATGTTTTCAGAGATGGGTGTAAACATGAGCGGGGCTGCAACAGACCGTTTAGATAACATCCGGGTTAATATTGATATAGCAAGCGATGGTGATGCCATCATCAATCTGTTGCCTTTGTCGTTCAATGCTGTTGATTTGAGAATCTCAACCGGTGCATGGAACCTTAAGGGTAGCGGTGGTTCCACGACCATTCTTGATAACTTCAATATGGATGCACTGGTTGGTTCAGGCACCATTCGGATCGATACCGCTACCGACAAACTGAACTTCAAGACAGATATTGCTATTGATGACTTGGACTTCGATGTGCCGTTTTTGGCGCTGGGTATCCGTGACTTTGAGATGACTGGTGCAGATTACGACCTTCAGGCACCACAACCGTTGAGGGTATTTGCTCCCGTGGAGCTGGATATCTATAAAGCTCCCAACGCGAATAATGTTGATAGCCTGGCGATTGATCTGCATACGTTTGAAGCAGATATTCGCATAGGTGGGGTTATCGTGGGTGGTACATCGATCGGTTCCGTCGCATTAGATAATCTGGCGATTACGAATACGTCGATGCTGATATACGGTCACTAAGAGACCTGCCTGTTAAAAGCGGGAGCCAGGGCTGGCTCCCGCTTTTCGTTAGCCTAGTAAGAGGCTGTCGTCGTCTACTGAAAGTCCGCGCTGCTTCTCAAACAGTTCCAGAAGATCTTTTACCTCAAGGCCTTCGCGTTCCTGACCTCCAATATCAAACACTACCTGGCCTTGATGCAGCATAACCGTACGGGTGCCGACTTCCAGCGCCTGTTTCATGCTGTGGGTTACCATCAGGGCTGTGAGTTTCTGCTCTTCGATGATTTTTGTGGTGAGCTCCAGTACGAAGGCTGCTGTTTTAGGGTCCAGCGCTGCAGTATGTTCGTCTAACAGGAGAATAGCTGAGGGCGTTAAACTTGCCATCAAGAGGCTGACAGCCTGGCGTTGGCCGCCCGAGAGTAACCCCATTTTGTCACCCAGGCGGTCTTCAAGGCCCAGTTTCAGTGATGACAAGCTATTCCTGAATTGTTCAAAATATTGTTTTTTTACTGCACTGGTCAGACCACGACGTTGGCCGCGCTTGATGGCAAGAGCCAGGTTTTCTTCAATGCTTAAACCTTCGCAGGTGCCCGCAAGAGGGTCTTGAAATACCCTTGCTACACGACTGGCCCGCTTATGGGTTGGGAGCCTGGTAACATCAAGGTTGTCGACAACAATTTTACCGCTGTCGACCATGACTTCGCCGGAAAGGGCGTTCAGGAAAGTGGATTTACCCGCACCATTGCTGCCGATTACCGTTACAAATTCCCCTTGGTTAACCGTCAGACTCATGCCTCGCAAGGCTGGATTTTCCAGAGGAGTTCCCTTACCAAAGGTGAGCCTCAGATCGGTTGCGCTGATCATATTGCCTCCTCAGGCTTTCTTGCGGCTAAAGCGGTTAGTGAGGTTTGTCCGCACACCAGGCAATACAATTGCCAGGGTGACCAGAACCGCTGTAATAAGGTTGAGGTCTTGTGCTTGCAGCCCTAATACGTCTGCGTTCAGTGCGAAGGCAATAGCCAGCCGGTAGATGATGGCGCCAATAACGCAGGCCACCAGAGCTCGCATAACAGACGACGGGGTAATAACGGCTTCACCACCGATCAGAGAGGCCAGGCCTATAACAATGACGCCCACGCCCATTGTTACATCTGCCGCGCCTTGGCTTTGCGCGAACAGGGCGCCGGCAAGTCCGACCAGTCCGTTTGATAGGGCAACACCAAAAATAATCATGCCGCCTGTGGCAATACCTTGAGCGCGAGCCATTCGTGCATTGGCACCGGTTGCTCGCATGGCAAGGCCAGTTTCAGATTTCATGAAGCGCCATAATAGTATTAGTGAGACGAGCGCAACGATTGCGAACAAGACAACAGATACTTGGTGGTATTCCAGAAATTCCAGATCGTACCAAGGCGTGAGAACCGTGTCCTCAGTCAACAAGGCCAGGTTGGGGCGGCCCATAACGCGCAAGTTGACAGAGTAAAGTGCAATCATGGTCAGGATGGAGGCCAGCAGGTTCAGAATGTTGAGCTTCACATTCAGAATTGCTGTTACTGCACCCGCAGCCATGCCGGCCAGCACGGCCATACCGGTGGCGAGCCATGGATTCCAGCCTGCGATAATGAGCACTGCGGCTACGGCTGCACCAAGGGGGAAGCTGCCGTCTACCGTGAGGTCCGGAAAATCCAGAACACGGAAAGAGATATATATGCCAAAAGCAACCAAGCCATAGATAAGGCCGGTTTCAAGAGCACCGTAGAATGCGATTTCACTGAGCATGGGTAATAGGTCACCGTGAAAGAAAACGGGCGGGCCCTTTTGGGGCTCGCCCGTGTTGGTCAGGCATTATTTGTCGCTTTTGATGACTTCCTTGGCATCCTTGATCAGATCTTCAGACAGGGTGATACCCATGCGCTCTCCGGCAGCAGGGTTCACAAAAAGATCCAGTTCTTCCATGGTTTCGACGGGCATAGTTGCGGGGTCTGCGCCTTCCAGAATCCGGGCGACCATTGCGCCAGTCTGGCGGCCGTGGTTGTAATAGTTAAAACCCAAGGCAGCCACTGCACCACGTTCAACGGTGGCGGTGTCGGCTGCGAAAACCGGAATCTTGGAGCGTTCACCCACCGATACAACGGCTTCTGCAGCGCTGATAACGGTGTTATCTGTTGTCAGGTAGATGGCGTCAACCTTGCCCACGAGAGAGCGGGCAGCGCCCAGGACTTCGGAGGTTTTGGTGGCCGCACCTTTCACTAACTCCAGGCCGCGAGCAGCCAAACGCTCATCGAGAAGCTCAATCAAAGCGACTGCGTTGGCTTCGCCGGGATTGTAAACGGTACCAATACGCTTGGCATCGGGCATTACGCGTTGTAAAAGATCAATGTGCTTTTCGATGGGGAGCATGTCGCTAACGCCCGTGATGTTCGCACCTGGCTCTTCCCAGCTTTTAACCAGCTTGGCTGCAATCGGGTCGGTTACCGCAGAGAAAACCACTGGGATTTTTCTGGCGGCAGCGGCCACGGTCTGAGCGGATGGGGTTGCAATTGCAACGATGACATCAGGGCTTTCGCCAACAAACTTCCGGGCAATCTGGGTAGCAATTGCGGAGTTGCCTTGGGCGCTCTCGTGCATCAGGCGAAGGTTTTCGCCCTCACGGTATCCACGCTCTGCCAGTTCGTCTTTAACGCCTTGGTGAGCGGCGTCAAGCGCCGGATGCTCAACAATCTGTGTAATGGCGACAACGCGGGTGTCGTCAGCCTGAACCAGGCTGGCTGCGGCAAGCAGCGACGCGCCAAGCAGGGTGCGCAGGGTCTTTTTGGCCATATGCCCATCTCCGGTTTTTTTGGTGGTTTTCCCTTGAATGCAGGGACGAAAACTCAAAGTCGTGAAGTTTACCACAGGGATTAGGGGTTAAGGGTAGTGACTGACGGCAGTTTTCAAGTTTAAAGTGACCGGTGTGTGTTATTTCGAATTATTTCGCATTGATCACGTTTTGTTGCGCGCAGATATGTTGAAATGGCCGACTAAAGTCTAATAATACGTAAGTCATCTAACTATAAAGAAAACAGGAAGATCCATGGACTCCACCAAAAAACTCCCGCTCGATATGGTCTACCACTGGGAGGCCACGAAAGCTGACTCTCTTTACATGACTCAGCCGATTGGTAATGGCAAGGTCGTTGAATACACTTGGGGCCGTGCCATTGACGAAGCGCGTCGGGTGGCGGCGTACCTTAAGTCTTTAAACCTGCCTGAAAAAAGCCGCATTGGTCTTATTTCCAAAAACTGCGCTCAATGGGTGATGACGGACTGGGCTATCTGGATGGCCGGGCATATCTCCGTTCCTTTGTACCCAACCCTGAATGCGGACACTGTTCATTACATTCTTGATCACGCAGAGTGTGACGTTCTTTTTGTGGGTAAGCTGGATGACTGGGACATGATGAAGCCCGGCGTGCCTGATTCAGTTCGCTGTATTTCTTTTCCTCTGAGCCCGCCAAATGACTTTGAAACCTGGGATGACATCGTAGCCAAGTACCCACCGCTTGAGGGTAAAACCCACCGGGAACCCGATGAACTGGCAACGATTGTTTATACCTCTGGTAGTACGGGGAGGCCGAAGGGTGTGATGCTCAGCTTCAACAATATGGCTTTCGCTGCTGTTGGTGGTACTCAAACGCTGGGCGTGGGCCCGAATGAGCGGATGTTGTCTTACCTGCCGCTGGCGCATGTTTTTGAGCGGACTTTCGTTGAGCTTGGTTCTCTGTATGCCGGGTTTGAACTTTATTTTGCTGAGTCTCTTGATACCTTTGTGGCAGACCTTCAGCGAGCTGAACCAACGTTATTCCTGTCTGTGCCGCGCTTGTGGGTAAAATTCCAGCATGGTGTGTTGCAGAAGTTGCCCAAGAAAAAACTGGAGCGGCTGTTAAAAATTCCGTTGCTCAACAAGGTTATCAAGAAAAAAGTACTCAAAGGACTTGGTCTCAGCAAAGTGAAGTTTGCAGGCTCAGGTTCAGCACCTTTGTCCAGCGATGTGCTTGACTGGTATCGAAACCTGGGGCTTGAGCTTCTTGAAGGCTACGGTATGTCGGAAAATTTCGCCTATTCACACATGAATAAGCCTGGGCGTACCCGTACAGGCTATGTTGGTGAGCCATTGCCTGGCGTAGAAGTGAAAATTAGCGATGTGGGCGAGATTCTGGTGAAAAGCCCGGCTACGATGATGGGTTACTACAAGGATGAGGAGAAGACTGCCGAAGCCTTCACCGAAGATGGGTTCCTCAAAACAGGGGACAAGGGTGAAATTGATGAGATGGGTCGCCTGAAATTGACCGGTCGTATCAAGGAAATCTTTAAAACCAGCAAGGGTAAGTACATTGCGCCGGCACCTATCGAAAATAGCTTGATGTCCCACGATGCGATTGAAATGGTCTGCGTGTCTGGAGCGAACCAGACACAGCCCCATGCGCTTGTCGTACTGTCTGAGGAAATTCGTCCGAAGTCTGGAGATGCAAACTTCCGCAAAGAGATTGAAGAAAGCTTTAAACAGCTGATTGAGGACGTGAATAAAACCGTAGATCCCCATGAGCAGTTGGCTTTCATTACGGTTGTCAGCGACGAGTGGTCTATTGAGAATAGCTTCCTGACGCCCACGCTTAAACTTAAGCGTAATGTGGTTGAAGATGCATACGAAGCCAAGGTTGACGCTTGGTATGCCCAGAAGAAAAAGGTTATCTGGCAATAAGATGTTCGCCAGTTTTAAAGAAAAAGGCCTGACAATTTGTCGGGCCTTTTTCGTTTTGTCTTGTCTTACTAGTGATTCAGTTCATGGCGCGAGAGTTGGAGATAGAGCGGCTCATCAGAATGATCGGAATAATGCCAGCAACTACAATAATTAAGGCGGGTAGGGCGCTGTGGTAGAGCTGCTCGTCGGATGCAAACTGGTAAACATAGGTAGCCAGGGTTTCGTAGTTGAATGGCCGAAGTATTAGCGTAGCTGGCAATTCTTTCATGCAATCTACGAAGACGACAAGGGCCGCGGTAACCAGAGTTCCCCGTAGCATTGGGAGGTGGACATTCAGCAACGTTTTGCCTGGCGTGTGGCCCAGAGAGCGAGAGGCCATATCCATGCTTGGTGTGATTTTTTGCAGGGCGCTTTCGACACTGCCAGCCGAGACAGCCAAAAAGCGCACGGTATAAGCGAATATTAACGCAAAGGCAGAGCCGCTTAACAGCAATCCCGTGCTTATACCAGCGTGATCGCGCATTAAGGTATCGAGCCAGTTGTCGAAGCCTGCCAGAGGGACGATAACGCCTACTGCGAGTACCGCGCCGGGCATGGCGTACCCAAGGCTCGACAAACGCATGAGAACCTTCATGCCTTTCGTGTTGTGAAGGCGTCGGCTGTAGGCAAGGGTTACACCGATAAATAAAGTCGTTAAAGCTGCTGAACCCGACAGGAACAGGCTGTTGAACGTATTTCGAATGAAATTCGGATTCCAGCTTACATCGAAATATTCCCAGGCGTAGTAGCCCAGTGTAGTGCCGGGAATGATGAAGCCAAAGATCAGAGGAATTGCGCACACTGCCACGCAAACCATTTGACGTGGGAATGACATAGTAAAGCGGTGAATTGGTTCACGATTATCTCTGGCCGCGAATTGCTCCTGTCTGCGCCGCGAATAGCGCTCCAGTGTGACGAGTATTACGACAAACGCCAGCATGGTGGTGGCGATCTGGGCGGCTCCTCCAAGGTTGCCCAGATTCATCCAGGTATCGAAGAGTCCTCGGGTAAGTGTTTGGACAGCAAAAAAATCAACGGTGCCGAAGTCGTTCAATGTTTCCATCAGAACTAACGACAGGCCAACCGCTATGGCGGGCCGTGCAATCGGAAGCACAACCTTGAAAAAGGTGCTTAATGCCGAGTGGCCCAGGCTGCGGCTGACTGCAAATAGAGAGGGTGACTGTTCAAGGAAGGCCGCTCTTCCCAGAAGGTATACGTATGGGTACAACACTAACCCGATCATCAGGGTAGCCCCTTCCAGGCTTCTGATTTCAGGGAACCAGTATTCGCTGGCATTTTGCCAGGCAAACCATTCGCGTAGTGCTCTTTGCACTGGCCCGGCGTAATCCAGCAGGCTGGTGTACACATAGGCAATGACATAGGCGGGGATGGCAAAGGGAAGTAACAGTGCCCATTCAAAGAATTTTCGACCAGGAAATTCGCACATGGTCACTGCCCAGGCCGTAGACAGGCCTATAATCAGCGTGATGGCACCAACCCCCGCCATCAGCTTAAGAGTAGTGACAAGGTATCGGGGTAGAGTGGTATCGATCAGGTGTGGCCAGATATTTTCTTCCGGAAACAGCGCAAGAAAAATGACTGAAAAAACGGGCAGGACAACAATTGCCGTGGTGATAACAGCACTGATCAGCCATCTTTTAGATGTGCGTTTTGCCAATAATGGTTGCGAAAGCCCCGGGTTGGTACTGCTAACAACCTCAGTCATGGCGTTCCTGTTTTGATAGTGGTGATGAGAAGTGTTGCGATTTTAGTTACTGAGTAAGCTCCCTGCAATGATTCGGGTCATGTCATTGTTGAACACTAAAGTAAAAAGGGGGGCATTTAGCATGTCCCCCCCCTCTTTTTTGGCAACACGAACCCGTAGGTTTCTTAGCTGTCGTAATCGACGCGGTCGACCAGCTTCACTGCCGCATTCCGGTTGTTAGCAATTTCCTGCAACGAGAGTGTGTCAGGGTTGATTTCTCCCCATTCTGCTACCAGCCCGGTTGGTTTAATCGCAGGGTTGGCCGGGTATTCCGTGTTTGCTTCAGCATAAATTCTCTGTGCTTCAGCAGAAGACAGGAATTCCATAAGTTTTACGGCGTTTTCTTTGTTAGGTGCGCTTTTGGTAAGAGCAATGCCACTGATATTTACGTGAGTTCCACGACCTTCGGCGTTCGGGAACACGAGGTTCACTTGCTCGGCGATTGGTCGTTGGTTTTCATCCTTTAACATGTTGCCGTAGTAGTAGCTGTTGCCAATAGCAATATCGCAGACGCCTTCGGCAATGGCTTTAATCTGGTCGCGATCACCGCCCTGGGGTTTGCGCGCCAGGTTGTTTTTGACGTCTCTTAGCCAAGCTTCGGTTTCTGCTTCGCCGTGGTGGGCGATCATAGAAGAGATCAGGGCAATGTTGTACGGATGTTTGCCACTGCGGGTGCAAATGCGCCCGGCCCATTTGTCATCGGCCAGCTCTTCGTAGCTGCTGATTTCACCTTCTTTTACGCGGTCTTTGGAGGCGAAGATCAACCGGCCACGGGTTGTCAGGGCGTACCATTTACCATCAGGGTGGCGGAGGTTTTCAGGAATATTATGTTGAAGAACGTCTGTTTTCACGCCGGCAACCAGGTCTTTCTCAACCAGCTCGTTAATCCGTGAAATGTCGACAGTCATCACAACGTCAGCAGGGCTGTTTCGACCTTCTCGCTCAAGGCGTTCAGCAAGACCCTGTTTAGCAAAGACGACGTTGGTTTCAATGCCGGTCTCGTCGGTAAACGCATTCAGTAGCGGTTCCAGCAGGTAGGCTTGGCGATAAGAATAGATGTTAACTTCGCCATCGGCTGAGGCGCTGAGCGGCATAGCGGCCAAGGCAATGGCAGCGGTTGCGGCTAGTTTCATACGCATAGAGGCTTTCCTTTGGTTGCAGTACTTGTGAATGCGTTTCTGTAATTAGGTATCAGAGGCATTTCATAACGACAACCATTCTCATCTATGGAGCTTTCTTAGTCAATATCTCCTTTGGCATATTTTGATGAAAATGGTGTTATGCTTCTTAACACTATAAAAACACTGAACATCGTAGGGATTTCACGAATGCCGGCTAGCGATCGCAGGGTGCATAACCGCACTGCTATGAGTGCAAAAGTAAAGGTGGTTCACGAACATTGGGGGGAGTTTATTTTCTCAACCCGCGATATTTCCGATGGTGGTATTTTTATTTCGTTAGAAGATGCTGTCTTCGAGCCGAATCTCGGTGACCGTGTTGTTGTGCAGGTGCAAGGCTTGCCAATACCGGCGCCGGTACTCGATATGAGAGTCGTTCGCCGCACTGTTGATGGTTTCGGGTTGCAATTTGAGAGTTCTGACGAAGAGTCGGAATAGCGTAACTAAAGAAAAGTGATAATGACCCCAGTTGCCCTGGAAGGCCTGTTGTAATGAGACTGTTTTCTGTTGTTTTTATGAGAATTTTTTTCTTGCTTCTGCCTGTGTTTTTCCTCGGAGGGTGCGCTAGTTACTACACCCACTACGCCATGTTTCCAGCGGAAAACTCTTCGGGTGAAGCCCGGCAGATCAGGGTGTCCTGGCAAACAGCGGATTACCCCGATTGGTGGTTTTTGGGCGATAAATCCACGGTCATGAAGGTTGAGACTCAGTGTAGTGATCGGGTTTGGCGCCTTAGTGATGATAGCCATGAGCAAGCGGGTAGTTGTGCTGAAGGCATTCGTGCCTGTGGTGACGTTAATCTGGATGTGCAGGCCTCTACAGGAAGTGTTGCCGGGGAAGATGTTGTGTGTATGGAGGTTGCTGGCCCTGAGGGTGTGGATCGTATTGCAGATATTGGCGGCATGTTTTCTCTTCTTGTTTCCTGTCGGCCTGCGGCCACTGATCTTCGTAAGGGCGATGACACGGTTCACATGGATTACCTTCGTCCTTCTGTAGCAGCCTATTCTGTGTACGCTCGCAAGGTGCCTCGAGGCACCTTGAATGCGCGCCTGCCTGAATTTGACCAGTCTGAGTGCAAGGAAAACTGATTAGTTGCCACTGGCTACGTGATGCTGTTCACACGAATACATTTCGTAGCTATTCGATAAGTTGAGTTACGTTTTGTTGCTCTACTGTGACTGTTTGCTACGAAATCGTAATAGCATCTTGCAGGTATCGTGGCAAACTGTGAAGCATCGATAATTGCTCTTTGCAGAGGTGCATGGTGGGAGTTCAGCAAAAAAAGCTAGCGGTTCACGATCTTGAAATCGGCATGTTTGTGTCGGATCTTGATCGCCCATGGCACCAGACCCCTTTCCCCATCCAGGGGTTTTACATTCGTTCCCAGAATGATATCCGTGCTCTTGTCTCTCACTGCAAGTGGGTGATGGTTGATGAAGCTGAACGTCGTGGGTCTATCAATGTTGAATCTGGAAATGTTGTCGGTTTCCGACGTCGCGTGGCAACCCGCGGTAATGGTCGTGAGGAAGTTCAGTTACCACCTTTGAGTATTCGTGAGCCGGTAACGCACAAGATTGTTACCACGCTGAAGAAAGAAGTGAAAACGTCAAAGAGATTGCTGGGTGATGCCGAGGTGGCTTTAGGGCGGTTCTTCGATACCGTTCGTGCCGAAGGTGTTCTGGATGTGCGGCCGGTTGCAGACGTTACCAGGAAAATGGTAGCGAGCGTGGCCAGGCAGCCCAATGCGCTGCTATGGCTAAGCAGAACCCGTCAATACGATGATTTTATATATCGGCATGCACTGAACACAGCGGTATGGGCGCTAGTCTGTGGCAGGCAGCTGGGTTTGAATGAAGGGCTTCTAAACCATTTGGGTACCGGCTGCCTGCTATCGCAAGTTGGTAAAACAGCGTTGCCAAAAGATATTGTTGTTCAAGAACATCAGTTGTCTTCGGAGGATTACGAAACCTTTCGGACTTACGTTGATCTTGGTGTGGGTATCCTGGAGCCCGCAGGCGTATCTCGCGCTGTGCTGAGTGTAGTTCAGGGTCACCGGGAGAGACATAACGGCTCCGGTTTTCCTGCGGCTGTAGGTGGCGAGAAAATCCCGTTGTTGGCAAAAATTGCAGGAATTGCAGAATTTTTTGAATCCTTGATTGCGCCTCGTGACGGGCAGGAACCGATGACGCCGGCCAAGGCTGTAGGGTTGCTTTATGAGATGCGTAATATCGAGTTTCAGCAGGATCTTGTTGAAGCGTTCATTCAGGCTGTCGGAGTGTACCCTGTGGGTACTTTAGTTGAGCTTTCTGACGGGCATCGTGGTGTTGTTGTCTCCCATAGCCCGGACCGCCGGTTGTGGCCCAAGGTAATGATTATGCAGGACGCAAACCGAAACCCGCTGAAAACAGCAAAAGTGATTGATCTTGCAAGTTTTAATGAGTCACGGTCGTCGGCTGAAGCGTTGGCGGTGCGTGAATGCCTGCCCCACGGAACTGAAGGGTTGAATCCTGCCGGTTTCGATGTAACTGGTGAATCCCGGTGGTCACTCGGTAAGCTGATTAATCGGTAATCCGCACGCGGAGTGACTTCCGTACCCAGCGATAACTGTCTTCCGGTGTGAAGTTGATGATGATTTCAGACTCTCCGCCGGAATCTCCATCTACAAAGTACTCAACCTCAGCTTCCTGCCAACTCCATGAGTGAACGGCGACCTCTTGAGGACGAGTGCTGATGGCTTCAACGCCATTCTTTGGCAAAGCAATGCCTCCACCGACTTTTTTGAGATTTATTGTTTTCAGCGATGTATCACTGGCGGAGTGTGAAGCAACATGATTGGAAAGATAGTATTTCCGGCTAATGGCGTTGGTAATGCCGGCTAACTCTTTCTGCAAATACTCTTTTGCTTGTTCTTCATCTACGTCTTCGATCTTGCGAATAGATTGGATGATCCTGTCTCTCAGGGACTTCAGGTCTTGCTGATAAGAGATATCAGGATCTGCCTCGTCATCGTTTTCTGGCCGTATGGGGGCGTTATCGATCTCTTCCTGACTGGGCGGTTCGTCACACATTTGATCGCCTTCTTCATAGAAGCAGATTGCTGCGAGTAATCTGCCTGCAGGAGGAATGTAATCATCAGGAGCATCTGGTGGTACGTTAAAATGAGCACTGTTGCTGAAGTCCAGACTGTCCGGAAGATCGGGGTTACTTAATGCTGCATTTAGTTGTTCAATGACTCTGGGACGGATATCTATGCCTTCGTCGTCTTCAATGATTTCCGTCCAGTTCAGTGCCATAAGGAACCGGGTGCGGTTGATGAGTTCAATGTTGTCGAGAAGACTGTTTTCAGTAAGCGTGTGATCTTTGAGTTGTTCGCTATCCACCTTTGGGGTTTGCAGAGCCTCACGCAGTTCGGGCTGAAACTCGAGGAAGCTGACGAATTCCTGGGCTGGTACTCCTTCGGTAATGGGCAGGTTGCCGACTTTTAGTGACAGAGTTTCACCGGGGTAGTAGCGAAATGTGCCTTGTTCGTCTGTAGTGCCTGCCTGGCTGGCCGTTTGATAGCTAAGCCCGCTTATGCCGTGTGCGTGGATGCGCCCGGTCTTTAGATCATCAGAGCCAGACCCGCCGCTGTCAAAGCAGCCGGAACATATGAGTACCACGGAAAGTGGCAGAAATAGACGGCTTAGATGAACGAATTTCATAGTGTATCGAGCAATCCCTTCGCGATGACCTGATGGCCGCAGGCTTTTGTAAGTTGTTGTAACGGCATTATAGGGAGGGTGGCAGCACTATATCGGGAATCCTGTCGCAGTTTCGATGTTTGGCTCGTGTCGTATGAAGCCTGTTCGCCACCTTGAATTTTTAACAGAGCGCCTCAATCAAATAGCTCTCTAACATTTTAGCCGTGAGCTCGGCGAATCTACAGATAACGGTTCGGTTTATGACCTATGCATTAGAAATTGAAGGGCTTGAGAAACGCTATGGAGATGGCTTTCAGGCACTGAAAGGTATTGATCTTCGGGTCAAGGATGGAGATTTCTTTGCATTGCTGGGCCCTAATGGTGCAGGGAAATCCACCACTCTCGGAATTGTCTCGTCTTTGGTTAATAAAACAGGCGGTAAGGTTCGAGTGTTTGGAAAGGATATTGATACCGAACTTTCCGATGCCAAGCTCAATCTGGGCGTGGTTCCGCAGGAGTTTAACTTCAATCAGTTTGAGAAAGTTGTTGATATTGTCACGACTCAGGCCGGCTATTATGGCATCCCACTAAAACAGGCACGGGTGTCGGCGGAGAAGTACCTGAAAAAACTCGGCCTTTGGGATAAGCGAAATACGCCGTCCCGGATGTTGTCGGGCGGAATGAAGCGGCGATTAATGATTGCCCGAGCCTTGGTGCATGAGCCTCGCTTGTTGATACTTGATGAGCCGACAGCGGGGGTGGATATCGAGTTGCGCCGCTCCATGTGGCAGTTTCTTGAAGAAATTAACCGGCAAGGTACAACGATTATTCTGACTACCCATTATTTGGAAGAGGCAGAGGCTCTTTGCCGTAATATTGCGATCATTGATCAAGGTGAAATTATCCGCCACACAGGTAAGCGTGAACTGCTTCAGCAACTGAATGTTGAGACTTTCGTTCTTGATACCGACCAAGCCCTGGACGCTGTACCGGAGCTACCGGGGTTTCACTGTGTGATCAATAGTGACGGAGCACTGGAGGTTGATGTGGCCAAAGGCCAGGGTCTGAATGCGTTGTTTTTGGAATTGGAAAACAAAGCTATCAAAGTGAACAGCATGCGGACCAAAGCCAACCGGCTGGAGGAGTTGTTTGTGCGTATGGTTGAAGATAATGCTTTGGAGCATGGCAAGGCTGAAGGAGGCAGAGCATGACCCCTCGAGCACTCTGGACGGCTTTCCAAACTATCGTGCTGCGTGAGGTTCGCCGTTTTACCCGGATTTGGCCTCAGACGCTGGTGCCTCCTGCTGTGACCATGACGCTGTATTTTATTATTTTTGGGAACTTGATTGGCTCTCGCATTGGTGACATGGGCGGGTTCGATTATATGCAGTTTATTGTGCCCGGTCTGATCATGATGGCGGTGATCACTAACTCCTACGCAAACGTTGTGTCATCATTTTTCTCCATGAAATTTCAGAGGAGCATTGAGGAGCTCCTGGTATCGCCGGTACCAAACTGGATTATTCTGGCTGGCTACGTGGTGGGTGGTATGGCCAGGGGGCTTATTATCGGGTTTATTGTGACCCTGTTGTCGCTTGTCTTTACCAGTCTTTCGATTCACAACCTGCCAATGGTTGTGCTCACGGTGTTTCTCACGTCAGCATTGTTTTCGCTGGGGGGCTTCATCAATGCTATGTTGGCTACCAAGTTTGATGATGTGTCTATCGTGCCTACGTTTGTGCTGACCCCTCTGACCTATCTGGGTGGCGTGTTCTACAGCATTGATTTGCTACCGGAGTTTTGGCAGAGCATTTCTATGGCAAATCCGATTCTCTATATGGTGAACGGTTTCCGTTACGGCATACTGGGTGTTTCGGATGTCAATCCGTTTGTCTCGCTTGGTATGATTCTGGTCTTCATTGTTCTGTTGGCGACCATTGCTTTGCGCATGCTGGCGCGAGGCAAAGGTATTCGTCACTAACGGGGTTCCGATACTATTTATGGCATTGCATAACGCTCCGCTGGGAAAATCCAGCGAATACCCGAATCAATACGATCCCGCGCTGTTATTCCCTGTTGCCCGGGCGGAAAATCGGCGTCGTCTTGGTCTTGAGGATGGTCGCTGGCCCTGGTTTGGTGAGGATATGTGGCAGGCTTGGGAGCTGTCCTGGTTACGGCCTGGTGGGGTGCCGGTGGTCGCTTGGGCGGAAATCCGTTTCCCGGCTGCATCGCCCTCAATTGTTGAAAGTAAGTCACTGAAGTTGTACCTGAATTCTCTGAATCAGGCTGTTTTTTCCTCTAAAGAGCAGGTGGCAGAAACCATCACCCGGGATCTGTCCAAAGTGTGTGGCGGTGCGGTAGATGTACATCTGCTGAGTGTTGACGAAACGGCTGCGGCTATCGGTCGGCCCGAAGGATATCAGTTGATTGATGATGAGCCGGTTGAGAACGTAGTTTACGATTACTCTCCGGAATCCCTGGTGGCATCAGGCCCTGAAGTGACGGAACAGCTATGCTCGCACCTCTTGAAGAGTAACTGCCCGGTTACGGGACAGCCAGATTGGGCGACGATTTTTGTCCGGTATACCGGTCCGGCTATAAAGCATGCAGGATTACTGCGCTATATCATTAGTTTTCGCCAGAAACAGGACTTCCATGAGCACTGTGTAGAGACCGTGTTTATGGATTTGATGACCCGCTGTAAGCCAAAAGATCTGATGGTTTGTGCCCGTTATACCCGACGTGGCGGCCTGGATATTAATCCCTGGCGGAGCACAAGCCCGGACGTTGGGGTGGGGCCAAGGTTGGTTCGGCAATAGTCGGCGGGGAGGGTGTTATTCTGTATCGTCTTCTTGTCTCAGGCGGTCAGCAGCATCTTCAAGCGCGGTAAGAATGGATTTGCGCTCACGTTCGGTGATCTTGTCAGAATCCAGGTACATGGCAAAACCGCTGTGCTCATGTTCCATGAAGCTGCGGTTTGGCCCCATATCTCTGCGGAAGTCCACAACCTCGTAAATAGGTACAGGTTTGCCGAAACCTTTAACGGTGATCTCGCCTTTATCCCTGCACATGATACGGTCTTTGATTAGCGAGAAAGTTTCATAGGAAACCAGAATTTCACCGGCCTCTGCCAGGGATTCCAAACGGCTGGCGAGGTTCACTTCCTTACCGATAATGGTGTAGTCCATACGGTTTTCCGCACCGAAGTTGCCAACCGTAGTGTAGCCGGTGCTGATGCCCATGCGTATTTCCAGGGGGGTTTTAATACCCTGGCTACGCCATTTTTGTCGCATGATTTTCATGTGCTTACGCATGTCTATAGCCATCGATACGCAGGCGAAGGCATCTTCCCGTTGACCGCGGCTGGTAGGGTCGCCGAAGAACACCATAATGGAATCACCCACAAATTTATCGATGGTGCCGCCGTATCGCAGGGCTACCTGAGACATTTCGTTAAAGTAGTGGTTCAGTAGCTCAGTGAGGGCTTCGGGCTCCATTTCTTCAGACAGTTCGGTAAAGCCCTTAATATCGGAGAAAAAAACGGCGAGTTTTTTTCGCTGGGTTTCCAGCCGGACATCTCTTTCACCGGTAAAAATAGACTGCCAAACCTGGGGTGAAAGGTATTTTGAAAGCTTGTGTGACAGTGCAATCGATTGCTCACGCTGATTCTGTATCTGACTTTTTGCATATAGCAGGGCGCGTGCCTGAACGTGTGAATAATAGGCAGTTACGCAGATGTACAGGCCGGTTGATACAATGGCGACAATACTGGTGAGCATGGGGGTCTGGAAGCTGACGGCTGCACCGCAGACTGCTATTGTAGCGGCAAGTGTGGCTGCGGCGAGTACGGTGCCGAACAACCATTGCCGAATGCCGCCAACAATCAGGCAGCTGAACATTAGCATGAGCACAATGGCTGCGGTGGGTATCGCTACCAGGCCTATGGCGCCGATAAAACCCCCTCCAATGATGCAATCCAGCAGCAGCATCTTTTGCCGGATGCGGGGTGAGTTTCTTAAGAAGGTACGCCGGGTTAGCAGGTGGGTAATATGTGGCCAAATCAGTGCCCCGGCAACAAGCCAGAGTAACCATTGTGAAAACACACCTTGCAGCACGCCGCATACAATAATGGAAGCAGTGGCCGTGTACGCAAGTATGCGACCGTTATAATCCGGCATAGGTGGAATGGCTACAGTGTGGCCGTAGATGTCACCCTGGGGTGCCTTGCTTGCGTTTGCCGTAACATTGCGAAGTTCCACCGGAGCGCTCATCATTTCAGAGTCGGACCCTTTCCTGAGTTGCCGGGTGCGGGTGGATTCTGTTTTATGGCGTTGTGGTAACGTTGAGTGTTGCTCATGGTGTGCTGCCGGACATATTTAATTGTTGGTTGTAACTGCGACTAAAGGTTAACAGTATTACGTAGAACCCACAATTCACCAGCGTTAGCAGTGTGTGGTTGTTTTTCTCATTAGTGAACGAACAGCGAGAGTGTATGAGTTCGATAACCGAATTTCTTATGGGCCGTTCTTCCGAGCCCAGGCTAGAGGCACCGGCCCCACCCAGAGCGGTGGTTGATCTGGCGTTTAAGTGCGCTGCGAGAGCGCCAGACCACGCTTTGTTGAGGCCGTGGCGTTATCTGGTTATAGAAGGCGATGCTCTTGTGAAGCTCGGGCATTTGTTTGCTGACACCTGTCCGGAAAATGCCACTGAGCAGGATCAGGAGAGAGCCAGAAAAGCACCGCTCAGGGCACCGATGGTTATCGTCGGTATTGCATCACCGAAGCCGCATACAAAGGTCCCTGATATTGAGCAGGTGATGTCCGCAGCCGCGGGTATGTCGTTTTTATCACTTGCTTTGGCCGATGCAGGTTATGGTGTTATGTGGCGAACGGGTGCGGTTGCTTACCATCCGCTGGTACTGGAGGGGCTTGGCCTGCTTGAGGGGGAATCGGTAGTTGGCTTTCTTTATACCGGTACAGTGTCTTCGGAAAAGCCTGCAGTGCCGCGCCCGCCATGTTCGGAATATGTGAAGGAATGGACTGGCCCAGGCCAGTTCCGGACTTGGGCGGTATGAATGTTTCGGGGTTGAAGGGTCTCTTGGGGAAATACCTTGCCGCCCTTATCCTGGCAGCTCGAGAATTGCCGCTCAAATGTTAACCTTAAATCCTTAAAACTCTCCTGAAGCCTGCGTCCTTGCAGGCTTTTTAAATTCTGGCATCTTGCTTGCTTTATCTCTTTCAGAACGCAATACCGGCAAACCTTTGTACACAGGTGGCCGGTGCAGATTTTCGGAGGCGGTAATGGCAATTTCATTCGATAGTGCGTTGGGCATTCATGAGCAGGCGTTACACGGTCGGGTTAAGCGTGCAGAAGTACTGGCAAACAATCTCGCTAATGCGGATACCCCAGGCTATAAGGCTCGGGATGTCGACTTCCAGGCGATGATGCAGAAAGCGCAAGACTCTATGGCTGGATTTGCCATGACCACTACTCACAGTGGCCATATGGGCGCATCTGATGCCGGTAGTGATGCTGAACTACTTTATCGTACGCCTCACCAGCCCTCTGTAGATGGTAATACCGTCGATGCTCAGCAAGAGCAGAGTCGGTTTATGCGTAACGCCATGGATTATCAAGCCAGCTTTCAGTTCCTGAGCAGCAAGTTTTCTGGTCTGACCAAAGCTCTCAAGGGCGAATAAGCCGCAGCCAATTTATGATTGAAGGAGATTGTCATGTCGCTTGGTAACATTTTTGACATTGCGGGTTCAGGTATGACCGCACAGTCCCTGCGGCTTAATACGACCGCTTCCAATATTGCTAATGCGGAAACCGCAAGTTCCAGTTCAGATACGACTTATCGCGCCCGAAAGCCCGTTTTTGCTGCGATTCAGGCATCAATGCTGAACCCCGATCAACAGGGATTCGGCGTAACCCAGTCTGAGGGTACCGGTGCAGGAGTGAGGGTCGAGGGTATTGTTGAAAGTGACGCAGAGCTACAGATGCGTTATGAGCCAAACCATCCAGCTGCTAATGAAGACGGTTATGTATTTTATCCCAACGTAAACGTGGTGGAAGAAATGGCAGACATGATGTCCTCATCGCGTAGCTTTCAGATGAATGTTGATGTGATGAACACGGCCAAATCCATGATGCAGCGAATCCTGACACTAGGTCAGCAGTAATAAGGCGAGGAGAGAATTATGAGTGCAGTAAATTCAGCGTCCGCCGCAGATGTGCTGAGCCAGTATCAGATTCAGCCGGAGAACACAGCACAGGGCGGTAGTGAGCTTGGCAAAGATGCTTTTATGGAGCTGATGCTGGCGCAGATGAAGAACCAGAATCCGTTAGAGCCGCAGGACAACGGAGATTTTATCTCTCAGTTAGCCCAGTTCAGCTCTCTGGAAGAGATGCAGAACTTGACCGGCACTGTAGATGATGTGGCGGGACAGTTCCGTTCAAGCCAGGCGCTGCAGGCCTCTGCGATGGTTGGTAAAACTGTATTGGCGCCATCTGGTGTCGGAATTCTTGGAAGCAAGGGCGAGATTACAGGAACTATTAATGTACCGGCTTCCACGGGCGGCTTGCGGTTATCTGTGATGAGCCAGTCGGGTGAACTTGTCCGGCAGATTGATATGGGGAGTAGTGCGGCGGGCGTTGTGTCGTTCCGTTGGGATGGAGCCGATGGCAACGGCAATCCTTTGCCGCCTGGCCCATATCAGATTATTGCACAAGGCAGCTATCCATCAGGGCCTGAACAGCTGGAAACGATGGTTAGTGCCAATGTGGACAGCGTTTCATTGGGTAACGGTGGCACAATTACTTTGAACTTGGCCGGCATGGGCTCTATCGCCTTGGCCGACGTAAAGCAAATTAACTGAACCGGTGGTCAGACCAGGAGGTATAAATCATGGCATTTAATACAGGTTTGAGTGGTCTTCGGGCGGCATCGGTAGATCTTGAGGTGACTGGCAATAATATTGCGAACGCCAGTACGGTTGGCTTTAAGAGTAGTAAGGCCCAGTTCGGAGACCTGTATGCCAGCGGCTTTCTGAGTGGTGGCACGAACCCGATCGGAGATGGTGTTCGTGTGCAGGATATTAAGCAGTCGTTTGGTCAGGGCAATATCAGTTTTACTGATGGTGGTCTGGATATGGCCATCAGTGGTGATGGCTTCTTTATTCTCAGCAATAACGGTGAAACTCGCTACTCACGCGCTGGTCAGTTCGGTATAGATAAAGATGGCTTTGTCACCAACAATCAGAACATGAGGGTGCAAGGTTATACTGCGGATAGTGATGGAAATCTGTCGGGTATTCGGGGCGACCTGAAAATTGAGACAGATAACCTCTCACCGAGGCGCACCACCAGCCTTGAATCAGACCTTAATCTCGATTCGCGGGAATCTGTACTGGAAGCCCGGGTGAATAGACTTGGAGAGGTACCGCTCGGGGATCTGATTGCAAATGGCGGTGACGACTTTGTCGTTGTATATGCAGATGGTAGCCCGAATCAAACCGTTGAGATTCCCGGACAAGTCGACAATGGCGCAGGTGTACTTCGTGACATAACCGCGCGTGAGGTTGCGGGTATGCTCAATGATATTCCTGGCGTTTCATCCTCAGCCACCACGCTGTTTACATTTGAAAGCGATGCAAGTGCTGGTGGCGGTATTGGTTCGCTGGAGACTGCGTTAGCAGACCCTGATTTTGAGTTTTCTATCGCGATAGATGGCCAGAATATACCAATAGCTACGGCGGATGTGAGCACAAAAGAGGAGCTTGTGGAGGCCATTAATTCATCCAGTACGAGCTCGCTGTCGGCTGCACTGGTTGATGCTGTAGACGCATCTGGTAACCCTATCCTTGATGCGTCTGGCGAGGTAGTTCAGGATGTGAGAATTATTGATAATCGGGGCTCCAACCTGACGGTTACATATGGCATTGCCGCCGCTACAGCTGATTATGATAAAAAAGGTGAATTGAGCATTTCAACGGATAGAAGTGTGCAGGATATTACGACTACGAACCCAAATGATCCTGCGGTTAGTAGTCTGGTTGCCGCCGGTTTCGATGCTGGCGATCTTACGATCACCAATTCGTTTAATCCGTTGGACCAGCGTACCTACAATCACGCAACCTCAACCACGATATACGATAGCTTGGGGAACTCTCATGAGTTGACCCAGTTCTTCGTTAAGAATCCTGCACCAGGTAATGGGGTTGGCGTGAGTGAATGGTCAGTGTACCTGCAGATTGATGGTGAACTGGTCGGAGGTACAGCTAACTCTCCTTATACGGCCCGGTTTACAGAAGATGGAACTTTACAGTCGGTTAATGGCGATGCAAATGGCGAGATTATTATCGCTGACTGGACCCCGAAAGATCCGAATGGTGAACCTAATGGTGCTGATGGTCCGCCAATGCCTGGCGAAGCGGTTATAACGCCTATTCCGGAGCCGCCAACCAGCTCGGCGCTTGTGCTTAACCTTGGGAGTACGACGCAATATGGTGCCGCGTTTGGCGTGAACGATCAGCGGCAAAACGGGTATACAACGGGCCGGTTATCGGGTTTGGATGTTTCAGATCAAGGGGTTATTTTTGCGCGGTATACTAACGGACAATCGAAGTCTTTGGGACAGGTAGCATTGGCTTCCTTTAATAACACCAACGGCTTGTCCCCGGTAGGTGAGACAACGTGGGTAGAAACCTTCGAATCTGGCCAGGCGGTTATTGGTGCGCCGGATACAGGCACCCTTGGTGCCATCAAGGCGAGTTCTGTGGAAGAGTCTAACGTCGATCTTTCCGCCGAGTTGGTTAACCTGATTATTGCCCAGCGAAATTATCAGGCCAACGCAAAGACTATCGAAACTTCAGATGCGGTTACTCAGACCATTATCAATCTCCGTTAATCTCCTCATGTAAACATGGCATGACTCCTGCAGGAAGACTGTAAACAGTCAAAATTCCGGCAGGAGTTTGCCCATGGACAAAGCCCTCTATATTGGAATGTCTGGCGCCAAGCAGAACATGCTGGCCCAGCGTGCCCACGCCAACAACCTCGCCAACGTGAATACCACGGGGTTCAAGAAGGATTTTGCCCAAGCCCGCAGTATGCCGGTGTTTGGTGAATATCACCCCACTCGCGCCTATGCCATGACAGAGCGGCCAGGCACAGATCTTTCTGCCGGCGCCCTTATGGATACGGGCCGAAAGCTCGACGTTGCGGTTGATGGTGACGGCTGGCTGGCGGTGCAGAACAACCAGGGCGAAGAAGTGTTTACTCGTAGCGGTAGTCTGCAGGTGGATGTGAACGGCCTTGTTCGTATGGCCAGCGGAGAACTCGTTCTTGGTAACGGCGGCCCGATTGCTCTTCCTCCGTTCGACAATTTATTGGTTGGCGGTGATGGCACGATTTCCATAGTTCCGGTAGGAGGCCCGCCAGACCAGTTGGTTGAGGTGGATCGTCTGAAACTGGTGAACCCACCGGCGGATGCGCTCGAAAAAGGTCTGGATGGGTTTATTCATCGAAAACCGGGGCAGGCACTGGATGGACCTGAGCCGCCCGACGCCAATATGCGTGTAGCTACAGGGTTTCTGGAAAGCTCTAACGTGAACGCTGTTGAAGAGATGATTTCCAACTTGCAGCTTTCTCGACAATACGAAATGCAAGTGAAAGTCATGTCGACCGCTAATGAGAATTCCGAGGCTGCGGCACGACTGTTGCAGAACCTCTGATAACGCTGATTTAAGCATCACCGGCCGGCAGCAAGCGGCAAACAATGGCCGCAACTGCAGCCGGCAAGGTAAGGAGTAGCAAAATGCATCCAGCACTATGGGTCAGTAAAACCGGGCTAAGCGCGCAGGATACCAACCTGTCGACGATCTCCAATAACCTGGCGAATGTGAACACAACGGGGTTTAAGCGGGACAGAGCTGTGTTCCAGGATCTGCTGTACCAGATCAACCGGCAACCTGGTGGCATGAGCACCGAAAACACAGAATTGCCTTCAGGTCTGCAACTGGGCACGGGTGTACGTGTGGTTGGCACGGCCAAACAGTTTAGTCAGGGCAACCTGCAAATAACTGAGCAGCCATTGGATATGGCCGTTAATGGTCGAGGATTTTTCCAGATCGAAATGCCGGATGGGCAGATTGCCTATACACGGGATGGCCAGTTCCAGCTCAATTCTGATGGCGATATCGTGACGCCCGATGGCTATCCGCTGGAACCGAATATCAACGTACCTGAGGATGCTACCAACGTTACGATTGGCCGTGACGGCACAGTGACTGCCGTGACAAATGATCAGGCTGCACCTATCAACCTGGGGCAGATCACATTGGTGAATTTTATCAACCCACAGGGTTTGCAGGCCATTGGTAACAACCTGTTCAAGGAAACCAACGCCAGTGGTGACGCAGCCGAAGGCGAACCAGGGTTGGCCGGGCTGGGCACTATTGAGCAGGGCACGATCGAATCATCAAACGTAGAGGTGGTGGAAGAGCTGGTAAATATGATTACGACCCAACGAGCCTATGAAATGAATTCGAAGGTCGTTTCTACCACCGACCAGATGCTTCAGTTTATTACCAACAATATCGGGTAAACCATGAAACGCATACATCAAACCTGGAAAGCTAAGCGTGCGGCCACACTGACACTGGTGGGGGGCCTGATTATTTTGCAGGGGTGCACTGCCATGAGTCGGCCGCGTGCGATGCCTGACGACCCGGCTTATGCACCGGTGCGGGCCCAGGCCATGATGCAGCGTGACCCGGACTCCGGAGCAATCTTCCAGGTATCCCGTAGCTACAATATTTATGGTGATACCAAAGCGTTGAATGTAGGTGATGTACTAACGGTGTTGTTGGAAGAATCCACTAGTGCCAGTAAAAATGCTGAAACCAGCATCACAAAAGACCAGGAGCTGAGTCTCCCGGAGCCTAACTTGTTTGGTAAGAATAATATTGGCCTGAATGCGTCAGCGAACTATGAGCGTGATTTTTCCGGCTCTGCCGAGGCTGATCAGAGCAACAGCCTGGCTGGCAGTATCTCGGTAACCGTCACTGAAGTTTTGCCAAACGGTGTGTTGCGTATTCGGGGGGAAAAGTGGCTTTCGTTGACCAACGGCGATGAGTTCATTCGCCTGACAGGCATGGTACGCCCGCAGGACATTGCGCCGGATAATACCGTGGCTTCTAACCGTATTGCCGACGCTCGGTTTGCCTATGGTGGCACCGGTGATTTTGATCAGGCTAACCAGATGGGCTGGCTGGCTCGGTTCTTCAACAGTGAGTGGTGGCCTTTATGATCCGTAAACTTTTTGTTTTGTTTGCGTTGCTGGCGGTCATTGCGGCGCCAGTAACGGCGGATCGCCTGAAGGATCTGGCGAAGGTCAAAGGTGTACGTAACAACCAGTTGATTGGCTACGGTTTAGTGGTGGGGTTGGATGGTACGGGCGATAAGGCGCCTTTTACCAACCAGACTTTCCGTAACATGATGAACCAGTTTGGCATAACCCTGCCGGATGGAGTTAACCCAAACCTGGCTAACGTGGCTGCGGTGACCATTAGTGCAACATTGCCCCCTTTCGCCAAGGCCGGGCAGGAACTTGATATCACTGTATCGTCTATTGGTAATGCAGATAGCTTACGTGGCGGAACATTGTTAATGACTCCTTTGAAAGGTGCTGACGGGCAGGTTTATGCCATGGCGCAGGGCAGTCTGGTTGTGGGTGGATTTGGTTCACAAGGTCAGGACGGCTCACGAATAACCGTGAATGTACCCAGCGTGGGCAGGATTCCCAATGGCGCCACCATTGAACGTGAAGTTGAATCGCCTTTTAGCCGTGGTGACACCATTACTTTTAATTTACTGCGCCCTGATTTTACAACGGCTCGCCGGGTTGTAGAGGCTATCAATGCTCGCCTGGGGCCGGATATGGCATACGCCCATGATCCCACCTCAATTTCTGTCAGGGCTCCGCGAGATGCGTCACAGCGGGTCAGCTTCTTGTCGATTCTGGAAAATATTGAGGTAGATCCCGCTGAAGAGTCGGCCAAAGTGGTTATCAACAGTCGCACAGGAACGATAGTGGTTGGCCAGAATGTAAAGGTTAGCCCAGCGGCAATTACTCATGGCAACCTGACCGTCACTATTCAGGAAAACCCGGAAGTGGTACAGCCCAACCCCTTTGCCGGTGGCGACACTGCGGTGCAGCAGGATTCACAGATTACTATGACGGAAGAGCCGGCTCGTATGTTTCAGTTCGGGCCGGCAACGACCCTGAACGAAATTGTTCAGGCTGTTAACCAGGTGGGTGCTGCGCCGGGTGATGTCATGGCTGTGCTGGAAGCTTTGAAACAGGCTGGTGCGCTTCGCGCCGAGTTGATCGTGATTTAGGGGTTGCCATGCAGGACTATCGTGTACAGCAAGCTCAGGTATATACCGACTTTGATGGCTTGAATGCTCTGAAAACACAGGCACGCACAGATAAAAATGCGGCACTTGAGCAGGTGGCGAAACAGTTTGAAAGTCTGTTTCTTTCAGAAATGCTGAAGTCGATGCGCAAAGCTGGAGAAGTGTTTGCTGAGGGTAACTATCTGAACAGCAATGAGAGTGAATTTTACCGCGATATGTTCGATAGCCAGATCAGTCTGAGTATGGCCAATGGTACCGGCACCGGTCTGGCTGAAGCGTTGGTCCGGCAACTGGGAGAAAGCATTCCTGGCATGGCTCCCAATGGCGAAAAACTGGCTGGCCACAAGACAACGTTGGCAGATTATGATCGTAGCATGCCTGCCATTTCTCCCCGTCTGCCTGAGCAGATTGAAGCTGTAGAAGACGTAGAAAAATCACTGGCAAACGAAATCCTGACGGCGAATCTGAACTCTGATGCTGAGCTGCCCGTTGTTTTTGACTCTCCGGAACAGTTTGTGAGTGAACTCATGCCCTTTGCTCAACGTATTGGGCGTGAGAGTGGTATTGACCCTCGGCTGATGGTGGCTCAAGCCGCACTTGAAACCGGGTGGGGCAAGCACATGATCGAAGGTGATGCTAACGAGCCCAGCTTCAATCTGTTTGGTATAAAGGCCGATAGTCGCTGGAATGGGGATGCTGTCACTATCACAACGACGGAATTTCGTGGTGGCGTGGCCATGAAAGAGCGTGCAGATTTTCGTGCCTATGCGGATTACGAAGCGAGCTTTCGTGACTATGTCGATTTCCTTCAGAGCAACCCTCGCTATAAAGAGGTTCTTTCTTCGGCAGGTGAGCCTGAAGTGTTTGCAGAAAAACTTCAGCAAGCAGGCTATGCCACTGATCCGGAATATGGTTCCAAGATTCGTCGGATTATGAATCGTGATTCTCTGATGACGCTGTCTATGAGCAGCGCTGAGATAAAGGAGTAATAGATCATGGCAGGATTGATTGGAATCGGCTTAACGGGAGTGCTCAGTCATCAGAGCGCGCTGAATACCACTGCCAATAACATTACCAATGCCAACACTCCGGGGTACAGCCGTCAAGAAGTTCAGTTTGATACCCAGGAAGGGCGGCGAACAGGCGCAGGAACAATTGGCAGCGGTGTTTCTGTTACAAATATTCAGCGCCTTGCGGATGAATACCTGACACAACAAGTACGTGAAGACAGCACGCTCTTTGGCGAGCAGAACATTCTTAATGCAGAGCTCTCCCGCTTGGACAACCTATTGGGCGGCGAAAGTACCGGCCTGAACAGTGCATTGAATAATTTTTTTGCTTCGCTGCAAAGTGCAGCTGAGGATCCAACGTCTTTGCCTCAGCGGCAGATGGTACTGAGCGAAGCTCAGCAAGTGGTTAACCGGTTTCAGGCCCTGAATGAGGAGTTTATACAGCAGCGAGAATCTATCAAAACGCAGATGCAGCAAGGTGTTAAAGACGCGAATACTTTGATCAAGAATATTGCTGACCTGAACCTTGCCATTTCTGAATCTCCAGGACTGGCGCAGGGCAAAATGCCTTTGGAGTTGATGGACAAGCGTGACGAAAAACTTCGCGAACTGTCAGAACTGGTATCTATCCGGGTCACGGAGGCAGAGGGCAGCCAGGTTAATGTGTCGCTGAGCAATGGCCTGGCGCTGGTGACGGGTGCGAACTCGTCAGAGATTGGAACCCAGATCAGTGCAGAAGACCCGACAAGGCTTGAATTTACACTGACAACCAGTGGCCGGACCCTGTTGATAGATGAGCAGATTCAGGGTGGCAAACTGGGTGGACTGAAGCGTTTTGACCAGGAAGCATTAAAGCCCGCCTTTGATGAGTTGGGCCGTTTAGCAGTGACGATTTCTGCGTCCATCAACCATCAGCATCAAATCGGGATGGATCTTGAAGGCGATTTAGGGGGTAACTTCTTTACGGATGTTAACAGTATCGAGTTACAGCAAAGCAGGGTAGTGGCGAATGCCAACAATGCTGAACCGAAAAATGCCCGTTTAGCCGTAGAAATTACCGATAGCTCTCAGTTGCCGGCTGGAACCTGGGCTTTGCAGTTCAGCGGTGATGGCAGTAGTTATCAGCTGGTCGATACGGAAACGGGAGAGGTTGCGCGTCAGGGCCGGTTGCCTGACCCTGTGCAATCGGAAATCACTATGCCAGGGTTCAGTATCAGAATCGAAGGTGGTGAATTCAATGCCGGCGATGAGTACCTGATTCAGCCAAGTCGAAACGCTGCAGAGATGATTGCGTTGAATGTTCGCAGGGAAGAGGATCTGGCCTTTGCCAGTCCGATCCGTGCCAGCGCGGGTGATCATAACCTGGGGTCGGCCACTATTAATCAGGGCGAAATGCTGAATGTTCGCAATCCTAATACCAATGCATTGTTGCCGGGCTTTCAGACTCGGGGTGCGCTGACAAATGGTCCGATAAGTATTGAGTTTGATAGTTACAATCCTGACGGTACCTATAACTACAGCATTCAGGACAAGGATAATCTTGTTTTGGAGGCCGGGGTTTATAACCCCAAGGAAATAAATACTTTCTTTAGTGACGACCCGAGTGCTGGTGATGCCTACCAAGGCTACTTGTTTGAGATGGTCGGTGAGCCAAACGTTGGCGATACATTTACCATCGATTTCAATGAGAATGGAGTTTCAGATAACCGTAACGCCGAATTGCTGGCGGCTCTTGGTACGGCGAATACCATTAATGGTGGACAACAGAGTTTTACCGAGGGGTATGCAGGGCTCGTTGAAGATATTGGCGTGAAAACCCGCCAAAGCCAGCTCGATAAAGACGCAGGCCAGACGCTGCTCGAGCAGTCCAGTAACCAGCGGGAATCCATATCGGGGGTCAACCTTGATGAAGAGGCCGGCAAGCTGATTCAGTACCAGGCTGCCTACAACGCTTCGGCACAAGTCATGTCGGTAGCTCAGGACTTGTTCAATACACTGCTCCAGAGCTTCCGGTAAGGTGAGGTAAGGTAAAATGATCCGAATTTCATCACAGCAGATTTTCTCCGGCGGCATCAACCGAATGCAGGATCTCAATAGCAATCTGGTTGATACCCAGCAGCAGATATCCACGGGCAAGAAGGTAAATAAACCTTCTGATGACCCCGTGGCTGCAGCGCGTATTCTGAAACTCGATCAAGAGCTGACGCGCACTGAAACCTACCAGCGCAACGTCAGTCTGGCAGATAACCGGTTGAAGCAGGAAGAGAGCGCGCTGGCCAGTTCTATTGACATTCTTCAGCGAGTGCGGGAATTAGCGGTGAAAGCCGGTAACGGTTCGTTGTCATCAAATGACCGAACGTCCATTTCCTCCGAATTAAAAGAGCGCCTGGCTCAGCTGGCCAATGTTGCCAATACCAGAGATGCGTCTGGAGAGTATATTTTCAGCGGTTTTCAGGGCAGTACCCCGGCGTTTGCCAAAAATGCTTCTGGTTCGTGGGTCTATCAGGGAGATGAGGGGCAGCGTGTTCTCGAAATCGATGATGGTGTTACTGTGGCTATCAGTGATCACGGTAAGGGTATATTCGAGAATGTTCCAGCTGCTATATCGATTGTGGGGACCAACTCTGCTGATGGCTACATCTCTGATTTGTCGCTTGCTAATGAGAGTGCATTACGTGCCGAGTTTGCGCCAAGTGTACCGAATGATCTACGCATAACGATCAATGAAGTCGCTACTGGTGTTTATGAAATTGACGGAATTTATGACGACAGCATCACTCCGCCGAACAACTTGATAGCGGCCCCTATATCGTTCAATGAAGGTGAAGAAATTGAATTTGCGGGGATTAAGTTTACCCTGAACGATGTCGCTGATAATGATGAGTTTACGTTTGGTATCAGCGATAAACAGTCAATTTTTGGGACCATCGAAACTCTGATTGACGGTCTGGACTTTTTAGCCAAAGGCTCTCCGAAGTCTAACGCTGAGTATGATGCTTTGATTGCGGAGTCGTTGACCAACCTTGATAATGCCCAGGAATCTATTCTTCTGAAACAAACCGAACTCGGTGGTCGCCTTAATGCTGTGGAATCTACCGGTGAATTTCTCGAGGATTCTGCACTGTACACCAAAGAGATCCGGTCACAGTTGCAGGACGTAGATTATGCCGAAGCAGTCAGCAACCTGAGCTTCCAGAGTTTTGTGCTGCAGGCTGCACAGCAATCCTTCGCACAGATTTCACAGCTGTCTCTGTTCGATCGATTGTAATGATTTGAGGTGGTGGACAATTTTTATTTCTGAGCGTGTTGCTTTCAAACTCAGGCTCAGTATAATTCTCCCACTTCTTGATGGCGGCGTGGTGAAATTGGTAGACACGACGGATTCAAAATCCGTTTCCTTAACGGGAGTGGCGGTTCGAGTCCGCCCGCCGCTACCACTTATTGGCCGCAATTCGCGGCATCTCAAATAGCCGGCCCATGAACGTCTCCGATTTTCATTTTGACCTGCCGGACGAGTTGATCGCCCGTTATCCTCTTAAACAACGTAGTGCCTCCCGTCTGCTTAGCCTTGACGGTCTGTCTGGTAAAACAGAACATCTTCAGTTTACTGATCTCCCTGATTTGCTTCAGCCTGGCGACCTTCTTGTCTTCAATAATACCCGTGTTATTCCTGCTCGCCTGTTTGGCAGGAAAGAGACCGGGGGACGTGTTGAGGTTCTGGTGGAACGGTTGCTGGGAGCGCGTGAAATTCTAGCGCATGCCCGAGCGTCCAAAGCGTTAAAAGAAGGCCAGAAAGTTATCCTGGAAGATGGTACAGAGCTGACGATGGTCGGTCGGGAAGATGCCTTGTTCCGCTTTGTGAATGAGGGTGATGAAGCTATTCTGGATGTGCTTGAGCGTATTGGTCATATGCCGCTGCCGCCCTATATGGAGCGCGATGACGACTTTTCTGACCGGGAGCGTTATCAGACAGTTTACGCCAGAGAAGCCGGCGCTGTGGCTGCGCCTACCGCCGGCCTGCATTTTGATGATGTGCTGCTGGGACATCTGAAGGCCAAAGGCGTTGATTTTGCGTACGTGACTCTTCATGTTGGCGCAGGCACTTTTCAGCCTGTTCGCGTCGACACTCTGGAAGAGCACATTATGCATAGTGAAGTTGCTCACGTGCCTCAGGAAACTGTGGATGCAGTTAATCAGACTCGGGCGAGAGGAGGGCGTGTAGTGGCGGTTGGCACAACGTCGGTCCGCTCACTGGAGTCTGCCAGTCAGGCCGGGGGCTTAAGTGCCTTTCAGGGCGAAACTGATATTTTTATTTATCCTGGTTACCGTTTTCAAACCGTTGACGCCATGGTCACCAATTTCCACTTGCCCGAATCGACTTTGATCATGCTCGTCAGTGCGTTTGCAGGGTATGACAACATTATGTCTGCCTATCGTGAGGCGGTTGAGCAAAACTATCGATTTTTCAGTTACGGCGATGCTATGTTTCTGGCCCCCCGGGAACTGAGTCGTGGCATGTTGGATAGCCAGGAAGAAACTGATGCTGACAACACCGAATCCAGTGGAGATAGCTTGTGAGTGATTCCTGTTATATGTCGTTTGAAAAGTTGGGCCAGGATGGCAAAGCGCGCCGCGGCCGTTTGACTTTTCCTCGCGGCACAGTGGAAACCCCTGCGTTCATGCCAGTGGGCACCTATGGCACGGTGAAAGGCATGCTGCCCCGTGATATCAAAGAGATTGGTGCCGAGATTATTCTGGGTAACACTTTTCACTTGATGTTACGCCCAGGCACTGAAGTGGTAAAGGCTCACGGTGATCTCCATGATTTTACCCAATGGCAAGGTCCGATTCTTACCGACTCTGGCGGCTTTCAGGTGTTCAGTCTGGGTGAAATGCGCAAGATAACAGAACAGGGGGTTACTTTCCGTTCTCCTGTTGATGGTGCGAAGGTGGAGTTGTCTCCGGAAATTGCTATGCAGGTTCAGCGGGATCTGGGCTCTGACATCGTCATGATTTTTGATGAGTGCACGCCATATCCAGCCACTGAAAAACAGGCAAAAGATTCTATGGAGCTTTCGTTACGCTGGGCGAACCGAAGCAAAAAAGCGCACGAAGGTAATCCGGCTGCACTTTTCGGTATCGTTCAAGGCGGTATGTATGAATCTTTGCGGGAACGGTCTCTCGAAGGTCTGACTGAGATCGGTTTTGATGGTTATGCTATTGGCGGGCTGTCGGTTGGCGAACCCAAAGAAGATATGATTCGGATTCTTGATTATTTGCCACCGAAAATGCCTGACGATAAGCCTCGGTACCTGATGGGCGTGGGGCGGCCGGAAGACATTGTTGAAGCGGTTCGGCGCGGTGTGGATATGTTCGACTGCGTAATGCCGACGCGCAATGCTCGAAATGGTTACCTGTTTACCTCAACCGGTATTGTGAAAATCCGTAATGCCAAGAATCGCCACGATACTGGGCCTCTGGATGAGCGTTGCGATTGCTATACCTGTCAGAACTTCTCGAAAAGTTATCTGCACCATCTGGACAAGTGCGGGGAAATGCTTGGCTCGCAGCTTAATACCATCCACAATCTACGTTTTTATCAGAACCTGATGAGCGGATTGCGCGGTGCCATTGAAGCAGGTACATTGTCGGACTTTGTAAGCGAATTCTACGCCTTACGTGGCGAAAATGTCCCGCCGCTGGGTGATCAGTGATCAAATTCTACTTAAGACTACGGAGAACCTGAATGAAATCAATCAAACTGCTTATGGCCGGCCTGTTATCTCTTATGCCCACCCTTGCCATGGCGCAAAGCGCTGGAGGCCAGTCTATGGGCGTGATGGGCCAGGTTATTTTTTTCGCAGGCTTCATTCTGATTTTCTACTTCCTGATCTGGCGCCCGCAGTCCAAGCGTGCCAAGGAACACAAGAATCTGATGTCTGGCCTGAATAAAGGCGACGAAGTTGTAACTTCTGGCGGCATGGTTGGTCGTATCACTAAAGTTACTGATGACTTTATTGTTCTTGAAGTGGCCGACAACATCGAAATCAAGATTCAGAAAGTTGCCGTTGCTGGTGCTCTGCCTAAGGGCACGCTCAAGGAAATCTGAGCCGATTCGGTGCCGGCGTGCGCGGGTTGCGCCGGCTGAATCACACTGGCTGAAACACCAAGGCTGGCTGTTTGCCGGCCCAAAGGGATCCCATGCTGAATAAGTATCCTCTCTGGAAAAATCTGGTAATCGTGTTCGCGCTGATTATCGGTTTTATATACGCCTTACCCAATTTCTTTCCTGACGATTATGCCATCCAGATTACTGGTTCCCGAGGTAGTACCGAGGTCGATCAGCGAATCCTTGATCGTGCGGTCGGCGCACTCGAGTCTCAGGGCATTGAAGTAAAGTCCAGCGCTGTAGAGGCGCGTGATGCTTTGATCCGTTTAAACAGTTCTGATGATCAGCTGCGTGCACGCCCGGCAGTCCAGGCTGCACTCGGTAACGATTATCTGGTGGCGTTGAATATGGCTCCGTCCACACCGGGATGGCTGCGCAGCCTCGGTGCTGGTCCGATGAAACTCGGCCTGGATCTTCGTGGTGGTGTCCACTTCCTGCTTGAAGTGGATATGGATACCGCGGTGACCCAAAGGCTGGAAGCGCTGTCAGGGCAAATTAAGCAGGATATGCGTGATGAGAGGATTCGCTACCGTGGTGGCGACGTTGAGAATAGTCGGGAGATTGTGCTGAGCTTCCGGGACGAAGAATCCCGGGCTGAGGCTTTTGATTTGGTGCGTGGTCAGTTTAATGAATTTCTATTGGACTCAACCACTGAAGGTAGTGAGTTTCTGCTGACCCTGAGACTTTCAGAAGCAGAAGTCCGAAAAATTCAGGAGTATGCTCTGGAGCAGAACCTTACCACGATCCGCAACAGGGTAAATGAGTTGGGTGTTGCTGAGCCGCTGGTTCAGCGCCAGGGTACTGATCGAATCATTGTAGAACTTCCAGGTGTTCAGGATACCGCCCAGGCAAAACGAGTTTTGGGTGCTACTGCAAACCTTGAGTTTCGTATGGAAGCTCGTCAGGATGCGCCTTCCGCTGAAACGGAGCAGTTCAGCTTCCGTGATACGCCCCAACGTACGGCACGTCTGGAGCGCGATGTGATTGCTACGGGTAATAATGTAGCAAACGCTCAGCAGGCCTTTGATGAAAATGGTCAGCCTCAGGTTAATATCACCATGGATTCTGTTGGTGGTGATCTTATGAACCGCGCTACCCGGAACAACATAGGCCGGCGCATGGCGGTGCTGTTTATTGAATTCCGTACCGAAATGGAGACTCGGGAAGTTGATGGTGAGCTGAAGCAGGTTGAAAAACGCGTTGTTGAGAAAGGCTTGATTAGCCTGGCAACGGTGCAGTCTGCACTTGGTAGCAGCTTCCGCATCACTGGTCTTGATTCTATCCCTGAGGCAGCTGAGCTTGCGCTCTTGCTGCGTGCGGGTGCGCTTGCTGCACCGATGTATTTCGTACAGGAACGTACTATTGGCCCCAGCCTTGGTCAGAAAAATATCGATGCCGGTATGATGTCTGTAGCATTGGGCTTCGGCTTGGTTCTGCTTTATATGCTGGCTTATTACCGTGGTTTTGGTTTGATTGCCAACGTATCGTTGACTCTGAACCTTATGCTTTTGGTTGCCTGTATGTCTATTCTCTCAGCGACGCTTACGTTACCGGGGATTGCGGGGATTGTTTTGACAGTTGGTATGGCTGTTGATGCTAACGTTCTGATTTTTGAGCGTATAAAAGAAGAGCTCAAAGTGGGCGTGCCACCTCAGAGTGCAATCAATGCTGGTTATGGGCGTGCCTTCGTTTCAATCTTTGACGCGAATATCACAACTCTGTTGGTTGCGGTGATTCTGTTTGCTATGGGGTCAGGTCCAGTGAAAGGTTTTGCGGTTACTTTATGTATTGGCATACTGACCTCCATGTTCTGTGGATTGATGGTAAGTCGGGGTATCGTGAACATGGTATACGGCGGCCGTAGGGTCGAGAAACTTTCGATCGGGGGGAAGCTGGCCAATGCCTGATATGACTAAAAAACCTTTTGATTTCATGGGGTTCCGAAAAGCAGCTTCGGTCTTTTCTCTTATACTGGTGATTGGCTCCATTGTTCTGCTGGGTGTACGTGGTCTTAACTTTGGCATGGACTTCACGGGCGGTACTTCGGTTGAGTTTGAATATGCTGAAGCCCCAATGCTTGATGATATCCGTAACAAATTGACTGCATCTGGGTACGAGCAGTTTTCTGTCCAGAATTTTGGTGCAGATACTACTGTTCTGATTCGCATGGCTGAGTCCGGTAATGATGAGCTGGCCCGTGAAGTAACGGAAGTGTTGTCGGCTTCCGGAGCTGAGCTGGAGCTGGTGAGTTCAGAGTTTGTGGGATCTCAGGTGGGTGAGGAGCTGAAAGAGGATAGTGGTCTTGGGCTTCTGATTGCTTTGGCTGTGGTGCTCATATACGTTGGCATGCGTTTCCAGTTCAAGTTCGGTATCGCTTCGGTGATCCCCTTGGCTCATGACGTGATCATCGTTTTGGGTATGTTTGCACTGTTCCAGTGGACGTTTGATTTGACGGTTCTTGCAGCGCTGCTGGCTGTTATTGGTTACTCCCTTAACGATACCATCGTTGTCGCAGACCGGATTCGGGAAAACTTCCGAAAGCTTCGTGTTGGTGAGTCATGGGATATTATCAATCAGTCAATTCATGAGACGATTTCTCGAACAATTAATACCTCTGGTACCACGCTGGTAGTGCTTATTGCTTTGTATTTCCTGGGGGGCGAAGCCATCAATAACTTCGCCTTGGCATTGATTATTGGTGTTGTTGTGGGTACATACTCATCCATCTACGTGTCGGCTAATATGCTGATGGTGATGGGGGTTACCCGTGAAGACTTAATGGTACCAGCTAAAGAGGGCGCGGGTGATGATGCGGATGAAGAGCAGCCACCCGAATGGTTGAATCGTATGTAATTAATTTTGTGCCGTCATAAAAAAACCGCCACCCCTAAAAAGGATGGCGGTTTTTTTGTACCCGTGTAAAGTTTATCGCGGTAAACGGCCGCGGAACGGGTTGAGCACCTTTAGCAGCTCTCTGAATAGCTTCGGGTTTGCAACGATCAGCTGCCGGGCTGTGCCGATAGATGGGTTGCCGGAAAAATCACCTGTTAGTGCGCCTGACTCCATTGCCAGGGTTACGCCCAGATCGATGTCTGCAGCTGATGGGCGGAAGATTATCGCAGCGTCCAGAAGGCCAGATGAAACGCGAGCGATGTCGAGAACAACGCAGCCCGAAGTGCGGAACATTCCGGTTTCGCGAGCAATTGTTGCTGCCATTTCACCCCAGATCATTGGGTCCTCGCCTTGGCGGGCCTGGTCTAAAAGATTAGAGGCCAGTGCTGATCTGGCTGGCAGCTTTATTTCTGATGCACGCACTCGGCGGCTGTTCAGAGCTGCACCGTGACCACGACTTGCTGAATACTCTTCCCCGGTAACAGGGTTGACGATCAAAAGGTTCTCGGTACGGTTGTTCTTCTTCTGGGATAGAGCCAGAGCGAACTCAGGAATTCCCCGGACAAAGTTTTCCCGACCAAGAATCGGAAATATGTGCCAGCTTTTATCGCTGCCGTTAGCGTCAGCCTCTCCCATCGGTGCGATGGTGTGATCTTTATAGGCTTTGGCAAGCTGCTCTGAGAAGTTGTCGTAGATAGACTGTTCGACTCGTTCCAGTTGCCGGTAACGTTCGCCTTCGTCTTTGCCATTGGGTTCCTGACGCTCGAAATGGGCTTTCAGGTAGTCAGACCCGTGGCGGGCAACGCGCAGGGCCATTTTAATTGCTGGTTGCATCTGAGAGTTCATTATCCGAGTGTGTGAAGGGCGGATATAATAGCAAAAACTTAGGCCGCTTGTATGCTTTTTGCCTTAGCAAAACCACGCATGCCACCGGGTTGCGGGATTTCCTGAGAGCGGAATCCCTTGGCTTTCTGGTATGATTCGCCTCTTTTTCCAAATTAATGACGAGCAACAGGCCCGATTACCATGCACGAAACCGCGCTGCCGCTGGAAGGTACAGACTCCTTTAATAACCAGATTCGTATAGTTCTGGTGGAAACCTCCCATTCGGGAAACATTGGCGCAGTGGCTCGGGCCATGAAAAATATGGGGCTCGGAAACTTATTTCTGGTTAACCCGTCATCCTTTCCGGATGAAACATCCTATGCCCGTTCCGCAGGGGCCTCTGATGTTTTGGACAGGGCGCAGGTAGTGCAGTCCCTGGATGAGGCTTTGGCTGATTGTGTGCTGGTGATGGGTACCAGTGCGCGGGGGCGGAAGGTTCCCTGGCCGGTTGTTCCTCCGCCCGCGGCGGCGGCCACTGCTTTGGAGTATTCTTCGAAAGGTAAGGTGGCTCTGGTTTTTGGTCGCGAAAATCACGGGCTTTCCAATGATGAGTTACAGCGATGTCATTACCATATACATATCCCGTCAAATCCGGATTATAGCTCGTTGAATCTCGCTATGGCTGTACAGGTGATCAGTTACGAACTGAGGATGCACCACCTGAGAAGCCTTGAAGAGGACGAGTCTCGTCCATACCTTGAGCCTATGCTTGCTCCAGGTGATCCGGGCTGGGATTCTCCTCCGGCCACAGTCGGTGAAGTTGAAGGCTTTTTTGGTCATTTTGAGCAAATGCTGGTGGATGTGGATTTCCATCGGCGGGATAACCCGCGCCACCTGATTGCTCGCCTTCGTCGCCTGTTCCAGAGAGCGAGGATGGATCAGTTGGAAGTGAACATTCTTCGGGGTGTTCTGTCGGCTGTTCAAAAGGCAGCTGGCAATCATAAGGGTAAAGGCCAGCGGCAATCTGTTTCTGTAGACTCCAAAGATGAAGGGCAGGAATAACGATATGTTTCAAAGATTAAAGGAAGACATTAACAGCGTTTTCCACCGAGATCCTGCAGCACGTAACACCTTCGAGGTGCTTACCAATTATCCCGGTTTACACGCTTTGTTACTGCATCGTGTAGCGCACTGGTTGTGGGGGCATGGTCTGAAGTGGGTGGCCCGGACGCTGTCCACGCTGGCTCGATGGTTTACTGGTATAGAGATTCATCCTGGCGCCACTATTGGTCGGCGGTTTTTTATTGATCATGGTATGGGTGTCGTGATTGGTGAGACGACCGTTATTGGGAATGATGTAACGCTTTATCAGGGGGTCACGCTTGGGGGTACCAGTTGGAACAAAGGTAAGCGCCACCCTACGATAGGGAGTGGGGTGGTCGTTGGTGCCGGAGCCAAGATTCTTGGGCCGTTTGAAGTGGGTGAGGGTGCCAAAATCGGGTCTAACTCGGTGGTGACGAAAGCGGTGCCTGCCGGTGCCACCGTTGTCGGGATCCCGGGGCGTGTCATTGTTAAGCGGAAGTTGGAGGAAGACGACGTTCGCCGTAAAGTGATGGAAGAGCGCATGGGCTTTGATGCTTATGGTGTGACTGAAGAAATGCCTGATCCTATGGCGAGATCTGTTCGTGCCTTGCTGGACCATATGCATGCCGTAGATGAGCGGTTGGAAACGATGTGTAAGGCTCTTCATAAAGTAAATAGTGAATATCAGAATGGCGATCTGCCGCAGCTGGATGATGATGATTTTGATTGCGTTCGTGACGACCCTGAGGATGGGGCGAAAGGCTGAATACTTGACTGTTTTAGTGGGTCAATTCATACTCAGTCATGAAGATCGATATTCAATCCCATTATCAGGGCTGAGAATATGAAGCTCACCACAAAAGGCCGCTATGCCGTTACAGCTATGCTGGATCTGGCTCTGCATGGCAGTGAGGGGCCGGTGAGCCTGGCGGATATCTCCGCTCGTCAGGAAATCTCCCTCTCCTATCTCGAACAGCTTTTCTCTCGCCTGCGTCGCCAGAATCTGGTGGCCAGTGTCCGAGGCCCAGGTGGTGGATATCAGCTCAGCCGAACAGCAGATGAAGTCTATATTGCTGAGGTGGTTGATGCCGTCAGTGAGTCCCTGGACACTACCCGCTGTGGTAATAAGGGCGACTGTCAGAATGGTGAAAAATGTCTGACTCACCATCTTTGGTCTGATTTGTCCGATCAGATTCACCAGTTCCTGAGTGACATCAGTCTCGGCGATTTGATGCGTAAGCGTGAAATCCAGCTGGTTGCTGATCGCCAGAATCGTAAGCAATCAGATGCTGATGCGATAAATACCCGTCAATTGACAGACCAGGCTTCGGCCTGATAACAGCATACACTCTCAAATTATGAAAAAGCCTGTATATCTGGATTATGCGGCCACAACGCCGGTTGATCCCGTTGTTGCTGAAGAAATGGCAAAACACCTGACGCTTGATGGTGTTTTTGGCAACCCAGCCTCACGGTCCCATGGTTATGGGTGGCAGGCTGAGGCTGCGGTGGAAAATGCGCGTCGGCAGGTGGCCGAACTGATTCATGCTGACCCACGAGAAATCGTTTGGACGTCCGGTGCGACGGAGTCTGACAATCTTGCAATTAAAGGTGTGATTGATATCGCTTCCAGGCCGCATATAGTCACTTCGCTGATTGAACACAAGGCTGTGATTGATACGTGCAAATGGCTGGAGCGCCAAGGTGTCGAGGTGACGTGGCTGACTCCGCAAGAAGATGGGCGAATATCTCTTGATTCTGTCATTAATGCGCTAAAAGACAATACGGTTCTCGTTAGTTTGATGCTGGTAAATAACGAGCTTGGTTGTATCACGGATGTTGGAGCTATCGGAGCTGTCTTGCGAGCGCGGGGCGTATTGTTTCACGTTGACGCAGCCCAGGCTGCGGGCAAGCTGCCTCTTGATGTTGTCAGTCTTAATGTAGACCTGTTGTCGCTGTCGGCTCACAAGCTATACGGGCCGAAGGGTATTGGCGCTTTGTATGTGCGGCGGTCACCGGATGTTCGGGTCGAGGCGCAGATGCATGGTGGTGGGCATGAGCGAAATATGCGTTCAGGGACCTTGGCTACGCACCAGATAGTTGGTATGGGCAAGGCTTTCGAGTTGGCTGGCCAGAGTCTTGGTGAAGAGGTGGCTCGTCTGGAAGAGCTGAGGCAGCGGTTTTTGTCTGGCCTTCAGGCGTTAGATAGGGTGCACTTTAATGGCAGTACTGAGCACCGTGTGCCTGGCATTATTAACCTTTCCTTTGAGGGTGTAGATGCAGAGTCTCTCATGCTGGGTTTACGAAATATTGCGGTGTCGTCGGGTTCTGCTTGTGCGTCAGCTTCAGTGGAGTCGTCTTTTGTGGTACGCGGAATAGGTCGCAGCGATGAGCTTGCGCATCGGGCTCTGAGATTTTCGTTCGGCCGTTTCACTACCGACGAGGAAATTGAGTTCGCCAGCGCTCAAATAGTTGATGTTGTTACGCGACTTCGCTCGGTGCGGTAGGCAGTAGGCCCTTGACTGCGTATAATCTAATCCCTGATTTTAACCCTAACCAGACTGGAGAATTAGCATGGCAAATGAGCGCACGCTCTCAATCATCAAGCCTGACGCGGTAGCCAAAAACGTGATTGGCGAAATCTACAGCCGTTTCGAAAAAGCTGGCCTGCAAATCGTTGCATCCAAAATGATGCACCTGACCCAGGAACAAGCTGAAGGCTTCTATGCTGAGCATAAAGAGCGTCCTTTCTTCAACGACCTGGTTGCATTTATGACTTCCGGCCCTGTTGTTGTTCAGGTTCTGGAAGGTGAAGGCGCTATCCTGAAGAATCGTGACCTGATGGGTGCTACCAACCCGAAAGAAGCTGCTGCCGGTACTATCCGTGCTGATTTCGCTTCATCTATCGATGCCAACGCCGTTCACGGCTCCGACTCTGCTGCTTCTGCAGAGCGCGAAGTGGCTTACTTCTTCAATGACAACGAAATCTGCCCACGCGGCTAATGTTGTCTGTTCAGGGGTGGCAGGTGCTACCCCTGAATTGGTTATCTGATCGAGGTTATGCCATGACTGCCCCTGCTGAAAAAACCAACCTTCTTGGAATGCCTAAAGATAAACTTGAGGCCTTCTTTGAAACTTTGGGAGAAAAGCGTTTTCGTGCTCAGCAGATGTTGCAGTGGATTCATCAGCGTGGTGTTGATGACTTCGATCAAATGACCAATATGAGCGTAGCTCTTCGGGAGCGGCTGAAAGACATAGCCGAAGTGCGTGGTCCTGAGGTGGTGTATGACGAAACCTCGAAAGACGGAACACGTAAATGGGTTATGAAAATGGACAACGGAAATAACGTTGAAACCGTTCTGATCCCTGATGGTGAACGCGGTACCCTCTGTGTTTCCTCTCAGATCGGCTGTAGCCTTGACTGCACGTTCTGTTCAACTGGAAAGCGTGGTTTTAATCGTAATCTGACGGCTGCTGAAATTATCGGTCAGGTATGGGTCGCCCGTAAGGCTTTCATGCCGTTTGAGCCCAGTAGCCGACCCATTACCAATGTTGTGATGATGGGCATGGGGGAGCCGTTACTTAATTTTGAGAACGTAGTGGATGCCATGAACCTGATGATGGAAGATCTCGCATACGGGATCTCTAAACGTCGGGTTACGGTGAGTACGTCGGGTGTTGTCCCGGCCATTGACCGGTTGGGTGAGGTTACCGATGTTTCACTGGCTATATCGCTCCATGCACCTAATGATGAATTGCGTAACCAATTGGTGCCATTGAACAAAAAGTATCCGATTGCAGAGCTGCTTGCTGCAACCAGGCGCTATCTCGCCCGGTTGCCTGATAAGCGAAAGGCGACAATCGAATACACCGTTATTGAAGGCGTGAATGATCATCTTGATCATGCAAAAGAGCTGGCTGTTATATTGAAGGGATTGCCGTGCAAGGTTAATCTGATTCCGTTTAATCCGTTCCCGGAAAGTGACTTCAAGCGCCCTAGCATGAATGCTACGCGCCGCTTCCAGACGGTTATGAACGAGGCTGGCTACGTTACGACAATCAGAACAACCCGTGGTGACGATATCGATGCGGCCTGTGGTCAGTTGGTAGGGCAAGTAGAAGATCGTACTCGAAGAAGTCAGCGTTATATTGCTGTGCAGCAGGTTAATCCCTGATCAAAAATGCAGATAAAGCCGTAATAGAAGGTGTTTGTAGATGGTAAAAAACACGACTGTAAAACTGGCTGCCTTGTTTCTGGTGCTTTTCGGATTGCTGGTTTCTGGTTGCGTAACCACAACAGACAGTCGTTTCAATCGTGAAGCTGATCGAGATAAAGCTTTAGATAGCTATGTTCAGTTGGCATCCCGCTATATCGGGCAGGGTAACCTGCGTAGGGCGCGGCACCATCTCAACCGTGCTTTTGAATTAGACGGAAATTATGCCCCGGCCCATGCTGCAATGGGTCTTGTGTATAGTTCTGAAGGCGAAGACGCTCTTGCAGAGCAAAGTTTCAAAAACTCGGTTGAATCTGATAGCAGTTACACTCGCGGCCGGGTTTATTATGGTGCATTTCTCTATAGCCAGGGCAGATTTGAAGAAGCTCGGCGGCAGTTCGAGGTAGCTTCTGAAAACACAGGTTATAAAGACCGTGGCGGTGTATTTTATAACCTGGGAATGACCGAAGAACAGTTAGGAAACCGAGAGGGAGCGGAGCAGGCCTATCGCCGGGCGGTAGATCTGACTCGGGGTGAGGCCCGTGCGGTACTTTCTTTGTCACGCGTGTTGGTTGAAAAGGGGGATTACATGGCCGCCTCCCGTTATTATTCCCGCCTTCAGACGATGATTCAGAAAAATCCGCGACTGGCTCATTCGCCCGAGAGTCTTTACACAGGTATTCGTATAGCGAGACATTTTGAGGATAGAGACCAGGAAGCGAGTTTGGCACTTTTATTGAGAAACGAGTTTCCTGACTCTGTGGAATACCAACAATATAAGGCACTGATTTCTAATGGGCAGTGAACAGCAGGAAATTTCCGTGCCAGCAGACCCTGTTGGGCAGCAGTTACAGCGAGCCAGAGAAGCCAAAGGCTGGTCTGTGTCTGCTATTACGGAGCAGCAGCACCTGCGGTGTTCTGTCGTTCAGGCCATTGAATCTGGCGACTACAGCAAGATTGATACCGAGCTGTTTCTTAAAGGCTACGTGAGAGCCTATGCTCGTCAGGTTGGCCTTGATGCTGATGCGGTGATCCGGGATCTCGACGCAGAGTTAGCCCCGATGCGTAAGCAGCGCGAAGATGAGCTGCAAACCCATCCACTGGTAGATATTGAACGCAGACGGCGAAGAAAGCGTCGGCTGGTTAAGTCCTTTTTAGTGGTGTTGCTACTTGCACTGTTGGGGTATTTGGCATTTCATTACCTGACCCCGGGCCGAGTAGGAATTTTTGATGGTACAGGCTCTGATGCTCCTGAGTTATCAGTTGGTGAGCAACATCCAGATACGAATGAAGCTCTGTCAGAGCCTCTTGCAGGCAGCCCTTCTGACGATGCCCCGATGGAATCTTTGCAGGCCCTTTCTGTAACACCATCCCCAGAATTATTGGAAGAGCCTGAAGCTTTATCAATCACGGATATCCCTGTGGATCAGGGCGCGGCGCTGCAGACTGAGGAAGAGCCGAATGTAGAGGCTCCGCAGCAGGCTGCTGAGGAGATTGAGCCGGCCTCCGCCGGGTCCGATACCGTGTTTCCGGTGGGACGCCTGGAAATGACCTTCAGCGATGACTGTTGGATTCAGGTAACTGATGCTAATGGTCAGCGTTTGGCCAGTGAGCTTCGCCGACGGGGTGATACTCTGGATGTGAGCGGTCCCCCTCCTTTGAAAGTGGTTGTTGGAGCAATGAATGCAGTTGAAGTTATTCGGTTTCAGGGCGAACGCCTTGAGATGGATGATTTTCGTGTAGTGAATAACAGATCAGAGTTCACACTCGAACCCTGAACCTAACGCCCGGACATATTGTTGGTTCCAGTCAATGAAACAAGATTCCCCAATCAAAAGACGTAAATCCCGGCAGATCATGGTTGGCGATGTGCCGGTAGGTGGTGATGCACCTATTGCCGTTCAGAGCATGACCAATACAAACACCTGTGATGTTGCTGCAACCGTTGCGCAGATTAAAGCCATTCAAGACGCCGGAGCCGATATTGTGCGGGTGTCCGTGCCGTCTATTGAGGCCGCAGAGGCTTTTGGTCAGATTCGCAAGCAGGTCTCTGTACCCTTGGTAGCCGATATTCATTTTGATCATAAAATTGCGTTGCGTGTGGCGGAACTGGGCGTTGATTGCTTGCGGATTAACCCCGGTAATATTGGCCGAGATGATCGGGTAAGCGCCGTTATCAGCGCTGCGAAAGATGGCAATATTCCCATTCGCATTGGGGTGAATGCTGGTTCGTTAGAGAAGGCTCTTCAGCGTAAATACGGGGAGCCGACACCTGAAGCGCTTGTAGAGTCTGCTATGCGCCATATCGATATTCTCGATAAGCATGATTTCCAGAATTTCAAGGTAAGTCTTAAGGCCTCTGAGGTCTTTATGACCGTAGCGGCGTACCGATTAATCGCAGCACAGATCGAACAGCCTCTTCATTTGGGAATTACAGAAGCGGGCGGCTTTCGGTCAGGTACGGTTAAGTCGTCCATTGGTTTAGGCATGTTGTTGATGGATGGTATTGGCGACACAATTCGGGTATCGCTTGCAGCTGATCCTGTTCAGGAAATAAAAGTAGGCTTCGATATTCTTAAAAGTCTTCGGTTGCGTAGTCGTGGCATAAACTTTATAGCTTGCCCAAGTTGCTCAAGGCAGAATTTTGATGTTATCCAGACAATGAATGATCTGGAGGTGCGTCTGGAAGATGTCAACACACCGTTGGATGTTGCCATTATCGGCTGCATTGTAAACGGGCCAGGCGAAGCACGCGAGGCCGACATCGGCTTGACCGGAGGCTCACCCAAGAACTTGTTCTATCTCAGTGGAAAGCCGAATCAAAAACTGGACAACGCCACACTGACCGATGACTTAGAACGTCTGATTCGTGAAGAGGTCTCGCGGCGGCAGGATCAGGAAGCATTAGTAATCGCAAAGTCGGCAGACTGATCTACTTATACTATTTCAAAAAGCTATCAGGGTTTTACTTTGGCTAAAATTCAGGCAATTCGGGGGATGAACGATATTCTCCCGGACCAGACACCTGTCTGGCAGTACGTTGAAACAACCGTTCGAAAAGTTCTTGCACAGTATGGCTACCAGGAAATTCGGATGCCCATTGTGGAGCAAACAGAGCTGTTCAAGCGCTCCATCGGTGAAGTGACCGATATTGTCGAAAAAGAAATGTATACATTCGACGACCGCAACGGAGATAGCCTGACTCTGCGTCCGGAAGGAACTGCCGGTTGTGTACGCGCTGCGGAGGAGCATGGCCTGCTGTTCAATCAGACCCGTCGTCTCTGGTATACCGGCCCGATGTTTCGTCATGAGCGTCCGCAAAAGGGCCGTTACCGTCAGTTTCACCAGATCGGGGTTGAATGTTTTGGTATGGCCGGCCCGGATATTGATGCGGAGTTGTTGATGCTGACTTCGCGGTTGTGGGCGGAGTTAGGTCTTTCAGGTCATGCTCGTCTTGAAATTAACTCTATCGGCACCAGCGAGTCTCGCAAGGTCTATCGCGAAGCGCTGGTCAGTTATCTTGAGCAGTACCGGGATCAGCTGGATGAGGATAGCAAGCGCAGGCTGACGACAAACCCGCTTCGTATTCTGGACAGCAAGGTTCAGCAGACCCGCAGTATTTTGGAGCATGCTCCCAGTCTTAGTGATTACCTGGATGAAGAGTCCAGATGCCACTTTGAACAGCTCAAGGCTTTGCTTGATTCCGCAGGTGTAGCTTACACAGTGAATCCGGCCCTGGTTCGTGGCTTGGATTATTATGGCAAAACAGTGTTTGAATGGGTCACTGAAAGCCTTGGCGCCCAAGGCACTATTTGTGCTGGTGGTCGATATGATGGTCTGGTTGAACAGTTGGGTGGCAAACCAACTTTAGCTGTTGGATTTGCAATGGGCCTTGAGCGTTTGATTCTGCTATTGGAAACATTGAACCTTATTCCTGACGAAGTGAATAACCGTGCAGATATATACGTTACTGCTATGGGGGATAAGAGTATCTCTACGGCGATGTCTATTGCGAATACACTTCGTAATGATCTGCCCGGCAGAGTAGTTATCACCCATTGTGGCGGCGGTAGTTTTAAAAGCCAGATGAAGAAAGCGGATCGCAGCGGCGCCCGCTATGCGGTTATCTTGGGCGAAAATGAAATAGAACATGGCACGGCTGGCTTAAAGCCACTGCGGGATGATCAGCCTCAGCAGGAAGTGGCGCAAGCAGATCTTGCCAGAATTCTGGCAGAGCATGTTTGATTTAAATAACCGCTAACGGGCGACAATAAATAATTAACAGGAGTTTTCATGGCTGAGTTGCGCACCGAAGAAGAACAGGTCCAGGCTATCAAGGACTGGTGGAAGAAAAACGGTAGCTCGTTATTAATTGGTATCGGCGCTGCTTTGGCGATTGTTTTTGGCTGGCAGGCATGGCAAAACCATCAGGCTCAGGAGCGCGCAGAAGCTGCAAACCAGTTTGCGACTTTGTTGAGTGCCTTCTCTAGCGGTGGTGAGGGTAGTAATGACACCATTGAGTTTGTGGCAGAGTCTTTGCGCAATGAGCACGGAAGCAGTGCGTATGCTATTTATGGGAACCTGGTTTTAGCGCGTCAGCAGATGATGGTGCAGAAGGATCCGGAGGCAGCTATCGAATCGTTGCAGTGGTCTCTGGAGCAAGCCTCAGACTACAACGCGCTATCACTGGTTATTCGCAACCGCTTGGCGATAGCTCAGTTCGCGGCCGGCCAGCATGAAGCTGCTTTGGCGACTTTGGATGGTGCTGGCGATGCAAAGGCATTCGACGCGGTTTTTTCTGAACTGAGAGGCGACATTCTTATGGCGATGGGCGATACCGATGGAGCGCGGGAAGCTTATCTTGCTGCCAGAGAGCAGGGGCAAGCAAGCGGTGGAGACCTGCTTGAGCTCAAACTGTCAGATCTCGGCGTCGGGGAGGGTGCTTGATGCCTTTTGGGCGTAACAAGCCATTCAGATTAATCTCGGCGTTGTCTGTCTTGCTGTTGGTGCTGACAGGTTGCAGTGCTACGGATACTTACGAACAGCCCGTGCCAGTGCCTGAAATTGAAGCAACTGTTGAGTTTGATCGTGTCTGGAGTATGTCTGTCGGTAACGGGCATGATAACGAATTCTTGCAGCTTGCACCGCTTTACGCTGGCGATGTGATTTTCGCAGCTTCTGCTGACGGTGAGGTGGTTACCGTAGGCACAGAAAATGGTGAAGTTGTATGGTCGACGGAACTGGATGACCGGATATTCGCTGGCCCTGGGGCTGATTCCCGTCACCTGTACGTCGTCACTCGCGATGCTGAGTTGATTGCACTGTCGGCTGAAGATGGAAGCGAAGTCTGGCGTGTGCCTTTGCCTACAGAGGTACTTGCAGCTCCACAGTCTAATGGTTCACTTGTTGTGGTTCAGACCACCGATGGCCGGGTCATTGGTTTTAGTACTGATAAGGGCGACCGGGTGTGGCAGTATGAAGCTCAGGTTCCAGTGCTGACGATGCGTACCGCTGCGGCCCCACTGGTTGGCGCAGACATTGTTATTGCTTCGTTTTCTAATGGGCGTGTCATTGCGCTTACGGCCGAAAATGGACAACCTGTATGGCAATATGAAGTAGGGCAGGCGCAAGGTCGTACCGAGCTGGAACGGCTGGTTGATATTGGTGGTCAACCGCTGGTCCTGGATTCTGCCATTATGGTCGTTGGCTACCAGGGAAAGCTGGCTCTGGTTGATATCCGTTCCGGGCAGGAAATCTGGAGTCGCACGGCCTCAAGTTTCTATTCACCGGCAATCGGAAACGGCAATATTTTCCTGGCTTCTGCCAATGGCGATGTCGTTGCACTACGTGGCACTGATCGGCGCGAGCTATGGGTTCAGAGTGATTTGGCCTGGAGGCAGATTACACGGCCTGCGGTGTCTGGTAACTACTTGGTTGTGGGTGACTTTGAAGGTTATCTGCACGTGTTGTCGATGAAAGATGGCCACCTGGTGGGCCAGTTCAAATTTGACAGTGACGGTATCCGCGTACCTGTACAGGTGCTGACTAATGGTAACCTGTTGGTTTATGGTAACGGTGGCAAAATGTCTGTTCTGAAACTCGAGCAGAAAGACTGACCACTGACTGAATTTACCCGGCTCAGGCCGGGTTTTTGTTTCTTTGTATAGCAGATAATTATGACCCCAGTTATTGCCCTTGTAGGACGCCCGAATGTGGGCAAGTCCACGTTGTTTAATCAGATGACCCGGTCTCGGGATGCTTTGGTCGCGGATTTTCCGGGATTAACCCGTGATAGAAAATACGGGGAAGGATTCTACGAGGAGCGTAAGTTCATCGTAATTGATACCGGTGGCTTGACCGGCCAAGAGGCCGGGCTGGATTCCGAGATGGCTCGTCAGTCTTTACAGGCCGTTGAAGAAGCAGACATCGTATTGTTTCTGGTGGATGGTCGTGCCGGCCTGACCGTGGGCGATGAGGTCATTGCGGATCATTTGCGTCGTTCCGATAAGCCGGCCCATTTGGTTGTTAATAAAACGGATGGGCAAGATCCAGACGTGGCTGCAGCTGACTTCTACAAGCTGGGCTTTCAGTCCGTCTTCATGATTGCAGCGGCCCACAACCGTGGTGTTCGTTCCATGCTTGAGCTATTGCTGCCCGAGCCTGAAGACGCCAGTGAGCAGGATCGGGCAGATCGCTACCCTGGCATTCGTATCGGCGTTGTTGGTCGGCCGAATGTGGGCAAGTCCACGTTGGTTAACCGTATGCTGGGGGAAGATCGTGTTGTTGTTTATGATATGCCAGGTACCACTCGGGATAGTATCTATATCCCCTATGAGCGGCATGGCCAGGAATATACGCTGATTGATACCGCGGGTGTCCGCCGAAGGAAGAACGTGCGTGAAGTGGTAGAGAAATTCTCTATTATTAAAACCCTTCAGGCTATTGATGACGCGCATGTGGTTATTCTTGTAATCGATGCGCGTGAGGGTCTGGTCGATCAGGATATGCATCTGATTGGCTTTGTTCTGGATGCTGGTCGGTCACTGGTCATTGCGATCAACAAATGGGACGGCATGGATTCGGAGGATCGGGCAAAGGTGAAAGAGCAGGTCGCTCGACGCCTGGACTTCCTTGATTATGCCGACAAATATTATATCTCTGCGTTACATGGCACCGGCGTTGGCTCTATGTACGAGTCGGTACAGGCCAGCTACGAATCTTCGATGGCCAAGTGGCCAACCAATCGCCTCACGGCCATTCTTGAGGATGCGGTTGCTCAGCATCAGCCGCCGATGGTACATGGTCGTAGAATCAAACTTCGTTACGCACACCAAGGGGGGTCTAATCCACCTATTGTTGTGGTTCATGGTAATCAGGTGGGTTCTTTGCCTGGCGCCTACAAACGCTATCTTGAGAATACTTTCCGTAAGGTGTTGAAAGTGGTGGGTTCACCTATACGCTTTGAGTTCCGTGGTGGAGAGAATCCTTTTGCCCATAAGGTTGACCGGCTTACGCCCAGGCAGAAGGTTAAAAAAGATAACGATATTAAGAAGGGGCGCACAGTCAAGAAAGTCCGGCAGAAGAGCACTAAGCGCTAATCAGCCGGAAGTCTGGCTGGCAGGGGTGACCTATGCCACCCCTGCGTCAGCTACTTGCTTAGCCTGTACGCATGTTAGCGCTATGGTAAAGACAATATCCTCTACCAGAGCACCTCTCGACAAATCGTTAACTGGTTTTCTCAGGCCTTGAAGCATCGGGCCAACGCTTACAACATTAGCACTTCGCTGCACGGCTTTATAAGTCGTATTCCCGGTATTCAAATCCGGGAATACAAAGACGGTGGCTTTCCCTGCTACCTTGCTATTTGGCGCCTTCGACTTACCAACGCTCTCTATAACGGCTGCATCGTATTGTAGAGGCCCATCTATTAGCAGATCTGGGCGACGTTCTCGGGCAATACGTGTTGCTTCTCGTACCTTTTCTACATCATGCCCGGTACCTGATTCACCGGTGCTGTAGCTGATCATTGCAACTACGGGCTCAATACCAAATGCTTCAGCTGACTCTGCACTTTGTATTGCAATATCCGCCAACTCTTCAGCGTTAGGGTCAGGGTTTATGGCGCAGTCGCCGTAAACCAGAACTTGTTGTGGCAATAGCATGAAGAATACGGATGATACGACTTTGGCCTTGTCATGCGTTTTAATTAACTGAAGGGCTGGACGAACAGTGTTAGCTGTTGTGTGGATAGCTCCGGATACGAGCCCGTCGGCCTCGTCCATGGCAACCATCATGGTGCCAAGTACGACGTTGTCTTCCAGCAGTGCTTCAGCCTGATCGCTGGTTAATCCTTTGTGCTTCCTAAGCTCCACCATGGGTTCAATATATCGCTGGCGAACACTGCTCTGAGGGTTGATGATCTCCATGTCGTCGGGTATGTGAACCCCTAGAGATACAGCGACTGATTGAATTTCCTGCGGGTCGCCGATCAACGCACAACGGGCAAGTTTGCGCTTGTGGCAAATGATAGCTGCCTGTACGGTCCGTGGCTCGCTGCCTTCAGGCAAGACAATGCGTTTGTTAGCCGCTCTTGAGCGTTCTGAAAGCTGGTAACGGAAGGCGGGTGGAGACAGGCGGGTCTGGCGTTGCACCTTCAGATGCTCTTCCAGCCACTTTGTGTCAATTTTTTTTGCAACGGATTCCATCGCCTGTTCAACCCGTTTAGGATCATCAATCGGGATAGAAGATGAAAGGCATGCCAGCCTGTGAGCCGATTCAAAAGTGTTGTTTTGTGAACTCAGAATAGGGAGCCCGGTATCCAGAGCGCGACGACAAAGCTCAATCACATTGTCATCAGGCATCAGCCCGCCAGTTAGCATCAGGCCCGCAAGAGGGACGCCGTTGAGGGCCGCCACGGCAGTCGTGACGACAATATCTTCCCGGTCACCAGGTGTTACGAGTAGCGTTCCTGGCTTCAATATATCGGTCATATTCCGGATCGTGCGGGCGCATACGGAGACCTTTTGCACTCGCCGCTGATACATTTCACCTTCATGCAGGACATTGATACCAAGCTCGCGGGCTACATCTGAAACCCGGGGTGCAAGTAGCTTGGGGTTCCAGGGAATTTGACCCAGCAAGTGGAAGCGACCAGAAGAAAATACTTTACACGCAGGCTGAAAGTCCGTGTTTTGAATCTCTTTAGGAGGTTCGAACGCCAGCGCCATTCCCGTTTTTTTCGGTTCTCCAATTTTATTGAGAATAACTGCAATAACGTCCAGGCCTGGAGATGTTGTGAACAAACGGGCAGAGAACTCCAGTTCTTCGTCTAATTCTTCTGGCGTACAGCCTTTGGGTGTGCTGACTAAGATAACCTCAGAACCGAGGTTACGGGCAACCTCCACGTTTAATCGGGCAATATAGGCTTCGCCGCTATCTGGCACCAAACCTTCAATGATGACAACGTCAACGTTACTGGCTACTTTTTGGTATTCGCCAATAACGTTTTCCAGTAGCAGGTCGCCCTTGCCATGATTAAGCAGTTGCTGGGCCTGTTTGAGTGGAATAGGGTCTGGTAACTCCTGATCACTGTGAGCTCGTACAAAAGCTACGGAGGAGTCTTTTCCACCATTGTGAATAGCTTCTCCTTGGTGAACAGATTGTGTGAACGGTTTAAAAAAACCGACGCTGACACCTTCACGCTCAAGTGCTCTAAACAGGCCAAGACATACGGACGTCAGGCCTGAGTTCATCGATGTCGGAGCGATAAAAAGACTTTTTGCCATGGTGTTTCCAGTTCGGGTCTTAAAGGTTTAGGCGGAGGCCAGCCGGCCTGCTTCGCGAGCAATAACCAGTTCTTCGTTGGTTGGTATGGTGAGTACTGGGAAGCGTGAATCGGCACTGTTCACTCTGCCATCGCTCAGCCTACCGTGATGTTGGTTAAGTTCGGGGTCAATTTCGAGTCCCATTAAGTGCAGGTGCTTAATGGTTTCACTTCGAATTTGGGGACTGTTTTCTCCAATTCCTCCGGTGAAAACAATAGCATCCAAATGAGTGAGAGAAGCTGTCATCGCGGCAATATAACGGGCCAGCCTGAAGCAGAAAACATCAACTGCCAGGCGGGAAGGGGCGTGGCCGTGCTCCGCTAATTCACAAATTGTACGCATATCGTTTGTTTGCCCGGACAGGCCCAGCAGGCCGCTCTCGTTGTTCAACATGGTATGTACTTCGTCTGCGCTGACCCCCTTTCCTGCCAGGTAGTCAAACAGCCCCGGATCTACGTCGCCGCTTCTCGTGCCCATAACCAGCCCCTCGAGTGGGGTAAGCCCCATGCTGGTGTCGACGCTTAAACCGTTTTTGATGGCTGTAATACTGCAGCCGTTACCTAAATGGGCTGAGATTATGGAGGTAGTCGCAGGGGTTTTACCAAGCAGGCGAGCTGCTTCCTGAGCCATGAAGTAGTGGCTGGTTCCGTGAAAACCGTAACGTCGGATACCCCAGTTTTTATAACAACGCTCTGGCAGAGCGTAGCGATAAGCTCTTTCTGGAAGAGTTTGATGGAATGCCGTGTCAAAGACAGCTATTTGAGGAACCGCCGGAAACAGTGCACGCATGGCTTTTATGCCGGCAAGGTTGACGGGGTTGTGAAGTGGAGCCAAGCCAGCACAGTCTTGAATTGCAGAGATTGTTTCCGGGTTTATCAATGCGGCTTCACGAAACGTTTCGCCACCGTGAACAACACGGTGACCAATGGCGATAGGCTGGCCGCTAAATGATTTCCGCTTAGCGAAGGCTTGAATGAGCTTGTGCAGGGCCTTCTTGTGACTGGCGCCGGAAGGAAGCTGAATGGGCTCTTGGTCTCCGGATATATGTGCAACTGCATCTGGTCTGTTGAGTTTTTCAGCCAATGCTGAGACCGTTTTTTGGAGGTGCCTGTCAAACAGTGCGAGTTTCAGGGAAGAACTGCCGCAGTTTACGACCAGTATAGATTCGTCCATGGGTAATGCCGTGTTGATTCCTAGCCGTTGGCTCGATCATCGGTTTCAAGCCAGTGAATGAAGTCCTGCTCAGGCAGGGGGCGACTGTAGAAGTAGCCTTGTGAGAAATCACAGTTTTCAGCTGTCAGAAAATGACATTGTGCTTCCTCTTCGACACCTTCGGCGATAACTCTCAGGCCCAAGCTGTGGGCCATATTGATAATGGCTCGGACCAGAGAAGCGTCATCTGTTTCGTTGACTACATCTTGAATAAAGGATTTATCAATTTTAAGGGTATCAAATGGGTAACTCTTCAGGTAGCTCAGCGCGGAATAGCCTGTTCCAAAGTCATCAACTGATAACCGTATACCAGCCTGATCTAGTTGCTTGAGAATATCAGCAGTTTCAATGGTGTTGTCCAGAATCAGTCTTTCTGTTATTTCAAGTTCCAGAAGTTCAGGTTTTAAGTTGCTGTCATTCAGCGCTTGCATAACCGCTGCGGTGAACCCTGGGTCACGGAATTGCCGCGGAGAAACATTCACTGCGATACCAATGTCGTAGCCAGCCAGGGCTTGCCAACAACACGCCGCTTTACAGGCCTCCTGAATAACCCACTCACCGATAGGAATAATCATGCCGGTTTCTTCTGCCAGCGGGATAAACCGGTCAGGCATGACCAGGCCAAGGGCTGGATTATTCCAGCGGAGCAAGGCTTCTGCGGCCATTAATTTACCGTTTTTAGTATCGACGATTGGCTGAAATACGAGCTGGAACTCCTTGAGATCCAATGCTTTTCGCATATGGGACTCCATATGCAGGCGTTCGTGAGACACCTCGGTCATTTCAGGGGTAAATCTGGCGTAGGAACTTTTACCTTTGTGCTTGGCTTCGTACATTGCCGCATCTGCATGCTGGAGCAGGGTACCGCTGTTATCTGCATCATCGGGGAAGGTTGCGATGCCTATACTGGTTGTGACGAAAACTTCCTGAGTATTCAGGGTGAACGGTGCGGAGAAGGTAAGGAGCACGCGTTCAGCTACCTGACAAGCATCCTCTGGATGTGTGAGGCCCGGTAGGATAACAAGAAACTCATCGCCCCCGAGTCGGGCGACAGTACTGGTTCCTCGCAAACAGCTGGAAATTCTTCGTGCCGCTTCAATCAGAAGTGTGTCGCCGGCGTCGTGGCCTAACGTATCGTTAATATGCTTGAAGTTATCGAGATCCAGGAACATAACGCCCACTTGAGCATTGTCCCGTCGTGCTTGAGCCAGGGCGAGTTTCAGTCGATCGAGTGCAAGCATTCTGTTGGGTAGACCGGTGAGTATGTCGTAGTTTGCTTGTCTCAGTAATTGTTGTTCGTACCGCTTACGGATACTGATGTCTTCTCCAAGAATGAGATATCCGGTAGTTTCGCCGTTATTATCTTTTATCGGAGTGATAACAAGCTGTTCCCAGTAACGCTCACCGTTGTAACGTGCGCTGTTTACCTCTCCTTGCCAGACGCCAACACGCTGAACCTGGAGGCGTATTGATTGCCAGAGTTTTTGAGCTTCCTTGCGATCCATGCTTTGGATGATGAGGCTGGATGGGTGTTTTCCCTTGATGTCATCCGGAATGTGGCCGGTAAGCTGGACAAACTTTTTGTTGGCATATTCGATGTGCCAGAATTTGTCGCAGATCAGGACGGAGGATGGGCTTTGGTCTATCGCCTTGGAAAATTTAAGAATTTCTGCTGCGTCATGTTCGCGACGGTCGACGTCTTCATTCAGTCGTTCTCGCATCTGGTTTATGGCGTCTGTAACCATCCCCAGTTCGTCTCTTTGATGGCCGGGGGGCGTGTGGCGATCTAAAAGCAGTGGCTGCGAAAGGTTTTCGAGTGAAAGATCTCGGGCATATTGAGCCATAGCGGCCAGGTGCCGGGTTACCAGGTGACGGAAGATTGAGAGAACCAGAATTGCTATCACGAATATCGTGAGAAATTGGGTGGCCAGGGTTACACCGATTTTTGTCCGGAGGTCGCTATAGATACGGTCGAGATTTGCCGTAATTGTCAACCGGCCAAGATTAAAAAGTTCTCCTTCCTCATATTGCAATGCAAAGCTATGACTGAGGGTAGGTGAGTTACGAGGTACCTCACCCATAACCAGTTCTGAGTCTGGTTCTATTCGTAAGCGGAGGTGTGAAATGTCCGGGAGGCTAAGAATTCCCTCCATTTGAGTTTGCAGCAGTTTTTGATCGAGTGCCCATAAGCTTCGAGCCAGGCTGGACGCGTATCCGGACTCAATCACAGACATTCTTTGTTCTATATCGTGGAGATCTTTTTTATAGTCTGAGTATATCTGAATACCTGAAGCTATTAAGGTCAAAGCGGAGCTAAAGACTAAAATCCAGGCGAGGAGCCTGAAAGACAGGGGAGAGGTGCTACGAAAGCGTTTCAGATGACTGGTGATATCTGACATGTTTCTGATTTGGCCACCGCATGAAGTACCGGACAGAACCGTTGAACAGTGAATATCCCTGCTATTGGCTTATCTGGGGTGTCTCTTAGAGTTGACTATAGCAGCAGTTTTTTTCAAATGCGCTGAAAATACAGGATAAATCGGGGAAAAGGAGGACTACTTCTCAGCGGGCACGTTTAGTCAAAAGGAGCGTTTGCTCTTGATACAGGTCAATACCGAGAGACTGGCGACCGCGTAACCTGAGCTTAATCAAGTTAAGTATCAGTTGGGGGTTCGCCATGTTTACGGACGTTGTTGTAATTGCAGGAATTTTAACCGTACTACTAATGATCGGATTTTTCGTTGGTGTTGGTATTTTTATAATGAAAGATCAAAAAAATCACGATGATAAGCCAGGAAGAGCGAAGCAAGGCGGCCATACTGGCTAGCCCGAGTTGTGAAAAAATGGCGTCCCCTAGGGGGTTCGAACCCCTGTTGCCGCCGTGAAAGGGCGGAGTCCTAGGCCACTAGACGAAGGGGACGCAACGTTTTCAACACTTGCCTCGTCGAGGTGGCGCGTATATTAAGTAAGGGTCGCGAGGCTGTCAACGATTTTTTGGAAAAAATATTCTACCGCTGAATTTGCCTACGCGGTTATCGAGTTGAAGGTAGCGAACTCGAATCTCTTCTACGTGCTGTCGCTTTTTGTTCTGCCCGCATTACCCTGCATATTGCATAAATGAGCACTTTCAGTGTTGGTGCCTGTTAATGCACCGACTTTGCCAGCTCTTCCTGAACGACATCTCTTATTGCATCACCCAGGTGTGGGTTCTGGCCGATGGGCTCAGCAAGGCGCATGGTTACACCGTGTTGTTTCTCGATCTTTTCGATCATGGCTGGCACGTCTTTGCGTAAATGCCTTCCTGCTGCTAAAAACAGTGGCACTACTGTGAACTGCTCGGTACCTTGTGCTTTAGCCTGGGCCACAATCGTTTCCAGCGACGGTTCTGCAAGCTCCATATAGGCAATGGCAGAATTTTCAATTGACTGGAGGGTTGGTTCAGCCAGCTTTTCAAAGGTTTCGCACCAACGTCTGTCGCTACTGCCATGGGCCAGTAAAATAATCTGATGTGGGTTGTTCATCTAATCTCCGGTGACGTCAGCTGAATGAAGGTTTCAATGTATCAGGGAGTTGGCTAATGTTCGATTGGAAAGAGCTTCTGGATTTCTGGTTTGGCACATTAGATGACATTGGTCTGCCTGACAGCGATCACCGGCGCCGGTGGTTTCGTTCTGAAAAACGATTCGATCAGGAGATAAGGCGCCGGTTTTTGTCGCTTGTACTGTTTGCCTCCGAGCAGGGGTTGGATAGTTGGCGGAATGAACCTGGCGGGGCTTTGGCCGAGATTATTCTTCTGGATCAGTTCACCCGGAATATCTTCAGGGGGACATCATTGGCATTCGAGCAGGACAAGTTAGCTCGGGATCTTTGTAAAAAGGCGATGGACAAAGGGTGGGATGTAGCTTTGCCAGCGGTTATGAGGGCCTTTATTTACATGCCATTGCAGCATTCAGAGGCGCTTGATGATCAGAATCTTTCCGTGGATTGTTATCGTCAGTTGGCGGCGACCGAAAGCGGGCTGCTTGCTGATTTTCTGGAGAGTTTTGTTCAGTCTGCGAAGGATCATCGGGAGGTGGTTCGTCGTTTTGGTCGTTTTCCTCATCGAAACAAGGTGCTGGGGCGAGCTTCTACGGCTGAGGAGTTGGACTATCTGAAGAGTGGTTCCCGTTTTGGCCAGTGAGGTAAGGGGCTGGCTATCTGGTGATCCATTCAGCGAGCGCGCATGTTGAGCATTGTTTGATTACACAAAAAAGTTTAATAAAACTGTTGACGACCGGCCGCTGATCAGTAGAATACGCAGCCGTTGAGAGGCAATGCCTCGCAGCTGAAAAGCGGGAATAGCTCAGTTGGTAGAGCACAACCTTGCCAAGGTTGGGGTCGCGAGTTCGAATCTCGTTTCCCGCTCCAGAATTTAGAAAAACCCGACCTTAGTGTCGGGTTTTTTGTTTTTGGAAGCCGCCATACTCCCTCCTTTAGTTTGTTGCCTCAGTTATACTCTGCATCCTCTTTTTTTAAACGGGCTTCTTCCGAGAGGTTTTTATGAAGGTGCTGTCGCTCTATTTGTATCCCGTTAAATCCCTCGCGGGTATTCAGGTGTCGTCGCTCGAGCTTGATGATTTTGGACCGAGGGGTGACCGCCGGTGGATGATTGTGGATGGTGGTGGACAGTTTGTGACCCAGCGGAAGATGCCGCATTTGGCCCTGATCAGGACTGAACTTGAGGGGGGGCATGTGAGGGTTCGCATTCCGGGTGAGGGCGTATTTGTGCTTCAGCCAACCCCTGAGCAGTTACAGGTGACAGTTTGGCGCGATCAGGTCTGTGCCAGTGCAGGGCAAGATCAGGCAAATGAAGCTTTGAGCCGTTTTTCAGGGGAGCGTTTGCAGTTTGTCTATATGCCGAATACAACCTACCGAAGAGTGGACCCGGAGCGAGTGGCTGATGTTCGTCGGGTAGGTTTTGCTGATGGATTTCCTTTTCTTCTTGTTAATCTGGCTTCTCTGGACGAATTGAACTCTCGATTGACCCAGCCGGTAGATATCCGGCGATTCCGCCCCAATATTGTAGTATCGGGCTCAGAGCCATGGGCTGAAGACCGCTGGCACTCATTGATGATCGGTGAGATCCGTTTTGACGTGGTTAAGCCTTGCTCGCGGTGCGTTCTGACAACCGTTGACCCGGATACCGGTGTGAAAGATGCTGACACCCAGCCGCTCAAAGCTCTTTCTTCGTACAGAAAAACTCCTGATGGGGTGATTTTTGGTCAAAATGCGATCCATGAGGGCACGGGCAAAATAGTCGTTGGAGACCGTGTTTTTATTTCTAAGCAGGAGTGTTGAGTACAGTGCCGTTATTAACTCTGGATAAGATATCGCTTTCCTTTGGTATGCATCCACTATTGGATGGGGCCTCGCTTATTATTGAGCCGGGAGAGCGGGTTTGCCTTCTGGGGCGAAATGGAGAAGGCAAGTCGACGCTGTTGAAGATTCTTAAAGGCGAGGTTACACCAGATGGCGGTGTCGTTCGGCTGGAAGAAGGTTCTGTGCTGTCTGTGCTCCCTCAGAGTCTGCCATCCGGCGATACGAGGACAGCATATGACGTAGTTGCCTCAGCGTTTCCGGAAACCGGGGCCTTGTTGATTGAGTTTCATCATCTGGCGCAGCAAGCGGATGAAGCAAGCCTGGAAAAGTTGATGGCTGTTCAGGAGCGTCTGGAGGCTCTCGATGGTTGGCGTCTGGATCAGAAAGTGACGACCATTCTGGCTCAGTATGGGGTAGATCCGGATCGAGCTCTCAATACGCTGTCCGGAGGTTGGCAGCGGCGAGTTTTGCTTGCCAAGGCTTTGGTGGCTGAGCCGGACATTCTGTTGCTGGACGAACCGACCAACCACCTGGATGTGCCCGCCATTGCCTGGCTTGAAGACGCGCTAACCCAGTTTCGCGGCGCCATGTTGTTTGTGAGCCACGACAGGGCATTTATACGGCGTATGGCAACGCGTGTGGTGGAGTTGGATCGCGGCCAGTTGGTGAGTTTTGCCGCATCATACGATAAGTACCTTGAACTGAAAGAAAAGGCGCTGGAAGAGGAGGAGCGACAAAATGCTCTGTTTGATAAGCGCCTGAAACAGGAAGAGGTGTGGATAAGGCAAGGTATCAAAGCGCGCCGAACCCGTAATATGGGAAGGGTTCGTTCGTTGAAAGCCATGCGGGAAGAACACAGACAGCGTCGCGTGCGTGGTGGTACTGCCAGTTTTGCCGTTGAAGAGGCCGCCAGATCCGGTAAGTTGGTGGCTGAAGCCAGTCACGTTGATTTTGCCTACGCCGGGCAGGATCCGATTATTCGTGATTTGGATCTGACAGTGCTCCGGGGCGATAAGATCGGCCTGGTTGGTGAGAACGGAACGGGTAAAACCACTCTGGTTCGGTTGCTTCTGGGGGAACTGGAGCCTACAAAAGGCAGTGTCAGGCTGGGGACGAATCTGGAGGTCGCTTATTTCGACCAGTTACGTGGTGAGCTGGATCTTGAGAAAAATGCCCTGGATAACCTCTCTGAGGGGCGTGAGTTCATTGATATAAACGGTCAGAGCAAGCATGTTTTAGGTTACCTGCAGGAGTTCTTGTTCACTCCGGCTCGGGCGCGTTCTCCTGTCAGTGTTTTTTCTGGTGGTGAACGTGCTCGGTTGCTGCTGGCCAAACTGTTCAGCAAGCCTGCCAATATCCTGGTGCTGGACGAGCCAACCAACGATCTGGATGTAGAAACGCTCGAATTGCTGGAAGAGCAATTGTCGGAGTTCAAAGGCACAGTTATCGTTATCAGTCATGACCGTGAGTTTCTGGATAATGTGGTTACTGACATTATCTTCCTTGATGGCACCGGCTCAGCGCGTGAGTTTGTTGGCGGTTACAGCGATTGGCGCAGGCAGGGCGGCAAATTTCCTGCTGAAACCTCAGGAAGCCGGCCAGACAAGCAGGATAAGCGTGATAAAACATCCACATCTTCAGAAAAGGCTGGTCCGAGTGCTAAGGCTGTGGAGCAATCGTCAAAACCGAAAGCCGGAAAGCTTAGCTACAAGCTAAAGCTTGAGTTGGAACAGCTGCCCGCTAAGATTGAGCAACTTGAAAGTCGAGTGGCGGAGTTGCAAGAGGCCATTGCAGCCTCGGATTTTTATTCGCTCCCGCCGGAAGAAGTAGCAGCTACTCTGGAAAAATTGTCGGAAACGGAAGCAAGCCTTGAGTCTGTTATAGAAAGATGGATGGAGTTGGAGGAGCAGGCGAATCAATGAACATCAACTACAGCTTTAAATTTCAGGATGGTCGAGTTATAGACTTTCGGGTCGCGACTGAATCGCCGAAAGTGTCATCGGCTGACCTGATGCCGGCATGGACGAGGCTGGAGCATTGCCAATGCACCAACTGCCCTCTGAAAAAAGGTGATGTGGAGTTTTGTCCTGCAGCCACTGAAATTCTGCCGGTGGTTGAAGTCTTTAAGGCAGAGGATGCCTATCAGAAAGTGGATGTGACGGTTACTGACAAGCGTCGCACTTACTTTAAGCAAACAACGCTGGAAGAGTCTTTGCGTTCGTTGCTGGGTCTTAAAATGGCGACCAGTGGTTGTCCGGTGCTTTCTGAACTGAAGCCGATGGCATTGGATCATCTGCCATTTGCAACGAATGATGAGTTTATTATGCGCAGCGTGGGCTACTATCTGTTGCAGCAGATGTTTGCTATGCGAAATCAGGAAGAGCCTGACTGGGCGTTGGCTGGCCTGGTGCAGCGTAATCAAAAGCTGCAGCTGGTGAATCAGGCGCTATGGCAGCGTATTCATGCGGTTTGCAAGGGGGATAGCAATCTTAAAGCGTTGTTGAATTTCTTTTCGATGGCATCCAGTGTCAGCGTATCACTGGAAAGCCAGCTCAGAAAATTACAGGCCCGGATGAAAGGGGAGAGTTAAAGCCCCTTTCATTCCGCAGCTATGTGCTTTTTGGCCGTTATTTAATCCGGATGGCCAGCACATCACATTCCGTGCCGTGCAGTACGCCATTTGCAGTTGAGCCCAGTAGCAATTGGAAGCCTTTCCGTCCATGGCTGCCGACAATAGTCAGATCTATCTGCTGCTCCTTTACAATCCGATGGATCTCGGATTCCGGGCGACCGATGGTAACCACCTGATCTTCTTTGCTGATACCGTATTGCTCTCCATACTTTCCGAGCTGCTCCCTGGCCGCTTTGTCTAGCTGGTCCTGAAGTTCGGAAAGATCCATCGGTATGTCGCCACCATAAGCATAGCCAACAGGCTCAATCACATGAACCAGAATGAGCTTGGCTCCATGAGCGTCGCAGACGGCTTTTGCTTTATCCAGAACCTGAGGCGCCTCTTCGGTCAGGTCAATGGCAACCAGCATTCGTTTGTAAGTCGGCATCGATTCACTCCTTTGTATATGAGGGGGTATGAATCAAGAATAGTACCGTTAGAAGGCTGATGGAAGGGTTGTCGTAGTTGGGCGGGAATATGCTGAATAAAACAGGCCAGGGCGAACGTGAGTCGTCGCCCCGGCCGGAGGCAGGGTTATGCGTCGGTAAGCATAAGTTCAATTGCGGTTGTAAGCCCCTTGATAATGCCCTTGGAGTAGCGGCCGATAATGAACGACACATTATTGTCGTTGTAGTTGATGTAGGAACCGCGGATAAAGTCCCATTTAGAGGCAACGTCACTCAATGTTGCCTTGAGCTCTCCTGACGGGGAAGTAGATCTGACGTTTTTCAGGTGCTCTTCAAATTGTTTTGCTTGTTCATCCAAGGGGATTTCCGACGCTGCACCCTGGAACGCCTGAGACACGGATGAATTGCTTCTTGCTGCGTAGCGCACCATCATTTGTGCCATGATGACCGATGCGGACCTTGCTGACTCAACTCTGTCGTCAGTTTTTACGCCACTGTTTTCCTGCGCAATTGCGTAAAGTTCTGATGCGCTAGAGTTTAAGTTCAGGGCGTGATCGGCCATGTCAGCCATCAGCCGAAGGTCGGGATAGCCTCGATCCCGAACTTCGTTGATGTTACTGCGCATAATGCTTTTAAATTGATCAAAGGTTTGGTTGAGGCCTTCAATCTGGTTGGCAGAAAGTACCCCGCTGGTACTGGCAATGACAGAGTTCATTGCATCGTTAGCGTTATTAATGGCAACAACAATTCGGTTGAGAGTTTCGGTATCACCCGATGTGCTGAAGTTGTAGAAAGCGTCAACCGCGAGGTAGTTGTTGATGCGAAAATCGTGCAGGTCAGCAAGGAACTCTGCACCAGATTCCTGAGCCTTGGCGCCAAAGGCAGTCAGAGAGAGGAAAATCAGCGCAGCCATAACGGACTGTATGCGCAGTCGGGTGTCTTTCATCGGATGAGTCTCCGTAATGCGGTTTTATTATTGTGGACTAAAGTCTTAAACGGACGTTAAAGTAACTCCGCTGGCTAATCAAGTAGTTTCCGGCTGTTACAGATAGTTCTTCATTTCTTTCTACAGGATTCCTGAAGAAAGAAATTGACAAACGCTCCATTTTTTTTCATCGTGTGCCCTCACGATTCAAACGACTGTATGAATTTTGGATCGGAAAGATCGGGCAGTGACCGAAATCTCGCTGCACAAACAGCCGGTTTGGCGTTCAACGTCAATGGGTTGTCAGCAGTTCCAAACACAGACTGGAGATCAGTTGATGATTTACGAAGGTAAAGCCATCACGGTTAAAGAGATCGACGGTGGGATCGCTCAGTTGGACTTTGACTTGCAAGGCGAGTCAGTCAATAAGTTCAACCGTCTCACCATCGAAGAGCTGGGCGCCGCAGCTGAAGCACTTAAATCCCAGAAGAACCTGAAGGGGCTGGTTGTAACCAGTTCCAAGGATAGCTTCATTGTCGGTGCGGATATCACCGAGTTCACTGAGCTGTTTGACGGTTCCGAGGAAGAACTTGTTGCCAATAATCTGAAGGCGAACGCAATATTCAGCGCCATCGAAGACTTGCCATTCCCGACCGTTACCGCAATTAACGGTATCGCGCTGGGTGGTGGTTTCGAAATGTGTCTGGCAACCGACTACCGGGTTATGGCTCCCAAGGCCAAGGTAGGTCTGCCGGAAGTTAAGCTGGGTATCTTCCCGGGCTTCGGCGGCACTGTGCGTCTATCCCGTCTTGTGGGCGTAGACAACGCGGTTGAGTGGATTGCAGGTGGTACTGAAAATCGTGCCGATGCTGCTCTGAAAATCGGCGCCGTTGATGCAGTAGTGGCTGATGATGAGTTGGTTGCGGCCGCTGTTGCCATTATCAATCAGTGCAACGAAGGCAAGCTGGACAACCTGGCTCGTCGTGAAGAGAAGAAAAGCAAGATCAAACTGAATGCCATGGAAAGTATGATGGCATTTGAAATTTCCAAGGCGTTCGTTGCTGGTAAAGCAGGCAAGAACTACCCAGCGCCTGTGGAAGCGATTAAGACCATGCAGAAGCATGCAGGTATGACTCGTGACAAGGCTATTGAAGTAGAGGCCAAAGGCTTCGCAAAAATGGCCAAGACGAATGTTGCTGCCTGTCTGGTTGGTCTGTTCCTGAATGATCAGGCGTTGAAGAAAAAAGCCAGCGCTTGGGAAAAAGAAGCGTCTGAAGTGAAACTGGCAGCAGTATTGGGTGCTGGTATCATGGGTGGCGGTGTTGCTTATCAGTCTGCACTGAAAGGCACTCCGATCATCATGAAGGACATTAATCAGGATGGTATCGCTCTGGGTCTGAATGAAGCCAAGAAACTTCTGACCAAGCGTGTCGATAAAGGCCGGATGAATGCCGGTAAGATGGCAGACGTTCTGAATAGTATTACTCCAACCCTGAACTACGGTGATTTCAAGAACGTAGACCTGGTTGTTGAAGCAGTTGTTGAAAATCCGAAAGTAAAAGATGCGGTATTGCGTGAAACCGAAGAAATGGTTCGCGATGACGCAATTCTGACTTCGAACACGTCTACTATTTCCATCAACCTTCTGGCCAAAAACCTGAAGCGTCCGGAAAATTTCTGTGGCATGCACTTCTTCAACCCGGTACACATGATGCCGCTGGTTGAGGTTATCCGTGGCGAGAAAACCAGTGACCGGGCTATTGCGACCACTGTGGCTTACGCCAAGGCGATGGGCAAGACTCCGATTGTTGTAAACGATTGCCCGGGCTTCCTCGTGAACCGTGTTTTGTTCCCATATTTCGGCGGTTTTGTTGGTCTGGTGCGTGACGGTGCTGACTTCCAGAAAGTCGACAAGGTTATGGAGAAATTCGGTTGGCCTATGGGGCCTGCATACCTGCTGGACGTTGTAGGCATGGATACCGGCAAACACGCTGGCGAAGTTATGGCCGAGGGCTTCCCGGATCGTATGAAGCATGCAGAAACCACTGCTATCGACGTCATGTTCGAGAACAACCGTTACGGTCAGAAGAACAACGTTGGTTTCTACAAGTATGAACTGGACCGCAAAGGTAAGCAGAAAAAGGTTGTCGATGAAGAAACCTACAAACTGCTGGAGCCGGTTGTTCAGGGTAAAAATGAGTTCAGCGAAGAAGACATCATTGCTCGCATGATGATTCCGTTGTGCCTGGAAACTGTGCGTTGCCTGGAAGATGGCATTGTGCAAGACCCAGCTGACGCGGATATGGGCCTGATCTTCGGTATCGGCTTCCCGCCGTTCCGTGGTGGTGCCCTACGCTACATCGATGATATGGGTGTAGATAAGTTCGTTGAACTGGCAGACAAGTTTGCAGATCTGGGTCCTCTGTATCACCCGACCGAGAAGCTGCGTGAAATGGCCAAGACTGGCAAAAAGTTCTTTGGCTAACCCTGAACGAGATTTCCGAACGGAGAAAGATCAATGAGCCTTAATCCGAGAGACGTTGTCGTCGTCGATTGCGTGCGGACTCCGATGGGTCGTGCCAAAAACGGTTGTTTCCGTAACGTACGTGCGGAAACCCTGTCGGCTACGCTGATCGACGCACTGTTCGAGCGCAATCCTGAGCTCGACCCGAAAGAAGTTGAAGATGTTATCTGGGGCTGTGTGAACCAGACTAAAGAACAGGGCTTTAACGTGGCCAGGCAGATTTCTTTGCTGACCCGTATCCCGCACGAGTCTGGAGCCCAGACCGTAAACCGTCTGTGTGGTTCGGCTATGAGTGCCATCCACACCGCTGCCCAGGCTATCATGACTGGTAACGGTGATGTGTTCGTAGTTGGTGGTGTTGAGCATATGGGTCATGTTCCTATGACGACTGGCTTCGACCACAACCCGGCTGCGTCCAAGTACACTGCAAAAGCATCCAATATGATGGGGCTGACTGCAGAAATGCTGGCGAAAATGCACGGTATCACCCGTCAGCAGCAGGACGAGTTCGGCGCCCGGTCTCACCGCCTTGCACATGAAGCTACGCTGGAAGGCCGATTCAAGAACGAAATCGTACCTATCGTAGGTCACGATGAGAACGGCTTTGTGAAGCTTATCGAAGAAGATGAGACCATTCGTCCGGAAACGACTGTTGAGTCTCTGGGCCAGCTGCGTCCGGCGTTTGATCCCAAGAACGGTACTGTGACTGCTGGTACTTCTTCTCAGCTAACTGACGGCGCTTCTGCAATGGTTCTGATGTCTGCAGAGCGTGCTGAAGCGCTTGGCCTGAAACCAATGGCCAAGATCCGTAGCATGGCTGTGGCCGGTTGTGATCCCGCAATTATGGGTTACGGTCCTGTACCGGCAACCAAGAAAGCATTGAAGCGTGCAGGCCTGAAAGTTGAAGATATCGACTTCTGGGAGCTGAACGAAGCCTTTGCTGGCCAGTCCCTGCCAGTTCTGAAAGATCTGAAACTGCTGGGCGTTATGGAAGAGAAGGTTAACCTGAATGGCGGCGCGATTGCCCTTGGCCATCCGCTGGGCTGTTCCGGTACCCGTATCTCCACCACACTGCTGAACGTAATGCAGGCTAAAGGCGGTAAGCTTGGTGTTTCCACCATGTGTATCGGTCTCGGTCAGGGCATTGCCACTGTGTGGGAGCGTCTCTGATCTGTAATTTCTGATCAGTAACGTTCACTCAGAAGGCCCGGCTTACGCCGGGCCTTCCTGTTTGTGGTGGGGATTACCAGCGCCAAAAATTTAAAAAAAGGCTAACTGAAGTCAAATAATGGGTTGTCTTGCTATTCTTGACCCTGTAAAACAGTGGCCTATACACAATGGCAGCCTCTATGTTTTCCAGTTGCCTGATTTTTATGCGAGTTTACGGTTTGTTCAGCGATTAACCAATTCGCCGCCAAGGATATAGATCTCCGATATGGGTAAAAGTCTCGTTATTGTCGAGTCTCCAGCGAAAGCGAAGACCATCAACAAGTATCTGGGCTCGGACTTCATTGTTAAGTCCAGTGTCGGCCACATTCGTGACCTGCCAGTCAGTGGCAGTGGTAGTCAGTCTGACCCTAAAGAACGGGCAAAGCAGGCGGCTGCTACTCGAAAGTTGAGCCCGGAAGAAAAGGTCATACACAAAAAACGCAAGGCCAGAGAACAGCTGGTTGCCCGCATGGGTGTCGACCCCGACCATGACTGGAGTGCCCGGTACGAGATTTTGCCTGGTAAGGAAAAGGTCGTTAGCGAGTTAAAGCGCTTGGCTAAATCAGCTGACCATATCTATCTCGCAACGGATTTGGATAGGGAAGGGGAAGCCATTGCCTGGCACCTTCAGGAAACGATTGGTGGTGAGCCTGAAAAATATCGGCGAGTGGTGTTTAACGAGATAACTAAACGCGCCATTCAGGATGCCTTCAAAGATCCAGGCAACCTGGATAAAGATCGTGTTAATGCACAACAAGCCCGTCGTTTCCTTGATCGAGTCGTGGGCTATATGGTTTCGCCGCTGCTCTGGAGTAAAATAGCCCGAGGCTTGTCGGCTGGACGGGTTCAGTCTGTAGCGGTCCGGCTGATTGTTGAGCGCGAACGCGAGATTCGGAAATTTGTTCCGGAGGAATTCTGGCAGTTGCATGCCGATCTCGGCGCGAAGGGGGCAAAAGCGCCTGTTCGTTTTGAAGTGACGCGGTATAACGATAAGCCGTATCGCCCGGTTAACGAAACGCAAAGCAACGAGCATGTTGCTCGCTTGAAAGAGGGTGACTTCAAGGTTGCCAAGCGTGAAGATAAGCCAACACGCTCTAAGCCGTCCGCACCGTTCATTACTTCGACGTTGCAACAAGCCGCCAGTAACCGAATGGGTTTTAGTGTCAAGAAAACGATGATGCTGGCCCAGCGCCTGTATGAAGCCGGTTTCATTACCTACATGCGTACCGACTCAACCAACCTGAGTAAGGATGCCGTTGAAAGCTGTCGTGAGTTTGTCGGAAAGCAGTTTGGTGAACGTTACTTGCCGGATGCTCCTCGCCTGTATGGTAGCAAGGAAGGCGCTCAGGAGGCGCACGAGGCTATTCGTCCGTCGGATGTGACTCGCAGGCCTACTGACATTTCCGGGCTCGAGAAAGATGCTGAGAAGCTCTATGATCTGATATGGCGCCAGTTTATTGCTTGTCAGATGGCAGATGCTGAATTTCTGAGCACATCGATTGTGATCGCTAATGGCGATTACGAGCTTCGTACCCGTGGTCGTATCGTAAAGTTCGAAGGCTTCCTGAAAGCTGCGCCCCAGTCATCAAAGAAAGACGAAGATGTGGCATTGCCGGACATCAAAGTGGGCGAGGCGCTTGATCTCAGAAAGCTTGATCCGACACAGCATTTTACCAAGCCATCCCCACGCTATACCGAGGCCAGCTTGGTCAAAGAATTGGAAAAGCAGGGGATTGGTCGGCCATCGACCTACGCATCCATTATTTCGACCATTCAGGATCGGGGCTATGTGCGCCTGCAAAACCGTAGATTCTATGCAGAAAAGATGGGAGAGATTGTTACTGAGCGCTTGGCAGAATCCTTCCCCAATCTGATGGATTATGATTTTACGGCTCGTCTTGAAGATGAGCTGGATCACATTGCCGGTGGCGAGGTGAACTGGAAGAAAGTTCTTAATGATTTCTATGCCAAATTCCGTAGTCAGCTTGAAAGTGCTGAGCAAACGGAAGGCGGAATGCGGACGAACAACCCGACAGAAACAGATATTCCGTGCCCGAGTTGCGGCCGGAATATGCAGATTCGAGTTGCAAGTACCGGAGTGTTTCTTGGGTGTTCCGGCTACTCTCTGCCTCCTAAAGAGCGCTGCAAAACAACCATCAACCTGGTGTCCGGGGATGAGGTTGTCAGTGCTGATGAGGACGTGGAAGGGGAAGGTGAAACCCGCCTCCTGCGAAAAAAGCGCCGGTGTGCCAAGTGCGGCACTGCGATGGACAGTTACTTGATCGATGAAGCTCGCAAGCTCCATGTCTGTGGCAATAACCCTGATTGTTCTGGCTACGAAGTTGAGCAGGGGACTTTTCGTATTAAGGGTTACGATGGTCCGACATTAGAGTGCGACAAGTGTGGCTCCGAAATGCAGCTGAAGACTGGCCGGTTCGGCAAGTACTTTGGTTGTACCAATGCTGAATGTAAAAATACCCGTAAGTTGTTGAAGAGTGGTGAGCCTGCGCCCCCCAAAATGGACCCGGTGCCTATGCCAGAACTTCAGTGCCTTAAGGTGGATGACACCTATGTTTTGCGGGATGGAGCTTCTGGTCTGTTTCTGGCTGCGAGTAAATTTCCGAAAAACCGGGAAACCAGGCCACCACTGGTGATGGAGATCAAGCCACATCGTAAGGAAATTGATCCGAAGTACGATTACTTGATGGATGCGCCTGAGAAAGATCCTGAAGGCAACCCTTCGGTGATCCGTTACAGCCGGAAATCCAAAGAGCAGTATGTGATGTCCGAAAAAGACGGTAAGGCGACTGGCTGGTCTGCCTGGTACGAAAACGGGCGCTGGGTTCCAAGAGATAAGAAAAAGTAAATGTTCATATACGAAACTCACGAAGGTATCGGGGTTGGCTGATCTTTCGTGAGTTTCGTTGTCGGTTGTTATTTATTGCGCAGTCGCTGTATCAGTGATGATGTGTCCCAGCGGTTACCTCCCATCTTCTGAACGTCTCCGTAAAACTGGTCGACCAGTGCGGTCACCGGCAACGTTGAGCCATTTCGGCGCGCTTCTTCCAGGCAAATACCCAGATCCTTGCGCATCCAGTCGACAGCAAAACCGTGGTCAAATTCGGCATCGATCATGGACTCGGAGCGGTTTTCCATCTGCCAGGATTGGGCGGCTCCTTTGGAGATCACCTCTACAACTTTATTCGCATCCAGCCCAGCCTGCTCTGCAAAATGCAGAGCTTCTGATAGCCCCTGGATCAGTCCTGCAATGGCTATCTGGTTTACCATTTTGGTTTTCTGGCCGCACCCTGTCGGTCCCATCAGGTTGAGTGCGCGGGCGTAATGGGCCATGACGGGAGCGGCTTTTTGGTAGTCTTCTTCTCGGCCACCGCACATGATGGTGAGCTTGCCATTTTCTGCTCCTTGCTGACCGCCTGATACGGGAGCATCGATAAAGCCCTGGCCAGCCATGCTGGCGACAGATGCCAGGTGTTCAGCGATACCGGCAGAAGCTGTGGTGTGATCAACCAGTACGGCCCCTTTGGCTGTATTTTCAATAATCCCTCCAGATCCTTCATACACTGATATAAGGTCTTTATCTGCACCTACGCAGGTAATCACCAGGTCTGAGCCTTGAACGGCCTCGGCTATTGTTTTACAGCCTGTACCGGGATGTTCGTTTGACCATTGTGTGGTTTTTTCCTCAGTACGATTCCAAACGCGAACGGATAAGCCTGCCTTCGCCAGGTGTCCGGCCATGGGGTAGCCCATCACTCCCAGACCGATAAAAGTTACAGTTAATGCCATTATTGCGCTCCCGGTTTTCGTGTTTAAGTGATTGACTGGGATAGTCCTGATGGATGAATCCAGATGAAGAGGATTGCTGAACCTCCGAGTGTACTTCGAGTTGGCCGGGTATTCATGTTTATGCGCTGGAAACAAAGTAAGAATCTATTTATGAGCTAAGTCACAACGGCGCTTATATTGTGGGCTAAACCTATGAATTTTATGGATCTTGGTGTTTCAGGTTTCTATACTCCGCAGTCTTTCGGCACTGGCGAACAAAAAATGACTTCCATGACCCGTATATTTCGTTATGGCCCTGTACATTCCTGATGACTGGTGCGGGCAGGGATGCGAATCAATGGCTCGCTGTTGTTTTTCTTAAGGGGATAGTATGAATTTAATCTATAAGCATGAAAGGCCGTTGGTGACGGTTACAGCTGCTATTGCAGCGATTGTTTGGCTGGCTTTATTCTTCGGCACGTTTGGGTTAGTTCTGGTTTATCTGCTCGTGGGTTATGTGTTTTTTCTGTTTGCTCATTCAGCTTTTATTTCCCATCTGAAAGGTTCCGGTGTTCGTATCAGTCAAGAGCAATACCCAGATCTTTACGAGAGCCTTTTAAGGTCATGCAAGGCGGTGGGTGTTACAGAAGTTCCTGAAGCATATTTGTTGCGCACGGATTTCTTTAACGCGCTGGCCACCAGGTTTCTTGGAAGACATTTTGTCGTGCTGTTTACCGATGTTGTTGATGCCTTGGAGGATCAGCCGGGGGCTATTGATTTTTATATTGGTCATGAACTTGGGCATATTCATCGCAAGCATTTGACCTGGCGTCTATTTCTGATGCCGGGGGCCTGGCTTCCAATAATTGGGCCAGCCTTGCGCCGGGCAGAGGAGTATACGTGCGACCGTTATGGCGCGGCTTGCTGTCAATCCTCTGATGATATCAAGTCAGCGTTGGCGGCTATTGCGGCTGGGGATACACGCTGGAAGACTATGAATGTTGATGCCTATGTCCGGCAGATTTCTGAGACGGGTGGTTTCTGGATGTCATTCAATGAGTTGACGGGAGATTACCCATGGCTGACAAAGCGCATGGCGTCAGCGATCGCATTTTCTGAGGGAAGAGAGGTTGTACACCCTGGTCGCAGTCTTCCTGCGTGGCTACTGGCCTTGTTTGTACCTCGCCTTGGGGCTGGAGGCGGGCCTGTTTCGCTTCTGATGGCGATAGCAATTGTCGGTATTCTGGCCGCTGTTGCGATTCCGCAATACCAGGACTACACAGAGAGGGCGCGCTTTCTGGGGGCTTATTACAGTGCGTTGGAAGTTCAGGCATCAGTTGATGCGTACGTAGAGAAATATCAAGAGTGGCCTGTCGCTATGCAGGATATGGGGTATCCCGAATCCACGCTGGACGATGTTTCAAATAATTATTCAATCGATGTGTACGACGGTGGAGTGATCGGTGTTGAAATGGGTATGGACGAGCAGGGTGAATTCGAATACATCGTGCTTGAACCTAGCGTTTCGGACACCGGTTTGAGCTGGGTTTGCTACGGTCAAAATGTATCGGAGGAATGGTTGCCGGCCAATTGCCGATAGCTACGCTTGTGTCATAGGTTGATTGATGCAATTAAAAAGGCCGCTGAAATCAGCGGCCTTTTTATATCTTCCTGACATTCCCAGAGAATTATTTCGTTGGGTAGTCACGCTTAGGCGAGCCAGTGTACAGCTGACGCGGACGACCAATGCGGTAGTTGCCGCTGACCATCTCGTTCCAGTGTGAGAACCAGCCAATAGTCCGGGACATCGCGAAAATGACGGTAAACATGGATGTTGGGATACCGATGGCTTTCAGGATGATTCCGGAGTAGAAGTCTACGTTCGGGTAAAGCTGGCGTTTGACGAAGTATTCGTCTTCCAGGGCGATTTTTTCCAGACGTTGTGCAATTTTCAGCAGAGGATCATTTTCCAGGCCGAGTTCTTGCAGAACCTGATGAGCGGTTTCGCTCATCACTTTGGCGCGTGGGTCAAAGTTCTTGTAAACCCTGTGACCAAAGCCCATTAGGCGGAATGGGTCATCTTTGTCCTTCGCTTTCGCAATGAACTTCTCGATATTGGATTCATCACCGATTTCAGCCAGCATGTCCAGAACGGCTTCATTCGCGCCGCCATGAGCCGGGCCCCAAAGGGCGGCGATACCAGAAGCGATACACGCGTATGGGTTGGCGCCTGTAGAGCCTGCCAGGCGTACCGTCGAGGTGGATGCATTTTGTTCGTGATCCGCGTGCAGGATAAAGATTTTATCCATAGCGTTGGCCAGAACCGGGTTCGGTTTGTACTCTTCGCAAGGAGTACCGAACATCATCTGCAGGAAATTCTCTGCATAGGACAGGTCGTTGCGCGGATACACGAACGGCTGGCCGGCAGAATACTTATAGCACCAAGCTGCAATGGTAGGCATTTTGGCAATCAATCGATGGCCGGTGATCTCGCGCTGCTTAGGGTCGCTGACGTCCATCTGGTCGTGATAAAACGCAGATAGAGCACCAACCACGCCGCACATGATTGCCATTGGGTGCGCATCACGGCGGAAGCCGTTGAAGAAATTGCGCATCTGGTCGTGCAGCATTGTGTGGTTTTTGACGGTGTCGTGGAAGCGCTTGTTTTCTTCCTTGCTTGGCAATTCGCCATGCAGGAGCAGGTAGCATACTTCAAGGAAGTCAGATTGCTCGGCGAGCTGGTCGATCGGGTAACCCCGATGCAAGAGTACGCCGTTAGCGCCATCAATATAGGTTATGGCTGATTCGCAGGCTGCCGTTGAGACAAACCCCGGATCGTAGGTGAAAACGCCTTCCTGGACTAGCCCGCGTACGTCAATAACGTCAGGGCCGACGGTGCCGGAATAAACCGGAAGCTCAATGGACTTGTCTCCCACCGAGAGCGTGGCTTTCCTGTCGGTCATGGTGCTCTCCTATTTGATTAGCTTATACAGCTCTTTGCATTTATAGATGCGCGAGAAGGCGCGTATTATCGCAAAACTGGCGGCAAAATATAGGGCGTTAGCTTTTTTTGTCAATCTATTGGAGGCGAAAAGCGTGTTTTCATTTTTTGTTGACCTGTCTAAAAGAGCGCAATTCCAGTGCTTTGGAGTCAAAAGATGATTTGTCAATAAGCTGAATAGAGGGGGTGGTTCAGCGGCTGGCAAGGCTTTTCAGGTTGTTGCAAGTTTGTAATTACCGGGGCGTCTCCTTATAATCCGTAGCCCGGAATAGGGGATGCGCCTGCCTGCAGGCTACAGCATAGCAAGCTATCGGGTTGTCATCCGCCCTCCTGAACCAATCGGTTATCGGTATCGTATCGATTCTCCGGTCCCAACATACTAACCATCCGCTGCCAGAATATCGGTTTTGCGGAACCAAGAGAGAGTGTGAGAGCGCTGTGAATAGCAAACGACCAGTAAATCTCGATCTCGGCAAGTTCCATTTTCCGCTGCCAGCCATTACATCGATCCTGCATCGCATCAGCGGCATCATCATCTTTGTGGGTGTTGCTTTCCTGATGTACGGCCTGGATCTCTCCCTGTCCGGAGAAGATGGCTTCAACCGTGTAAATGAACTGCTGAACAGCTTCCTGGCAAAGCTGATTACCTGGGGCATCCTGTCTGCTCTGCTATACCACCTGGTTGCGGGTATTAAACACCTGCTGATGGATGCTGGTATCGGCGAAGAGCTTGAAAGCGGTCGCCTTGCCGCGAAAACCACACTAGTGGTTTCCATTGTTCTCATTATTCTGGCAGGAGTCTGGGTATGGGCATGAACAGTGTAACTAATCTTGGTCGTAACGGTGTTCAAGACTGGATTATCCAGCGCGCTACCGCTTACATTCTTGCGCTCTACACCTTGTTCCTGCTTGGGTTTTTTGTAACTACTGATGTTGATTACCAGGCCTGGTCTGCGTTGTACGGTCAAGGCTGGTTCAAGGTCTTCAGCCTGCTGGCGCTGCTATCTATCGCAGGACACGCATGGGTTGGTTTGTGGACAGTTTCCACGGATTACATCAAAGCAGCACTTCCACGCTTCCTGCTTCAGGCGGCCTGCATACTCGTTTTGTTTGTGTATGTTGTGTGGGGCATTCAGATTCTTTGGGGGCTTTAATCGATGGCTAACATCAAAACCATGTCTTACGACGCGATTGTTATCGGTGGTGGCGGAGCTGGTATGCGAGCCGCCCTGCAGCTGACAGAGTCGGGCCTTAACACCGCGTGTATCACGAAAGTATTTCCAACCCGTTCGCACACGGTGTCTGCCCAGGGTGGTATCACTTGTGCGATTGCAAGCGCTGACCCCAACGACGATTGGCGCTGGCACATGTATGACACCGTCAAGGGTTCCGACTACATCGGCGACCAGGACGCTATCGAATACATGTGTTCTGTAGGTCCTCAGGCGGTATTTGAGCTTGAGCATATGGGGTTGCCGTTCTCCCGTACTGAACAGGGACGTATTTATCAGCGTCCTTTCGGTGGTCAGTCCAAAGGTCCTGATAACCCAACTCAGGCTGCGCGCACCTGTGCAGCGGCTGACCGTACGGGGCATGCATTGTTGCACACTCTGTACCAGGCGAACCTGAAAGGCGGTACCAGCTTCCTTAATGAATGGTACGCTGTTGATCTGGTTAAGAACGCCAAGAATGAAGTGGTTGGTGTTGTTGCGATTGAAATTGAAAGCGGTGAAGTGGCTTATATCAAAGCCAAAGCAACTGTTCTGGCGACCGGTGGCGCCGGACGTATTTATGCTTCTACTACCAACGCTCTGATCAACACTGGTGACGGTATTGGTATGGCGTTGCGTGCAGGCTTCCCTGTCCAGGACATGGAAATGTGGCAGTTCCACCCAACTGGCATTCACGGTGCCGGTGTACTGGTAACGGAAGGTTGCCGGGGTGAGGGTGGTTATCTGATTAACGCCGAGGGCGAGCGCTTCATGGAGCGTTATGCTCCGAACGCAAAAGACCTGGCTGGCCGTGATGTTGTGGCTCGCTCCATGGTTCTGGAAATTCTTGAAGGGCGTGGTTGTGGTCCCGATAAAGATCACGTACTGCTGAAGCTTGATCATCTGGGTGAAGAGACCCTGAACCTGCGTCTGCCAGGTATTTGTGATCTGTCCCGTACCTTTGCGCATGTCGATCCGGTAAAAGAGCCGGTTCCGGTTGTGCCTACTTGTCACTACATGATGGGCGGCATTCCGACCAATGTGGGTGGCCAGGCTCTGACTCAAGACGAAAACGGCAACGATCAGCCGATTCCTGGTCTGTTTGCATGTGGTGAGGCGGCTTGTGTGTCTGTACACGGCGCAAACCGCCTGGGCGGCAACTCGCTGCTGGATCTTGTGGTATTCGGTCGTGCGGCGGGTCTGCACATCGAGGAACAGATTCGTGGCGGTTTCGAGGTTGATGGTGCGAGCGATGAAGATATCAAGCGTGCCATGGCTCGCCTTGATCGTCTGAACAACACCAAAGAAGGTGAGGATGTTGCTCAGGTTCGTAAGGATCTTCAGAACTGCATGCAGCTTTACTTCGGCGTGTTCCGCGATGGTGAGAGCATGGAGAAGGGGTTGAAGCTGCTGGAAGAAATTGGTGAGCGTGTTCGCAAGACCAGGCTGACTGATACCAGTAAGGCCTTTAATACTGCCCGCATTGAAGCACTGGAACTGGACAACCTCTACGAAGTTGCCTATGCCACAGCGCATTCTGCGATTGTGCGTAAAGAAAGTCGTGGGGCTCATGCTCGTAACGACTTCACTGAGCGTGATGACGAGAACTGGCTGAAGCACTCCATGTACTTCCCGCTAGAAAAGCGTGTTGGCAAGCGTGATGTAAACTTCGCACCGAAAACAGTTCCGACCTTCGAGCCGAAAGTCCGGACCTACTAAGGGGGTATCCAGAAAATGTTGGTAAGTCTGTACCGTTATAACCCGGAAACTGACAACGCCCCTTACATGCAGGACGTTGAGATTGAATTGCCAGCAGGTAAAGATCTGATGGTTCTGGATGTCTTGGCACTGGTCAAGGAAAAGGATCCTTCGGTTGCATTCCGTCGTTCCTGCCGTGAGGGTGTTTGTGGCTCCGATGGCATGAATATGAATGGCAAGAATGGTCTTGCTTGTATCACTCCGGTTTCTGAAGTGGTCAAGAATAACAAGCTGGTTCTGCGTCCACTGCCGGGGCTGCCGGTTATCCGTGACTTGGTTGTGGATATGGGGCTGTTCTACAAACAGTACGAAAAAATCATGCCGTACCTTGTTAATGACACCCCGGCGCCTGCTATTGAGCGCCTGCAGACTCCGGAAGAACGTGAGAAGCTGGACGGCCTGTACGAGTGTATTCTCTGTGCATGCTGTTCTACTGCTTGTCCGTCTTTCTGGTGGAATCCGGATAAGTTCATTGGCCCATCAGGCCTGTTGCAAGCATACCGCTTCCTGGTTGATAGTCGTGATACGGCTCAGGCCGAGCGTCTTGCTGAGCTTGATGATCCGTTCAGCGTATTCCGCTGCCGGGGCATTATGAACTGTGTGAGTGTTTGTCCGAAGGGCCTCAATCCCACTAAGGCGATTGGTCATATTCGGAATTTACTGCTGCAAAGGACCACCTGAGCAGCAAATTGTGAAGAAACAGCTATACTGGCTCTTCAGTGCCAGTTAGCAACCCTGAAGGCCTCGCTTATGCGGGGCCTTCAACCAAAGGCTTATAGTCAAAAGTCTTACCAAGGTGCAAACTGGTCGCGCTGCCTGGTTGCCTTATCCTGGTTCCTTGCAGTATCGCTGAGTATAAAAATCACAGGGGACGGAAAACATCCTTGCAGGGTGTGGTGGCCAAAAGTCATGCCGTAATATCCCGTATTGACTGAGAAATACCCCTGGCCGACCATACCCGCTCCCCCGCACCAGCCCAAGGTGAGCTATTCAAAATGCACGAAAGCATCATGGAGCAGTTATGGCAGACTTCCCTCTTGCAGGGTGGAAATCTGGCCTATGTTGAACAGCTTTTTGAAACCTACCTGACAGACCCCAATGCTATTCCTGAAGAGTGGCGGAGTTACTTTGACAAGCTCCCCAGCATCGATGGCCAACATGGCCCGGATGTTGTTCACTCAACCATCCGTGAACAGTTTGAACATATCTCCCGAAATCAGCGATTTTTGGCGAATGGCGGCGTGCCGGCCAGCGCTACTTCAGATGCTGATAAAAAGCAGATTCGTGTTCTACAACTGATCAACGCGTACCGTTTTCGCGGTCATCAGGAGTCAAAGCTTGATCCACTGGGTGTCTGGCAGCGTGAACCTGTTGAAGATCTGGATCCGGCTTTTCATGAGTTGGGCCCATCAGATCTCGACTTGGAGTTTCAGACAGGCTCTTTGAGTTTTGGCTCTGAGACGATGAAGCTCAGAGACATTGTTGATGGTCTGCGTCAGACCTATTGCGAAAGTATCGGTGCAGAGTACATGCACGTTGTTGATACGCGCATAAAACGTTGGTTCCAGCAGCGTATGGAGCCCGTTCGCTCTCGTCCTGAATACGAGGTCGAAACCCGGAAGCATTTGCTTGAGCGCCTAACGGCAGCAGAAGGTCTTGAAAAGTACCTCGGGTCTCGCTACCCGGGTGTGAAGCGTTTTGGTCTGGAAGGTGGCGAAAGCCTTATTCCTTGCCTGGATGAACTGATTCAGCGAGCCGGCTCTTATGGCGCCAAAGAAATCGTTTTGGGTATGGCACACCGTGGCCGCCTAAACGTTCTGGTTAATACGCTCGGTAAGAATCCGAAGGAATTGTTTGACGAATTCGAGGGTAAGAAACTCGCGGATTCCGGCTCAGGTGATGTGAAATACCACCAGGGCTTCTCCTCTAATGTTATGACTCCAGGTGGCGAAGTTCATTTGGCCATGGCATTTAACCCGTCGCACCTAGAAATCGTTTCTCCGGTGGTAGAAGGATCGGTGCGTGCCCGTCAGGATCGCCGTGGTGATACAGACGGCAGCAAGGTCGTACCGATTGTGATGCACGGTGATGCGGCCTTTGCCGGGCAGGGTGTTGTGATGGAAACCTTCCAGATGTCTCAGACCCGAGGCTTTGGTGTAGGTGGCACCATCCACATTGTGATCAATAACCAGGTTGGCTTTACCACAAGCAAACAGGAAGACGCCCGTTCTACTGAATACTGTACCGACGTGGCGAAGATGGTTCAGGCGCCGATTCTGCACGTAAACGCCGATAACCCGGAAGCTGTCCTTTTTGTTACCCAGATGGCCATGGACTACCGCAACGAATTTAAGCGGGATGTGGTGATTGATCTGGTCTGCTATCGTCGTCGGGGTCACAACGAGGCCGATGAGCCGGCAGCAACTCAGCCGCTGATGTATGACAAGATCCGTAAGCTGAGCACCACACGCAATATTTATGCTGAGCGTTTGGTTGAAGCCGGTGTCATCACTGAAGAAGAAGCTAAACAGATTGAAACTGACTACCGTGATGCGCTGGATAAAGGCGAGCACGTTGTGAAGTCGTTGGTGAAAGAGCCAAATAAAGAGCTTTACGTTGACTGGACTCCATACCTTGGTCACGAGTGGACGGCTAAGTGCAAAACCAGCGTGCCTCTGAAAACTATTCAGAAATTAGGTAATAAGCTGACCCAGGTTCCGGAAGGCTTCAGCATTCAGCGTCAGGTATCCAAGATCGTTAACGATCGGGAGAAAATGACTGCAGGTGCCATGGCCATGAACTGGGGTTACGGTGAGATGATGGCTTACGCTACCTTGCTGAATGAAGGGCACCCGATCCGGCTGACCGGTCAGGACGTGGGCCGGGGTACCTTCTCGCATCGCCATGCGGTATTGCATAATCAGAAAGATGGTTCCACCCATGTTGCGCTGAAAGAGCTTGCTGAAGACCAGCCGAGGTTTGAAATTTATGACTCGCTGTTGTCAGAAGAAGCTGTCATGGCGTTTGAATATGGCTATTCAACAACCAAGCCTGACGGGTTGGTTGTTTGGGAAGCTCAATTTGGCGATTTCGCTAATGGTGCACAGGTGGTTATCGACCAGTTCCTGACCAGTGGCGAACATAAGTGGGGCCGGTTGTGTGGCCTGACTCTGTTGCTGCCTCATGGGTATGAAGGACAGGGTCCGGAGCACAGTTCAGCTCGTATGGAGCGTTTCCTGCAAATGTGTGCTGAGCACAATATTCAGGTTTGTGTTCCCACTACGCCGTCTCAGGTGTTCCATATGCTGCGTCGTCAGGTTAAACGTCCGCTGCGTAAGCCGCTGGTTGCAATCACGCCGAAGAGCTTGTTGCGTCATAAAGAGGCTATCTCTAGCTTGGATGACTTGACGTCAGGCACATTCCAGACAGTATTGCCAGAGAAGGAACCGTCTGATCCGAAGAAGATCACGCGCCTGATTATGTGCAGTGGCAAGGTTTATTACGATCTGCTGGAAAAGAAAAAAGCAGATGAGCGTGATGATGTTGCGATTGTCCGTATTGAGCAGCTGTATCCATTCCCGAGCGACGATCTTGATGAAATTCTGGGTCAGTATGCGAGGCTCAAGAATGTTGTCTGGTGTCAGGAAGAACCAATGAACCAGGGAGCCTGGTACTGCAGTCAGCACCATATGCGTAATGCGTTGCAACGCCTGAACCCAAAACTATACCTTCAGTATGCCGGTCGTGAGCCTTCCGCTGCTCCTGCGTGTGGACATATGTCTGTACACATTGAAGAGCAAAAGAAACTAGTCAACGACGCGTTCGAAATCTGACGAGCTACCGAGCTAAGGAATCGTAATGTCAACAGAGATAAAAGCCCCCGTTTTCCCTGAGTCGGTTGCCGAAGGCACCGTAGCGACCTGGCACAAGCAACCAGGTGAAGCCTGCTCACGTGATGAGCTGATTGTCGATATCGAAACCGACAAAGTCGTGCTCGAAGTGGTTGCACCGGCTGATGGTGTGATCGAAGAAATCCTGAAAGGCGAAGGCGATACCTGCGAAAGCGGTGAAGTTATCGGCAAATTTAAAGCTGGCGCGGCCGGCTCGTCCAAGCCTGCTGAAACCAAAGCTGAAGAGAAAACCGAAGAGCCTCAGGAAACATCGACTTCCGGTGATGCCATTCTCAGCCCGGCAGCTCGTAAGCTGGCGGAAGAGAATAATGTCGATCCGAGTGCCGTTAAAGGCACGGGAAAAGACGGTCGTGTTACCAAAGAAGATGTTCAGAATCATATTGATAGCAGCAAGTCTTCAGATTCTGTTCCGGCTAAGCCTGCCGCTGCGCCGGCGGCATTGGATGTTGCTCAGGGCGAGCGTGTCGAGAAGCGCGTTCCGATGACCCGTTTGCGTGCCAGCATTGCTAAGCGTCTGGTTGACGCTCAGCAAACCGCTGCCATGCTGACTACCTTTAATGAAGTCAACATGGCGCCAATCATGGAGCTGCGTAAGCAGTACCAGGAAAGTTTTGTTAAGCGTCACGGGATCAAGCTTGGCTTTATGTCGTTTTTCACTAAGGCTGCTACCGAAGCGTTGAAACGTTTCCCGGCAGTTAACGCTTCTATTGATGGTAACGACATGGTTTACCATGGTTATCAGGATATCGGTGTTGCCGTATCAACTGACCGTGGCCTGGTTGTGCCTGTTGTTCGCGATGTCGATGCACTGGGCTTGGCAGATATTGAGAAGAAAATTGTCGAATACGGTACCAAGGCAAAAGGTGGAAAACTGGGCATCGAAGAGATGACGGGCGGAACCTTCACCATCACGAACGGTGGTATTTTTGGGTCGTTAATTTCTACTCCGATTCTGAATCCGCCGCAGACAGCAATCTTGGGTATGCATAAAATTCAGGAGCGCCCGATGGCGGTGAATGGCAAGGTTGAGATTCTGCCGATGATGTACCTGGCGCTATCATACGATCACCGTATGATCGACGGTAAGGAAGCCGTTCAGTTCCTGGTGGCCATCAAGGAAATGCTTGAAGACCCGGCTCGCATCCTGCTGGACGTGTAAGCTGACATTCAACGAATCTGAGAACAGGAAAGATTATGTCCGATAAGTACGATGTCATTGTGATTGGTGCCGGCCCCGGTGGTTATGTGGCCGCTATCAAAGCTGCTCAACTGGGTCTGAAGACTGCGTGTGTTGAGTCCTGGACTGCTGAAGATGGGAAAAGTCAGGTGCTTGGCGGTACCTGTCTGAACGTTGGCTGTATTCCGTCCAAAGCGCTGCTGGAAGTCACGCACAAGTTTGAGGAAACCAGTCACGATTACGAATCCATGGGTATCATGGCGAAAGACGTCGATATCGATGTTGCCAAGATGATGGAACGTAAGGTTGGGATCGTTAAACAACTGACCGGTGGTATTGCCGGATTGTTTAAAGCCAATGGTGTTACTTCTATTCATGGTCACGGCAAATTGTTGGCCGGCCGTAAGGTTGAAGTTACTGATAAAGACGGTAAAACCACGACCTACGAAGCTGATAACGTTATTCTGGCAAGCGGCTCCAAGCCTATCGAAATCCCGCCAGCACCATTTGATGGTGAATACATTGTTGATTCCGAAGGTGCACTTGAGTTCACTGAAGTGCCGAAGCGCCTTGGCGTAATTGGTGCGGGTGTTATCGGTCTTGAGCTGGGTAGTGTCTGGGCTCGCCTAGGTGCTGAAGTGACCATTCTTGAAGCGCAGAGCAGTTTCCTGCCAGTGGTTGATCAGCAAATTGCTAAAGACGCGCTTAAGCAGTTCAAAAAGCAAGGCCTGAATATCATCACTGGTGCCCGTATGACGGGTGCTGAAGTGAAGCGTAAGCTGGTTTACGTGAACTACGAAGATTCCAAGGGTAAGCAGGAAGCGAAGTTCGATAAGCTGATTGTTGCCGTTGGTCGTCGTCCCTACACTGACGGACTGTTGGCTGAAGATTCCGGCGTTAAGCTTGATGAGCGTGGCTTCATTTTTGTTAATGATCACTGCAAAACCGAAGCGCCGGGCGTATGGGCTGTTGGTGATATCGTTCGCGGACCTATGCTGGCACACAAAGCGTCCGAGGAGGGCGTGATGGTTGCTGAGCGTATTGCAGGCCATAAGCCTCAGGTTAACTACGACTGTATTCCGAATGTGATTTATACCACTCCGGAAGTAGCCTGGGTTGGCAAGACTGAAGAGCAGCTGAAGGCAGAAGGTGAAGACTACAATGTAGGCACCTTCCCGTTTGCGGCAAACGGTCGTGCTATGGCGGCTAATGCGACCGCAGGTATGGTGAAGATCCTTGCTGATGCTAAAACTGACCGAATTCTGGGCTTCCACGTTGTAGGTCCTCAGGCTTCCGAGATCGTAGCTCAGGGCGTTATTGCCATGGAGTTCGGTTCTACAGCAGAAGATTTGGCTCTGACCTGTTTTGCGCACCCGACTTTGTCTGAGTCTGTGCATGAAGCAGCGTTGGCTGTTGGTGGCGGCGCAATTCACATTGCAAACCGTCGCAAAAAGAAGTAACGCAAACCCGGATGCAGGGGCGCCCTTGATGGCGCCCCTTTATCATAATAAGAACTGATTTCCGGTTGCGATCATGGTGAGCTGAGGTGATCCCCTGCTCATCGAATCGAATTCGCGTTTAAGGCTCCCTGTGTGGGGAGTGGCGGGTTCATATCCGTACGTGGTTATCCTCCATCAAAAAGCGGGACATTAACTATGAATTTGCATGAATATCAGGGCAAACAGCTTTTCGCTGAATATGGCTTGCCTGTCTCAAAGGGCATCGCCTGCGATACCCCGGATGAAGCTGTTGCAGCTGCAGAGAAAATTGGCGGAGACAGCTGGGTAGTCAAAGCCCAGGTTCACGCTGGCGGCCGCGGTAAAGCCGGTGGTGTAAAGCTGGTCAAGAATACTGACGACATCCGCGCGTTCGCTGAGCAGTGGTTAGGTAAGCAGTTGGTTACTTTTCAGACTGACGAGCATGGCCAGCCGGTCAGCAAAATTCTTGTTGAATCCCTGACGGACATTGACCAGGAGCTGTACCTGGGCGCAGTTGTTGATCGCGGTAGTCGTCGCATTGTATTTATGGCCTCTACTGAAGGCGGTGTTGAAATTGAGACCGTTGCAGAAGAAACGCCTGAAAAAATTCTGAAAGCCGAAATTGATCCTCTCGTTGGTGCGCAGCCATATCAGGGGCGTGAGTTGGCCTTCAAGCTGGGCTTGGAAGGTAAGCAAATTGGTCAGTTCACCAAAATCTTCCTGGGTCTGGCTAAGCTGTTCGAAGACTATGACCTTGCGCTTCTGGAAATCAACCCGCTCGTTATTACTCCAGCGGGTGATCTGCATTGTCTGGATGCCAAGATTGGTGTTGATGGCAACGCTTTGTACCGTCAGAAGAAGCTTCAGGAAATGCGTGACCCTTCACAGGAAGACGCTCGAGAAGCAGAAGCAGCAGCGTGGGAACTGAACTACGTTGCCCTCGACGGCAATATTGGTTGCATGGTTAACGGCGCCGGTTTGGCGATGGGCACCATGGATATCATCAAATTATCTGGTGGCCGTCCTGCCAACTTCCTGGACGTTGGGGGCGGTGCTACCAAAGAGCGTGTTTCCGAAGCGTTCAAAATCATCCTGTCTGATGATGCTGTACAAGCAGTTCTGGTTAACATCTTCGGCGGTATTGTTCGCTGTGACATGATCGCTGAAGGTATCATCGGCGCGGTTAAAGAAGTTGGCGTTAAAGTTCCCGTGGTTGTTCGTCTTGAAGGTAACAACGCTGAACTGGGTTCAAAGGTATTGGCTGATAGTGGCCTGAACATCATCGCCGCCAGCAGCCTGGCCGATGCTGCAGAGCAAGTCGTTAAAGCCGCAGGGGGTAAATAATGAGCATCCTGATTAATAAAGACACCAAGGTTATCTGCCAGGGCTTTACCGGCGCACAGGGTACCTTCCACTCTGAGCAGGCGATTGAATACGGCACTAAGATGGTGGGTGGCGTTAGCCCGGGTAAGGGTGGTACTACACACCTGGGCCTCCCGGTATTCAACACCGTGCGTGACGCTGTAGAAAAGACCGGTGCTCAGGCAACTGTGATCTATGTTCCGGCTCCGTTCTGTAAGGATGCCATCATTGAAGCAGCAGATGCTGGCCTTGAGCTGATTGTATGCATCACCGAAGGTATTCCGACCATCGACATGCTGTACGCTAAAGAATACGTTGATCGTAAAGGCGTACGCATGATCGGGCCTAACTGCCCGGGTGTGATTACTCCTGGTGAGTGCAAGATCGGTATCATGCCAGGCCATATCCATAAGCCAGGCAAGGTCGGTATTGTTTCCCGTTCCGGTACTCTGACTTACGAAGCTGTCAAGCAGACTACTGACTTTGGCTACGGCCAGTCTACCTGCGTAGGCATTGGTGGCGACCCGATTCCGGGCTCTAATTTCATCGATATCCTTAAGCTTCTGCAAGAAGATCCGCAGACTGAGGCCATCGTGATGATCGGTGAAATTGGTGGAACGGCTGAAGAAGAGGCGGCTGCATTCATCAAAGAGAACGTTACCAAGCCTGTGGTTTCCTACATTGCCGGCGTTACTGCGCCCCCAGGTAAGCGGATGGGCCACGCCGGTGCTATCATCTCTGGTGGTAAAGGTACTGCAGACGAGAAGTTTGCGGCTCTGAATGACGCCGGTGTTAAAACTGTGCGTAGCCTGGCTGAGATCGGCAAGGCACTGAAGGAAGTGACTGGCTGGTAAGCCAATTCATTGCCTTTAACAAAACCCCCGGATTCGTATGAATTCCGGGGGTTTTGCGTTATTGGCTTACTGTTTTATAAGTGTTTGCTTAACGCGGCCGGGTGTTGCGACTATAATGGCCGGTCAGCCTGGTTTATGAGGCCGTATGTTCACGGCAAATCAGGCATCTTCAAAACAGAAAGAAGGAGTTCGTGCTTTGAGTTCTGTCGATTCCCAGCAAAGAGTTTTGTCCGGCATGCGTCCGACCGGCAAGCTTCACCTCGGCCACTACCACGGTGTGCTGAAAAACTGGGTTAAACTCCAGCACGAGTACGAGTGCTTCTTTTTCGTTGCTGACTGGCATGCTTTAACCACTCAGTATGACGACCCCTCTGGTATCGAACAGAGTGTGTGGGACATGGTTATTGATTGGTTGGCCGCCGGTGTTAACCCGGGTTCGTCTACCATGTTTATCCAGTCACAGGTCCCGGAGCATGCAGAACTTAACCTGTTACTGTCGATGATCACTCCGCTGGGCTGGCTCGAACGGGTTCCCACGTATAAGGAGCAGCAAGAAAAGCTGCGAGAAAAGGATTTGGCCACCTACGGATTTTTAGGTTATCCGTTACTAATGTCCTCGGATATTCTGATGTATCGGGCCGGAAAGGTGCCGGTGGGTGCCGATCAGATGTCGCACGTGGAAATTACCCGTGAGATTGCGCGTCGCTTTAACCATATTTATGGGCGTGAGCCAGGTTTTGAGGATTATGCTGAGGCGGCGATTGTCAAAATGGGCAAGAAAAACGCCAAACTGTATCGCTCATTGAAAAAACGGTACCAGGAGGAGGGCAATACCGAAGCTCTTGAAACTGCCCGAGCGTTGCTAAAAGAGCAGCAAAATATTTCATTGGGTGATCGTGAGCGTCTATATGGCTACATCGAAGGTGGTGGCAAAGTGATTCTGCCTGAGCCCCAGCCGTTATTTACTCCAGAATCCAAAATGCCGGGGCTGGACGGTCAAAAAATGTCCAAATCCTACAATAACTACATTGCCCTGCGGGAAGAGCCGGACAGCGTGGCCCAAAAAATCCGTACTATGCAAACGGACCCTCAGCGTGTGCGCAGAACCGACCCCGGTGAGCCGGAAAAATGCCCGGTTTGGAGTATGCACAAAGTATATTCGGATGACGCAACCTGTGATTGGGTACAGAAGGGATGCCGAAGTGCTGGAATCGGTTGCCTGGAATGCAAGGGTCCGCTGATTGATGCCATCGTTGAAGAGCAGAAACCTTTGCACGAACGTGCTAAAGAATACGAGAATAATCCGGATCTCGTATATTCCATCCTGCAAGAAGGTCGAGAGCATGCAAGGGACGCAGCGAGGGATACTCTTGAAGAAGTTCGGGCAGCTATGGGGCTCAGCTATCGCTGAGCCAGTCCGGGCAATTTTCAGAGACAGGCGGAAGCTGGCATGACGGAAGAAACCAAAGCGCAGGCTGAGGCGCTGCCAGAGGTCATGGAGCAGGTGCCCCTGGCTTTGGTTTCTGGCAAGCCGCTGGTGGATCTGCCTAAAGATCTTTATATTCCACCCGATGCGCTTGCTGTGTTTTTAGAGGCCTTTGAGGGGCCTCTGGATTTATTGTTGTACCTGATCCGGCGCCAGAATATGAATATTCTGGACATCGACGTTAGTGAAATCACCCGTCAGTACATGGATTACATCGGTGCCGTAGAGTCCATGCGCTTTGAACTGGCCGCTGAGTATTTGGTGATGGCGGCAACCCTCGCAGAGATTAAATCCCGCATGTTGCTTCCCCGTCACGAAGCTGACGATGATGAAGAGTCGGATCCAAGGGCAGAGCTTATTCGCCGGTTGCAGCAATATGAGCGGTTTAAGAAAGCGGCAGAAGATATTGATCAGATGCCGAGGATGGAGCGTGACAGTTTTGTTGGTTCTGCTGCGTTGCCGAAATTGCCGTCAACTCAACCACACCCCGATGTGGATATGCGCGAACTGATCCTGGCGCTGCATGGCGTGCTCAAACGAGCAGACCTGTTTACCAGTCACCATGTTGAAAAAGAACGTCTTTCAACGCGGGAGCGCATGTCACACATTCTCTCCGTACTTCAGGGTGACCGGTTTGTCACTTTTGAAAGTCTGTTTACGGTGGAAGAAGGCCGTCTTGGCGTGGTTGTGAGCTTTCTGGCAACGCTGGAGCTGGTTAAAGAACAGTTGATTGAGATTGTGCAGGCGGAAGTTCTTGGGCCCATTCATGTTCGGGCCAGAGCGGTCAGCTGAAGGATACTGAATAACCATGAATGAAGAAGATCTGGCAAGGATACAGGCTATCGCTGAGGCGGCGCTGCTGGCATCGGGCAAACCGCTGTCTCTGGAGCAGCTCCGTGAGCTTTTCCTTGAAGAGGAACGTCCGGCCCGGCAAGTGATGGAGCACGCTATGGTTATGCTCGAACAGTCCTGCCAGGGTCGGGGATTCGAATTGAAGCGGGTTGCCAGTGGCTTTCGTTTGCAGGTTAAAGAAGAGTATGCACCCTGGGTCAGTCGGTTATTTGAAGAAAAACCGCAACGCTATTCCCGGGCCCTTTTGGAAACCCTTGCCCTGATAGCCTACAGACAACCGATTACCCGGGGGGAGATAGAAGATATTCGCGGCGTTGCGGTAAGCAGCAATATCATTCGAACCCTGCTTGAGCGAGAGTGGGTGCGTGTAGTAGGACATCGCGATGTGCCGGGGCGCCCGGCTATGTATGCTACCACCAAGCAGTTTCTGGATTATTTCAACCTCGTTGGCCTGGATGAGCTGCCCGCTTTGTCAGAAGTTCGGGATTTGGAAGAGATTGGCCGGGAAATAGAGGGGAAAATGCAGGGTGAGATTGAGTTTGAGTCTACCCTGGGCGAACGCGAGCACCCGGCTGAAAACAGCCTGGACGAAGATGCTCCATCAGTACAGACAATTCACTGATACCCTGATGGTGTCAGATACTTATTAAGGAAAGGACACATGGTGGCATCTAGCCCCGGAAAACCACGTGCAGGCAAGAAAGCTGCACAGGGTGAAAAATCACTGACTGAAGGCCCGGAACGCATTCAGAAGCTTCTGGCCCGGGCGGGTGTTGGTTCGCGCCGCGAGATTGAAGGTTGGATGGATTCCGGGCGTCTGTTGGTGAATGGACGGCCAGCCGAGCCCGGACAAAAGGCAACGATCGCAGATACTTTTGAGTTGGATGGAAATAAACTTGATGTCTCTTCCGCGGGTCAGGTGGTTCGCCGCGTACTGATTTACAATAAGCCGGAAGGTGAAGTGACAACCCGCAAAGACCCGGAAGGGCGTCCAACCGTATTCGATCGTTTGCCGCGCCTGAAAGACCAGAGGTGGATCTCCATTGGCCGACTGGATCTCAACACAACCGGCCTGGTGCTGTTTACCACGGATGGTGAGCTCGCGAACCGCTTGATGCATCCCTCGAGTCAAATTGACCGAGAGTATGCTGTTCGTGTTTTTGGTGAAGTGGATGACGCGATGATCCAGCGCCTGCTTCAAGGTGTGTTGCTTGAAGACGGTATGGCACAGTTTTCGGATATCTCACAGGCTGGCGGCAGTGGTATGAACAAATGGTTCCATGTGACCCTGCTTGAGGGAAGGAACCGTGAAGTTCGGCGTTTGTGGGAGTCTCAAGGTGTCAGAGTGAGTCGTCTCAAGCGAGTACGTTACGGGCCGATCTTTTTGCCTAGCAGATTGACATTGGGTAAGTGGGAAGAGCTTGATCAGAAAGCGGTAGACATCCTTAGCCGAACAGTAGGGCTTCAGACGGTTCAGGTACCCCAGAAAACGCCGGGCGAACAAGCGGAGCATGATCGAAAGCTTCGTAAAAGCCCGGGGAAATCTCTTCATAAAGCAAAGCGGGGTAGTTGGCAGGTGAGTGATTCTGCACCGGCCAAGCCCAAGAGGGATGCCCGAAGAGGTAAAGTAGGTGCTACACGTCCGGCAAGGAATAATCGGGGGGCATAGCCCCCGGTCATGAGATTGAGGCAAACACCCGCGTGCAGTTACGGCCGCTAGCCTTGGCTTGATAGAGTGCTTCATCTGCGCGGGCCAACCACTGTTCCGGTTGTTCTGCCACTAAGTGAGAGGCTACGCCGCAACTGCCGGTTACGGTTATTGGAGTTTCGCCGCCATCTACGCGAATCGTTTCCAGTGCCAGGCGAATACGGTCTGCCACGTCTCGCGCTTCCTGTTCGCGAGTGTGTGGCAGTAGGATCGCAAACTCTTCCCCTCCAAAACGGTACACCATGTCTGAGTTGCGTACCGCTTGCTCAATTTTTTCTGCCGTTTTTGCCAGAATGTGGTCGCCAACCACGTGGCCCTGGTTATCGTTGATCAGCTTGAAGTGGTCCAGATCGCAAATGATCAGGCTGTAAGCTGACCCGAGCCTGTCTGCGAGAGAGGCGGCTCGCTGCAACTCTTCGTCAAGAGCGCGTTTGTTTCCAATGCCTGTCAGGGAGTCTGTAAGCGCTGTTTGTTCAATAGCGATAAACTGGCAGGCGTTGCGCAGGGGGCAAATGACCGCCGACATGATCATTTCTATTCCGGCAAGTTCGTCGTCGCTGAATTTCTGGCGGCGCTGGAATGTAAGACTGCCATAGTGAGCGCCTTCCAGTGTCAGGCGATATTCACATCGGTGTGGCCCGCCAATTCCTGTGGAAAATACAAAGTCCTGCCGTGCAATTCTGTGCCGGTACTGCATCGAGTCGAAAGGAATCGTAGAGGAAATCTCTTCCGCCATAATGCTTAGCTGATTTTCCAGAGAAAGCGTTGTGGAAAGTCGCTTTGTCAGTCTGGTCAGCATATCCGGACCCTGACTCCATTCCTGGAACGCTTGCTTCAGCGCGGCCAGTTGGGCAGGTTGAGATGTTGATGGCTGGATCGATGTCAGGTTTTTCACGTCAGCTCACTCTGTTCCGTAAAAGAAATATATCTCTTCGATAGCATTTTTGATGCCATAAAAAAAATACCAAGTAAAACCAGGCATCTACGATTTAAAATCGTGTATTGCCAGAATTTTTGTTCGCGGCTCCCGTTTGGGTGTCAATTTTCCGGCAGATCGATGCCGTTCCGGCTCAGACCTGCAATCAAAATGTCGGACAAGGGTGTGGGGCTCACCAGAGGCTGTGATAAACTTGCGCCCACGAAAGTATCAAGTGAGCAATGGTTGTATGAGATTTGAGGCCCCCGAGAGTCTTTCAGAGCAAATTGCCCAGCATATCGGCCAGCGGATTGTGGTGCGTGACCTTAAGCCAGGTGAACGTATCCAGGAATTGAAGGTTGCGGGTGAGCTTAATGTGAGCCGTGGCTCAGTGCGTGAAGCTTTGCTCATTCTTGAACGCAGACACTTGATAGAGATTTATCCTCGGCGAGGTGCGGTGGTTTCCGAGCTGACTGAAAGCTCAGTGAATGCCCTTTACGATATTTATATCGATTTGTTGTGCATGCTGGGTCGTAAGGTTCTTGAGCGTTGGTCAGGAAGTGAGCTGGGGGACTTTATGGGCCAGATACACGAGTTCAGAGAGGTGATTGATGCTCTGAACTCCAGTGCTGATGATGCTGCTGAACGGGTCATTGAGGCGGGTTTTGGTGTTGTGCAGTATGCCTATCGTCTGGTTGAGAACCCTTTCCTTCAGGAAACACTTGAAAATTTCCGTCCGGCCATCAGTCGAACGTACTATGCTGCCCTCGAAAATTTCCGGGGAGAAGTGGCCGAAACAGCCGTCTTTTTCCGGCAGCTTGCAGATGCTGCACTCAACAATGATGCCGCCCAGCTTCAACAGGCCATCTGGGATTTTGGTGAACATCAACGAAAACAGGTTTTGAGCATTCTCAAGGAGGAGAACACCTGACATGAGGCTTAAGTCCATCAAACTGGCCGGCTTCAAATCGTTTGTAGACCCGACAACCGTTCCTTTTCCGACTAACCTGACGGCGGTGGTTGGTCCCAACGGTTGTGGCAAGTCCAACATTATTGATGCTGTGCGCTGGGTTATGGGCGAAAGCTCGGCCAAATATCTGCGTGGCGAGTCCATGACAGATGTTATCTTCAATGGCTCTACTGCACGTAAACCGGTTGGACAGGCCTCGATCGAGCTGGTTTTTGATAATGACGCGGGCAAAGCCCCGGGTGAGTTCGTTAAATTCAATGAGATTTCGGTTAAACGCCGCGTATCCAGGGAAGGGCAGTCCGAGTACTTTCTTAACGGCTCTAAATGTCGTCGTCGTGATATAACGGACCTTTTTCTTGGGACCGGTTTGGGGCCTCGCAGTTACGCCATTATCGAACAGGGAATGATCTCCCGACTCATTGAAGCCAAACCAGAAGAGTTGCGGATTTATATTGAAGAAGCCGCAGGTATCTCCAAGTACAAGGAGCGTCGGCGGGAAACCGAAAATCGTATAAAACGTACGCACGAAAATCTTGAGCGACTGACTGATTTAAGAGAAGAGCTTGGGCGGCAGCTCCAGCACCTGGAGCGCCAGGCGGCGGCAGCTGAAAAATACAAAGCCTACAAGCTGGAAGAGCGACAGAAGAAAGCAGAGCTTACCGTTCTTCGATGGAAAACCCTGGATAACGACCTTCAAACCTGGCGCGAGAAAATCCGCGACACAGAACTTGAGCTTGAAAAGCTACTCACCGAGCGGGTAAACCTTGAAACTTCCCTGGAATCCCTTCGGGAGGCTCACCACGACCGAACAGAACACTTTAATCGCGCTCAAGCTAAATATTATGAGGCCGGAGCGGATATTGCCCGGATAGAGCAGAGTCTGGAGCATCATCGAGATCGCAGCCGTCAGACTGCTATTGAGCTGGATCAGGCCGTCGCTAATCAGCGTGAGATTCAACGCGAGCTGGAGCAGGATGAGGATAAGCTGGCGGGCATTCTTGAAGAGCTGGGTATGATCGAGCCAGAACAAGAAGCCTTAATGCTGCGTTCGGAAGAGTCCGGCGAAAAACTTCAGCAAGCAGAAGATGCAATGACAGACTGGCAGAACCGCTGGGATGCTTTTAGTACCCGGTCTTCTGATGCGCGCCGAAAGGCTGAGCTTGCCCAGTCACGTATCCGTTCTCTCGAAGATGCGATCAGTCAGTTGCAGAATCGACATCTTAAATTGAAAGATGAGCAGGAGCTTCTTGAAGGTCAGGTCGACAGAACTGAACTGGACGCGCTGCTTGAGCAGATAGACACCCTCGAGTTACAACGGGAAGAGTCCGCTGAGCGTATTCAGGTACTCCAAGATGATGTGTACCAGGTTCGGCAGAAACTTAAAAGTGCAGAACAGGATGTTGCCGGTAAGCGCCAGAAGGTTCAGAGCCTTCGTGCCGCTCTTGATTCACAGCAAGCACTTTTAGATGAGCAGATGGGTGGGCAAGACGATACTTTGCAGGCCTGGCTTAGCGAAAATGGTTTGGCAGATGCCCCCCGCGTTGCCGCATCCCTTAACATTGAAGATGGTTGGGAATTTGCCGTTGAGCAGGTTATTGGCCGTTATACTCAGGGATTGGCTTTGCCTGGCCTTGAAAACCTGAATGAAGCGTTAACCACAGCCCCTAAAGGTGTCGCTGTGGTTTCTCAGCAAACTGTTGACGTTTCTTCCGGCTCCGGCCTGGCGGCTAAAGTCAGCGGTTTAAAGGCTATAGAACATCTCCTGTTACGAATAGATGTAGCGAGTTCTGTAGAAGGTGCGCTTGCTCGTCGCGCCAGCCTTGATTCCGGCGATAGCGTCATTACACAAGAGGGTGTCTGGGTTTCTCGTGACTGGGTGTTAATGCCGGACTCTGAGGCTGGCCAGGTCGGTGTGATTGAACGTCAGAAAAAGGTTGATGAACTGCATCTGCAGCTCGCTGATGCTGAGCAAGAGCTGGAGCTGGTAAATGCTCAACTGGCGCAGTTTCAGGAACAGAGCGAGCGTGTAGAAACCGCGAGGGAGGACGCTCAGGGGCGCCAAACTGACTTAGAACGTGAGCTGTCTGGTTTGTCGTCTCGTGCTAGTGCACTGAAAGCCAGGACAGAGCAGATTGATGCGCGTGTAGCCCGTATTCGTGATGATATCGATGATGTGAGGGCCAATCTTGAGGATCAGCAAATTCAACTGCAAGAAGCTAAAGAAGAATGGGATATGGCTTTAGCTTCGACTGAAGACAGCGATGAAGAAAAAGAGCGATTATTGGAGCAGCGCGACACGCTTCGTGAAAATCTTGACCGGTTACGTCAGGACGCCCGACACGACAGAGACCATGCTCATCAGCTACAACTCCAGCTACAAACACTGCAAAGTCAACGGGATGGCTTAAAGCAAACCATCGACCGCATGCAATTGCAAAAAGAACGCCTTGACGAGCGGCTTGAGGTGTTGCGTGAGACCAGAGAGGGGGCTGAAGAACCAATTGAAGACCTGAAACTTCAGTTGGAAGGCCTGTTGGAGCGACGCCTGGCGGAAGAAGAGAAGCTTGGTGCGGCGAGAGATGCGCTGGAAGATATTGATAAGAAAGTACGCGACCAGGAGCAGGGAAGGAGTCGAACGGACCATCTCATTCAGGATGTACGTGCCAGATTAGAAAAGCTGAAAATGGAATCTCAGGCGCTCGAAATTCGTTCTGCGAACTATATTGAGCAACTTCAGGAGCTGGATGTAAAACTTCAGGAAGTGCTCAGCCAACTTCCTGAAGGTGCAGAAGTAAAAATCTGGGCGGACGAGTTAGAGAAAATCGGTAATCGTATCCAACGGTTGGGGGCGATTAACCTGGCCGCCATTGAGGAGTATCAGGTTCAGGGCGAACGGAAAAACTACCTGGACGAACAGCACGATGACCTGATGGAAGCACTGGAAACTCTGGATAATGCCATTCGCAAGATCGACCGTGAAACCCGCCAACGCTTTAAAGAGACGTTTGATCAGGTAAATGGGGGGCTGCAGGCCTTGTTTCCTAAAGTCTTTGGCGGTGGGAATGCCTATCTGGAACTGACCAGTGATGATCTTCTTGAGACCGGCGTGGCCATTATGGCAAGGCCTCCGGGCAAGAAAAACAGTACAATCCACCTGTTATCGGGTGGGGAAAAAGCGCTTACGGCGATTGCTCTGGTATTCTCTATTTTCCAGCTAAACCCGGCACCGTTTTGTATGCTGGATGAAGTCGATGCGCCATTAGACGACGCCAATGTCGGGCGCTATGCGAACCTGGTTAAAGAAATGTCAAAACAGGTCCAGTTTATCTACATCACCCACAATAAGATCGCTATGGAAATGGCGAATCAGTTGATGGGCGTAACCATGCACGAACCCGGTTGCTCAAGACTCGTGTCGGTTGATGTGGAAGAGGCGGCAGCACTGGCTGAAGCCTGATGGTTGGCGAAAAAGCCGCCAACCATGACAATACAGCCATATGAGCCCGGAGTACGTTGTATTCGTTTCGGGCTTTTTTTAGAGTAGCAACGTTCCAAACTGCAAACAGGACAGCAGAATTATGTCACTTAGGGAATGGTTAATTGCCATAGGTACCCTGGTTATTATTGGAATTGTCATTGATGGTCTGCGGCGAATGCATCGTGCCCGGAAGGAGTCTATGGCTATTTCATCAGGCATGGGAGTGGATGAGCTCCATGACTCACCACTGGATAGTGATTTCAATCCTGAGTTGCCTAATGGAGGCGCCCGGATTGTTTCCAGAGGCACACTTGAGGAAAAGGGCTATTTGAAATCGGATATCTCAGAGCCTTTGAGCAGCGTTGAGAATGAAGGCGAGATCACTGCCGAATCCGGTTGGAGTGCTAGCCGCGATGAGCTTGAGGCTCCGGAGATTGCTCAGGATGAACTCGTAAGCGCACCGGGAGTTCGGCGCCGTGAGTCTGCGGAAGTGAAAGCTTCGACAGCAGAGTCGTCAGCTTCGAAAAAGTTAGTGCCGGAACCTGTTTCGGATAAACCTGAACCTGAAGAATCTCCGGCTGAAACTGTGGTTTCTGATGTTCAGGAAGATACCGCCAAAAGGAAAGTTGTCAGTCCCGGTAAAAAGCAACCCTTGGCTGGCGCGAATCGCCCGGAAGCGAAAGAAGTGCTGGTTATCAATGTACTCTCTCGCCAAGGTGAACCCTTTCAGGGGGCAGTGCTCAAGAAACTGTTTGAAGCGTGCGGCCTGGAATATGGAGATATGGATATTTATCATCGCCATGAAGGCAGTGATACCACGTCACCGGTACAATTCAGTGTGGCAAGTGCCGTTGAGCCCGGAACCTTTCGGCCAGAAGATATGCCTGCACTGAGCACCCCGGGAATCAGCTTTTTTATGAGCCTGCCAGGCCCCACTAATTCTTTGCAGGCCTTCGAGTTCATGCTGGAAACGGCTCAGTGTGTGGTACGTAACATGGGGGGTGAGCTGAAAGATGAACGCCGTAGCGTTATGACGCCCCAGACCATAGAGCATTGTCGTCAGCGCATCCGTGAGTTTGAACGTAAACAGCGTTTCAACCGGGTGTAACGCTTAACCAGGACTCCCACCTGATGACTCAGACCCCTTCAGAAGTTCGGCTGCGCGTGGAAGAGTTGCGCGCAGCGCTGGACGATCATAACTATTACTACTACGTTCTGGACGATCCCAGAATACCTGACGCGGAATACGATCGCCTGTTCCGGGAGCTGCAGAAGCTGGAAGCAGAGTACCCAGAGCTTGCCTCGGAAGATTCCCCGACCTGTCGAGTCGGAAGTAGTTCTGACACCAGCTTTGCAGAAGTGACTCACCGGCTGCCAATGCTCTCACTGGATAATGCTTTCAGCGAAGAAGAACTTCAGGAATTTGACCGTCGTGTGCGCGAAAGGCTCGGTACTGATGAGCCGGTTGAATATGTTTGTGAGCCAAAACTGGATGGTTTGGCTGTTAGTCTTAATTACGAACATGGGATGCTCACTCGTGCGGCAACCCGGGGTGATGGCTACACCGGTGAAGATATAACTGCCAACATCCGCACCATACCCTCAATCCCTCTTAAACTGCGCGGGACGGATTTCCCGGAATTGGTTGAAGTGAGGGGGGAGGTGTACATGCCCAAAGCTGGTTTCGAGAAACTCAATCAAGGGTTGGCGGAGCAGGGTGAAAAAACCTTTGTGAACCCACGTAACGCTGCAGCTGGCAGTTTGCGTCAGAAAAAATCAACGGTTACCGCCAAGCGGCCATTGGAGATGTGTGCATACAGCCTGGCAGTTACCGATGAAAGCCAGTTACCAGCAACTCATTGGGACTGCTTGCAACAGGTAAAAAACTGGGGCTTCAGAATCAACCCTGAAATGCGTAAGGCTACCGGCGCTGAAGCCTGTCTGCGGGCTTATAATGATTTGTTGGAAAAACGCACGACTTTGCCCTATGAAATTGATGGCATCGTGTTCAAAGTAAACCGGTTGGATCTTCAACGCCAGCTAGGTTTTGTATCCCGGGCTCCCAGGTGGGCAATTGCCCAAAAGTTTCCAGCTCAGGAAGAGCTTACGACTATCGAAGGTGTCGAGTTTCAGGTTGGCCGAACCGGTGCGGTGACACCGGTTGCTCGGTTGAAACCGGTGTTTGTAGGTGGTGTGACAGTCTCTAATGCGACACTCCATAATATGGATGAAGTCCGTCGCCTTGATGTTCATATCGGCGATACGGTTTTCATTCGTCGGGCAGGGGATGTGATTCCTCAGGTGGTTAAAGTTGTACCTGAGAAACGCCCGGAAGGTGCGCCGGGTGTAACCATGCCCGAACATTGTCCAGTGTGTGATTCAGACATCGTGCAAATCGAAGGGGAAGCGGTTGCCCGGTGTTCCGGCGGGCTTTACTGTCCGGCTCAGCGCAAAGAAGCCATTCGCCATTATGCCTCCCGCAAGGCTCTGGATATTGAAGGTCTTGGGGAGCGCCTTATTGACGTGCTTGTTGATGAGGGCATGGTGCGCACGGTTGCAGACTTGTATCGCCTTACCAGGTTCCAGGTGTCCAGCCTTGAGCGCATGGGGGATAAATCTGCCGGTAATTTGATCGCAGCGATCGATCGTTCTCGTAATCCTGTGTTGTGGCGTTTTTTGTATGCCCTTGGTATTCGGGAAGTGGGGGAGGCAACGGCGAAGTCCCTTGCTTCCCATTTTGGTTCCCTTGAGGCAATTGCCGCGGCGGATGAAGAGGCCTTGAAGCTGGTACAGGATGTGGGCCCAATTGTGGCTGGCCATATTCGAAGCTTCTTTGACCAGCCCCATAACCAGGAAATCCTTCAGGCGCTTAAAGATGCAGGGGTTAGCTGGCAGGAAGAGCAGGTGCTTTCAGTTGAGGAACAACCTTTAGCTGGAGAAACCTGGGTTCTGACAGGGGCGCTTTCGCGGATGACTCGTGACCAGGCCAAGGAAAAACTCGAGGCGCTGGGCGCCAAGGTTGCTGGCAGCGTGTCTAAGAAGACCTCCTGTGTTGTTGCTGGTGAATCGGCTGGTTCAAAGCTGACAAAAGCAGAGCAACTTGGCGTGAAGGTTTTGGATGAGGACGGGCTGCTAGCGTTTTTGGCTAACCACGGCATAGAGGTCTGAGCCGGCTCTGGCCGGTGAATCTGAGAACTCGCGCAGGTCCTGTTACCAACAAATTGGCTAACATGGCGTTGATCTGTAACGGTGTGTAAATCTGCTGTGTTAAATCTCAGCAGAGCACTGCCAAAACAACAACGTTAAGAAACGGATTTTTGCATGCGCGCCGATTTTTTTTCCCGCACTATCCTTTCGGGCCGTCTGGCTGCCCTTACTCTTATCGCGCTGGCCGCAACCGGCTGCAAAACCGAGAAAGGTCCTGACCAACCAACCTTGGTGGGGGCGCCAGCACCCACGGCCTATCTCGGGGTAGAGTACTATTACAACTGGGGTGCGTATGGCGGTGAAAGTATCCTTGATTACTCTTTAGTTAATGCACCGTCCTGGCTTGCGTTGGAGGACACATCAAATAAAGCCCGACAAGGTATTATTATGCGGGGAGTTCCCGGGCTGTCCGGCGGCAATCGCGGTGATGCTGACCTCGGTAAGCATGAGAATATTGAAATTCTGGGTACTGATGGAAGAATGGCCGGTTTTCTGCCATTTGATATTGAGGTTAAGCGCAACGTATTGTCGGTAGAGCCTTCGGAGTTTACTGAAGGCGAGTCGCTGAAACTGGAAACTCAGGAGGAGAACGCGTGTGCGATGCCGGATCTGAAGTCCGCAGGTCAACATACATTTGATTTGAATATATACGACGAAAATGGCGAACTGGACACGGTTAAAACCATCACCCGAACAACTCGCCGAGTTTTGGCAAAAGTAGAGCTGGATCAGCCGTCTGTTACCCAAATTGTTGTTGCTTTTCAGCTGGACAGTGATTTCAACCCGGATAATTGTGATGCTAGCTTCAGCAAACCACACCAACGATGCGAGTACAGTACTTCGAACACGGGGCGTGCGATTGTGGGGCAGGATATTGTTATCCGGGGCTCTGACTCTGCGGCTCCTGCTGACAAAAATGGCAAAGTGCTTTCTTATCTTAAATATGATGAAAATGTGTACGACAAAGGGGTGCTCATACTAGAGCCAGGCATCACTGAATGTTATATCCCGCTGGAAGTTGTAGATGACAATATTCCAGAATCCAACGAGCTTGCCAATATTCGCCTGACCGAAGTCCGCAAAGGGATTGCCGCACTTGGCTCAAATGATACTGAGGTCAAAGCCGGCATTACTATTGTCGATAACGAGCCTGTAGTGTCTGTGCAAACCCTGAATGGTGGGAATAAAGACGCTATTAACGCAGACGCTGACCCCGGTGCGGGGATAGAGGGTTCGTTAACGAACTACAAGGCTGTTTTGACCGGCGAAAGGGATGGCCCGGTGTCCGTCAGGTTTTCGGAACAAGGTGAGGGCGCAGGCGCCAGACTGGGAGTTCAGTACGAAATTGTGGGGCCGGACGACGTAACTGTTTCAGAGCTGACCTTCCCCGTTGATAAAAATGAGATTGAATTCAGTCTCCGCGGAATATCATATGACGTTGACCCGGATGATGGGTTTGACGATCTCTTTTTGCATTTGTCCGTTGATGATGCATACCAGGCAGGAAGAGAAGGCTACGCCCGGGGAGAGGCAGATACGCTGTTGCGGGTTAACCTGAACCGGCTGATTGCCCCCCAGATATTCACAGATTTTACGCCGACGGATATTGAGTTGGGGCATGATAACCGGCTGTTTGTGGCCGGATATACCGACACAGATATAGAGGTTCGGATATTTGATCAGGCGGGTGGCATTCTGCAAACCATGACTGTGGCACCCGGGACAACCAATACAGATGTCTATATCCATGCTGCCGATCGACTGGATACTACAGTGACGCCCCGGGTTACATACCATGAGCTCGCTGTTGGATTCTCAGCTCCGGGTGCTATAGGTGGAGAAGATGTGCACATGGCGCTGTATCGGTTTAAGGAGGTTCCGCCAGCTCCAGGAGCCTATGAGTTTGTCTGGGAACACGAAGTGGGATCTAAGTCAGATGACTTTGTTCGTTGGATAGGGCTTGGCTCTGAGGGTAGCAAGCCATTAGTCATTCTGGCTGGTGATACAACAGGAGACTGGGGTGACCAGAACGTATCAGGTTCATCAGACGTTTTCTTGGTTGAAATTGAGGAAAAAGACGGGGCCCCGTCTCAGAAGGCTGTTCGCCTGATAGGTTCAAGCCGTACCGACGTCCTTGTGGGGGGGGGCTTTAATGCGTCAACGCCTGTGTTGTTCGGGAACGCGCAGGTCACGATAGATGGCTCAGGCTCAGTTGGCCCCTTTTTTGCCAGTGGCCGTGCCACCTCTGCGTTGAAGCCTGTTCAGGTTGGTGCTGACCAGTCGGAGCTGCTTAAACACGGCGTTTTCGGTGCCGGATCCGCCTGGTTGGTGGGTGATGCTCAGGGCATATCCTATTCCATCACTGAGGTAGAGGATGAAGATAATGAGCTTACCCGTGACTATGACCTTAACAGTCCGGCTGGTTTCGTGTGGGGCTTCAGTACCGCAGGTGTTCCAAATGCTGCTTATCAAGTCAATGATTACGCGGATACGTCTAAGGAAACCCTGAGCCGCAGCGTGTTGTTCGATGGGGATGTTGTGGTTGCCGGGAACACTAATGGCCAGCTTAAAAAACGCAGCGAGAGCGCCACAGATAATGATGGGGTTTTGGCTCGGCGTAGCTCTGAAGATGACGCTGCCTACCGCCATTGGGGCAAGCAACTGCCGTACAACATGACATTTCTGGATTTAGCTAATTTCCGGGATGATGAAGTGTTGGCTCTGGTTGAAGTGGCGGGTATCCGGCAACTTCTGGTATTCAGCCCTGAAGGTAAGCTACTGACGCCGATAGCTCCCTGATAGTAAATGTTGTGTGGAAATGTGGCGAGGGGCAGGATTAAACTGCGCCCTCGTGTCGGCTGGCACTGGCGTAGAGTTTGAGGTAATCCGTACTGGTGACAATGCCGACAGGTTTTCCCCCTGGGGCCACAACCAGGGCAGCGTTCAGGCGATGTGCCAGCATCAAACGTGCGAGTTGATGGGCGTCGGTTTCCGGGAATGCCGTCAGAAACGCGGGTAATTCAATGTGTAGAAGGCGCTGGGTGTCGGCTTCAGCCCTGTGCTCGTTTACCCAGTTCAATAACCATCTAAGGTCAATCAGCCCCGCCACATTATCATCCGACAGTACCACAAGATGGTGCACACCATAGTCTTCCATGGCCGCGAGCGCCTGGCTCATAGTGGCTGTTGCAGGTATCGAATATTGTGCGGGAGAGGTTATCTCCGAGACAGGAAGGTAAACTCTTTCGTCTCTGCGCTCCCCGGCTGCAGCCGTGCTGTATTCTTGTAATGCCCTGTGCCTGCCGCTATTCGCAGCTTGTTGAAACTCTGCGTCAGTGGCTTCGTTATGGTCAGTTGAGATTGCGCTGGATTCTTTAAGCTCGGTAACGTCACCCACCCGACGGCTTCGAAATGCATCGGGAAGGCGAGTACCAATGGGCCGGCCCGGTTCGCTGACGTGAATAGACATAACATCACCTTTTTAAACTGATCAGCGCAATAGTTGCGAGACCTCTCTTATCGGGGGTATCGGCTGACATCCTGAAAACTTCAGTTCTGGAGTGAAATCTTCAGGTTTTCGGCTTCCGGTACAGCCGTTGAGTTTCTATCCGGCGTGCGAGGTAGTCCGGCAGACAGGGTGGCTGCCCTGTGATGATGTCAGCAAGGTACTCGGCGAGTAATGGCGCCCAAACGAGCCCCTTGCTGCCTAATCCTGTAAAAAGATAGACCCCCTCTACCGGGTTGCCTGACTCTGTAAGGAGTTCGCCCGCCACGGGTTGATAGTCGTGGGTTGCGCACCGGAAGGCCACTCGGCCATTGAGTGAGCCAGCCTGTAGCGATTCATTAGTGCAAAGGGTAGGGAGCATTCGGAACAGTTCGTCCAGGTTCTCCTGATGGCCCTCTACGGTTGGCCGTGGATTGTCACTTTTCAGATCAAAAGTTGCGCCGGTTACTGCCTGCCCCTTGTTTGCAGGGTTCAGGTATTTCAAACCGCAAATAACGGTGGCGGGCTGGTTAAGGCTGGTTTCAGGCAAATAAGAAATTTGACCACGTATAGGCTTCAATCGGAGCTCGCCGGTCACGGGTACGATGTCAGCGGTCTGGTGTCCGCAGGCAATGACGATCCTGCTGACGGTGTGGCTGGTACCCTGACCATCAAGAAGAATCCATTCATCACCATAACGTTCAATACGAGTCACCTGCCGGTTATACAGTGGTGTTATCTGTTCATGTGAGGCAAGGCGCTGGCATGCTTTGGAAGGTTCAAGCCAGCCTGATTGAGGAAACCACAGCCCGGGTACTTTAATGGTAATACCGGCCAGTTCCGTCGCCTTGTCTGCGCTAACGGGAGTGAGGAAGGTTTCGGGGTATTGGTTGCGGTCGCAAAATTTCTTTTGCCGCGCTTCTTCCTGTTCTGTCGTAGCTAGCTGAAGCAAGCCCGTAGGGTGCCAGAAGTCCGACTGCCATGGTTGGTAATAACGTTGGCTAAAGGTTAATGCGGTTGCCGCCAACTCTGCCTGAGCGTTGTATTCGATCCCGAGCTTGGCATAGAGGGCGCCCTGCGGGTTGCCGGATGCTGCGGAACCCGGGTGGCTTGCTTTGTCGATTAACAGAACGGGAAGACCGCGTTCTGCCAGGTTTCTGGCTAACATCGAGCCGGCAATACCCGCGCCAATAATGGCTATGGGTTTGATTGTTGGCTGGCTTTCGGGATGAGTGTCAGCAACGATTTTTCCTGCAAGCATTTCCCGCTTACGACCGAATCCGGGGAGCTTCTGGATTTTGAAGCCGGACGTTTCAAGTGATCGCCTTATGCGGCCGGCTACGGTAAATGTGGCAAACGTTGTACCGGGCTTGCTGTGCTCCCGTATCGCGCTGATGGCATTCTCAGCCCACATGTCTGGGTTGTGAGACGGTGCAAAACCATCAAGAAACCAAGCGTCAGCTATAAATGAGAGGTGGCCTAATCCATAGAGCAAATCACCGAAGCACAAAGTAAGACGGACCCGCCCTTCGTCGAATAGCAAGCGATGAGTGCCTTTAATCAGTTGCGGATACTGGGTGATAAGTTGGTCAGCGAATGGTGCCAGTTCTGGCCATAGGGCCAGTGCTTTAGATAAGTCTGGCGTGGTGAGCGGGAAGCGTTCAAAGGATATGAAATGCAGAACACTATTGGTCTGTGGCTGATGTTTTTTCCATTCAGCCCAAGTGCTCAGAAAATTAAGGCCCGTGCCGAAACCGGTTTCTGCAATCACGAAATGCGTGTTGGCCTTTAGGTCTGCGAAGCGGCCAGGCAACTCATTTGCTTCAATGAACACATGGCGGGATTCTGACAGGCCGTTATCACGATTAAAATAGACATCGCCAAAACGCGCAGACTCCGGGATACCATCACGCCAGAGTAATTCCGCCGGCTCTAAAGCCGGCGGGTGAACAGATGCTTTCATGGGATCACTCTTCGGTGTTGAGAAGCGTGATGCTTTCGATCATAACAGGAGTGACTGGTACATCGGCCATTCCACGTTTGTGTCCGGTTTGAACGGAGGCTATTTGGTCAACAACTCCCATACCTTCGGTTACTTTGCCAAAAACTGCATAGCCTGCGCCGCGGGCACCAGCATTCAAAAAGTCGTTGTTTACAACGTTAATGAAGAATTGAGATGTGGCTGAGTCCGGGTTGCTTGTACGCGCCATCGCAATCGTGCCACGAAGGTTGGGCAAGGTTTGACTGCCTTCGTTTTTAATGGGTGATTTTGTGGGTTTTCGTGACATGTCAGCGGTGAATCCGCCACCTTGAATCATGAATCCCGAAATAACACGGTGAAAAATAGTGTTGTCATAGAAGCCATCTTCAACATAGCTCAGAAAATTCTCGACCGTTTTCGGTGCGACGTCGGGCCGCAACTGGAGGACGAACGCGCCTTCAGATGTCAGAACGCGGACTTTGGGGAGTTCATTGCTGCTATCAGCATGAGCGTAGTTAGACAAGAAGATTGCTGATATGAACAGAAATACGACAGATATCACAAAGGGTGGGAGTTTTACGTAATTTGTCATTTAAAGGGCGCTCTCTGTTTCAACTGATGTCGGAAATCCTGACATAATCAGGTTGGCTACAAAATAGTAGGTGATTTTAACAGATCCTTACTCCGATAAGAGCAAAAGCAAACAGTAGATGATGCTGCAGTCAGATATTCTTGAGCTATATTGAACGAATTCATAATGCCGGGCCAGGTTGTACGGTGTTCATAGTGAACACAGGAGAAGTCCAGTGAAAGTCCATCAGGGATTTGAAGAAAAGTCACGGCTTGGCCGGTTGTTGATAAATCGCGGTTACCTGACTGAAAGTCAGTTGGAAGAAGCTCTGTTGTCGCAACGGACTTCGGGGCTCCGGTTGGGTGAGGTACTGATTTCCTCTGGTTGCATCAGTGAGAAAGATCTGAACAGAGTTCTGAAGCATCAGTCCCGATACCGGAATGCTGCTGCTCTGGTTACGATGGTTGCACTCCCTTTTCAACCGTTGGTGTCTTTTGCTGCGACGAATAACCATGTATCGGATTCAGATGCCGTGGCAAGCGCGGGGCAGTTATATGAAGGTTATGGTTTTGTACCTCTGACTGAAAGTGAGATGTCCGGGGTGTCCGGACAAAAGGGTATCGGCTTGCTGGATCGAATTGAAGCGGTTACAGCGATGCAGGAGACGGCTTCTGACGGGGAGGTAAGTGATCCTGAGGCTGCGGGCCTTGACGCTGTTGAGGGAATCAGGCTTGCTGCTAACGTGTTTGTGCCGGTGCTGAGTTTTGTTGACTCTGAGCTGACTATCTCTGGTGTTCATTATCGTGAGGGTGAGGAGCGATTCTCTATCCGCGAGGACGGTGCGCTAAAGTTAGCTATGCCGGAAAGGATCGAGGAAATCCGGATGGATAATATTCGGGTATCTGGCGGTAATAGTGCATCTATGGGGAGTATCAGTCTGCAGGGTATTCGTTTTCACCCGGACTCTCAGATGACGATTTATACTCGTTAATCGTAGTGTTCTAATAAAAAAAAGCGCCCGGTACATTGCCGGGCGTTTTGCTTTAGGTCGGGGCTGGGTCAGGCGCTGGCCAATATGGTCCGGCTGGAGACGCTGGTTTGTTGCCCTTGCGATCCATAAAGTTTTTGTTGGGCAGAGGCGCCGCGAAATATATCGGTCACTCTGGCCAGTCGCTTCTGAAGATGCCCAACCACTCGACCGTTGTTATGGTTTATAGCCTGGCATTCACGGAGCTTCTGGTCTGCAGATTTCCACAACTGGTAGAGCTCATCCATCCCGCCTGCACGAATAAAGCGTGAGGGCTCCCCTGAATCCGGGCGGTAACCCAAACTGACCAGCAAATGAATTTTCTGCCGGGCCCGCTCACGGATATCGCCAAGAAGACGGCTTTTTTGCTCGGTGATTTCCTGCAGGGGGTTAATATCCGGGGAGGATAACACCTGTTTTTCCCGGATAAGAAGATCCGCCAGAATGTCTAGCTGGCGGAGGTCTTCACAAAGAAGGGTCTTCAACTCATCGATTGCGGCCATACTCTACTCACCCAAAAATGCTTTTATCCATCTCAAGCATTTTCTGGGCCAGCTTTTCGGCATCAACTTTATAGGTGCCATTATCAAGAGCAGAGCGAATCTGTGCGATACGGTCATCGTCCATTTCTGGATAACTGCCGAGCTTTTCCTCCAGCTGTTTCAGGTTTTTTGCCTGACTGCTGAGGCTGACGCTTTCACCACGGGCTGCCGGGCTCTGAGCCTTCGCATGGTCAGCCGTTGCAGGTGTAGTGCCTGGGCTGCCTGCGGTTTTATCGGCCGATGTTCTGGTGGTGTTGACCTGGCCTGGGCCAATTCCATTTAAGTCAACTGACATAATGTTACCTGCTTGCATGTGGCCACATGTGACTGGTGGCGGATTCGGATTTATATCTGCTTAACGGCAATTTGTTGCCGTACTTTAGAGTATTTCGGAAAAAAATTTCCGCTGTTCTGACGCATACGGTTACATCGGGATTTCTACGCGCCCTGGTGCAACCGCTGTAGCCTTTAAAGTACGGGAAGATTGCAGGTTTTCGACCATTACCTGTTCGCCAACACCTGCGTTGCCCAGAGCTTTGCCACGAGAAGTTACAGAAAATGAACCGGATCGGGCGACGATGATAACATGGTCGCCTCTCTCGATGGCATGGGGCGCTTCCAGTAAGTCTGGGGTTATTACGGTTCCGGTTCGTACGGGGCGGCGAATCGTCATGCCTTGCAAGACGCTCTTGTCGGTCAGGATACCCTGACGGCTTGCGTTGAGCTGAACCTCGTCAGAGGTAATGGCTGAACTTGTCAGGCGCTCCCCGCGGGTCAGTGGCCTGGAGGCGACCAGTGCCGGGCCATAGACCTCAACGGAGGCGGTTACATACATTCGCCATGGGCGGTCACCAGAGCATCTGACTAATATAGAAGGGCTGGACGTCGTTAGCGGATCACTGGCAAAGCTGAGTGTTGGTTCGCCGCCGCAGGGAGCAAGAGTAAGCCTGCTGTCTACGTTGCCTATGCTGAACGTCACGCGGCGGCCAAGCTCAGACTGGTTGGCTGCCCATGCATCAAGAAATGTGCCAGCCATTTGCCGTATATCGCTCGCAGTTGTTGCATCGTCAGCCATTGCTGGCAAACTATTGCAGAGGCATAACGCCGTCAAGATGATGATTCGCATCTGTGTCGCTTTGTCCTATGCTGTCGTGAAGTCCGTGGTTCAAGCGAAAAAGGTTAAGAAAACCGAGTTACGGCCGATATATCTAAGCGCCAACAATTTGGCTTTATTTCGCGATTACTCATATTCTGTGGGTAATAAAGCAATTTTGATGCCGACTTCGGCACGCCAGGAGTGAAAGGTCATGGCAGGGGTATTACACAGCGTCAATCAGCGTACTCAACTGGTCGGTCAGAACCGGCTTGAACTGTTGCTGTTCCGGCTGCGTGGCCGTCAGGTATACGGCATCAATGTATTCAAGGTGAAAGAGGTGCTGCAATGCCCGAAGCTGTCTTCCATTCCTAACAGTCGTAGTGTGGTACGCGGTGTATCCCACATTCGAGGGGAGACAATACCCATTATTGATATGGGCATGGCGATTGGCTTACCTGGCGTGCCTCAGGAAGCGTTGGCGACCAGCTTTGTTATTATCACCGAGTATAATCGCAGAACTCAGGGTTTTCTGGTTTCAGGAGTTGACCGCATCCTGAACATGAATTGGGAGGATATCATGCCGCCGCCAAAAGGCGCGGGCAAAGATGTGTACTTAACTGCAGTTACAAAAATTGATGAAAAACTCGTTGAAATCATTGATGTAGAGAAAATTCTTGCAGAGGTTGCTCCGCTTCGTGAAGAGGTGACTGATGCGTTGGTTTCACGAAGTGCTGAGCGTGTAGCTGGCCACCTTCCTGTATTGGTGGTGGATGACTCCTTTGTTGCACGTCGCCAGATTTCCCGTTGCCTGACCGATATTGGTATGGAGGTGATTACTCAGAATGATGGGAAACAGGCGCTCAATTATCTGAAGGATATTACCGGCGACGGTACTACGGTCCGAGACCATCTTTCATTAATTATTTCCGATGTGGAAATGCCTGAAATGGATGGCTACACCCTGGTTACCAGAATTAAGGAAGACCCCGCGCTGAAAGATATTTTTATCATGCTTCACACGTCTTTAAGTGGTGTGTTCAACCGGGCGATGGTTCAGAAGGTGGGAGCAGATGACTTTATGGCCAAATTCAGCCCCGATGAGCTGGCTGAGCGCGTGATGGAAATAATTGATAAGAATTGATGTTTCTGTTGATCAATTTACTCATGATAGAGATCCAATGAAAGCGGATATAACGCCTCAGGAGTACGAAGAGTTCAAAACATTCCTGCAGGATGCGTGTGGCATTCTGCTTGGGGATAATAAGCAATACCTGGTAAAGAGCCGCCTTCGCAGGATTCTTGAAGAGAACAGTCTGAATACGCTTGGTGAGTTACTGGAGCGGCTGAAGCGCTCTGGGCGTATAGGGCTACGCGAAGTCGTTATCGATGCAATGACAACCAACGAAACACTTTGGTTTCGGGATAATCATCCGTTCAGGATTCTTCAGGATAAATTGCTACCTGAGTTTGCAGAGAGAAAATCGTTACAGCCTTTGCGTATCTGGTCTGCAGCCTGCTCGACAGGCCAGGAACCTTACTCGGTATCCATGGTGGTTGATGAGTTCCGCCGCACCCATCCGGGTAAGCTCAGGGATGTGCGGATAACGGCCACTGATATTTCCAAAAGTGTTCTGGATGTTGCGCGCAGTGGTGAATACGAAATGATTGCCATCGGGCGGGGGTTGTCGCCCGATCGCCAGAAGCGCTATTTTAAGCCATCCGTGAACGGTGGCTGGCAGATTAATTCCCAGATCAAGTCTATGGTGGAGTTCAAAGAGTTGAACCTTCTGGAGCGCTACATGCTTGGGAAGTTCGATATTATTCTGTGCCGTAATGTGCTGATCTACTTCTCTGCAGAGTTGAAAAAAGACATTCTGACCCGGCTGCATGGAGCTCTGAATCCGGGAGGGTATCTGATTCTGGGGGCGTCAGAGTCGCTGAATGGCCTGCCAGACCTTTACGAAATGGTTCAATGCCATCCTGGCATTATCTATAGAAAGAAATAAGCTGTGCTCTGCCTGGGCTCGCCTTAAATCATCCGCATAGGTGAGTTGGGGCAGGGCGTTGGCTTTCCCCGCCGGTTTTACTGTTGGGGTAAATGCCCTGTCTTAACCCAGATCACAGTTTCTTCATCGACAAAAGGATGGTGCTCGCTCATATGGGGGGCTCGTATCCAGGTGCCTGCCGGGTATCTCCCGTGTTCGTCACAAAACTCTCCGGATAACACGAGTATTTCTTCGCCACCGAAATGCCTGTGCGGCTGAAACACTTCATTGGCAGGCCATTTCACGAGGGCTACGTGTTCATGCTCAAAATCGTGAAGGGGCAGGACCTGTAAGCCGCCAATGCCCGGCAGCCATGTTGCGGCGGTGGTGTCGATGCAAACTTTATCAGTGTCGCGTTGATCAAACTGGTGTAGTTTGACCAATAGAGTGCATCCTTCTTCACTGAACGGCGCGTGGCCGCTACCTGGCGGGTTGCGAAGGTAAGTGCCTGCGGGGTAGTGGCCATCTTCATCCGAAAATACGCCTTCCAGAACGAAGATTTCCTCACCCAGCGGATGCTCGTGACGGGCGAAGGACGCTCCGGGCTTATAGCGTACGATACTGGTGGCATGGCCACGCTCTGCCTCTTCTCGGGCCAGGGGTTTGCGCTCAACTCCGGCTGCAGGGCTGGGAGCCCAGTCTTGCTCATGAGTACGAATCACTACCCGGGCAGAAAAATTCATGTTCAGCATACAAAGCCCTCGGGGCAACGTTATTTAATCAGTGCCTGAATGTCACGGAAACGCGGGTGTTTGCAGTGCGTCATCCACTCGAACGCCACCATTTCAGTTGTCACAATGCGAGCGCCGCTTTGGTGCAAACGGTCAAGCGCGACATCCCGGTCAAAATCGTTGCGTGAACCGGTAGCATCGGCCACTACCCAAACCTTGTACCCGGCATCTATAAGACTTAAAGCCGTTTGTAACATACACACATGGGTTTCGCAGCCACCGATTACTATGTGCTGACGACCTTCGGGTAATTCATCGATCAGCCCGTCTGGACAAGCATCGAAGTGGTATTTTTCGACAGTGTTGTTACAGAGTTCCCTGACGGATTCAACATTTGGCCCCAATTTGTCTGGTAATTGTTCTGTGCCGATCACAGGGACTTCCAGAAGGCCCGCGATAATCGCAAGCGTTGTGCAGCGATCAATGACTTCATTACCCTGACTGATAGCGGGCATCAGCCTTTCTTGTACATCAATCAGTAGCAGGGTTGAATGTTCGGCGTTCATCAACATTGTTGTTCTCCAGTAGTGGGGCGTATTGTGACTAGGATAGCGAAATTACCCATCAATAGGGGAGTTGAAGCAGTTGCAAAGAAATTTCAGGGATTTTTATTTAGATGGTTGCTAAACGACTCCAAAACAATTAAAGTTTGCGCCCTCAAATGAGCGACAACGCCGCTGATTTGAAACAGTTTATTGGAGAGGTGTCCGAGTGGCTGAAGGAGCACGCCTGGAAAGTGTGTATACGTTAATAGCGTATCGAGGGTTCGAATCCCTCCCTCTCCGCCAAATTAAAACCCTGATTTTCGTATAGAGAATCAGGGTTTTTTATTGACGGGTCGGAATGACGTTCATGTTGTTCAGGTCAGGCCCGCCGACTGCAGCACAAATACCCCGATAGTGACCGTCACACTGGCCAGTAGTGTTGTCAGTGCGATGATGTTGGCGGCCATCCGGTCATTTCCTCCAAGCGCTTTGACCATGACAAAACTCGCTGCGGCTGTCGGGCTGGCAAAAAACAGGAACATCAGGCCCAGCTCTCGCCCTTCAAAACCAAATAGCCAGGCAGCAAGTGTGCAGGCCATTGGCAAGGTAACCATTTTCCAGATAGCTGAGCCCAGGGCGGGTCCACTTTCTGTGCGTATAGACTTCAGTGAAACCGTTGCGCCAATGCAAAGCAAGGCGAGGGGAAGTGTCAGAGAGGCAAAATATTCACCACTGGTCATTACCCACTGTGGAATACTTATTTCTGCAGCAGCAAAAGGGATAGCAAGAAAAACGGATATAATCAGTGGGTTGCGAGCGATATCTCTGGTGATACTGGAGAAGTTCATGACCTTGTCCGGCTGGTAAGCCAGCAGAACGACAACAGACAGAATGTTGTAAGAAATGATCACCAGGCCAAGCAATATGCCTCCTGCTGAGAGCCCGTAGTCGCCATATAGGTTGGCGGCTAACGCCAGCCCTACAATGCCACAGTTCCCTCTGAAGGCCCCCTGAACATAGACGCCCCGATCATCGGCTTTGCTCACTCTTTTGGTGGCCCAAAGCCACACTGAACAAAAACTCATCAAGGTTGCGACCAGGTAAAACAGGAGCACGCTCGGGTTTAGTGTCGTGCTCAGATCTGCTTTTACGATCGCGAGAAAGACCAGGGTTGGGAGAGTGGCCTTAAACACCAGGGCAGATGCGGTGGTAATAAAATGCTGGTCAACCCATCCGATGCGGCGCAGACCAATGCCGAGGAATACCATGGCAAAGACAGGCAAGGTGATTTCAAGGGTGTATGTAAACGTTGCTAGCAGATTGCTCAAAGGTTGCAGGGTTCCTGTTTGCTGGCGTCAATGGAAAAGGCCTCCACAAGGGAGGCCTTCAGGTTTGATTATACAGATAAGTCTAATCGAAGGTTCTGGGGGCAACCGCATCGGGTTTTAAAAAAGTCTTCTCGCCGGTATTGCTGTGATCAGCAAGGACTTTGCCATCATGTTCACGAACCTGTCCGTACATGGAATGTTTGTGGAATGAAGGGCCGAACTTCTCGAGTGTTTCCTTTACGTCGCCTGTGTAGCGAGGATCCTGCGGGCGCTCCTGGCTGTCCATAAAGAAAGCGATATCCCAGGCGTCCTGGTCTGACAACGAATTAGGCTGGCCCAGAGGCATGTTGTTCTTGATAAAGCCTGCTGCGGTGAACAGACGGACAATACCGGCACCCCAGTTGTTAGACATATCACCCCAGGGTGCGGGAAACACGGTCTGGCCATCTACACGCAGTCCGGAACCATCTTCACCGTGACAAACCGAGCAATTGTCTTTGTAGAGTTGCGCTCCCCGCTCGTAGCTGAGTTCTTTAGGGCGTTCTGGTGCTGGGAAACCCCGGCCGTAAATGGGCTTCTTGGGGTACATTTCGACTCCGGTTGCCAACCACTGATGATAAGCCGCCAGTGCCAGCATGTTGTCACTGCCGTACTCCAGCGGCTTGCCGTTCATGGAGTAGGTGAAACAACCGGCAATGCGTTCTTCAAGGTTGTTTACGTGGCCGTTTTTACCTCGATAGTCGGGTAGGGTTACCGCGGCAGGCCAGACTGGGGCGCTGAAAGGCATTCGGCCTTCGCCCAAATGGCAGCTGGAGCAGTTCATGTTGTTGAAAACATTTTTGCCACGCAGTTGCTGGGTGTTGGTGAACAAGCTATAGCCCTTGCGAATAACCTTCTTGAGTTCCGGGTGGATATCGGCTTCCTCAAGATCCGCCATGGTGGGGGGGATATGTACCAGCTGGTTCTCGGTTGGCGCAGGAAAGCCCATTTCCGTTAGCGTGTCGATGAGTGTTTGCGATTGATCATTGGCCGCGACATTGGCAGAGAATAATGCTGTCCCGGATAGTACGACGGATAAGAATATGCGTGTCATGATGTCTGTATCCCCTTATTTGGTTCCGGAGCCCTGATTTGCCAACCACACGGCTACGGCATGAATATCTTTATCGCTCATTCGGCGAGCAATGGTACCCATCAGGTCCTGGGGGTCGTTTTTGCGAGTGCCGGCCTTCCATGCGTTCAGCTGTGCTTTGATGTAGCCTGCATGCTGGCCTGCAATGCCCGGGAACACATCGCCTGCACCACGGTTACCGGGGCCATGGCAGCTTTTGCAGGACACAATGTAGTTCGCCCAGTCGCCGCGTTCAGCAATCTGTTCGCCGCGCTTTAGTGTGGCTTCATCGGCATCTTCGCCGCCTTGACCCGCTGTTGGCTTCATCTGGCTGTAATAGGCAGCAACATCTGCGATCTTCTGATCGTCTAGCATGCCAACGAAAGGTGTCATGGTCGCGCTCTGGCGGGTTCCGTTTTTGAGGTCATGAATCTGTTTGGCGAAATAGCTGGCATTCAAACCAGCGAGCCGTGGCCAGGATTCACCACCCTCTATATGCATGCCACTGCCATCGGCCTGGTGACAGGCGACGCAAAGGTTTGCGACCTCCGCACCCCGGGTTGCATCACCTTCGGTGGCGTGGGCAAAGCTGGTAAGTGCAGCGAGTCCATATATGGCTAGTTTTAATGGTGTTTTTCTCACAGTTCGTGGCCCTCCCAGTGTACAAATTCACTTTTTAGTGTTTTTGCTTATTTGTATATAACTAAGGCGCAACCTGCGATTCTCTCGCGATGACGATCAATATAGCAAGAGCTCTTACCCTAAAAGCTAATGGGGTGGTGCATGGTCAGGTAATTTAGTTTACTGTTCTCAGGTATTCCGGAAGTCAGATACTATCTTTAACGAATAGCAGGAACACCTATGGCGGCCGCTGACCCATCTCAGGAAGAGCTAAAGAAAGTGTTGCAGGAAACCCCTAAAGATCAACCGGTAGTTATGTTGAATTTGCTGCGGTTTCGTGACCGGGCTGAGTACAAGGATGAAAGTGAAGAGTGTTCCGGGCGCGATGCCTATAAGCGCTATATGGATGAGGCTGCAGAATGTGTCACAGCTGTTGGCGCCGAAGTGGTTTGGTCTGGCCGTAGTGTTGGCTCCCTGATTGCACCACCAGAAGAATCCTGGGATCAGGTGTTATTGGTTCGATACCCCTCTATAAGTGCCTTTCTCGCGATGATTGAGAATCCCGACTACAAAGGTGTACTCAAGCACAAAACGGCTGCACTCGAGGATTCAAGGCTGGTGGCCAATGTAGAAAACGGGCTCTGATCAAAGCCCGCTTGTTACTACGCCGGTTTGCTGGATGATCATGTACGCGACGGTGCCTGTTGCAATTGACAACAGAGCATTGCCTTTCCAGACGTGAATGGCCACCACCAGGCATCCGGGTATCAAGGCATCTAGTCCCGGAAGTCCTGAATCCCAATGGGCCGATCGCTGTAAAAAAATTGTCGCCAGAAGCGCCATTACGGCTGCCGGCAAATAGCGCCCCAGGTGTCTTACAAGTGGGTGCTCTGTGTGTCTTTCGAAAAATAGAAACGGTACTACGCGCGTAGCGAAGGTCGCCAGAGCCGAGACGGCTATAAACGCAGCCAGATAGTAGTTTTCAGTCATGGTTGGTCTCCGGCTGCAGTGTTGTTTGGCGATGACAGCGGTAGTGCAGAAGCAGTACGCCGGTGACAAGGGCGATGGCGGCGATCAATTGATGGGTGGCTGGTATCAGCAGCATAGCAACTCCGGCGGCAAGAGCTCCCGCCCAGATCGGAAAACCATTCCTCAGTACCTTGAACTGCTCAATCGTTAGAACAATAAAGAGTGCGACCAGGGCAAATTCAATGCCGGTACTGTTGAACGCTACCCATTCCCCCAGAAGTGCGCCCAGGGTACAACCCAGTACCCAATAAATCTGGTTGAAACCCGTGATCCGGAAATCGACTTCTTGTTCGTGATGGCGGTCACTTGAACGGGGGCGGCTAGTGAGCAACGAATATGTTTCATCCGTTAATCCGAAAATCAGATAACCTTTACGCCAGCCCGCGCCGCGGAATTGCCCAAGTAATGACAAGCCATAAAACAGGTGTCTGGCATTAAGTACCAGCATTGCCACGGCAACTTCGACAAGCCCTGCATTAACCGATAGCAGGCTAACGGCCAGAATCTGTCCTGCGCCAGCGTAGATCAGCAGCCCCATCAGTGGTGCAACCCACCAGGCATAGTCCAGCTGTGTGGTGAACAGTACGCCAAAGGCCATGCCTAAAGGCAAGTAGCCAAACAGGATGGGTAAGGTTAGCTTGAAGACGTTTTGATTCATTAGCTTCCAAACTTTGTGAAAGCGGGGATGATAATGAATTGCCGGCTTATTGAGAAGGTTCGTATGCTTGGCCGACATAAATACCGGGTAGATCCTGATCCGTCTGAAGGTGCTAGGGTATGATTGGCGGCGTTAAACCATAATATACGGTCCTTCACGGGAGATGATATGAACGAATATACAGAGCGGGAGCCTGAACCGGATCCGCGAGAGGAGAAGTTTGTAGTAGAGGCCAGCTTGCTTACCCAGGACCAGCTTGAGGGTTTGGCAGAGGAGTATTGTACTCGCTACCATGGCTTGAATGATACCGAAAACCCGCTTGCTGAGCGCAGCAGGGTTCTTTCAGCAATAAGTCAGGGTGACCTCGTAGTTTGGTTTGATCCAGTAGAAAATACCGCAAGTCTGGCCGCCCCGGCCTGATTTGATGGGAGCCTGATCTATGACGTGTGACAAGGTTTTGGGTGGCTTGCCTATCCTGTCGATGGTGTAAACGTTACAATCAGATTGATTTTTATTACCTGATGGTGAGGTGAGCTTTGATCAGGGTACTGGTTGTTGATGACCATGAACTGGTGCGCTCGGGTATTACCCGTATGTTGGCAGACGATCCCGACATCGATGTGATTGGCGAGGCTGCTTCTGGTGAGGGCGCTATTGAGTTTGTACGCAATGCCCGTCCGGACATCGTTCTGATGGATATTCGTATGCCTGGAATCGGCGGGCTTGAAGCTACCCGGAGAATTCTCAGGTTTGATGATTCTATCCGGGTTATTGTGGTAACGGCTTGTGCTGATGACCCGTATCCCACCCGAGTCATGCAAAGTGGCGCCGCAGCCTATATTACCAAGGGGTCGGATATTCAGGAAATGGTTCGCGCCATTCGAAAAGCTCATTCTGGTCAGCGTTATATCAGTCCCGAAATCGCTCAGAAAATGGCTTTGAAAAACCTGGGTGGCGACAAGGATGAGGATGGTGAGCTTTCAAAGTTCGAGCGTTTGTCTGAGCGGGAAATGCAAATTGCCATGATGGTGGTGGAGTGTCAGAAAGTTCAGGATATTTCGGACAAGCTTTGCTTGAGCCCGAAAACTGTGAATAGCTATCGCTACCGGATTTTCGAGAAGCTGGAGATCTCCAGCGATGTGGAGTTGGCACTGATGGCGGTACGACTTGGATTGCTGGATGCCGACACCGTCTGAACCTGTCGAGCCAATGCGGGGGTTTGACAGTAAAAGCTTCCTGAAACAACTGTCTGAACGTGCCGGTGTTTATCGAATGTACGATAGTGCCGGGGCTATACTCTATGTGGGTAAAGCCCGAAATTTGAAAAACCGCGTTAGCAGTTACTTCCGAAAAACCGGCCTGGCCCCCAAAACAGAGGCGCTGGTCAGCAAGATTCACTCCATTGAAATTACGGTTACCGGCAGCGAAACCGAAGCTCTGCTGCTGGAACAAAACCTGATTAAATCACTTCGTCCGCCTTATAATATTCTGCTCAGGGATGATAAATCTTACCCTTATATTTACTTATCATCTCACGCTGATTATCCATCGCTGACGTTCCGTCGGGGGAGGACCAAAAAGGGGGGCGGCACTTGGTTCGGGCCGTTTCCAAGCTCAGGAGCCGTCAAGGAAAGTCTTAATATTTTACAAAAGGTTTTCCGCATAAGGTCTTGTGATGAAAGCTATTTCAGGAATAGAAATCGTCCTTGTCTGCAGTATCAGATTAATCGATGTACCGCTCCTTGTGTGGGATACATTACTCCTGAGGAGTATCAGCAAGATATCCGCCGTGCCACTATGTTTCTGGAGGGCAAGAACCCTGCGATCATTCATGATCTGATGAACGCGATGGAAGAGGCTTCAGCCAAACTTGAGTTTGAAAAAGCAGCAATCTATCGCGATCAGGTTAACCATCTGCGTCACGTGCAGGAGCAGCAGTCAGTAGACGGTGAAGGTGGCGATGCGGATGTGATTGCCATTGCTCAGGATGCGGGCATCGTGTGCATTGTGGTGATTATTGTGCGTGGTGGGAGGGTGCTTGGCACCAAAGATTATTTCCCGAGGTTCTCACTGGAGCAATCAGAAGGAGAGTTGCTGTCATCATTTCTTGGGCAATATTATTTTGGCGGTGATACCCGGCGGGAAATCCCCAAGGATATTCTGGTTCCGGTTAACGTAGATGGACAGGAATTATTAACGAAAGCTCTTACAGAGTCGGCAAACCGTGAAACCCGAATCCGCGGAAACGTGCGAGGTGAGCGAAAGCGCTGGCTAGAGCTTGCTATGACCAACGCCCGGCAAACATTGTTGACTCACCTCGCCAGCAAAGAGACAGTTTATCGGCGGTTGCTTGCATTACGGGACTTGCTTGAGTTGACGGAAACACCTTCTCGCATGGAGTGTTTTGATGTCAGCCATAGTCATGGGGAAAATACCGTCGCATCCTGCGTGGTTTTCGACGAGAATGGCCCCCTCAAGAGCGATTATCGGCTATACAATATTGAGGATGTTAAAGCCGGAGACGATTACGCGGCTATGCGCCAGGTTTTGACTCGTCGCTACCGACGCTTGGTTAATGGCGAGGGCAAAAGACCCGATTTGGTGTTTATTGATGGCGGTAAAGGCCAATTGAATATCGCCAGAGAAGTGTTTGACGAGCTGGGGATTTCAGATATCCCGTTGATTGGTGTTGCGAAGGGTGTCACTCGCAGGGCTGGCATGGAACAATTGATCGATGCCATGACGGATGCCATTTTCCGGGTGCCGGCCGATTCACCGGCACTGCACCTGATTCAGCATATACGGGATGAGTCGCACCGGTTTGCTATTACCGGCCACCGGGCACGGCGTGATAAAAAACGCAGACAGTCCACTCTTGAGGGCATCGAAGGAGTAGGGCCAAAACGCCGGCGGGAACTGATACGCTATTTCGGTGGCATACAGGGAATCCGGAAAGCCGGTGTTGACGAAATCGCCAAAGTGCAAGGCATCAGCAAAGCACTGGCCGAATCCATTTACGCAGCACTGCACAACGAATAATAGGGAAACCATGAATTTACCGAACCTAATTACCATGTCTCGCATCGTGATGATCCCGGTGTTCGTGGTGGTTTTCTATTTACCCTCAGAGTGGAGTTACATGGCTAGCGCGGCTATTTTTGCGCTGGCGGGGATTACCGATTGGCTCGATGGTTATCTCGCCCGAAAGCTCAATCAAAGCACGCCATTTGGCGCCTTTTTGGATCCGGTGGCGGACAAACTGATGGTTGCCGTAGCGCTGGCGGTTCTGATTGAAGGCTACGCTGCCGTATTACTCACTATTCCTGCGACGATCATCATCGGGCGTGAAATCGTGATCTCAGCGCTGAGAGAATGGATGGCCGAAATCGGCAGCCGTGGCAGCGTGGCAGTTTCCTATATTGGTAAGATTAAAACCACCGCCCAGATCGCTGCCATTGTTGGTTTGCTGGCATTTCCTCCGGGCAATTTCTGGGCATATGTGGCAATTGGATTGCTGTATATTGCAGCGGCACTGACTCTTTGGTCTATGTATCTGTACCTGCATGCGGCCTGGGGCGACCTGTTCCCCAAGGCTAAAAGCAAAGAGAGTCAGGCTTAACTCAGGGGGCAGTTGAAGGTGCCTTGTTTACACAGCTCCGGGCCCAATGAGTAAGCTCTTCCGCAAGGGTGTTTCCTGCACGGGAGAATGCTTCTACCGCTGAGTCCAGGTCGGTGTCTTCCGAAGGCTCCCGAATAGACCAGTTACGAATGCAGAGGCTTTCACCGCTCCGGTTTTCTGTCAGTTCGGCATGTAATTCAAGGATGGCTTCAGGTTTGTTAGCCCTGATGACACTGATATAAAAGGCCGACAGTTCTGTCAGTAGTGTGATATTGGTGTTTGCCGGGCTTGTGTCTATCACGATGTTACGAAAGCCGTGACTATTGCGTAGATGTCTGGCGAGATGATCCCGGATAAGTACTGCGGTGCTGTCCCGCCAACGGGCTTGTCTGAACGCCTGAAATTCGTATGGGGTTGGCTTTAACAGAATGATCGAGCTGTCTATCGGGGCTGAAGCGAGGGGGGTATCAACTCGAACAGTAAACGGTAATGCCTGGTCATATGTGGTTTGTGACGGTGCAACAGCAAGGTCCATGACCCGGGGCGGTTCAGGCCGGGGAAGCACAGTGCAGGCAGCTGTCGATATTGCTGTCGTCAGGATTGCGAGCCGGGCTATAAATGATGTCATTGCTCAAACTCCTTGATGGTTGTTCCGCCCCAGAGAGTGCCTGACGGGTCTTGTTCGAGCCGGCGGGTAAAGGCATTCAGGTTACGCAGAGTGCGCCTTAACTCGCGCAGTGCGGGATCAAGCTGAGAAAGACCCTGAAGGCCCGCATCCAAAGCGTGTTCATTGCTGCTGGTAATCTTGTCAACTCGCTCTAAAGACGGTTGCAAGGTCGACAGGGCAACATCCATTGCGTTAAGCACGGGGACAACTCGATCGTTTAGTACTGAGCGGGTGTTGTCTGAAACACCGGATACCTTTATCGCTGCTTCTTCGGCACGCACGGCAGCACTGTCAAACTTAGCCAGCAGCTCGATGAGGGTATCTCTGTTAGCAAGAAGGGAGTCGGTGGCTTCCCGGGTATTGCGAAGAAGAACCGTAATATTTTCGACGTTTTCGGTAGCGAGCAATCGGTTCATGTTGGTTAATAGCTGTTCAGCCTGAGACAGCATGGCTTCGCCGTTATTGAGAAGGTTACTGAGTGTGGAAGGCTCTGCTGTTATCAATGGCGGGTTTTCACGATCCCCCTCAAGTATCGGGCTTTCAGGTGTACCACCGGTGAACTGGATACTCATGCTACCCGTTATATTGGCCAGTACCAGCCCGGCCTTTGTGTTTACGCGCACCGGTATTTCTTTGTGAACACGAACCAGCACACGAACATTGGCCGGATTTTCCGGAGCCAGGGTCAGGTCCAGAACATCTCCGACCTGAATACCGCTGTATAAAACCGGATTGCCTTTAGTCAGACCGCTGACCGGATGGTCAAACCCAATCTGATAATAAGCCCATTCACGGTCAGCTGAAGACTTGCCCAGCCACAACGCAAACAGCAGGGCAGCGCTCACTACTGCCAGCGTAAACAATCCTATAATGACGTGATGGGCCTTTGGTTCCATTTAGCTGGGCTCCTGTTGTGTCAGTCTGTTTCGGGCCGTGATGGCCGCACGCCCGCGGGGGCCGTGAAAATACTGTTGAACCCATGCGTCATTTGTTTGAGCAACTTCGTCAAGGGTGCCCGCTATTAATACTTTACGTTGGGATAATACTGCTACGCGGTTGCAGGTTGTGTAGAGGGTGTCCAGATCATGGGTGACAAGAAATACAGTTAATCCCAAGGCGTTGCTCAGAGTCACAATGAGGTCATCAAACGCGGCGGCACCAATTGGGTCCAGCCCGGCGGTGGGTTCATCCAGAAACAGAATTTCCGGGTCCAGCGCCAGTGCGCGGGCCAGGGCTGCACGTTTAACCATTCCTCCAGACAGTTCAGCCGGGTATTTTAAAGCAGCGTCTGCAGGCAAGCCTGTCAGCGATAATTTCATTCGGGCCAGTTCTTCCGCATCGGACCGGCTTAGTCCTGCATGTTCGATCAAGGGTAGAGAGATGTTCTGCACCAGGTTTAACGATGTAAATAGTGCACCTCCTTGAAAAAGTACACCAAAGCGCTGTTCGTATAACGATCTTTCCGCTGAAGAGAGTTCAGTCAGATCCACGCCAAATACATGAATATGTCCTGCGTCTGGTGCGTTTAATCCCACAATCGTTCGTAGTAGAACTGACTTTCCGGTTCCTGAACCGCCTACCACTCCCAGAATTTCACCAGTATATAAATCTAAATCCAGGCCATCGTGAACTATGTGATTGCCAAATCGAGTGTTCAGCCCACGGACTTCAATTATCGGCTTGTTGTGTTGGGGATTGTCAGGTTTAGCCATGTGTTACCAGCCCATTTCCATAAAAAACAATGCGGCGATTGAATCCAGTAAGATCACCATGAAGATCGACTGAACCACGCTTGAAGTGGTGTGTTCACCTACGGACTGCGCACTGCCAGCCACCTTGAAGCCTTCAAGACAACCAATCACTGCAATCAAAAACGCAAATATCGGAGCTTTACCGAGCCCCACCAGGAAGTGTTTCAGGGCGATATCACGTTCAACTATGGCTATAAACTGGCTTGGAGGAATGTCCAGTGTTATTGCGCACACAACGGCGCCACCGACCATTCCCGAAATCATGCCAATGAAGGTAAGTGCAGGAAGGCTCACCATCATTGCCAACACACGAGGCAGAACCAGCAACTCAACAGGATTAAGGCCAAGGGTGCGTATGGCGTCCAACTCTTCATTGACCTTCATGGCGCCGATATGTGCAGTAAATGAGCTGGCAGTGCGACCGGCTAACAAAATGGCAGCAAGCAAAACGCCAAACTCCCGAAGGAATGAAAAAGCTACCAGGTTTACGGTGTAGATTGTCGCACCAAAATCCTGCAGTACTGTCGCTCCCAGGAAAGCAATAACTGCGCCTACCAAAAAGGTCAGCAGGGCGACAATAGGCAGTGCGTTGAGGCCGGTATCTTGCACGGCTGCAACAAAAGAAGTCACCCGCCATCGGCTGGGGCGGGGGAGGATGTAAAACAACGAGGAAAGTGTTTCGCCGATAAATCCGGAAAGTAGCCACATGAGCCGGGAAACGGACGTGACCTTTTGTCCAATAGTGCCCAGAAACGCCAGTATTGGGTTTATTTTGGGGGGGCAGAACTCATCGTTCTCCATGGCCGAAGCAACAGCGTTTATCAGCGCCTTTTGTTCATCGGCCAGCCCCGAGCTATTTAACGCCATGAGCAGGGCGCGCGCACCAACGAGTTTTACAAGGAGTGAGGCACCGGCGGTATCGACTCGCCCCAGTTGAGACAGATCCGGTGTAAATTCGGGAGGTGCTTTCTGCTGAATAGTGCTTATCAGCTGAGATAGTGAGCTGTATTGAGCTAAGGTCCAGGCGCCACTCAGAACCAAATGAGTGCCGTTGAATTCCGCACTACCTGGAAGCTGGCCTGGTGATGATGAAAGAAGTCCGGAACGGATCGCCACTGAGTAAAGACATCCCTGTAACTGTTCACTCCAAGCTTAAAGATTCCAGTAGTGGTCTGCCAGTATCTTTCGATCTTCTTCATCATGGCTTGCGAGAATCAAGGCAACGCCTCGGGATTTCTCTTCAAGTAACATGGTTCTAAGGCTATTTTTAGCCTCTGAATCCAATCCGGTCAGGGGCTCATCCAGAAGCAATAAGGGCTGGCGGCGAAGAATGGCTCTGACGAGCGCTACCCGTTGCCTCTGACCTCCTGAAAGGTCACCGGGCATCCGTTTGCTGAAACCCGCCAGGCCTGTGCGCTCCAGGCCTTGATCTATCTGTTTTTTTTGTTCGGGGCTGAGTTTTAATCCCGGGTGCAAACCAAGGCCAATATTGGTCGCTACGTCCAGATGTTCAAACAGGTTATGTTCTTGAAAAACGCTGGTGACAGGTCGCTCCCAGGGGGCTAAATGCTGGATTGGCCGCTTGTTCCAACATATTGTTCCTGAGTCTGGTTCAAGAAAACCTGCAATGAGGTTAAGCAACGTTGTTTTACCTGACCCGCTAGGCCCATGAATAGCAATGCACTGGCCTGGTGTTAACGAGAAATGATATTCCCAGCCGTTTTCCTGGCCTGGGTAAAGAAAACACAGGCGTTCTACGTTAAGCATGTTTGGGCTCCAGGAGTGCTGGCGAGGAAGATGTATGCCTGCGATAGATGGGGGGACGACCCATGGCTGAAAACAGTCCGAAAATGAGTACAAGAAGGATCAGCAGCCATAAACCAGTCCCGGCGGCTTCGGATACTCGGTAGCTGCCAAGCTGCTGATAAAGCAGAACTGGCAGAGTGGGTTGCCCGGGACTTCCAAAGAGTGCGATAACACCAAAATCACCCATAGACAGGGCAATTCCATAGGCAAGCCCCAGCGCTATAGGCCGGCGTAATAGTGGCCAGTAGATCCGGTGCCAGCGATACCAGCCAATAATGCCTAACTGGTCCGCTACTCGCAGAGAATGACTGTCGAGGCTGTTCAATGGGCCACGTAAGATCTGAATAATGAAGGGCAGGGCCATCAGGCTGTTTATCAAGGCCACTAAAACCCAGCCTTGCGCATTGTGTCCCAGCCCCGGCCGTAACAGCAGAAATAGCCCTGTGCCGAGAACAATGGGGGGGACGATTAAGGGGAGATAACCGGTAGTTGTAGGGATGGCTTTCAATATTCCATTCTGAGCTTTTCGGGCCGAGGCCAAAATAAACAAGGCGCTGCCAACGGAACCAAAACCGGCAGGCAAGGCAATCAGTAAACTTCGACCGGTGGCTGGAAGCAGTTGTTCATAAACTGAACCACTACCAAATGAAAAAAGAGTTGGTAAACCGCGGCTGGCAATTGCTGTAAGAGGGAGCAGTAAGAAAACGCTGAATATAAAGAGAAGGGTGGCATAAAAAGCGCTTTGTAACGGCCACCCCCTAAGCGGTACCGGGTGAGAAAGTTGCCGGTTGGGTATAAGTGATGACTCCAGGCGCTGGCGGAAAACCAGCAACCACAAACCGCCACAAATCAGGAGCTGAATGACCGCCAATACAGCCGCCTGAGGGAAGTCAAATTCAAATCGAAGTGCTTGGTATATAGCTACTTCCAGGGTAGTGGCGGCAGGGCCTCCACCCAGTGTCATGATGATGGCAAAGCTGGTGAAGCATAACGTGAACACCAAGGCAAATAGCCCTGGTAACACCGGCCGCAAGGCGGGCCACTCAACCGAACGCCACAGCCACCATCCGCGAAGACCTAGCTGGGATGCTATCCGAAGTCGTGATGACGGAATGGCTTCCAAGGCTTGCAGCATCACTCTTGCGGCAAGTGGTGCGTTGAAGAAAACATGGGCTAAGAGTATGCCATTCAGGCCATACAGGCTCCAGCCATGCCCGGGAGCCCACTCGTTTAGAAGTCCGGTAGCCCAACCTTGCCTGCCATAAACTCCGATAATACCGGAAACCGCCACGATTGTTGGCAGTACCAGGCTTAACTCCATAATTCTCAGCAGCAAACCGCGCGCCGGGAAATGCTTATACCTGGCCAGCGCCCGGGCAACCGGTAACGCCAGGACCAGGCTTAGAAATACCGACAACATTGCCTGCCAAACTGTAAACCACACTACGCCCTGCAGATACCGGCTGTTCAGTACAGTGGCGATATCAAGGCTGCCTGCTGTCAGCAGCATGCTACCAAGCCCGAAAGCGATGAGCAGAATCAGGGACAGCCCGAGCAATAGTCCAGGGGCCAGCTGCCATCCAGGGTGGCTAAGTGGGGCGGTTCGGGCTGGAGAATTCATTGCGCTACTGGGTCATAGCGTTCAGCCAGTCGTTGATCAACTTGCGACGCTGGCTTGCAACTTCTGCGGGTGGCATAAAAAAGGTGTTTTTGGGGGTTATCAGCCGATCAAATACTTCGGGTAGTTCAGTCCCAAGGTCGATAGCCGGGTACATCACATTTTTCAGTGGAATGTGCCGCTGAAAATCTGGCGTTAGCATGAAGTCCAGAAACGATCGGGCGAGGTCTTTGTTTTTGGACGATTCAACCAAAGCCGCAACTTCGACTTGCAGATAATGGCCTTCTTTGAATTCGACGGCCTGATAGCGGTCGGTTTTATCAATAGCCATATGGTAAGCCGGGGACGTGCTATAGGACAGGATCATCGGAGCTTCGCCATTCATGAACAGTGAAAAATAGCCGTCACTCCAACTCTGGGTTGTTGCCAGAATTTTCTTGCTGAGTTGTTCCCATTTTGCCGATGCTTCATCACCGTATACCGAGTGCATCCATAACAACAGACCCAGCCCTGGAGTGCTGGTGCGGGGGTCTTGAATGACGATTTTCAAGTCGTCCGGAGCATTAATCAGCGCGTCTAGGCTGGCGGGTGGCTCAGGCAGTTGCTGTGTATCGTACACAAATGCAAAGTAGCCCCAATCGTAGGGGATAAAATGTGAGTCGTTCCAGTCAATGGGAAGAGCCAGTTGTTCTAAAGTGCGCTCATGTTTACCTATGAGCCCGGTTTGACGTGCAGTTTCCATTGTGGCTGTGTCCAGGCCCAGAACAATATCCGCAGGTGTGGATGTACCTTCTAGCCGAAGCCGTTGAAGAATATCCCCTCCGCTGTCCAGAACCGTATAGTTCAGAGTACATGCGCAGTGCGCTTCAAACGCTTCCTTTACACCGGGCCCCGGGCCCCATTCAGCGGCGAAAGAAGGGTGGGTGTACACATTCAGAACCGGGTGGTCAGAAGACTTCGCAGCCAGTGGCAGAGATACGGCCAATAACAGAAGTGACAAACGGTAAAACATGTGCGGCATCCTGTGTAAAAAGGGGAGTAACCATGCCGCGGCAAACACTGTTTGGTACAGTGCTACTCAATCCCTTCGCCGGCATTATCCGTGTCAGGTTCCGCGGGTGTGGTCTCAGCCCTGAAAGGGCACCCCGTTGAGTTGTTGCAAGTCTACCATGGCGAAAGCGCAGTAGAAATGCGGTGGAATTGTAGCCGGAAGGTTAAAAAATGTACGGAATGACAAAAGTCTCAAATTTCGCTGCTAGAATGGGGCATATTATCAGTCAGATACCTGACACTCTTAATTCTTGAGGTGATGTGCGGATGTTTCAGCACAATAAACGAAGCCCTTTTTCATTGTTACCGGGCCTGGCACTTTGTTTGTCTCTTTCCGCTCACGCTCATGGGGAGCCATTTGACGATAGTCTTCTTGCTCAGTTGGCGGACTCTGCACCCAAACTTAACCCTGATGTTCTGGATGCCGCATTCAAAGCAACACGGTGTGCCGTAAATAATGGTGTAGCCATGCCAGAACGCTTAGCCGTGATCGATTTTTCCTTGCCATCCAATAATGAGCGGATGTGGATTTTCGATTTAGAGCAGGGCAGTCTACTGCTTAAAGACCTTGTCGCCCATGGGAAGAACTCAGGCGAAGTGGAGGCTAACTCGTTTTCTAATATTGAGGGCAGTCACCAGTCAAGCATTGGCCTGTTCAAAGCGAATGAAAGCTATAAAGGCTCGCATGGGTATTCTTTGCGGCTTGATGGCCTGGAGCCGGGCATTAATGACCTGGCTCGTCAACGGGCAATTGTTATTCACGGCGCAGATTATGTCAGTCCGGACTGGGTTGCAGACTATGGGCGGATCGGTCGCAGTCACGGCTGCCCCGCAGTTGATCGGAATGTGATCCGGTCAGTCGTTGACAACCTGAAAGGCGGCCAGCTTGTTTTCACTTACTATCCTGACCAGAAGTGGCTTCAGACGTCTAGTTTCCTGAATTGTGATAGCCCTGCCCAAGTGGCCAAAGCCAACCATTCAAGTGACGGTAATTCCTGAGCTCTATATCGACAAGGCTCTTTACAGATCCTGGGTGGAGAAGCGCAGTTTATGCTTCTCCAACAGTTCTTCTGGCATGTTATCCATTGTGTAATTCCTGAACGGTTCCTGATCCATCATTCGTTTTAATCCTTCCAGTGTATGAATGGGCGCATCAGTGGCGACAATGTTTGCGACCCATGCCGGTACTAGCCCGCCCGGGTCCACGTGGGTGGTAAAGGTGATACGAGTCCAGCCATCGGCCAAGGGTTCGAGATAGAAACTGTTGTCCAGCATTGGAATGCGTACATAGCCTGGTTGTTCCGGCGCAGCGCTTTTCATACCGATGGATTGGACCGTGACAGCTCCACCAGCTTGTTCTTGAGTAAATGTAGACTGCATGATCAGGTCGCGGTCGGACACCGGCCAGACTCCATCAAACATCATCCACAACAGCCGTTGGCCTTCGCTGGTGTAGTAGTGGCGGGCCTTTTGGCAGTTATAAATCCATTCCTGACACAAAGAAATATCATCAATTACTGCAAGTGCGGCCGCTATGGAATGCTGGGTTTCTACCACTCCGCGGAATTGTTTTATGGGTGTGTCTGAGACGACGCGTACAGAAGTGGTAATGTCGCCTCGTTCTTTACCTTGTTGTTCGGTTACCCACTCGGATGCCAAGCCAGGAGTAGTGGTGGAAAATAGAAGTGCAGCAAAACAGGAGTATGTAAATATTTGAATGCGCATGAGCAAGCCCTGGCGTGAGATTAAGAGTGCGGTTGCTCATACTGATGGAAATATTCTTTGCTATCTTGGGGCCAGTTCGCTGTTTTAGGGGGTTGGCCTGAAATGATACGTGTTGATTTTGGCTAAAAAACACCCACATTACCTATAAAAACAAAAGGTTGAAAAAAGTTGTTGACGAAACCAGCGTAATCCGTAGAATACGCATCCGTTGACGAGGCAAAGCCTCTGAACGAAGAGCGGGAATAGCTCAGTTGGTAGAGCACAACCTTGCCAAGGTTGGGGTCGCGAGTTCGAATCTCGTTTCCCGCTCCATTTCAAAGTCTCTCAATGCCTCCTGAGAGCAAAGGCCTGTCAAGGCTTACCCGGCGCGGTGGCAGAGTGGTTATGCAGCGGACTGCAACTCCGTGTACGCCGGTTCGATTCCGACCCGCGCCTCCATTTCTTTACAGCAAAATCAACGCACTAATCCTGTTGATTTTAGTTGTATTCCTGACCAAAAAATATCCAAATTAAACCCAAAATATTATCCGCGGTATCGAGTGATTCCTCCGGGCGTGTTTAGCAACTGATAGCAAAAAGCCTCGCCGGAATTGGTCGAGGCTTAATAGTGAATTGAGGCTACATGTTGGTAAAAAATAAGGCTAGATTATTGTGTTGGGCTCAGGCCCTTTCAAGTGCCTTTTCGCGCAGGAAAATCAGGTATTGGTAAGCCTCCCTGGGATGCATATAGGGGATACGTTGTTCGGCTGTTCCGATTGCAAATTTCGCGAGATCATCATCTGTCGCATATAGCAGGAAGACTCCATCTTCCAATACAGGGTCGCCTGAAAAGATCTCATGAGGCTCGCTAGGGGTATCGAACTCCAAGCTCATCCGTTTTTCAATATCATAAATTTCAACGGCCAGCACCTCGTCAGTGAGCTCTGTGTTATTGAGCAAGTCTCGGACTTCCTTTTTGATGACTTCCCCCATCCAGGCTGCTGGAGGTCGCTTAACCTCTACTCAAAAGAGAGGTTAAAAATGGGGGGATTACACAGCGACATACTGTGTCGCTTCCCATGCAGGCGACTATGTCGAATTTCTATGCATGTTGGTGAAAGCGACTCAAGTCTTGGAATGTGGCTCTAAATCAAGCACTATTGGCTTTATAAAAAGTGCAGCCTACCTGTTAGCCTGCGACGATGTATTAATAGGGAAATGTCAGGGATCAGTACCGAGTGAATCCACGGGAAATGAGGTTTCGAGTCTGATTATTTTCGCACCATGTGAAGCCTGGCATGAATGGATGAAGGAAGCGGTAACTTTACCGAATGACAACAGGGCTGACGCTGAAGTCGGTACCGCTGTCGGGAGTTCAGGTTCAGACACTTATACTTCACCAGAGAAGCCGATCTCGTCTGAGCCAGTTTGATACGGGTTTCACCATGCGAATGGTTGGCGGGGCGTTAATCTGTCAGCCATCGCTATAGAGAGGGGTGCAACCTAAGCCTGAATGTTATGGCTTTTGGGGCAGGAAATTGAATCTAAGGAATAACATGAAAATCAGAATGATGTGCTTGGGTTTGTTGGTGTCTACCGCGGCTGTGGCAAATGATGTTGATCGCAACCCAACGTCAGCATCCATCCTAAACCTTACCGACCAAGCGGTAGATTTGTGGGTGAATGGTGAGTATCGAGAATTAGGGGCAGGCGTGGCAATGCTGCAACCTTGTCTTGTTGGCGAGAAAGTTGAAGTTCAAGTGGGCATGGAGCTCAGCCACATCGAGTGTGGTGAAACTAAGGAGATTGAATAATGAAACGCATAGCTACGATTCTCGCAACTGCTTTTTTCCTCACCGCCTGTGGCGGTAGCGAAAATTCCGATGGTTCAAAAAAGAGCACGTACAGCTCCTGCACAATCACTAAGTCCGAGGCTATCCTCGCAGCAGATCGTGCCACTGACCTAAAGCAATGCTGGGATGGTGTCGATTATGAAGAAAAGAACCTAGCATTGAACTGGTGTAAGCAGAAAGTCAGTTCCTATGTGGCGTCTGCATACCTTGTTGGCCATACCGTCGAGTTCGAAGTTGCTTCTACGAATTGCCCTTGAATCCATGCGCTTCCCACTGGATGAGGTTCTAAACCGCGCCGAGCAAGCAGAGGATTTAGACGGTCAGTTTATTTTCCTCTGGATCGCCTTCAATGCGGCCTACGCAACCGAGATCGGTGATGAGTATCGAACCTCTGAAAAGCATTCTTTCAGTAGTTTTCTCGAGAAGCTATCCGGCTTGGATAAAAACCGACAGCTGGAGCAGCTGGCTTGGGCGGAGTTTCCAAAAAGCATCCGTGTGTTGCCGAGTAACCGGTATGTGTTCCAGGGGGGCTGGGATTTCCATAACGACCGGATTAGCCAAGAAGCGTGGGAAGATCAATTCGAGAGCGCGAAGGTCGCTGCCCAGACTGCACTTGGCAAACAAGACACCCCCACTGTTCTAGGGGTAGATCGATTTGGCGACTCTACCTGTCGCACCTGCAGGGCATGATGGCTTGGTCGTGTCTGAAACCGGTAGCAAATAAGCAAACGGTTTGCATAGACCAGATTCGGTGGCTCGTTCACTCTGATGAGTAGCGAGTGTTTATTGTTATTAAAAGGAAGTTGAAATGAAGTTGAATAAATCTGCGTTGGTTCTGTCCCTTGCCGTTCTGGCTCACACTTCGGCGCAAGCCGCTGAACCGCAGGCAGGGTATGTAGGTGTGTCGTTAGGGCAGGCTACAGTGGAGGATTTCTGTGATGGGTCGGAGACTTCGTGCGACGACAGTGCGCTCTCTCTGCGTGTATACGGGGGAACGGAGCTAAACGGTTTTGCGAACCTTGAGTTTGGCTACCGTTATATCGATGACGTAGAGGTATCCGGAGTGTTGAGTGGCGTGGCTGTTGCCGGTGCGGTTAATGGACACTTCGTTGATACAACGTTTCAGCTAGGAATGCCGGAAGCAGGGCCGTTTAAGGTGTTCACCAAGGCGGGTCTGCTGTTGTGGCGCCTAAATTATGAAGCGACGGCTAGTAACGGCTTTATGACGGTTTCTGAGAGCGATAGCGATACGGGTGTTGCATTCCGAACGGGGCTTGGCGTTAGCTTTGATGTCTCTGACTCGGTACGCCTACGTGCTGACTGGGATTATCTCGTTAACGTCGGTGATGAAGATGAAACCGGCGAAACCGATATCAACGTCTTTAGCGTAGGACCTGAGTTCCGTTTCTAACAGAACGTTGTTTTGCGCCTGGGCCTCATGAAATAGGCCCGGGCGTTTCCTGTCTTGTGTCATTCAATGAATGTGTACTAAGCCAGCCCAAGCCCATCTCTGGATGGTCCATCGTCATGGCATCAACTCGCCACGAACTTAACTCTGACCCAGTGAATTTATTTACCGCTTGCCTCCTAGGTGGTGCCGTCGGCGATGCCCTGGGCGGAGTGACCTGCTCCCAACTTTCTTGACCCTGACCCCATATTAGGTCCACCCAGAATTGGAAGAATCCGGCTCCAATTGCTTCTG